>JAJQDE010000023.1 GCA_021202335.1 Lachnospiraceae bacterium
CCGGGCTGCTTCCGCCTGCGGTTCCTCCGTCAATACCACTACTGCCGATACCACCGCTGCGGTTTCCTCCGCCGCCGTATTCGCCCAGGCGTATGTGGTTATACCCCCCCCCCCGAGTATCAGCGAGGCTGTGAGCATCACAGACAAGGCTTTTCTTAATGCCGCATTTAAAATAGTTTTCTTAAGCATAACCTCTCTCCTCTCTTGCTTTGCTACTGTTTTTGGTTGCTCATGATTAATGCTACACTTCTATTTTTTCACACTTCCTGATATTTTGCAAATAAACGCATGCAACTCTAAGCGCAACAAAGCGCGCAACAAAAAAGGACTACTGTATAGTTACCACATAAACTGTTTTGTGCAGCTCATCAATGCGGAAGATAACAATTTATCCAAAATGCTTTTTCTCCAATTCTGCAAAAACTATCTCTGCATCGACTGCGCCTCTAAAATATTTAAGTAATTTTCAGGAAATCCAATTAACCTCATGTCAATATCACCCCTGTATTCGTCTATTACAATCTCAATTGCTTGCAAAAAAGCCTCTTTGCTGCATTTGTCCGGCAGTCTTTTTAATAGTACCAAAACATATGCAAACAACGAATTGTTTTTCACTTCCGGATGTTTTTTCAAAAATGATGATGTAAATTTAGCCGGCGGATTGAATTCCGTATTATATAATCTTGCTGCATGAGCACACTTGTTTCTCAATACTGACAAACAATGCAAATGATTTTCTAACGTAGTTTTTCCGATACCAATTGCATCTGCAATGACTTCTTTTTCCGAAAAATACATTGAGCTATACAGCTTTGAAAGATTTGAAAATGACATCAGCTCAACCATAACCCAAAGTGGCATCCTGCTTGCATATTTTTCTTTATGGTGTTTCACTACAAGGCTGTCCTTGTAATAATTCTTTTCTTTAGCAAAATTATCCATCACTTCGTTATAACCCTTTTTATTAAAAAAATTTCGTTCATCATAATGTTGCTCATACGGAGGAGTAGTACATTTTACAACAGAAAATCCATATGCTATCTGCGTTCGGTAATATATTTCCGATTTTTCAATATATCTTCTCAGTATATCACGCAATACCTCGTCAAATTTATATATACGATACACTTGCTCAAAAGTGATGCCATCAACATATCTGCTCTCATTAGGTTTTTTTCTGAATTGCAAAGCATAGCCTGTAAACCGATAATAATTTATTGTTTTAAGCACTTCCCTGGCAAATATAATGTCTGCAACATCCATTCCGTGCATTTTAAGCATATCTATCTGTTCATCAAATGTAATCGGCTTCTTTAATTCCAAAGCAAACACCTCCGTAAAGTAAAAAAGCTGAGCGCAAAGCTCAGCTTGGTCCCCAATGCCAAATGACTTCGGGCAACTCTGTTAAAATTAATATATACAATAATCTGTATTTTGTCAATAGTTTTGCGACAGCCTTTATAGATTACTGTTCTACATATCTTTTGACTCACATACTTCAATTTGAAAATTATCCGGATATATTATCTCCTTCCATACTAAAACTCAAAACTATCCTCATTGAGCAGAAAGTATTAATATGAAAGAATTGCCGCATCTCCTGATTCCCGTGATAATCTTTATCATTCCGTTATCTTTTCTTATCTTTAACTGTTCAAGGTATGAATCTCTCTTAATCTCCACAGTGTCACTCCTTGTTTTTGTGCATTGCACGAATTTTGGTAACGCCATTTTATCACTGAATTATTTGTATTTCAATAGTCCTTACTATTTTTGTGTATTTGCACCCCCAAAAATAAAGGATGCGCTTTCTATATGATAAAATGCCACATTCGGCAGGAATTTATCCTGCTGATGCGGAATTAATACTTTAATTCTACCGTAATCATATTCCAATCCTTCCAATCATGTATTAATTTAATCTTTACATAAAAATAAGTACAATTCTACATTAGGTTTTTCCGGCAAGATACTTATCTAACTGCTTCTCTTCCAATCCCGCCACCAGTTCCATAAAGTCGCTCAGTTCCCCCTGTGCGGCATATTTATCCAGTGCGTTGTAATAATCCAGCCTGTTTTCCTTTGCAACAGATACCGGCAAAAAGCCTTTGCTCAACAACTGATAGTTCATAAGCAGTCGGGAGTTTCTTCCATTTCCATCCGCAAACGGGTGTATGCTCACAAATTCCGCATGGGTCCATGCCGCAAGCTCCACTCCGTTTAAGCGGTTCTTCTCCCGTAGCTCTGCATAAAAATTCTTTATCCGGCTGTACATTTCATTTCCTGCCGGCATAGTATGGCTTGCGCCGCTAATCATAACCTCTTCCTGGCGGTAAAAACCGCCCGGCATTATATTCTCCATCAGCAGGGCATGAATGTCTTTTACGATTTTCTCATCCAATACAAGTCCCTGCCTGATACATTCCTTCACATACCGGTATGCCTTCTTATGATTTACGACTTCATAAATCTCTCTGAGCGGCTTTCCCCCAATGGCAATTCCATCCTCTAATACAACCTTGGTTTCCATAAGAGTCAGCGTATTGCCCTCAATGGCTGTGGAATGATGCGTATACTCCACTTCAAACGACCGTTCATAGGAATCAAGTGTCATTTGTGGGAGCGTATCTTTTAATGCTTCATACTGTTTTTGCTTTTCCAATATTTCTAATAAGCTCATTCTTCTGCCTCATGCTTCAAACGATAAAGGGATAATCCCTATTTTCCTGAATTTTTCATCTGATAGTATTATATCGGTGTTCAGATAGAATAGCAATAGGAAATCTCTTTTTCCATAAACGCAAGAAAACCCGATTTTACTCGGGTTTTCTCTCTATTTTCTTATGAGGGGGGAGATAGTGAGTGCTCAACTATCTGTAAATAAATATAGTATATAAATGTGTCTAAAGTGTGACAATATCATAAAAAATAAATTTTTTTTATAAACTAATCAAAAACAATTCCTTTCACTGATAATATTTCATCACCATCTGCAAGGATGTCCTTCCACGATATTCATTGATATCAGGGTAATATACGACGGAGAGCGAAAGCCCCGAAGCGCCGCCCTCATACAGCCGCTTTACTGCGGCGTTTCCGAATTTCTTTTGCAAAAATAAGTCAAACGCCTCCAAATCTCCAAAATACATCATGTCAAAGCGTTTTCCCGAGTTTCCCTCGACCTCATATTTGCCGACATTCCTGTTCGCGCCTAAAATCCGCCCCGACAGCAGCTTTAAGTCCTTGTGCGCAAACAGCGGCTTGGGATTGCCGTTTCCGAAAGGCTCGAGCAGCTCAAGCTCGCGCACCAGTTCAGGCGTCGCATAGTCCATCGGCATCGGCACGTCAATCAGCACCTTCTCCTCAAAGTCCGCAGCCGTCAGTGTGCAGTTCTCATTTAACGCTCTCCTGAACGCCTCCACATTTTCCTCAGGAAGGGAAAGCCCTGCGGCAAGCTTATGTCCGCCGTATTTGGTAAACAGCTCCCTGCATTTGGTCATCTCGTCGTACATATGAAAAGCCTCGATGGAACGCCCGGAGCCTTTTACACCGTCCTCCGCGTCCGTGAGCACAAAAACAGGCTTGCAGTATTTTTCCCTTAATCTTCCCGCGATAATGCCCGCAAGGCTTTCATGCACCTCCGGCAGCCGGACCACAAGCACCCTGTCCTTTAAAAGCCCCTGCTCCTCAATCAGCTTTACCGCCGCCTCCACGCCCTTCCGGGTAAGCTCCTTCCTGCTGTCATTCATCGCCTTCAGGTCGCCCGCTAAAGTTGCCGCGCTCTCCATGCTCTCCGCCTTGAAAAGCTCAAGCGCGTTTCCGGCAGTGTCAAGCCTTCCCGTGGCGTTCAGGCACGGTCCGAGCACAAAGCCGATTGTATACGGCTTTATCTGCTCCGGCTTTATCTGCGTCACATCCATCAGAGCCTTTAATCCGAGGTTCCTTGTGTTTTTCATAAGCGACAGTCCCGATTTTACGATAAGGCGGTTCTCGCCGCGAAGCTCCATCACATCGCCGATCGTGGCAAAGGCTGCAAGCTCCAAAAGCTCAAGCCCAAGCTCCGTTTCCAGGATTTCCTGCCAGGTCTTTCCCGCGCGCTTTGCCAAAAGCAGCAGCACAAGCTTGTATGCCACCACCGCGCCGCAGATTTCCGGAAAGGGATATCCGCAGTCCTCCTGCTTTGGGTCAACCACCGCATACGCGGGCGGAACCTGATATGTACGCACCCCATCGTGTTCCTCATACGGCACCTCATGATGGTCGGTGACAATCACGGTCATTCCCAGCGAATCAGCATATTCTATCTGCGAATATGCCGCAATGCCGTTGTCACAGGTGAGCACCGTGTCCGTCTCCTCCTCATATGCCGCGCGGATAAGCCTCTCGTTCAAGCCATAGCCGTCAAGGACTCTGTGGGGGATTGCCGTATCGACCTGCGCCCCGCACTCCTTAAGTCCCCTGTACAAAATATAGGTGGAGCACACTCCGTCAATATCATAGTCGCCGATAATGCGTATCCTCTTTTTTTCCTCTATTTTCAAAAGCAGCATATCAACCGCCTTTTCCATATCCTTCAGCAGAAGGGGCGAATGTAAATCCCTCCTGCCGCCGTTCAGAAAGCAGTCAATATCCGCATCGTCAATGATGTCCCTGTTTCTGATAATACGCGCAGCCACGGGGCTGATATGATATTTCCGCGCTATGGCGTCAAAATCCGCCCGTTTTGCCGCTACTCTCCAATTTGCCATAATGTCCCCATTCTCTCCTGTTATCTGAAGCCAGCTTTCCGTATTCCGGCAGCTCACATAAGCCAAAGCCGCAGTATGCCAAATACCGCCAAATGCAGCGGATATATGGCGTAAAACAGATATTTTGGCTGCCTGCCCCGCTCTCCGTTATAAAAATAAATCGGAAGAAACGCAAACACCGCTTCTTTTTCATACACCGCAAACGCTGCAGCACCAATTAACGCTGACACACCCTGTTTAAGCTGAAAATTTTTCAGATAATAAAAAAGGATTATGTAAGCGATGCCCTTCCAATGATAATCAACCTCAAGCTGCTGCCCCAGCAGCAGGAATACGGCAGCAACAGCAGCCTGAGCCAAAAGCCGTGGCGCCGAAAAGCCCTCAAAGCGTTTGAGCAGGAGCATGGCGCACAGCCCCAATGCCAGCGTAAAATACACATTCTGACCCTTTAAGTAAAAAATATGCCCGAAAACCGCCATGTTAAACGGTATCTCCGAAAGCAGCGCAAACAGCAGCAGATTTCTCAGATACCGCCACACGCTTTTCGTATGAAAAAAACCCTCCGCCAAAAGAAAACAATAAATCGGAAAGGCAATGCGCCCAATTCCCCTGAGCGCATGATAAACGCCTGCGCTCCTCCCCGGCAGATACTGATATACCGCGACCGCAAAATGGTCCGTCAGCATACTGAGCACCGCAATCCACTTTAGGACTGCCGCGGAAATCCCATGACAGAATTTGCCATGGGATTTTTTATTTTGTACCATATTCATAAATAAAAGCTTTCCGTTACGATTTCTTTACGATTTTAGTCCTAAGCACATACCAAAGCGCGCCCGTGATGCAGACAGAAGAATATGTACCGCACACAATACCCACCATAAGAGGAAGCGCAAACTCCCTGATTGACGTAACGCCGAGAATGTACAGCGCCGCCACCATAATAAAGGTAGTGAGGGAAGTAAATATACTTCTTGAAAGCGTTTGGCTTATGCTTTTATTTACAAGCTCCTCAAGGCTGTCCTTCTTAAGCATGCCCGCAAGGTTCTCCCTGACACGGTCAAAAATAACAATCGTTGCGTTAATTGAGTAACCCACTATCGTAAGCATACATGCAATAAAGGTGCTGCCCACCGATACCTTTGCCACCGCATAAAACGCAAGCACAACCAGCACGTCATGCAAAAGCGCCGCAATGGAGCTTGCCGCAAAGCGGATATCCTTAAACCGGAACCAAATATAAATCAGCATGCAGACCGCTGCAAGCAAGACAGCCACAATCGCGTCGCTCTTCATCTCGGAGCTGATGGTAGAGCTGATGGTTTCCGCCGTTATCAGCTCATTATTGACGTCAAAATTGTCAACAAGCGCCTGCTCAAGCTCCTGCCTTTCGTCAACATTAAGCTCCCTTGTCTTGAAAATCACCTCGTTGGAGCCTGCAACCTTCTGTACCTGCACGGCGCCGTCGCCCGTAATATCGCTGAATACCGGCACCACCGTCGAGTCAATCGTCGCCAAATCCATATCCTCGTTGAAGGTTACGCTGGTGGATGTGCCGCCCACAAAGTCAAGACTGTAATTCAGTATCTTGCCGTCCGACGCCTTGTTTACTCCCATAAATACAAAACCGATTACAATAACGGCAACGGAAGCCGCAAAGAAAATATTTCTCTTTCCAAGGAAATTGATTGTTTTTCTCTCCTTGTTCTTTCCGTAAAACTTCACGTCCTTAAAGCCGACCGCAAACAGTGCCTTTAAAATCAGCCTTGTAATAACAAGCGCCGTAAACATTGAAATGACAATACCAAGCGCAAGCGTATACGCAAAGCCCTTTACCGTACCCGAGCCTTTCACTCCGAGCACGAATGCGGCAATCAGCGTTGTCACGTTTCCATCGACAATCGCAGACAAAGCCTTTTTAAAGCCGCCGTCGATAGCGCTCCTTACCGTTTTTCCCGCCGTAATCTCCTCTCTGATACGCGCAAAGATAATCACGTTTGCGTCAACCGCCATACCGATAGAGAGGATGATACCCGCAATACCGGGGAGCGTGAGCGTAATCTCGAACATATTCAAAAACAGCACAACCAAAATCGTATAAATAATCAATGCAAGCACGGACGCCAGTCCGGGAATGCGATAAACGGCAAGCATAAACACGGCAATAATGATAAGACCTATAAGCGCCGCCATAAGGCTTGTGTTGATTGCCTCGTTTCCAAGCTGCGCGCCTACCACGTTGGAGCGAAGCTCCTCAAGCTCAAGCTTGAGCCCGCCGATACGTATCTGGCTTGCAAGCTTTTCGGCATCCTCATAGCTGCTCATGCCGGTAATCTGAGCCTTTCCGTCCGTAAGCGCCGCCTGCACTGTCGGCACGCTGATAAAATCGTCGTCATAATAAATACCGATGGTTTCGCCGTTTGCGTAAGCCTTTGTCGTAGCCTCGCCAAACTTTTCCGTTCCCTCAGACGTAAATACAAGCTCAACAACAAACTGGCTGTTTCCAAGCGAATCGCTCGACGTGCCTGCCTGCGCGGATGACACATCCGTACCCTCAAGCACGATGCTTCCGTCCTCTAACATCTCATCAATTGTTTTATTGAGTGAATACCCTGTAGTCCCCGAGCCTGTGTATGAATAATTCTCATTGCCGTCAGCATCCGTCGCCGCTATGAAATACAGCGCGCCCGGCTTACCCAAATCCTCAAGAATGGTGTTTGCATCCGACACGCCCGGAATTTCAATGTTAATGCGGTCGTCGCCCTCCTGATATACCTGTGCCTCCGTGCTGTAATCCTCAACTCGCTTCTGAAGCTTGTAAATCGTGTCCGCCATATCCTCCGATGAAGGCTTTTCTTCACCGACTACCTGATAGGTAATGCTGACGCCGCCCGCAAGGTCGAGCCCCTGCTTAATCTCAGAAGCCGCGCCTGCCTTCCCGGCGCCTATTCCAAACACTGCCACATATCCCAACGCTGCTATGACCACAAGAGTCAGGACTAAGGTTAATATCCCTCTGCTTTTTTTCATTGTTACCCTCATTTCTGCGGACTTTAGTCCGCTGATGTTTTTTGCGCATAAATCAATGCTTGTGCAGTCACAAACCTGCTGCTTTTATGCATCCTCTTCGTCTAACGCCGCCTTTAACATAATTGCACATTCAACCCGTTTTCTCTGAAGCTCACAGCCCAAATCATATGTATCGTAAATGCTTCCGTTGAAATTGTAGGAATTTGCCGCGCAGCCGCCGCTGCAATAAAATTTAGCAAAGCAATCCTTACATTTTGGCTTTGAATATACATTGCATGTTTTAAATTTCTCGCGGATATCCGTGTTTATAACGCCCTCGTCCACGTTTCCCATGAGAAATTCCTCCTGCCCCACAAACTGGTGGCACGGATAAAGGTCCCCCCACGGAGTCACCGCCAAATACTCCGTGCCCGAACCGCAGCACGACAAACGCTTGTATACGCACGGGCCGCCCTTTAAATCTATCATAAAATGAAAGAAATTAAAAGCCCTTCCTTCTTTATGGCGCTTAAGCATCTCAGCCTCAAGCTTATCATACTCGGCAAGCACCTGCGGCAAATCCGACTCGACAAGCGCGTACTCCTCCGTCGGGGGCGCCACCACCGGCTCCACCGATATCTGCCTGAAGCCCAAATCCGCCAAATGGCAGACATCCGCGGCAAAATCCTTATTAAAATGCGTAAATGTTCCGCGCACATAATAGTTGGTCTGATTTCTGCTTTCCGCGACCTTTTTGAACTTCGGCATTACAAGGTCATAGCTTCCCTGACCGCCTGCCATCGGACGCATCTTATCATGAATTTCCTTTCTTCCGTCGACGCTCAGAACCACGTTTGCCATTTCCTTATTGGCAAACTCTATGATATCGTCATTTAAAAGGACTCCGTTTGTCGTAAGCGTAAAGCGGAACTTTTTATTAAAGGGCTTTTCAAGGCTTCTGCCGTATTCCACCAATTCCTTTACCACGTCCCAATTCATAAGCGGCTCCCCGCCAAAAAAATCAACCTCAAGGTTGACGCGGCTCCCGGAAGCCTTAACCAAAAGGTCAAGCGCTTTTTTTCCGACATCAAAGCTCATCAGCGCGCGCCTTCCGTGATATTCGCCCTCCTCCGCAAAGCAATATTTACATTTCAGATTACAATCATGGGCAATATGCAGACACAACGCCTTTATCACGGTTTCCCGGTTTTTAAAAGCGTCGATGCTCTTTTCGTATATGTCCTCCGTAAAGAGCATGCCGGCCTCCCTAAGCTCATAAATTTCACCGACAATCTCCTCAAGCTCACCGTTCCTGCCGGGGAAGCTTTTTGCAAGCGTTTCCATGGCTTTTTCAGGGCTTGCGTTCTCCAGCCCTTTTTCCGTGATGCAGGCAATGACATCGTAAGCCATGTCCTCCACAACATGGACCGAGCCGCTGTTCACATCCAAAACTATATTGTAGCCGTTATTTTTATACTGATGTATCAACTTTATCCGTTCCTTTTCCGTATTGTTAAAATATTATCCTGATACAGGACAGATAATAAGCAGCGATTACCGAAAAACCGCTGCTTACACCGTTAAAACTGTTTTCTATTGCGAAATGCCGCCGTAAAACATCCTTACTTTGTATTCTCACAGCTCTGATTGCCCACTGTGCAGGATGTCTTACAAGCTGACTGGCAGGATGTCTGACATTCGCCGCATCCGCCCTTTTTCATTGACTCTTTATAATCTCTGGTCGTTAATGTTTTGATGTGCTTCATACCACGCGCCTCCTTATCCGATATTATTTGCCGCCCGCAAAATATCACAGCCGGCAATATTAGCTTTTTGTAGTATATCACATAATTTGTTGCAAGAAAAGAGTTTTTTCGTTTTTGCGTCAGCTTTTTTACAGAACCTTATCCAAATATGCCGTATAAGCGTACAATATCTGACCGTTGAGCACTACCCTCGACCAGCCGTTGTTGCCGATACCCGTGCGCATAATCATGTCGCCGGGGTTTATTGCCACGACAATGGTGGCGTCGCTTGCCGTCCCCGGCTCCGTTCTGAGATTCAGATCCGCAGTGTTGGGCGTGACCACCTCGCTCACCTCCGTGTACTGCACAAGCGATGCCGACGCCGCGTCAACATGCTCGGCTCCCGACGGATCCTTAGCGTCCGCGATACCGTCATAATTAAAATACGACACATTCATGTCCACCGTTGTCCCTATTCCCGCAATGGCAGCCTTATTGGTGTATTGCCACATTGCGTGAACGCCTGTATAGGTGCATGCCGTTGTAATCGGGAACGGGTCGGATGGGTACCATGCCGCCCATACCTTATATTTGTTCAGCACAGCCATATCCCAATATGCGCTGCTCTCCATATCGCTTTTTGAATTATAAAACATCGGCGTATAGCCTCTTGACGCTATCGTGTCCAAAAAGATGACCGCCAGCGCCGTCCGATAAGCCTTATCTAAGCCGTAATGGCGGTTTGCACTGTTTTTATAGCCCTCGCTGTCAAACGCAACCGGAAATGTAATCTTGTATTTATCCAGCAGATTTGCCGTAAACACTGCTTCCTCAAGCGCTTCCTCGGCGGTTATTGCCGTGGAATAAAAATATGCGCCTGTCTTTATGCCCACGCGCTGCGCCTCCTGCAGATTGTATCTCGCATAAGGGTCCTCGTTTAAGACTCCCGTTGCATTGGTCCGGTAGCCCACGCGTATCATCGCAAACTGCACGCCTGACGCCGCCACCAAATCCCAATCAATCAGACCCTGATAGCGCGACACGTCAATTCCGATTGCTGCCGATGCCACCTCGTTTGGAGCGGCGCATGCTTTTGTCTGCGGAATTATTGCAGCGACCGTAATCACAATCGCCATAATGAGTGCTTTCATTTTAGTACCCGTGTGTTTCATTCGCATTCTCTCCTCTGTGCTTTATGTTAATCTTAACTAACTTAACATATTTTCTCCCAAAAAACAATATTTTTCAAAAATTTACAAATATTTACCACTGCCCTCAGCCGAGCATTCCGCCGAGCATCCCGCTTCCCGCACAGATAAACAGCGTGGTAACGCAGGAATTGCCAAAAATCTGCAGCTCCCCCTCCACCGCGAACGTCACTGCACATATAATAAGGAAGTATAGCACTCCCGCAGCCATCCCCCACAGAAACCTGCGGCTTGCCGCACCCTTGGAAAAGAACAGTCCCGCAAGCAGCGATGACAGGCAGTATACCACAATGATACTGATGTCCACCACATTTTCCCCGAGTGAAAACTTGTACAACAATCCCGCCACCGCAAGCAGCATCACGCCGGTTATCAGATACGCGGCAAGCAGGCATTTTAACAGTGCCACCAGTCGTTCCGTTGCAAATCCGCTTTTCATGTCAAAACCTCCATAAAATTTTGTTAATTATCTTGTATTATTTGTTTGACGCTGATATAATCTATGCTAATATATATTTGGATATGCTTTATCTGAAGCTTTTTTAATAAAGAATGTGCCGTCGGCACATCCTCGCGGAGCGTTTTATCGTACAGAACGCACTTTCCCATACAATGAAAAAAGGAGTGATTTTACTTTGGATACCCCTGGTGCCATACAACTAATGATTCTTGCAATATTATTGATACTGTCGGCGTTTTTCTCTTCAGCCGAAACTGCCCTTACGACCATAAGCAGCGTCAAAATCCGCGCAATGGTGGAGGAAAATCCCAAAGGGCGGGTGCTCACACTTCAAAAAATTCTCGATAACAGAAGTAAGCTGATAAGTACCATACTTATCGGAAACAATATCGTAAATATCAGCGCCTCCTCCCTCATGACATCGCTTGTTATCCGCATATGGGGAAACGCTGCTGTCGGTATTGCCACAGGTATACTTACTCTGCTCGTTCTTATATTCGGAGAGATTGTCCCTAAGACCTGGGCAATGTACAACAACGAAAAGCTTTCCCTTACCTATTCGGTTATAATTTATTTTTTAATGCAGGCGCTCACACCCGTGATTTTCATTATAGATAAAATTTCTGGGTTTTTCCTGAAACTTATGCATATTGACCAGTCAAACCGCGCCGCTATGACGGAAACGGAGCTGAAAACCTATGTTGACGTGAGTCATGAGGACGGCGTCATTGAGCAGGAGGAGAAAAATCTGATTTATAATGTGTTTGATTTTGGCGATTCCGTGGCAAAGGATATCATGATTCCGCGCATAGATATGACTACGGTTGACGTCAACGCCTCATATGACGAGCTGCTCGGCATTTTCCGCGACTCCATGTATACACGTATTCCCGTCTACGAGGATGAAGTCGACAATATAATAGGTTTTGCCAATATAAAGGATTTTCTTTTGGTAAGTGACCGTAACGCATTTCAGATACGCGACATTATGCGCGAAGGCTACTACACATATGAATATAAGAAAACTGCGGATCTGCTGCTTGAAATGCGCCACTCCTCCTCAAATGTCGCTCTCGTCCTCAATGAATACGGCGCGACCGCCGGCATGATCACGATTGAGGATTTGCTTGAGGAAATTGTCGGAGAAATACGTGATGAATACGACGCCGATGAAGCGGAGCTTTTTAAAAGGCTTGACGATGATAAATATGAGGTCGGAGGCAGCATGAATCTCAGCGACATCAACGATGCGCTTAACACCCGCTTTGAATCCGAGGATTATGACTCCATCGGCGGTATCATGATTGAGCTTTTGGACCGCTTCCCCGCAGAGGGCGAGGAGGTCGTTACCGACGACGGCATATCGCTTACCGCCGCAAGGGTTGAAAACAACCGCATCGAAACAGTCATTATTCTTCTTCCACCCGCCGAATACAGCGCTGATGAAGAAAAAATCGAGGAAACGGAAAGCAATCCTTAAAGTCTGAATTGCCGCCGAAAAAATCGGCGGCAATTTTTACATTTCTGCGTAAAATTTATAAGTGTCCATCATTTCGTCGGGTATCGTATCAGTCACCTTCTGCAATGCCTTTATCTTAAGCTCAAATTCCTGCTTTTTCTTTTGCGCGTTTCTGATGCTCCTTGCCTGAGCCACCTCATACGGGCTCTGTGCATTGAGCCTTGTCCTGATTGATTTTTCAAGCGGACAGTACGTCGCCAAAAGCTCCCTTGCCACTTTATTCAGCTTCATGGAGCCGTTCGCCTCGTTTTTAATCCACGCCTCATAATCCGACAGGTAAATTTCACGCGAATTGTTCCTGCCCTTCTGTATCTGAAGCTTTACCTTCTCGCGCGCTTCGTCCGAAAGGTCGCGGTTTTTGCGGTAAAACTGTATATAATCCATATATTCCGAGGTGAGCGATTTCACCTTAACATCGTTCCACGCCATACCCTGTATGCAGCGGCAGATTTCCCAGCGGAAGCGCCCAAACATTTTTACCATAAGGTCGTCTATGTTTTTGCTCGTCATGACCGGGAAGCAGAAGCGCGCCGGCGTGCCTTTATTTTTCCCGCCTACCTCCTGCCACATGGAAGCGTTAAGCCCAAACAGCGGAAACAGAATAACGTCAGGATAGACATTTTTCATCACTGTTTCATTTACAATTTTCAGATTGGTGTTAGAGTAAATTACCTCCCTGTAAAAGACGGAGTAATCCAGCTTAACCAATTTATTTACGCTTTCGTTAATTTTGCGTTTAGTGACAAGTATTTTATCAAGATAACCGAATATCGCTTCCTTATATAAAATCGGCATGTACGCTGAGGGCTGTCCGTAAATGGTGCGCATGTTGCTCGTCATCATATTCATTACCTCATACTCCACACGCTTATCCATATTATTGAGCAGCGCCTTTTGATCCTTCTCAGTAATCTCGCCCTGCTTTTTCAGCGAGCGCAGGTTTTCCGCATAATCCTCGTCAAATTCGCTCTTTGACGGCTCACGCACGCCTTCCTTTATCATATCGAGCCATTCCATCATGCTGACTACCTTGCACGGACCTTCATTTTCTTCGTATTCAATTCCGCACAAAAATTCCAAATGCTCGGGGTCTAAAAGCCTCTCGTCAATATATCCGTAGTTCATGAAAAGCTCTACTGCCTTGGGCGGCGCTATCAGGCCTTCCCTGATTTTACGATAGCATGCCAAATAGAGCTTAAACACAATCGGCGTTATCGCCTTCTTTGCTTTCTTTACGTCGTCCTCCACGGAAAGCCGGTCCGGCGCCTGTACCAAATGCTCTATATTTGTCTTTAAGGTCAGCTTATCCTCATCGCTGATTGGCGCGTACTTCAAAATCTGCTCCAATGAATTTGGAAGAGATGCCACATCACGCTTAATCTCCGCCTCACGTTCCTCCTTTGATTTCTGCTCCCTGACAATAACCTCTCTGCCTGCAAGCGCCGCCATCTGCTCTCTTAAGTGCGCGGAATCAAACGCCGGCAAGCCCTCAATCTGCTGTCTAAGCGCATTATACTGAAATTCCGCCTCGTCTATAATGTTGGACAAAAGCACGTGAAGCTCTATAGGGAGCGCGTCCTTCTTTTTCATTTCCTGCGCCTTGATGCAGATGTACTCAAACAAATTCTGCCTTGGTCTGAGCGCAACCGCCTCGATAATGCTCTTTATGTACTCGACCATGGCGGCGCAGTCCTCGATAAACGACGACACGAGCGCCATAATCTCATTCACCTGAAAGCTTACCATTTCCTCACTGTACGAGAAATACTGCTTATTCGCGCCCAACGGGATTTTTGCGCCCTCCTCATAATACGGCATCCTATACTCGTTGATATCCTGGATTGCCTCATAAGGCTGCAGCTCCTCAAGCTCCTGTATGCCGATTGCGGCGATGTCAAATTTTTTACACAGCTCCTTATAATCCTCATAGCCGGTCTTTGCAAAATTGAAAATCCTTTCAGTCCTGTCTGCAAGGCTGTTTTTTATCCTGTAAAGCTCCACCGCGCTGCGAAACTGTGAGGATATCATAATCGCACGGAAGTCCGCATTCTTTGCAATAATGTTCCGAAGCGTTTCCTCTCCCTGCACGGGAAGCGCATAGACAACGGAATCCTCTGCTGCCGTATAGGTTGCCGAATAGCTCTCCTCATTCATTCCGTTTAACGCCAAATATGATGCCTGCGGTCTTATCAGCTTAAAGCTGTCCGCCTGCATCACAACCTTTCCCGCAAGCACAATTCCTATTTGCGTCACCTTCTCACCCTTGGCAAAGATTATTTCGCCCTTTTTCACCGTATTTCTTCCGTTTTCTTTTAGCATGTTTTTCCTCCGGTTTTACTTATTCTGTCCGCATCTGCTATAATAATCCGTTCCGGGAAGCGCTGCCTGCGGCTGCACGCACATACTGCATATCCCGGGATCTCCCCGTACAGCCTGATATAAAACCGGCTGCCTGTTTGGGTGTCCGTCATATATGTGTAGGAGCAGTCCGCAACATACCTGCTTATTCCCGCCCCGATTCCTCTGCCCGTAAGCTTAACGCAGCTTTCCTTTGCCACCCACATTTTGTACATCTCAACGGTCTGCCTGTCCCTGTCAGACTCATATTCCAGCAGCCTTTTATATTCCTCCCCGGAATAAAATCTGTTTGCAACCGACATTTTGAGTGCCCCTATTTTTTGAATATCCGCGCCCGTTTCCATATCGTCGGCCGCACACAGAACCCATTCCCCCGAATGTGAAAGAGAATAAAAAAAGCCGCCGCAATTTGACAGATACGGCTTTCCATAGCTGCCCTCCTCAATCTCCAGCCGGCTCCACGCATCCTCGCCAAAGCCCGCCTCCAAAAATGCATGGCGCAGCAAAAGTCCCGCGCTTACGCTCCTCAATCGTTCTTCCCTGTGTTTTATCGCTTTTACCTTTTCCTGTCTTTTCCTGTCAAGGAGATTGAAAAACTGCTCATAAATCCGGTCCGGTATCTCAAGGACTCTCGACGCATAAATTTTCATTCTCCCTCCTTAATATGACTATCCAAAGCTACCCCTGCATTTGATTGCAGGGGCCGAAAAGAATTTCCTTAATATTTGCCAAAATCCGAATCCAGTGAAATAATGCTTTCGTTATCCACAAATACCTCATCCGCAAAATCATCCGCTGACTCTTTAGCTCTTTCTTTAGCCGCAATGAGCTTATATTTGCTGACTGCATGCTGTAACTGCCCTGCAAGGCTTGAAAGCTCCGCGCTTGCCGCCGCACACTGCTCTGACGTTGCGGAATTGGTCTGCACGACATCCGCTATTTTCGTAATACCCGCATTGACCTGCCCTACTGAGCTTGCCTGATTTGCGGATGCTCCCGCGATATGGCTTACAAGGTTTGCAATATTCTCCACGGAAGCAAGTATTTCCTCCAAAGCCTTAGCCGTTTCCACTGCAAGCTTAGAGCCGACTCCAACCTTCTTTATGGAATCCTCTATCATTTCCGCAGAATCCTTTGCCGCTTCAGCGGACTTGCTGGCAAGGTTCCTGACCTCGTCCGCCACCACTGCAAAGCCCTTTCCATGTACGCCCGCTCTTGCGGCCTCGACAGATGCATTCAGCGCCAAAATATTTGTCTGGAATGCAATGTCGTCAATCACCTTCATGATTTTTGATATGTTCTCCGATGCATCGTTGATATCATGCATGGCATTAATCATCTGCTTCATCTGCTCATTTCCACGGATTGCGCCATCCTTTGTACTCTGTGCAAGCTCATTAGCCTTGTTCGCATCATCAGCATTAATCTTTGCTCCCGTCGCAATCTCCTCAATCGAGGCGGTAATTTCCTCAATCGCGCTCGCCTGCTGCGTAGTTCCCTGTGCAAGGGAGCTGCTTGCGCTTGCGACCTCGTTTGCTCCTGATGCCATCCTTGCAGCCGCATCGCGGATAACCGTAAGATTTTTATTGTTCTCCTTGAGCATCTTGCGGATCGCCTTGCCCATGGCGTCCTTATCGCTTGCGGGGCTGCAGGTAACCGTGAGGTCTCCCTCCGCAACCTTTTCAGCTATATGCGCCTGAGCTCCGATATTATGAATCATATCCGCAAAGTCCTGCGTCAAATCTCCAAACTCGTCGTTTGTTTCCCTTGTAATCTCCTGGTCGATATCTCCCTCAGCCAAACGCTGCGCCACGTTCTGCAGCTTGGTAATCGGAGCAAGGAAACGCCTGTTTGCGACAAGTGTGGCAAGCACCAGGCATAAAACATACCTTGCCGCCGCAATCAAAATAATAAACCAGATTCTGGTGCTGATATATGAATTAACCTCTTCCCTAGGCTTTCCGGCAAACGCCATACCGATGATTTCAGCGCCATCTCTTCCGGCGTTCACCGGCATGTAGTAGCCGTAATAATGTTCATTATTAATAATGATATCCGTTGACTCATAAATTTCACCGTTCGTGAGTACGCTTTCAATGACTGCGGAATCCGCCTTTGTTCCCACAGCCCTCTCTCCGTTTTCGGTCATTATGGTCGTTGCTCTTCTTGTATCACCATAGAAAAGAGTAATTTCCACGTCATTTGCCTCAGCGTAGTAGTCAATGCCTTCCATGTTCTGTGACACATTGTAATCACCCTTATATAAGTCCTCTCCTACCATCCTGAACTCGTCCAGATCCATGTTGTCCAGCGCCAAAAGCGCTCCCGTCGCGGCGCCCCGCAAAGTAGTAAACACCTCGTCCTGCATACCCCGCTTCATAGTCCAGCCGGCAAAAAAGGTAATGATAATGCAGGTTACCAAAAGAGGAATTGAAGTAAGTGAAATCACAAGCCTCTTTACGCCAAAGCGTTTCTTTGATTTGTTTTTAGTCTTTTTTTCCATAAGTAACATCCTTTCCGCGCAATTTTCGCTATTACAATCTATTGTAAATTGTTTTTTGTTTTTAGTCAATAGATTATGTTGTCTGTCACTTCGAAAAATGCAGCTTATGAGAAGCTGCAAAGCTGATTCTCATAAAAGCCCGCGTAAAAGGGCGCAAATCTGATTACAGGGTTCCTGTAATATTATGGATTTAAGGTATCAGAAGATACTTTTTCATGGTGCGCAGCGCTGTTTTTTCGAGCCGCGAAACCTGTGCCTGCGAAATTCCGATATATTCCGCCACCTCCATCTGTGTCTTTCCTTCAAAAAAGCGCAGTTTAATTATCTCATTTTCTCTATCATCCAGCCGTTTCATCGCCTCGCTTAGTGAAATATTTTCTACCCAGTTGTCCTCCTTGCACTTTTTATCGCTTATCTGGTCCATTACATATAGCGTGTCGCCGCCCTCTGTATATACCGGCTCATACAGGCTCATGGGATTTTGTATGGCGTCAAGCGCATATACGATATCCTCCTTTGAAATTCCTATCTCCTCCGAAATCTCCATGATTGTCGGCTCTCTCAGATTTTTTTTCGTCAGGCTTTCTTTTGCATAGATTGCCTTATACGCGGTATCCTTGAGTGAACGGCTGACCCTTATCGGGCTGGAGGAATCCCGCAGGAACCGGCGGATTTCACCGATTATCATAGGTACGGCGTACGTGCTGAACTTCACGTTCAGACTGCTGTCAAAGTTATCTATCGCTTTGATAAGTCCGATACACCCTATCTGAAACAAATCGTCCACATTCTCGTTCGACTGTGAAAAACGTTTTATCACGCTGAGCCCCAGGCGCAGATTTCCCCTGATATACTCCTCCCTTGCCTCCTTATCGCCTTTTTCTATCCTCGCAAACAGCTCCTCTTTTTCCTCGTTTTTTAAAATCGGCAGCTTTGACGTATTGACTCCGCATATTTCAACCTTTCCCAATGCCATAAAAATACCTCCTATATACGGTTCCTTATGCCCCGCGCAGCCGCTTTTGCCGCACCGGACATATGTATATAGGAGGCAGATTGACGCCCCTGAACGGAAGTTCGACTGTGAAAAACGTTTTATCACGCTGAGCCCCAGGCGCAGATTTCCCCTGATATACTCCTCCCTTGCCTCCTTATCGCCTTTTTCTATCCTCGCAAACAGCTCCTCTTTTTCCTCGTTTTTTAAAATCGGCAGCTTTGACGTATTGACTCCGCATATTTCAACCTTTCCCAATGCCATAAAAATACCTCCTATATACGGTTCCTTATGCCCCGCGCAGCCGCTTTTGCCGCACCGGACATATGTATATAGGAGGCAGATTGACGCCCCTGAACGGAAGTGAGCATAGGTTAATATGTAACCAGCTCCTTCTTAAGCCGTTTCATTATTTTCTTTTCAAGCCTTGAGATATAGGACTGCGAAATACCCAAATGGTCCGCCACTTCCTTCTGCGTCATTTCCGTGTCATTGGGTTTATTCAGACCGAACCGCAGCATGATAATTGTTTTCTCCCTCTCACCAAGCTTTGAAATCGCCTTTCTCAAAAGCTTGCGCTCCACCTGATTTTCTACGTCGCGGTAAATCACATCCTCGTCCGTCCCCAAAATATCGGACAGCAAAAGCTCATTGCCGTCCCAATCCACGTTCAGCGGCTCGTCAATGGACACCTCAAGCTTAGTCTTATTGTTTCTCCTAAGGTACATCAGGATTTCATTTTCTATGCACCTTGAGGCATAGGTCGCAAGCTTAATGTTCTTATCTCTGTTGAAGGTATTGATTGCCTTTATCAGCCCTATGGTGCCTATGGAAATCAAATCCTCCACTCCCACGCCCGTATTATCAAACTTCTTCGCAATGTAAACCACCAGCCTTAGATTATGCTCAATCAGTGCGGCGCGCGCCCGGCTTGCATTCTCGCCCTCCAGACTGTTTATCATATCATTTTCTTCCTCACTGTCAAGCGGCGCCGGAAGCACCTCCGCACCCCCGATATAATGTATCTCATTATTGCCCGAATTTTTAAAGCTGTTTTTCTTTAGAGATAATCTCATTTTACCCGGCAGATATATTTTTATCAGCATATTAACCCCCATTCCTGCCCAAACCCGCCGTGTGAAAAATTTATTTTTCACACTACATATGTTTTTATTTTATATAAAAATATTTCGGTTTAATATCATCTGAAACGCTCCATCACCGGACAGCTTCCCCCTGTAAAGCGCAATAACGGCGTCTCTTTCCACCCTTTGACCGTCATCCCTGCAAATGATAAGCTCATCAACCTCCGTGCCTTCTAAAATCCCGTTATCCCTGCCTATGCTCCTGAAAGGAATAATTCTGTACTTCTGAGGTTTATTCCGCAGCCAGCAGCGAATATCCTCGCTTTCCTCGACAATTGACACGGGCTTTCCCGTGTAAGGGTCACTCAGCGAATTGCCCGTATCAAAAAGCGCCTTAAAATCAAGCGCCCTTCCACCCTCCACAATACGCACGGTATAAAGTCTTTTTCCCCCAATTTTCTTTTTGAAGCCGTACAAAAAAGCTGCCGCTGCGGCAAGCAGGAGCGCCGCTGCCACTCCCACAAAGCGCGTAATCCCAAGCGCTGCCATGCAGCCTGCAATTTTGGCGTAAGCAAAGCTTAGTCCGTGAAAATACATCACCTGCACCGGAACCTGCCTTCGATTTGAAAACATCAAAAGGCACATAAGCGTATCAAGCGCAAGAACGGACAGAATATAAACCGCTCCGTAGCCGGAGCCTATCCACAATATCAGCACGGCTCCGGCTCCGCCCAACACGGCTGAAAGCAGCAGCCTCCACAGTACGGGCTTCGTTCCGAGCAAAAGCGCCGCCGACCAAAGCACAAGCATGTCAAGCAGCACATTCTCTATAAAATAAACGTCAACGTATACCTCATAAATTGCGCTCACCTCCATCCGTGCCCCAAATAAGCTGTCGCCCTTGCCGCAGCGCATAATCAGTATACAAAAAGTCCCATGCTTTTTTTGTCAAAGCATGGGACCAAATTACGTTTATTTTTCGACACCGGTATCGGCTTCGCCTATTTCAAAAAATCAGGAATTTTCAGGGTCTTTTCCCTTACATTACTGCTCAAATCTCCTGTGGGCCTTATTCCCTGGAACGGCCTTTGGGCTGCGGCAGGACCCGCCTCCGTCTTCGGAGTCTGATTTGGCTGTATCACGTTTAAGCCTCCCGGCTGCACCTGCGGTCTTACAGGTCTTACGACAGGCGCAGGCTGCGGATTCACGGTAGGCTTCGGAACGGTAAAGCCATTCATCTTTCCGATGGTATTAATCGGCGATACTGCGGGCGGAACCTCCTGTATTCCTGTCGCTATCACCGTCACGCTGCATGTTTCCGCCATGTCCTCGTTATACATGGCGCCCAAAATAACATTAATGTCATCGCCTGCAAGCTCGCGTATGTAATTTGCCGCATCGTTTGCATCAAAGATGGAAATATCGCCGGAAATATTTAAAATAACATCCGTTGCGCTGCTTATTGTAGTTTCAAGAAGCGGCGACTCCACTGCCATCCTGATTGCATCCGCCGCCTTCGTTTCTCCTTTTCCGTAGCCGATTCCGATATGTGCAATACCCTTGTCCTTCATTACCGTCTGGATATCGGCAAAGTCAAGATTGATAAGGGAAGGAACGTTAATCAAATCCGTGATGCCCTGCACTGACTGCTGAAGCACCTCATCGGCTTTCTTTAATGCCTCCGGCATGGTTGTACGCCTGTCCACAATCTCAAGAAGCTTGTCATTAGGAATGATAATGAGCGTGTCCACATGCTCCTTAAGCTTCTCAATGCCCGAAAGAGCGTTTGTCATGCGCTTTCTCGCCTCAAAGCCAAATGGCTTTGTCACAACGCCAACCGTGAGTATGCCCATCTCTTTTGCGATTGCCGCCACTATGGGTGCAGCCCCCGTGCCGGTGCCGCCGCCCATACCGCAGGTAACGAACACCATATCCGCCCCTTTGATTGCCTCTTTTATTTCCTCCGAGCTTTCCTCGGCTGCCTTTTCCCCAACCTCAGGCTTTGCTCCCGCTCCAAGCCCCTTTGTGAGCTTTTCGCCTATCTGTAAACATTTGGGAGCCTTGCAGAGCTTTAACGCCTGTCTGTCAGTATTTGCTCCGATAAACTCCACTCCTGTAATTGCCTCATCTATCATTCTGTTCACGGCATTATTTCCTGCGCCGCCCACACCTACAACAATAATTCTTGCCGCCGCATCTGTTTCATTTGATCTAATCTCGAGCAAGTTTCCTTCCTCCTTCATAATAATCCTGATAAAAAAACCCATCTAGTTTATAATATAATCTTTTCGTCAATTAATCAACCTATTTTTTCAACTTTCTGAAAAGTTTGACCTTTCAACTTTCTGAAAAGTCTGCCCTTTAAACTTTCTGAAAAGTTTGACCTTCAACTTTTCTAATCCCTCTCAAAGGAAGTCGTCTTTTTGTCGGACGAATAGTTTTGCAGATCAAGGGTGCCCTTCTCCCCCTCAAGCGAGGGCAGAATTTGGGGAAGCTGCATAATTTTTTCGTCGAGATTTTCAAGCGCGCCGATATTGACCTTCACGCTTCCATAGCCGAGCGTTACGTTATAATTGGAATCAAACTGTATTTTGTCGCATATGACGTCATACTTGTTCAAAAGCTTTGTGATGGTCAGGATATCCTGAAAAATGCCGTCATTCTCCACCGGAAGCTTTTCATACAGAACCACATGGTCAAAGTCCAGTCCCGTGACCTGCGGCACCCCGCTTGTCGTCACCTTTGACGCCTCCACGACAATGCCCTCGTTGTCAAAATACATATATCTTCCAAGATATTCCACATAGCCCGCAAGCGCCTTCTCATAGACCGTGATTTTTATGGTATCGTTTGATTTCACCACCACATCCATCGTTTCCACAAAAGGAATGCCTTCAACCTCTTTATTTTTGTATTTTAACGACAGATACAGAGAATTATCACCAAGACAGCCCGTCATGACCATCGACTGTATTTCTTCTGCGGAATAGTGCTGATTTCCCTCCACAACCACGTTTTTCACCGCAAAATAAGTCAGCAGAAAGTACACAGTCAAAAGCAGCGCATTGATAATGCACAGCACAATGATTATGCGGACTTTTCTGCCCGTGTCAGGTATTTTGGTGATACCGCCGCTTTTTTTGTTCCTATTCATCAACATAGCTTATCCTCGCCCCAAGCTTCCTCAAGTCACCCGCAATATCCTGATAGCCTCTTTTGATATAACTGACGTCCGCCACCGTGGTGATGCCCTTTGCCGCAAGCCCCGCGATAACAAGCGCCGCCCCGCCGCGCAGCTCGCGCGCTATCACTGTCCTTCCCTCAAGCTCCTTCACGCCTCTTACTCTCACGCCGTCGTCGTCCAACAGCTCAATATCGGCGCCCATACGTACAAGCTCCTCCACAATCTTAAATCTGCTCGAAAAAATGCGTTCCCGCAGCTCAAGCTCCCCTGACGCCACGCACGAGCAGGCAAGAAGCGGCGACTGCAAATCCGTGGGAAATGCCGGGTATGCGCCGGTTTCCGCAAACGGGACATTTTTGATATCGCGCTTATTTTCCGCTTCGACCATAAGGCTTCCCGCTTCCTCATTCGCCGATATCCTTGCGCCCATCCTCTCCACGATGCCGCATACACTGTGAAGCTGCGCAACGGGCACATTCTCCAGCTCAACGCACCCTCCCGCCGCAAGAACCGCAAACATATATGTCCCTGCCACAATCCTGTCCGGTATTATCTCATATTCCGTGCCGTGCAGACGGCTTACATCCACGCCGTGTATCACGATTTTCCCCGCCGCCATGAAGTCCCCGCCTATCTCAATTTCTGCTCCGGCTTTATTTAAAAAATCACAGAGAGCCGTTATCTCAGGCTCCCTTGCGGCATTTTTTATCACAGTCGTACCTCGCGCCGTCGCTGCGGCAAGTATCGTGTTCTGCGTCGCCCCCACGCTGGGAAACGGAAACGAAATCGCAGCCCCCTTAAGCTCATCGGCATACGCATGGATGCGGCTTTTGTCCGTCCAAATCCGCGCGCCCAGCCTCTCAAGCCCGTACAAATGCAAATCTATCGGTCTTTTACCTATGACACAGCCTCCCGGATAATCGACCAACGCCTCTCCCAGCCTGCCAAGCAGCGCCCCCATGAGCACCACCGATGAGCGCATCGCGCCGACATATCGCGCGGGCAGTCTGTACTCACGGATATCAGCGGCGTTGACACTAAGCTCATAAGCCTCTTTCCTCTCCTCCAAATACGCGCCCGTGCTTCTCAAAAGATTTTCCATACATTCAATGTCGGAAATACCCGGAATGTTTTTAAACACGCAGACGCCGGGAATAAGCAGACTTGCGGCAAGCTCCGGAAGCGCTGCGTTTTTAGAGCCTTGAATACATATTTTCCCCCGCAGGGAATTTCCTCCCTCCATACAGATTGACGAAATGCACTGCCTGTCATAAGCCATAGAGTTCACCATATAAAACCATGAATTATGGTATTATATGCCAAAGCCCGACGTGCTATGACAGTCCGCTGCTATTTGCAGCTCTTGCTGACATTCAGCACAATTCCTATCTCCATCAGCAGAAAAAGCGTCGAGGTTCCCCCGTAGCTGATAAACGGCAGGGTAATTCCCGTATTGGGTATGGTGTTTGTCACCACTGCTATATTCAATATCACCTGTATTGCGTAATGCGCCATCACTCCCACCACCAAAAGCGAGCCGAAGCGGTCAACGGTCTTGTTGGCAATCACCATGCAGCTCCATATGAGAATGACAAACAGCAGGATAATGGTTATCGCTCCAAAAAGCCCCAGCTCCTCACATATGATGGAAAAAATCATGTCGTTCTGCGCTTCGGGCAGGAAGCCTCTTTTTTGCATGCTCTGTCCCAGCCCCTTTCCCCATATTCCGCCGGAGCCTATGGCATACAGCGCCTGGAGAGTCTGAAACGCCCTGTCGGTGCTGTACGCCTCAGGGTCAAGCCATGCCTTTATCCTCGCAAGGCGAAAGCCCGAATCCGTGACATCCTCATTGGACACATACATCACCAGAGCCGCCACCATTGCCACGCCCGCCGCGCCCATTATCACAAACCATTTATAGTCAGGAACGGCGACAAACATCATTGCCACGGCAATCCCAACGATAATGATGGCTGAGCTCAGATTATCCGTAATCAGATACACCATTCCCGCAATGATTACAGGCGGAATCATGATAATCGCAATGCCCTTAGGCGTGCGGAGCACATTTCTCCCCAGCTTTTCAAGCCTTTGTATCATGCTTGCAAGGTATATGATGACACCGATTTTTGCCACCTCCGCCGGCTGAAAGCTTATAACTTTAAAATCCAGCCAGCGCCTTGCGCCGTTTCTTGTCACGCCGATCGGCGTAATGATGAGCAGAAGAAGCGCAACTGACACGATTACCGCCAAAATATCAAATCTCTGAAGATATCTGTATGGCAGCTTTACCATAATGATAAGCCCCACAATGCCGATTACCGTGGACTGCGCCTGACGCTTCAGGTAGTAAGCGGAGTCCCCGAAATCGCTTCCTGCCTCATATGAGCTTGTGGAATATATCATTAAAAGCCCAAAGATTACAAGAAACATTACCACCGTGAGCAGCACATAGTCCATGTTGTGTCTGCTGTGCCGTATCTGCACCTGTCTTTTTGCCACCGTATCACTCCCCTATGCCTCGATTGATCATGTCATAACGCATTTACATATTCCTTAAACATCCTGCCTCTGACCTCATAGTTCGGAAACATTCCCCAGCTTGCGCACGCGGGCGACAAAAGCACCGCATCCCCCGGGACAGCCTCCCGCACACAGGCATCGAGCGCCTTTTCAAATTCGTCCTCAAAAATAATGTTCTCCTTAGGAAAGCCGCATCTTAGAGCGCACTCGGCAATCGCCTCACGCGTCTGACCTATCAGCACCAGCTTTTTCACCTTGCCGTCAAATGCCGAAATCCAGTCGTCATAACCGCTTCCCTTATCGTAGCCTCCGCCGATAAGCACGGTCGGTCTGTCCATCGCCTTAATTCCCTGAATTGCCGCATCGGTGTTTGTTGCTTTGGAATCGTTATAATACATGACGCCGTTTTTGGTCGCGACATACTCAATCCTGTGCTCCACGGCTTCAAAGCGCTTTATTGTCGCCAGGATGTTTTCCATAGGCACGCCCGCGCACATGCTCACTCCGATTGCAGCCATAACGTTTTCAATATTGCAGACGCCCACAAGCTTCATATCCGTCTTTACATTTAACAGGCGCTGTACCTTTTTATCCTTTGCAAGGTAAATTTCCTCTCCCTCGTAAAAGAGCCCGTTGTCAAGCCGCCGCGCCGATGAAAAATATACCACTGACGCAGGGGCGCGCTTTCCGAAATCCCTTGTGTACTCATTCTCGTAATTGAGGATGCAGAAATCCTCCTTTGTCTGATTCAAGGTGACGGCTTCCTTAGCCGCCACGTAGTTTTCCATCGTGTGATGACGGTTCAGGTGGTCCGGCGTAATGTTCAAAATCGCCGACACCTTTGGGTGGAAGTCCTCAATTGTTTCCAACTGAAAGCTTGAAATCTCCGCAACGGATACCGTATCGCGGGTCATAAGCGGAGCCGCCTCCGTATAGGGGTTCCCGATGTTGCCGACAATATACACGCTGTCAAAATACTCCTCCATAATCTGACCGACCAGCGAGGTTGTCATCGTCTTTCCGTTGGTGCCCGTGATGGCAAGCACCGTCCCGTTCGCATACTGATAGGCAAGCTCTATCTCGCCCCAAACGCGTATGCCCTGCTCCTTTATATACACCACAAAGTCCGCGTCCACAGGCACGCCCGGGCTTAGCACGCAAAGCTCCGCCCCCTTAGTAATCTCCTTAGGGAACTCTCCGATCACAAGCTCCGCCCTTGTCGGCGCGCCAAGGCGCTTTTCCAGCTCCCTTTTCACCGCCTGAGCATCCGTCTTTTCGTTTCCGTCATACAATACCGGCAAAGCGCCGTTTTTTTCAAGCAAAACCGCAGAGCCTATTCCGCTCTTTCCCAGTCCTGCCACAATCACTCTTTTTCCGTTTAAGTCTGTCATGTCAACCCTCCGTACCCGTAAATCCCGATTATTTCCTAATTATAATCCATCTCCTCTAAATATGGAAGTATATTTTCAAAAAGCTGGCGAACAACCGGATCCGCAATCTGCCCGCCGTAATATGTTCCCTGAGGAGTGTCAATAATCGCAAGCGCCATGACCTTCGGGTCGTCGGCAGGCGCAAACGCCAGAAATGACGCGATATACCTTCCCGTTCCTCTCGGAAGCGTCTGGCTTGTGGCGGTCTTTCCGCCCACCCGATAGCCTTCGACATAGCCGTTTTTTCCGCCGCCGTTCTCCACCACCTGCTCAAGCACATACTTTAATTTTTCCGTGGTATCGCTTGAAACAATACCCTCCGTAACAGGATAAACAAACTCCTCAATCGTCCCCTGCTCCTCGTTCACCGCTTTCACGCCAAGGTGCGGGGTGACAAGCGTCCCGCCGTTGATAAGTCCCGCCACCGTCGCCATAAGGCGCAGCGGAGTAATCTGAAACGACTGTCCGAAGGAAATCGTCGCAAGCTCTACGTTCCCGATATTTTCAAGGTCATGCATAATCGTCGCCGCCTCGCCGGGCAAATCTATTCCGGTCTTTTGCTTTAGTCCGAATTGCGTAAAATATTCATAATACCTCTCCGCACCGATGCGCAGACCGACCGTGATAAAGACCGGATTGCAGGAATTCATAACGGCGTGCGTAAAATCCTCCGCACCGTGTCCGGCAGTCTTGTGGCAGCGTATTCTTCTGTCGTCGACCACGATATAGCCGGGGCAGGAAAAATTATCCTCAAGCGTCACCGCGCCGCTCTCAAGACCTGCCGCCGCAGTGATGATTTTTAAGGTGGAGCCCGGCTCATAGGTATCGTTGATACAGCCGTTTCTCCACATCTGATTGAGCAAGTCCTGCGTTGTTTCCCCGTCCTGCGCTTCCTCAGATGCAAATTCCTCAATCAGCGTAAACGGGTCGTTCAAATCAAATTCCGGCACATCCGTCATGGCAAGTATCTCGCCGTTGTTCACATTCATGACTATAATCGACACACCCTTTGCCTGCTTTGTTTCATACGCCTGCTTTGCAAGCTGCGTCGCGTATTTCTGAATATTAATGTCAAGACTCACATACAAATCGCTGCCGGCTACAGGTTCACGCCTTCGTTCACCCATGCCGTCAAGCTCTATGCCCTTCGCATCCGTGAGTGTAAGGATTTTCCCCTTTGTGCCTGTCAGATACTCCTCATAGCTTACCTCAAGCCCCACTATTCCCTGATTATCCCCTCCCGTAAAGCCAAGCACCTTTGATGCAAGCTCCCCGTAAGGATAATATCTCTTATAGTCCTCGTCGACCTTAACCCCCGCAAGGTCCATGTTTCTGATTCTGTCGCCTGTTTCCTTATCTACATTGCTCTTAATCCGTTCCCTCGAGCTTCTCTTTTCAACCTGTTTTCTGACATATTCCTCTGAAAGCCCCAGCTCGCTGCTCAAAGCCTCAATAACCTGCCCGGCGTCCTCAATCTGGCTTCGTATCACCGATATCGTACACACGGTTTTATTGTCGGCAAGCACCGTTCCCGTGGAATCTATAATCCTGCCGCGCGCCGCCTTGATATCCCGCTCACGCTCATGCAGCTCCTGCGCCTCCTGAGTGTAATATTCGGAACGCGCAATCATCAGATATCCCACCCGCACGCTAAGCGCCAAAAGCGCCGTTACCGATAGCACGCACAGAACAAAGGTCTTTTTCTTTTGCACGGTCATATTGCGCTTTGCGGTACTGTTTATAACAGACATGTTTTTTCACCGACACCCAAAGTATTGCTACTATTCTATGAGCGCCGCTTTCAATATATTACTCCACGTCCTCAGCGCCGTCGCCACCGCCGTCATCTCCGTTTCCGGCGCCTTCATTATCGCTGTCCGGGTCATAGCTGTATGTAAGCTCCGCCTTCTCGCCCGTATCCGGGTCTATAAGCTCTCCCGTTTCGGGATCCACCACATAGAACGCCGTTCCCGCAGCGCCGTCATCGTCATCCTCCACATCACCGTCCGCACCCGCTTCGCCGTCACCGGCTTCACTGTCATCACCGGCATCACCGGCGGCATCGTCATCGCCCGAAGCGACATTTCCACGCACGTTTTCCGTTTCCTCCTGCTCGGCAATGGTCATTTCCTCAGTCTTTGCGATATGCATATACGGAAGCACCTCCGTAAGGACATTTTTCACAATTCCCGTCGCATAGGTTGCATGCGGCTGGTCTGCCACATTCGGCTCGTCAATGACACAGTAAATGACTATCTGCGGGTCGTCTGCCGGCGCAAAGCCGATAAACGATACTACGTAATTTGTCTTATCCCGGGGCACCTTCTCGGCGGTACCTGTTTTTCCGCCGATTGCATAGCCTGCGGGGCGCGCGGATTTTCCGGTACCCTCCGCCACTGCGGCATATAAATATTGGCGCATCTGTTCGGAGGTCGTCGAAGAAATTGTCTGCTTAAGCACACGCGGCTCAATATTCTTCACCGTATCTCCGCTTGAGTTCACAATTTTGCTTACCACATGCGGCTCATAGTAATATCCGCCGTTTATAATTGAGCTAAACGCCGCCGCCATCTCTATCATCGTCACATTATAGCCCTGCCCGAAGGACGAGGTCGCAAGCTCCGAAGCTCCCATGGTGTCCTCCGTGTATACCAGGGACGCGGTCCTCGCCTCTCCCGCAAGGTCAATATTTGTTTTTAAGCCGATATTGAATATGCTCTGAAATTCCAAAAGCGTTGACGCGCCGATTGTTTCGCCCATCTTCATAAACGCCACATTGCAGGACTGCTCCAGCGCCCCGCTCACGTCAAGCGTTCCGTGACCCGATTTTACGTTACAGCTTATTGTCCTGTCCGCAACCGTCAGGCTGCCGCCGCACTCATATGTTTCATCGCCCACTATTTTTCCCGTTTCAATCCCGGTGGCAAGCGTCATTGACTTTGCTGTCGAACCGGGCTCATAGGTATCGGAAATGCAGAAATTCCTCCAAAGCTCGTTGATGGTTTCGTAGTAGGTATCATCCTCCTCCATCTGAGCGATTTCCTCCTCGGAATAATATTGACTCAAATCCTTTGGATTATTTAAATCAAAATCGGGATAGCTTGCCATCGCAAGAATATCGCCGTCATTGCAGTCCATGATAATAACGCCGATGTTTGACGCTCCCAAGCCCTCGCGCGCTTCGTCAGTAT
This sequence comes from Lachnospiraceae bacterium, assembly GCA_021202335.1. Lineage (GTDB taxonomy): Bacteria > Bacillota > Clostridia > Lachnospirales > Lachnospiraceae > COE1. The sequence goes on from JAJQDE010000023.1 coordinate 29,958, forward strand.
GCTCGTCATTAAATTGTTTTATGTATTTTTCAACAATTGCCTGTATGTTCGCGTCAATTGTCGTCACAAGCGTATTGCCGTCCACCGCCGCTACCGTCGTGCGCTCTAACGTGGCGTCGTCATTGAGATAGCCGTATTCCCTTCCGTTTGTGCCGTTAAGCTCATCATTATAATACTCCTCAAGCCCGAACTGTCCGTTGTTATCCGTGCCGGTAAAGCCTATCACATCGCAGGCAAGCGTATTGTTGGGATAACGCCTTATATACTCCTCCTCAAACCAAACACCGCTTATCTGCCCCAGCTCCGCGTCACCTGCCGCCCCGGCATTATACTCAGCCTGCTTATCCTCAAATGCCTGACGCTCATCGTAGCTTATTCTTCGTTTCCAAACCCTGTACTGTGATGTCGGCTTTTCCTGCACATAAGCCGAAAGCTCGGAAATATCAAGGTCGAAGCACTCCGCAAGCGCGGCAAGCGTCGGAGCCTCATTTCTTTCATCGTCGAGCATGACCTTGCAGTCCAGCACCACATTGTAAACCTTTTCGCTTGCGGCAAGAATCGTGCCGTTGACGTCCAAAATGCTTCCCCGCTTAAACGGAATTGTTGTGCTGCTGTACTGCTGCTGTGACAGTATTTTTTTCTGATAATCGTTTTTATTATCCCGCGTCAGCACATAAAGCCTGGCTCCCAATCCTGTAAAAGCCAGCAGAATGATCAACATCATAGCTGCCAGCTTCATTGTTTTCACCTTTTGAAGGTTTACGTTTTTCAGTTTTCTTTTTTTGTTCCTCTTTGCTGTCATTCAATCACCCTTATATCATTGCTGCGGAATGTCGCTGTACTGGCGCACATAGTCGTTTCCCTCTCCCGTGTACTGCACTACCTGCCCTTCCTTTGCGTATTTCATCCCCAGCTCATTTACGGCGATACGTTTTATATCCTCCAAATCCACGCTGCTCATTATTTTCGTGTATGTTTCATCATTTTCAAGCTTAAGCTCGTTAAGCCTGCTCTCCAAAGCGGAAATATTATTGACATGATTTGTAATATCTGACTGGAGCTTAATATAGCTCATCAGCACAACGCAGACTGACAGAAGCGCCGCCATCATAACTGCGATATACCCCATGTTCATCGGAGCAGCCTTGACTATCCTTCGCTGCAGCAAAGCTCTGCGCCTTACCTGCTCCCGGCTCCTGCCGTAGTCCTCACGGACATACTCCTGCTCGCGTGGACTCAACTGCCTCGCCGCACTGCCGGCAACATAATACCGCGCATTTTCTCTGTTCGTACCCGTTGAAGCGGTATTTTTCATAATAATCTCCCATTCCTGTCACATTAAATTCTTTCAAACACTCTCAGCTTCGCGCTTTTTGCTCTCGGATTTGCCTCAAGCTCCTCCTCGGACGGCAAAATCGCTTTCCTCGGCACGGCTCTGCCGTAAGGCACCTTTCCGCATACGCATAACGGAAAATCTGCCGGACACTTACACGGGTTTTCCATTTCCCTGTAAAAGCTCTTCACAATCCTGTCCTCAAGCGAATGAAAGGTTATGATGCACAGCCTTCCCATCGGATTAAGTAAATTAAGCATGTCCTCAAGCGAATTTTTAAGCACGTCCAGCTCATGATTACACTCTATGCGGATTGCCTGAAAGGTGCGCTTTGAAGGATGTCCTCCCACAGCGCGCATCTTCGCGGGAATTGCCGCCTTTATCAAATCATTCAGTTCAAACGTCGTTTCTATCGGTTTCTCCTGTCTTGCCTGTACAATGTGCTTCGCAATGTTTTTGGCAAACTGATCCTCTCCGTAATCTCTTATAATCCTGTAAAGCTCCATCTCGGCATAATCGTTTACGATATCCTTAGCCGTAAGCGTCTGCCTGCGGTCCATGCGCATGTCAAGGGGCGTATCATATTTATAGCTGAAGCCCCTCTCGGCGTTGTCAATCTGATATGACGACACTCCCAAATCAAGCACAATGCCATCAACTCTGTCCACACCGTACTCCCCAAGCACATTTTTCGCGTTGCCGTAATTATCCCTGACAACAGTGACCCTGTCGCCAAACTCCTCAAGTCTTTTTTTCGCGGCAGCCACCGCGTCGGCATCCCGGTCTATACCGAAAAGCCTGCCCTTTTCGTTCAGTCTTTTACATACCTCAAAGGCATGTCCACCGCCGCCGAGGGTACCGTCCAAGTATACGCCCTCAGGCTTAATATGCAGTGAATCGATTGTTTCGTTAAGTAATACTGACGTATGTTTAAATTCCATGACATTTCCCCATTCTTCTGTCATATTTTACATCAGGCGCATCGGAGAGCCTGCCGGTTTAAGGCTCAAAGCGGAACTCTCCCAAATCCCGCATTGCATAAAGCCCCCCAGCCTTAAATCATGAGCCCCAAATCCGACATGTGCTCCGCGATATCATCCATATCGTCGTATTCCGATGCTTCCTCCCATCTATCCTTGCTCCAGATTTCGATTCGTTCCCCTACTCCTAAAAGAACAACCTGACTCTCTAAAGCAGCAAACTCCCTTAACACGGACGGTATCAGTATTCTTCCCTGCTTATCCACTTCCACGTCAACTGCACCTGCGAGGAAGAAACGGCTAAACTTACGGGAATCTTTGTTTGCAAGCGGTAAAGTTTTCAGTGTTTCCTCAAAAGCGGACCATTCCGCGTTGCCGTACACAAACAGGCAGCCGTCAAGCCCCTTAGTGACCACGAAGCTCTCTCCCAAAACCTCGCGGAACCTTGAGGGGATAATCAGCCTGCCTTTGGTGTCTATTGTATGATTGTATTCACCCTTAAACATGCCAATCACCACCAATTCGTGTCACTTCACGCCACTTAGTTCCACTTTCACCCACTTTTTACCACTTTCATGTACATTTTACATGAAATTTTTAAAAATAACAAGTATCTGTTTCCCGGGAGAAAATCAAAGCTTCATTTGTTCGGGCAAACATGCTTTCTTTTCGGCTAAATCTTGTGCCGCAAACAAATTTTCTCCACTACATTTTGTCCGCAATTTTTCTCCGTTTTAGCAAATCTCACAAAAAACGGAATGAAATTTTATTAATTTTTTAAGGTGTGTGATTTTTGCGGAAATGGTGATTTTTAACGCATTGCTGTGTTATCCTGTTTTCAGGTATTGTAATTTTATGAAGGGAAAAACAATGAGGTGAAATATAATAAATGGAAGAAAAGAAATTCGCACTGCTGATTGACAGCGACAACATAAGCGCAAGCTACATCAAGCTCATCCTTGACGAGCTTGCCAAATATGGCACTGTCACCTACAAGCGCATATACGGCGACTGGACGCGCTCAAATGCCGCCAAATGGAAGGATGTGCTGCTTGCAAACTCCATCAATCCGGTACAGCAGTACAGCTATACCAGCGGGAAAAACGCCACTGACTCCGCAATGATCATCGATGCGATGGATATACTGTATTCGGGGCATGTGAGCGGCTTTTGTCTTGCCTCAAGCGACAGCGATTTTACCCGCCTTGCCATGCGGCTGAGGGAATCAGGCATGTACGTCATCGGCATGGGCGAACGCAAAACACCCGAGCCGTTCCGCTCTGCCTGCGAAAAGTTCGTGCTCCTTGACCTGTTATCCAATGTGGAATCATCACAGCCAAATGCCCCGTCCGCAAAATCCGCCGCAGAGGACGCGCTCACTCCGATTTCAGAGATTGAGCAGGCAATCATGCGCATTATCAGCGACAACGGCGACGACGGCGCTTCCATGGATATAGGTGAGCTGGGAAGCCGCCTTTCCAAAATGTACCCGACCTTCGACGTCAGGAATTACGGCTACACTAAATTTTCAAAATTTCTCGAGGCTGCCGAATTTTAGAATTTCATATCGCTGAAATTCTCCGAGACAACCGTCACTGCCTACCTTCAGACCGGCAGTGTAACGCTTGACGACATTAAGGGCGAGGTTATCGCAATCCTGCAAAAATGTGACAACAATGTCATAAACGTCGGGGAGCTGAACCAAAAGCTGATGCGCAAATATCCCGATTTCAATATTGCAAACTACGGCTATGCCAAATTTTCAAAGCTGCTGGGTGACTTTAAGGAATGTAAGCTTTCAAACGCCGGCAAAAATATTTCGCTGAAACGATAGCCCGGTTTTCACAATAAAAAGGGAATAAAAAAGTGTCGAAGACACTTTTTTATTCCCTTTTTTTATTACCATACCTAAAATTCCCATTATATATTCTATCTGACCGTCCATGTCCTTTTCCGACACTCCGATTGTCCGTGCGGTAAGCTTCATACCTTCAAGTGCATATAAGATATTCCTGGCAGCCCGCTCAGGGCTTTCACAGACCATCCAATCCTGTGCCACACCATCCTCAATCAGACCGCAAAGCAGCCGCACATTTTCCTCAAAGCGTTCCCCGGCAGGGTTATCCGAAGCAGACAGCCCGTTCTCAAATAAATATTCGCAGGTTGCCACAGTAAGGCTGCCCTTATCCCTGAGTATCTCCCTTTTCTGCTCATCAAGGTACATCAGCATCGCTTCTCCGGGACTCTCCGCCTCCGGAATCGCGCTTCCGCCGTCAGAAAGCGCCCCCGCTTCCTTTTCAAGCACTGCCTCAAAAAGCTCTTTAGTCTTTGAAAAATACAGATAAAGCCCTCCGCGGCTGATACCGCACGCCTCCACGATATCCTTCATGGTGACTGCCTTGTAGCCGCGCTGCAAAAATACGCCTCTGGCAGCTTCCACAATCATGTTTTTCTTCTGTAACGACTTCTCTCCCATATTGCCACTCCCTTATGCCAACGGATTTTTTATTTCCATCAGATCCTTCAGTTTAAGCAGTAACGCCAGGTACACTCCGTTTGATACGCCCTCGGACCAAACAGCGCCCCTCACGTCGCCGCGAAGCACATATTTTGAGAGAATATCGCCAAGCACTGATATCTCCTGCAGAGAGCATGCCTCTATCACTCTAAGCTCATCCTTTGCGGTTTTAATGCGATATCTTGAAAATGTATAGACATAATTGCGGTTCATAAAATCAGTGCTCCGTATTTCCTTTATGAAGCTAAGAAGCGTTGAATCATAAACAGGAACAGGCATTGAGCTTTCGCCTATGCCCTCCCCGCTGTAAATGCCCGACGCTTCCCCTCCGCTGGTTTTCTCAAGCCAAGGCAAAAATTTTAACAGCCCGGTCACGTCATCCTTATAGCAGATTATTATTTCCTCCCGCGAAAGTCTAAGACTATCCTGCATTTCCAATCCCCCATTCCTGCTCAATCCCGCAAGTATAAGCTTTGTTTATGTTGTTACTCCGACACGGTATTTTTATACTTCACACGATAAATCCTGTATATCGATTCGTATATACGCTCCTCGGTAATCGTTCCGTCACTGATTGCCTGTATCACGCCCTCATACGCTTCGGTGTAATCCTCCGGTCTGTATAACACATCCGCTCCCGCCGCGATTGCCGCAACGGCAGCCTCCGCCGCAGTATAGCTCTGCGTAACGGCGGCATCGTCAAGCGCGTCCGTAATCACCACGCCGTCAAAGCCCAAGCTCTCTCTGAGCAGCCCGGTTATTACAGCCTCCGAAAGCGAATCCGGCGTATCATCACCAGTCACGCCCGTCGATTTTACATTCGACACCGTTATGCAGTCAACGCCGCCCTTTATTGCCGCCTCATAAATCAAAAACTCACTGTTTTTAAGCTCCTCCGTGGTTTTTGCTTCCGTGCCCGTACCCGGAAATTTCTGAAGCGCGGCACTCACGCCCTGCTCCTGCATCGCCTGCACCGCAGCGTTCACAAGTGGCGCTGCCGCTGCAGCATCCGAGCCGAAGGTACGGCCCTGCAGACTCGCATCGCCATCGTCGGACACTATTTCGGAAACAGGCGCCAAATTAAGATTTACACCGTAGGAGGCAAGCGTTTCCCCTATTGAGGCATATGCCTCCGCCACACTGTCCGTGTCGGTAAGTTCCGACGCCTTTTTCGTATCGGGAAGCGAAAACGCCTCCCCGCCACATTCAGCCGACACCGCCAAAAACAACGGATATTTTGAAAATTCCGTCATTTTAGACAGCATTTGGGTAAACTGCTCTGCGGACTTAAAATTCTTTGACGAATATACAATACCGCCTACCGGATTGTCAGTGATGGCAGCCTTGCTGGCATCGCCTGCCTGCACCACTGTCTGCACGCCCGTCAGAGCCTCCGGCGTCACGATGAACATGCCTGCCGCCATTTCCTCTATGGTCATATCCTGCAAAAGCGTATCTACAAGCTCTCCCAGCGGATCGTCGGACAGCTCTGACACATATCCCTCATCCGCACTTTCCGTGGAAGCATCGTCCTGCGCCCCGCTCTGTGCCTGCTGCGCTTCAAGCTCCGCAGCCGCGTCCGACTCAGCCTCGGACATGACCTCGCTTACTCTTTCGTTATAGCTGCTCAGATATCCGGCAATGCCCGTCACGCAAAAATACAGCGCCACAAGCACTGCCACCGCAAACACCGCAAGCGTAAGATACGCCAAAATCTGGTTCCTGACACGTCTGCGGCGGCGTTTCTCCCTCTTAATCTCTTCGTCTTTCATAGCTCCCCTATATATCGTATCTGCCTGTCTGAGACAATGGCAGACTTAAATCAGCGGATACTTATCCGTGAGCGACTGCACGATTGCGCGTGCGCCTGCCACACCGTTTTCCTGCTCCTTAATTACCATTGCTATGGCTTCCGCTATCCTGTCCATGTCGTCCTCCTTCATGCCGCGGCTCGTGACAGCGGGCGTGCCCAGCCTGATTCCGCTCGTGACAAAGGGCGACTTGGGGTCGTTTGGAATAGTGTTTTTGTTGCATGTAATGTGCGCCTCGTCCATGAGCTTTTCCACGGCCTTGCCCGTCAGGTCATATGTAGTGAGGTCCACAAGCATCAGATGATTGTCCGTACCGCCCGAAACAATCCGTATGCCGCGGTCAATAAGTCCGCTGCACAGCGCCTGCGCGTTCTTTATAATCTGCTGCTGATATGCCTTGAAGTCATCGCCGAGCGCCTCCTTGAAGCACACTGCCTTCGCCGCTATCACATGCATGAGCGGACCGCCCTGAATACCGGGGAAAATCGCCTTATTGAAGTTGAATTTCTCCGCCGCTTCTTTATTTGCCAAAATAAGCCCGCCTCTAGGTCCTCTGAGCGTCTTATGGGTAGTAGTCGTAACGACGTCCGCATACGGAATGGGGCTCGGATGAAGCCCTGCCGCAACCAGTCCCGCGATATGCGCCATATCCACCATAAGCACCGCACCGACCTCATCGCAGACCTCTCTGAATTTCTTAAAATCAATGGTTCTTGCATATGCGCTTGCGCCCGCGATAATCATTTTAGGCTTGTTCTCTATGGCAAGCTGCCTCATTTTATCATAGTCAAGAAAGCCGTTGTCGTCAACGCCGTAAGGAACTACATGGAAATATTTTCCCGACATGTTGACAGGTGAGCCGTGTGTGAGGTGTCCGCCATGGTCAAGGTTCATACCCATAATGGTATCGCCCGGCTCCAGCACCGCAAACTGAACTGCCATATTTGCCTGTGCGCCCGAATGGGGCTGCACGTTTGCATAATCGCAGCCGAAAAGCTCCTTTGCACGTTCTATCGCAAGATTTTCAACCACATCGACGCACTCACAGCCGCCGTAATATCTCTTTCCGGGATAGCCCTCCGCATATTTGTTCGTCAGGGGGCTTCCCATCGCAGCCATAACTGCCTTGCTTACCCAGTTTTCGGAAGCAATCAGCTCAATATGGCTGTTCTGCCTCTCCTGCTCCGCAACAATGGCGTCCGCTATCTGCGGGTCAACATTTTTTACTTCATCAAATGAATACATGAATGATTCCTCCATAATTATTTCAGTTTTTCGTGAAATTGTTACAAATTTTTAACATAAAGTCGGTTTTATTATACCTTTTTTCTTCCTGCTTTACAAGGCTAAATTAATTAAAGTGGAAAATCCGCCTGCATATTTTGTAGCCGTCCACCGTAATCCTTCTGCCGACCTTCCCCGGCAGATTCATTGCGCTTCCCAAAATGCCAAAGCGCAGATGCTTCCAGACCCATATGTCCTTCTCCTTAATATACTGCCAAAGCTCCTTCTTTTTTTCAAGGTTCTCCGGAAGCCCCGAGCGAATCAGCAGTACGGAGGAAACAGTTGTTATTATATCAAGATAATTCAGCATATAGCGCCTCACCTTCCCGTTTGCGATAATGCGCTGCTTCTCCGCCACATAATAGTCAAGCATAAGCTTATTTACCTTAATCTGCTGGTCAATCCGCCCTATCATTACCTGCTCGTTTACCGACTGATCCTGCCTCCCAATAAAATAACGGTAGAAATTTACATCAAGATAATACATTGTCTTTACGTGCGGCAGCGGGTTAAAAACAAAGATATTGTCCACGTAAAAGGTGTGCTCCGGCAGCCTCAGACCGCACTCCTGCAAAAGCTTTGTCCTGTATATCACCGAATGCATGAGGATATACTGCCCGACCCTGAAGTGTCTTATATCCTTCCATGTAAAAATCCTGTTCTGAGGAAGCGCGTGATGATAATTCATCACCTTTTTGCGTTTCTCTCCATCCTTCTCATAGACAAAATTGCTGATAAACATATCAACCGTTTTTCCATCCTTTATCAACTCCCTTAACGTATCCAAAATCCGGTCATAAGCGCTTTGGCTCACCCAGTCGTCACTGTCAACCACCTTAAAGAACAATCCGTCTGCATTGTCTATGCCTGTGTTTACGGCTGAGCCATGCCCGCCGTTTTCCTTGTTCACGACCTTTACGATACCCGGGAAAAGCTCCCTGTATTCCTCCGCAATATCCGCCGTGTTATCCTTTGAGCCGTCGTTTACAATAATGATTTCCACGTCCTCGCCGCCCGGCAGAAGGGAATCAATGCACTTCCTCATATAGGCGGATGAATTATAGCACGGTACTGCAATTGACAATAATTTCATATTGGCTTTATCTCTCCATTCCTGTGTATGCTGTCAGCTCAATCTGTTGCACTCGAAGCGTTCCATCATAAGCAGGCAATTCCTTATCTCCGCATATCGGGCTTCAATATCGCCCTCCTTAACCTCCGTATCAAGGCTGACTGCCATTGTGTCTATCATAGCATCTGTTATTCTTCCGTGAAGCGTTCCCAATATCTGAAGCTTCTTCTCATAGCTGTCCGCGTCGAGAAACTCCACAAGCCCGGGATCAAGCTCAAGCCCTAAATCAGGCTCAAACTCGTCCTGCGTTTGATTTTCTTCCTTTTCCCCCTTCAGGTCAAGCTTCTCGAAACGGTAAATCTGCTTTTCGTTCGGATACTTTACGGTGTCGATTTTGCTCATAAACATATCAAGCGGTCTGACATACACCTCATATGGCGCGTAAAGCTGCTGATACACCACCATTCTGATATCTGTTTCCGAATGACGCGCAATGGTGATAATCTGATACACATTGCCCTTAAAATGTCTGTAAATTTCCTGTGGTTTCGGACTCGGTCTCATTTCTTCCCTCATTTCCGCGAACCTTAGTTCGCCAATAGTTTTTTGCGCATCCGTTTAAAACAGCTTGCTCTTTAAGCTCTCCGGATCCTGCGCATACTGCACTGCCATTTCCCGGTCGATTTTATATTCGTTGTAGAGCTGCACAAGCGCATCGTCCATTGTTATCATGCCCATTTTTCTGTTTGTTTGCATGACACTTGTTATTTGATGCGTTTTCCCCTCGCGAATCAGGTTCCTGACCGCCGAATTGGAATGAAGCACCTCAAATGCCGCCACGCGCCCTTTTCCGCCGACCATCGGTATGAGCTGCTGTGACACGACCGCCTCAAGCACATTTGCAAGCTGCACGCGGATTTGCTGCTGCTGATGCGGCGGAAATACGTCAATCACGCGGTCCACCGTGCTCGCCGCTCCTATCGTATGCAGCGTAGACAGCACTAAATGCCCCGTTTCCGCCGCCGTAATCGCAACGCTTATGGTCTCAAAATCTCTCATCTCACCCACCAAAATAACATCCGGATCCTCTCGCAGCGCTGCCCGGAGCGCATTAGCGTAAGACATTGTGTCAAGCCCTATTTCACGCTGGTTTACAATCGACAGCTTATGCTGATGAAGGTACTCTATCGGATCCTCCAGCGTGATAACATGCGCTTCCCTGTTATTGTTGATTTTGTCGATAATTGCCGCAAGCGTCGTGGACTTTCCGCTTCCGGTAGGACCCGTGACGAGAATAAGCCCTCTTTTTTTCTTGTAAAGCTCTATGACGGACGCCGGAACCCCCAGCGTTTCCGGCGCGGGCACTGTCGTGTCCACCAGTCGAAACGCCATCGCCGCAGAACCTCTCTGCTTATATACGTTTACTCTGTAACGCCCCTCGCCTGCAATGGCAAACGACATGTCCACCTCGCCCTTCTCGTCAAAACGCGCCTTCTGTATCTCATTCATAATCGACTCCGCCATCGCCATGGTGTCCGCAGGCATGAGCCGCTCTCCCTCCATCATGGTCAGCTTTCCGTTTACCCGCATCTTTGGAGGTATTCCCACCGTGATGTGTACGTCGGACGCTCCCGCCCTCTTTGCCGCTGCCAGTATTTCTTCTATTGCCTGTGGCATATCTCACCTCTTCTCTGCGCTGCCTTTAGCGCATCTCAAATGCATAAGTATATTGCATTTATTTATAAAAGTTTTAAATATTTAGTAATATTTTAACACTCCATTAAAAGATTATCAATTCATATTCCGGGTATTTAAAAAAAGGTTTAAAAAAAGAAACAGGCTCCCCCCACAGAAAGCCTGTTTCTTATCCTCATTATTTTGTCAGCAGCAGCATCAGCTTATTGCTCCTGTTGATAAATTTTGTCATTGCCTCGGGCTGTAAGGGCGCCTGCTGTATCAACGCCAAATCGTAAAGCTGCTCGCATATCATATCCACATTCTCACCGTCCTGATGGTCAAGCACATACTCCACCAGCTTGTTGTTGGCATTCAGTATAAGCGTTTCGCCCTCCCTGTTCATTCCTAAATCCATGCCGGACATTGAATACATCTTCATCATATCCTGCATTCTGCGCGTTTCCTCGGAAACGGTTATCATGGAGGCGATATCCTTATTCTTAAGCTTTTCAACCTTGACCGTAATGCTGTCCTTCTTTACCGCCTTTTTAAACAGCTTTGAAATCTCCTCGCTCTTCTTGGCAAGCTCCTCCTCTACCTTCTTGGAATTCTTTGTCTTAAAGGTATCGGTAAGGTCTGCGTCAATGCGTGAAAACCTTATGCCCTCATTTTTAGACTCAAGCTGTGAAACAAACGGCTGGTCGATTTTGTCAGGCAACACCACCGCATCCATCTTAGCCTTCTTAAACATATTCACGTACTGGCTCTGCTGAACGGGGTCTGTCACATAATATATAATCTTCTCTTTGGTTTCTTCGTCCTCGGTCGGAATATCTACCGTTTCGCCGTCCTCATCCACGACCTCCGCCTCAACCTTCTCTCCGGTTTCAGTGTCCGTTGCGTCTGCCTTTACATTCTCCGGGGCATCCGGGTCAATCTTTTTGACCTCTAAGCACTCAGGCAGCGTCAGATAATTTCCATCCAGATTCTTAAACAGAATATAATCCGTCATCTTCTCGCAGAACTTATCATCCTTTAAGCAGCCGTACTTGATAAACGGGCTTATATCGTCCCAGTATTTTTCGTAGCTTTCCTTGTCCGTCTTGCACATACCCGAAAGCTTGTCGGCAACCTTCTTTGTGATATACTCGCTGATTTTCGTCACAAAGCCGTCGTTCTGCAGGGCGCTCCTTGAAACGTTGAGCGGCAGATCCGGGCAATCGATAACACCCTTCAGCAAAAGCAGGAACTCCGGAATGACCTCTTTAATATTATCCGCGATAAACACCTGATTGTTGTAAAGCTTTATCGTACCCTCAATTGACTCATATTCCATATTAATCTTAGGGAAGTACAAAATTCCCTTCATGTTAAACGGATAATCCATATTCAAATGGATCCAGAAAAGAGGCTCCTTGTAATCCATAAATACCTTTCGGTAAAATTCAAGATACTCCTCCTTCGTACACTCGTTGGGATGCTTTGTCCAAAGCGGATGCGTATCGTTTAAAGCCACAGGACGCTTCTTTATCTTGAGCTTTTCCACCGTTTCCTTTACCGGCTCCTTGCCTTCCTCAGCGGGAAGCTCCTTCTCCTCCGTGAGCGTTTCGATGACCACATCGTCCTCACGCTTGTCGGCAGGATCGATGGTTTCAAACTCCTCCGGCGCATTTGCCTTTTCAAGATATATTTCATACGGCATAAACGCGCAGTATTTTTTGATTACCTCTCTTGCCTTATACTCATTGCAGAACTCAAGGCAATCCTCATTCAGGAAAAGCGTAATCTCGGTGCCGACTGTCGTCTTGCCGCCGTCTGTCATTGAGAACTCCGTGCCGCCGTCGCACTCCCAGTGCACCGCCTGCGCTCCGTCCTTATATGAAAGGGTATCTATATGCACCTCATCCGCCACCATAAAAGCAGAATAGAAGCCAAGTCCGAAATGCCCGATAATCTGGTCATCGTTTGTTTTATCCTTGTATTTTTCAATAAAGTCCGTTGCTCCCGAGAAAGCAATCTGATTGATATACTCCTCAACCTCGTCCGCCGTCATTCCAAGACCCGTATCAATAATCTTAATCGTCTTGTCCTCAGGGCTTACAACAACATGAATATCCTTCTTTACATCTGCGGGATATTCATATTCCCCCATCATTTCAAGCTTGTTAAGCTTCGTAATCGCATCGCAGCCGTTTGAAATCAGTTCCCTGTAAAAAATATCGTGGTCTGAATAGAGCCACTTTTTAATAATGGGAAAAATATTTTCGCTGTTGATGGACAGAGTGCCTTGCTTTTCTGCCATAAAAAATCACGTTCCTTTCCTATTTTTTAATTTCCGTTGTTCTTTTTTTACATCTGATAGATAGTTTAATACCCTCAAAAATAAATGTCAAGAAGAAATTAGCACTCAATCGTTTTGAGTGCTGATAATTAATATTTTGTTTATAAATCATTATTAAAATATTTATCATACACCTCAAAAAAGCTGTCCGTCGTCACCTCGTCGTCATCGATGAAGCCGACCTGCTCCCACAGCTTTTGATTCAGGTTTTTGGCAAGCCCCGTGACAAAGCTCGAGTATTCTTCGTTAAAAACCTCCCTGCGGCGCTGCTCCACAATCGCCGTCTTATTGCGGTCCGTTTCGTCGCGGTCAAAGGTGCTTATACACTTTATGATATGGTAGCCATACGTCGTTTCCACGATTCCGCTGATTTCATCCGTGCCAAGATTAAACGCCGCCTCCTCAAAATCCGGGTCCATTGTCCCCTTGATAAAGGAATAGGTGGAATTGTCATCCTCACTGTATTCCGCTATCAGGCTTGTGAAATCGTCGCCCGCCTGCGCCCGCTTCAAAGCCTCAACCGCCTTATTATATGCCTCAGCCTTGGTTTCCTGCGTATATTCCACACGCTCGCCGTTCTCATCAAGTGAATATGTTTTTATCAAAATATGCTGCACCGTGATCGTCCTCGCCTCATCATCGCTTATTTCCGGGTTTATGTCTGCAATCAGATAATCATAAACCTTCTCGGAAAGCGCATACTCCTCATACATTTGCCGGATTAATTCCTCGTCCGCAGACATCAAAGCCTTCTCCTGCCCGTTCAGCGACGAATAATACTCCTGCGCCGCCTGTGCCGCCAGCTCCTGCTCCGGCTCGTCAAGCTCAATTTCATGCTCCGCCGCAAGAAGGTTCAGCGCCTTTACCCTCGCTGCTTTTGCAAGCACTGTTTCCTTTATGCTTTCCTCAAGCGTTTCCCCGTCATACGAGGCATCCCAAATTTCCTCTCCAAAGGTATGCTCATATTGGTTTTTTGTGTTTGTCAGATATACCATGATTTCCGGAAGCATACAGGAGCTTTTCTCTATTCGAAAGACCTCATCCTTTGCAAAACCCGTGGTGAGCACAATCCTTGTCGTTTTATCCGACAACTGCGCCCCTTCCCCACAGCCCGCCGCAAAGAGCACCGACAGGATAAAAAGAGCCTCGCATATACAATAACATCTGTTCCTCATGATTTCCAATATCCGCCTCCTCCGGTCTTTGTTAAAAAGTATCAAAACAAAAATTATTTGAGTGCTAAAATTCGTAAACGTAAATTATATATTATAGTAGCATTAAATCGTTATTTTTGCTATAATATTTTCGCAGCGGCGCAAAATTCCGGCAACAGGCTTATATGCTTTTCCTGTTGCGCAGATCCGTCTGCTTTGGGGGAGAGCTTAATGGTTTTCAGCAGTCTTTCTTTTATTTTTGTTTTTTTGCCTGCTTTTTTGGCTTTATATTATTGTGTGCCCTCTAAAAATAAAAATACGCTGCTTTTGCTTGGCAGCTTAGTCTTTTACAGTATGGGCGAGCCCTTTTACCTTTTTCTGATTCTTGCCTCAATACCGGTGAACTACCTGTTGGGGCTGGGCATCTCAAAATATAAAAAGGGCAGGGCTGAAAGACTTTTTTTATTTGTAGTGGCGCTTATATTTGATTTCGGGCTTCTGCTTTTTTTTAAATATACAAACTTTTTTATTGAAAATATAAATCTGCTGCTGCGGGCTTGCGGCTTGAACCGGCAAATTTTTACGCTGAACATCACCCTGCCGCTCGGAATCAGCTTTTATACCTTTCAGATTGTGTCGTATATCATTGACGTGTACCGCGGAAAAACAGAAGCCGAAAAGTCCTTCGTAAACATCGGCGTATATATCTGTATGTTTCCGCAGCTTATCGCGGGACCGATTGTGATATACTCCGATATTTCCGAGGCTTTAAAGGAGCGCACGGTTTCAATCCGCAATATTGACAGCGGGCTTAAGACATTCATCATCGGGCTTGGCTATAAGGTCATTATCGCAAACCGGATCGGCACTCTTTGGAACGAGGTATGCACCATAGGCTATGAAAGCATTTCCACACCGCTTGCCTGGATGGGCGCCGCCGCGTACGCGATGCAGCTCTACTTTGACTTCTGCGGCTATTCCGTTATGGCAATCGGCTTGGGGGAAATGCTGGGCTTTAAGATGCCCGATAATTTCAGATTTCCCTACATGGCAAGAAGCGTCACGGACTTTTGGCGCCGCTGGCACATCACGCTTGGCGCATGGTTTAAGGAATATGTCTATATCCCGCTTGGCGGGAACCGCAAGGGAAAAAAGCGCGCCATGTGCAACCTGTTTATCGTGTGGTTTTTGGTCGGCTTTTGGCACGGCGCGGCGTGGAACTTTATCCTTTGGGGAGTTTTTATCTTCGTGCTTTTGGCAATCGAGAAAAATTGGACGCTCAGATTTTTGAATGCCGGCAATATTTTCGCAAAAATTCTGTCGCATTTATACATATTGCTTTATATCGGGGTAAGCTGGGTGATTTTTGCCATTACCGACTTCTCCGAGCTTGGTGTGTATCTGTCGAAAATGTTCCCGCTTTTTGCCGGCGCAAATAAGATATCCTTAAATGATTTTTGGAGGCTCCTTGAAACATATGCCCCGCTTTTGACAGCCGGCATTATTTTTTCCACGGACTATCCTAAAAGGCTTTGGGAAAAGCTGCGCGGCAGCATTTTAGAGCTTATTGCACTGCTTATCATATTTTGGTATTCCGTTTACCTGCTGTCCGTCGGCGTCAACAACCCGTTTTTGTATTTCAGGTTTTAAGCCTTGACAGGACATATTTTTCATATTAATAAATCGGAGGCAGCATGCCTTATGAATGACAAAAAAAATTACGCGCTCCTTCTTCTGATTGTATTGTCAGCGCTGGCTTTCAGTCTGCTCGGCAGCCGCTGGCACTCCATATACTATTCCGACGAGGGAGCCTATTCACTTTCCAATCCGCCGCTTGCCACCGCCATGCGGGGAATCCACGACAGACTGTCTCTGACGGAGCTTTTCGGCAGAAGCGTTTCATCGTCGTTATCCTTCATAGATAACGACACGCTGCTTTTTGACGATATTGCGCTGTGCCTCGATGAAGCCGGAATTTTCGCAGCGGAGGCAATATCTTACGATGTGCGCTCATACAGCTTCAGCGCCGCGGACGATGATTATTTTGACGATGCCTGCTTTATCGGCGACTCCCGCACCGTGGGGATAAGCCAGTACGCAGGGATTGAAGATGCGGTCTTTTTGTGCCAAAACTCGCTTACCATCTATGATTATTATAAGGAAAAGCTCACCTACAACGGTGAAAAGACCTCAATCCGGGATATATTGCTGCAAAATCAGTTCGCCAAAATATATATCATGGTGGGCATCAACGAGTGCGGGACGGGTACGCCCGAAAGCTTCTTTAACGCTTACCGCGATGTCGTAAACGATATACGGAGTATTCAGCCCGACGCGCTGATTTTCATACAGGCAAATCTGTTTGTGACCGAAAGCAAATCAAACGACGGCGACAGCATTACCAATGAAAACATTTCCTCGCGGAATAAGCTGATTGCCACGCTTGCCAACAAAAAGGATATTTTTTACATCGACATAAACGAGAGCAGTCTTTGCGAGGATGGCGCGTTAATTTCCGAATACACTTGGGATCAGGTGCATATACGCGCACAGTATTATCCTATTTGGAAGGACTTTCTGCTGCAGCACGCAATCATTCCATAGAAAGCCCTTCCTTTTGCGCGCCCGCAAGGGCGCAGTACGCTATTTTGTGCAGGCAGTAAGATTTTCTCCCGTTTCATCCAAACCTATCAGTATCGTATCTCCCGCCTTTACCTTATCGGCAAGAATAAGCTTTGCTGCCAGCGTTTCCACATATTTCTGAATGTAGCGCTTTAAGGGTCTTGCGCCGTACACGGGGTCATAGCCGTTTTGCACGATATACTGCCCGGCAGCTTCGGACAATTCAATGGTAAGCTCCTTATCCGCAAGCCTTTTATTCAAATCCGCAAGTATAAGCTTAATGATGCCGCCTATATTTTCCTTTGTAAGCGGCTTAAACATTATCGTTTCATCGAGCCTGTTCAAAAACTCCGGTCTGAAATGCGCACGCAGCTCTCCCATCACCATCTCCTGCGCCTGTCCGCTGATATTTCCGTTCCCATCAATACCCTCGAGCAGATAGTGTGCGCCGATGTTCGAGGTCATAATAAGAATTGTATTCTTAAAGTCCACCGTTCGCCCCTGAGAATCCGTGATGCGTCCGTCGTCCAGCACCTGAAGCAAAATATTAAATACATCCGGATGCGCTTTCTCCACCTCGTCAAACAGCACCACGCTGTACGGCTTTCTGCGCACCGCCTCCGTGAGCTGACCGCCCTCATCGTAGCCCACGTATCCGGGAGGCGCTCCGATGAGCCTTGACACGGAATGTTTTTCCATGTACTCGCTCATGTCGATACGCACCATATTGGACTCATCGTCAAAGAGCGATGCCGCAAGCGCCTTCGCAAGCTCCGTCTTTCCTACGCCCGTAGGTCCCAAAAACAAAAACGACCCTATCGGCTTATCCGGATCCTTTATGCCCGCCTTTGAGCGGATGATTGCCTCAGTAACCTTTGTGACGCCCTCGTCCTGCCCCACAACGCGCTTGTGAAGCTCCTCGTCCAAATGAAGCGTTTTGTTCCTTTCACTCTCGTTCAGCTTAGCCACCGGGATTCCCGTCCATCTGGAAATAATCTTTGCAATCTCCTCCTCGGACACACTCTCATGCACCAAACGCATTTCGCGTGAGCCTGCGCTCACCTCCTCTGCCTCAAGCTGCTTTTTGAGCTGCGGGAGCTTTCCGTAGCTAAGCTCCGCCGCCTTCTCAAGATTTCCCTCGCGCTGGGCAATCTGTATCTGATTATTTAATTCCTCTATATCCTCACGGAGCTTTGAGAGCTTCTCCACACACGCCTTCTCGTTGTCCCACTGGGCTTTGCGGTTGTCAAACTCCGCCTTCTGCTCCGCAAGCTCCGCCTGAAGCGTTTCAAGGCGCTCCGCGCTAAGTCTGTCCTCCTCCTTTTTCAGAGCGGCAGCCTCTATCTCCATCTGCATAATATGGCGCTGCAGCTCGTCAAGCTCCGCCGGCATGGAATCCAGCTCCGTCTTAATCAGCGCGCACGCCTCGTCCACAAGGTCGATTGCCTTGTCGGGCAGGAAACGGTCCGTGATGTACCTGTTTGAAAGCATGGCAGCGCTCACAAGCGCGTTATCCATGATTTTCACGCCGTGAAACACCTCATAACGCTCCTTAAGACCGCGCAAAATGCTTATCGTGTCCTCAACCGTCGGCTCGCTTACCATAACGGGCTGGAAACGCCGTTCAAGCGCCGCGTCCTTTTCAATATACTGCCTGTACTCGTCAAGCGTCGTGGCGCCGATACAGTGCAGCTCGCCTCTTGCAAGCATAGGCTTCAGCATATTTCCCGCATCCATCGCGCCATCGGTTTTTCCCGCTCCCACGATTGTGTGAATCTCGTCAATGAAAAGAATAATCTGCCCATCGCTGTTCTTCACGTCCTCGAGCACTGCCTTAAGACGCTCCTCAAACTCGCCGCGGTACTTTGCCCCTGCAACAAGCGCGCCCATATCCAGCGAAAAAATCTTTTTATCCTTTAAGCCTTGGGGAACGTCGCCCCGTACAATACGCTGCGCAAGCCCTTCGACCACTGCCGTCTTGCCTACGCCCGGCTCACCGATAAGCACAGGATTGTTTTTCGTCTTTCTTGACAAAATCCGTATAATGTTACGGATTTCATTGTCACGCCCGATAACAGGGTCAAGCTTTTGGTTTCTTGCCTTCTCCACCAAATCCTGACCGTACTTTTCAAGCGTATCATAGGTCGCTTCGGGATTGTCGCTCACAACCCGCTGATTGCCCCTGACCTCGGAAAGCGCCTTTAAAAAGCGCTCGCGCGTGATGCCGTACTCTCTGAAAATCTCCTTGACCTCCCTGTCGGGGCTCTGAAGCATTGCAAGAAACAGATGCTCTACCGACACATATTCGTCTCCCATACGCTTTGCCTCATCCTCTGCGCTGATGAGCGTCTTATTCAAATACTGACCGACGTATATCTGCCCTCCCTGCACCTTCACGCGCTTTTCCAAAGCCTGTCTTGCCCGCTCGACAAAATAATCCGTGTTAATCTCCATCTTTTCCATCAGCTTTAATATCAGACTGTCGTCAATGGTCAAAAGCTCATACAGAAGGTGCTCCTGCTCAAGCTCCTGATTGCCGTATTCGACTGCCAGCTTTTCGCAGGTATTTACCGCCTCAATTGATTTTTGCGTAAATTTTTGAATGTTCATAAATAATAACCTCCATTCTAAATTCGCAGAACCGACAAAGTTGGTTCTTCCCCCTCTTTGTTTTATCTGTTCTATATCCAATATAACACAATATTTCAATTTGTCAATTTAGTTTATACTTTTATTAGAGATTTTATTTTGTAAATTATTTTTTGAAAATTGTTTTTTGAAAATTGTTTTTCTATTTTGGTATCGCTTTTTGGCAATCTATGCTATACTGATAAAGTATAAGTAAGAAAGATGGTGCTAATTATGATGGATGCCGCAACAGCATACTTTTTAAAAAAATATTATCCGCATGTCATCAAATGGTGGCTGGTTGTCTATAATCCGGAGTTTTTCCGCATTTGGCCCTCAGAGGCGGAAAAGGACGAGGCTCTAAAAATCGAAGCCGAAGAGGAAGCGCAGCTTGCGCTTGAGATGAAATCCGAGCAGGATGCCGTCTGTGAAATTGACGAGTCCGCTTTCAACGAAACGACAGGCTCCTACTCCGGTCTTTACGGGCAGAAGCCGGTCGATGAAAACACGCAGGCAGCCTTAGATGCGATTATGAGCAATTCAAGCAATCAAAACAGCGTTGACTTTCTCCTCTCAGGCGGCGAGCCAAAGACCGGCGCTGCATATGCCGTTTCAGGAAGCGACGCTTCAAACAGCGGCGACGTCGTTCTTCCTCCGGAGCATGAGGATGTTGTAAAAGAGGCAAACGCAATCTATGAAAGACTGTTGTTTGAAGCTGCTGAGGACGAAGCAAGAAAACAGGCGGAAATCGAAACCGCGCGCCAACAGGCGGCAGGCTAGGGGAAAATCATTTTTTCAAAAACGTAACGCGAAAATCAATATCCGCGACGCTCAATATATCGTTTTCCTCGAGCTGCATAAGCTCATACGGCGGTATCATGATGCCGTTTACACGCGTATGGTTCGCGCTTTTTAAATCCTGCACAAAGAATTTATTCCCAAGCCTTGTGATAAAGCAATGCTGTCTGCTCACAGCCCTCGATACGGACTCGTCCACAACCCCGTCGGCTTTTCTGCCGTTTCTTCCTATTATAAAGTCGCCATCGTCGACCAAAAATTCCAATATGCCGTTTTTGCCGCTGTAATAAAGCCTTAAACCGAGCCGCACGGCGGCGTCCTCTGATGGTAAAAGCCCCGGCTGCCCGCCTCTCATGCTTTCTATCTCCAAAAGCGCTTCCTTTGCAGTGATGGAGCGCGCCGCAAGCAACTGCGCAAGCTGTTTCTCCCTTTCCGCTTTTCCGGGCGCAAGCTCTTTTGTAAGCCTTGCCACGGTACTTCTTAAGCGCTCTCCCCAGCTCTTTGACTCGGCGTATCTTACCCCGGTTATCGGAAGAAGCGCGACCTTCAGCATCTTCCGCTCCGTATCATAATATATATTTTCATATCTGCACCAGACACATTCCCTCTTTAAAAAGCCGTTTTCCTCGATTTTTCCCACAAGAAAAAACAGCTCACTGACCATATCCAAAACCTCATTCTCCCCAAGGCTGCCCTCCAGGCGCCTGACAGGCCTAAGGCCCGGCGCGTCCGACATAAAAATCAGCTTCTCCCTGCCGTTTTGCCTTTTTCTTGTATATGGAAGCATCTGTGCCGGCTTTTCCTGCTCCAGCAATTGATAACCCATTTCAAAGAACATATCCGTTTCCTGAAATAAAAAGGAAAGCTTTTTTTCGTCAGTCCTCACAAGCATTATTTTTCACCTTGCCTCCGTATTCCGGTCCCTTTTTAATATCCTTATCGAATCCGCAATATTATCAAAGACGCGCTCATTATCCGCCGCCTCCTCCTGCATGCACTGCATCGTCACGATAAGCTCGTTTCCCTCATAAATTCCCAGTATAAACACATTATAAAACTGATAGCCCATCATGCTTGAGCTGTACCGCAGCTCGCCGAACACGTCCTTCAAAAACTGTCTTTTATTAATCCGAATACACTCAAATCCGATTACGTCCCTTACAAAGCCCTGATAGTATTCATTCAGCCTTGCCACAAGCTGCTCCTGCGGCAGGCGGCTGCCGCCTTTGGTAATTGTCACGACCACACGCCCGTTTTGGGACATGAAATTATTCTGAAGGACAGTATACGCCCCCGACTCCCTTAAATCCGAAGGTATCATAATTTCAATCCCCTCATCATACAGGCGGTATTTCTTGTACAGCATAACGACTATTTCTCCTACTAAAATAAAAATGACAGGACAGCCCGAAAAGCTTTCCCGTATGAAAATGCAAACGCTGCCACAGTATTGTGACAGCGCCGGCTAAACTATTCTTCAACGCTATAATTAGGTGCCTCTTTGGTAATGTGAATGTCATGAGGATGGCTCTCTCTTAAGGCTGCCGCAGAGATTTTCACAAATCTGCCGTTTTCCTTAAGCTCCTCTATGTTCCTTGTCCCGCAGTAGCCCATGCCTGAGCGGAGACCGCCCATAAGCTGGAACACCGTGTCCTCCACGTTTCCCTTGTAGGCAACCCGTCCTTCAACGCCTTCCGGAACAAGCTTCTTTGCATCTGACTGGAAATAGCGGTCCTTGCTTCCGTTTTCCATAGCCGCTATCGACCCCATGCCTCTATATACCTTGTATTTTCTTCCCTGGAACAGTTCAAAGGTTCCCGGGCTCTCCTCGCAGCCTGCAAAGATGCTTCCCATCATACAAACGTTTCCGCCTGCCGCAATCGCCTTCGTCATATCGCCCGAATATTTGATACCGCCGTCCGCGATAATGGGAATGCCGTACTCCTTTGCCACCGCGTAGGAATCCATGATTGCCGTAATCTGCGGCACACCGATGCCCGCCACGATTCGCGTCGTGCAGATGGAGCCCGGTCCGATGCCGACCTTCACGGCATCTGCGCCCGCCTCAATCAATGCCCTCGTTCCTTCGCCGGTAGCAACGTTTCCCGCAATCACCTGTAAATCAGGGAATTTTTCCTTGATCATGCGCAGACACCGAAGCACATTTTCCGAATGACCGTGCGCGCTGTCAAGAACGACCACATCCACCTTTGCTGCAACCAAGGCTTCCACGCGCTCCAGCACATTCGCCGTGATGCCGACGCCCGCGCCGCAAAGCAGTCTGCCCTGTGAATCCTTTGCCGCCAAAGGATACTTTATCGTTTTCTCGATATCCTTTATCGTAATCAAGCCCTTGAGGTTATAATGCTGATCCACAATCGGAAGCTTTTCCTTCCTTGCCTGTGCGAGTATCTTCTTTGCCTCCTCAAGCGTAATCCCCTCTCTTGCAGTGACAAGACCCTCCGAGGTCATGGATTCCTTGATTTTTTTTGTATAATCCGTTTCAAATTTCAAATCACGGTTAGTAATAATGCCGACAAGCTTTCTGCCCTCCGTAATCGGCACGCCGGAAATCCTGAACTTTGCCATCAGCGCATCGGCGTCGGCGAGCGTATGCTCGGGAGTGAGTGAAAATGGATCCGTGATAACCCCGTTCTCGGAGCGCTTCACCTTATCTACCTCATCAGCCTGCTCCTCGATGGACATATTTTTGTGGATAATACCGATTCCTCCCTGCCTTGCCATTGCGATAGCCATTCTGTGTTCGGTTACGGTATCCATACCTGCGCTCATCATCGGAATATTTAACTTGATTTTTTTTGTCAGCCATGTGGTCAGATCAACCTGATTTGGTATTACCTGTGAGTAGCTTGGTACTAAAAGTACATCGTCGAACGTAATTCCTTCGCCAATTATCTGACCCATTTTTCTTCCTCCTATGAATTGATAAATTATGATATGCTGTTTTTATTCTAAAACAATAGAAAGTGCGCCCTGCGAACTTTCTATTGTCAAAAATTATACTAAAGCGCATGGCGCTTGTCAAGACTAATCCGTATACACCTTCCTTGGCGCCACCGACTTTACGGTTTTTGCAAAATCCTCATCTAAGTTCAAAAGATATCTGCATCCGCCGTCATAATAAATAAAGTAAAGTTTCTGACCCGGAATATCATGCCCCGCGCTCACGTCTATGGTCTTTACCTGCCTGTTTTTATACGCGTCAAGCTGATAGGAGCCTTGCGGCGCCATTATCTCAAGCTTATCCACTTCCAGCACCGTCACCCGCTTTCTCCTCGTCTTTGCCATCACCTTGTCAACCGTAATTTCCTTGTCCAAATAAAGATACTCGTACTCAATGTCCGTCCATTGAAACACGAAATACGTAAGCACGCCCAAAACTACGGCAGCAAGAAATACCAGAGTATTTACCGTCAAAATCGTCAACAGTATCAAAAATACCAGGCATGTCACGCATACCGTCCTGAAAACCAGCTCCTTTGGTCCCTTTTCCTTTTTTACCAGCAATTCCTTATAGCTTTCGTTCATATCGTTTCCCTTTCCGTCAATAAAATATTTATGCTGTTTTTTGCTTTCTATATCTTAGAATAAATCAAATGAATATGCAAGAGGTTGGCAAGGTTTTAGAGAAATTTAATTGACTTATTGCGCGGCAGACTATATTATCAAAATAAAATGGGGGTTCATAATGGAGGTTTCATAATGGAAATTTATAATAAAAACCGTGACAATAATCAGTCCCTTTCAGACGAAATACGGGAGCAGAATGCAAAGCTTAAGGGCGCGCCTTTAAAAGAAAAGCTTCTTTATTTTAAAGACTATTATCTACTGACTTCCGTTATCGTAATAGCGATATGCGCCTTTACCTTTTCACTTGCCTATTCCATAATTACCGCTCCAAAGGACACCGCATTTGCCGCTTTTTTTTATAATGATTACGGCGATTCCTCAAGCACGGATTTGATTGACGGCTTTACGGAATATATGGGCATTGATACCTCAAAACACAGCGCTTACATCGATGCAAGCATGACATACTCCTCAGATTTTAGCGATTACGACTCCTACACCGGACTTGAAAAGGCGATGGCTGTCATTACCGCTCAGGAGCTTGACGTCGTTGTCGGCGATGCGCAGACCATCGACTACTATGCAAGATGCGAATTTCTGCACGATGTCACTGACATTCTTCCCGAGGATTTACTCGAACAGTTTGTGGACAGCATCTTCTACGCAGAGCTTGATGACGGTGAAACGATTGCGGCAGGCATTTATGTTTCCGATGCTCCCAAGCTAAATGAAAATTACTACTATTACGAGGACAGCGGCGCAATTTTAAGCTTTATCGTCAACTCAAACAATATTGACACCGCAATCGAATTTTTAAGGTTTATTTACATGGAAGATTAATCTTTTCCGGCTATTCCTTCCAAATAAGATTTCTCCACTGCTCAATCTGTTCCTCTGTCATAAAGCCGTTTGACGTGCCGACAAAGCTCATCTTATAAGACGAGAACAGCAGCGCGTTTTTAATCGCGTCCTTTGCATCGCCTGTTTTCACGTAATAGTGCAAAAATGCTGAAAATACGGCATTCCCTACACCTACCGTATTCACCACCTCATGCGTCTTTACGGAATTATATTCAATCACGCTGTTGTCCTCCCTTGTATAGAGGATAACGCCTCTGCTGCCCAAACCCATAATTATGATTTCCGTATCATATTTTTTCCTGCACTCATCAATGCAGTCATACGGGTCCCCGTCAATATCATCGTCGCTTATGTATACAATATCCGCCGCTTCAAGAAAATCCTCCTTGTTGGCTATCTTCTCGGCACGCATGCTCCGCACGTTCAGCGCGAGCGGCTTGTTGTACTTCTTGGCAAGCTTTAAAAGCGGTCGGCAGAAATTACAGTTTGATATCAGCACCATGTCCTTATCCTGTATTTGGCTTTCAAACAGGTCAATATCATATTCCACTGTCCTGATATCCTTCACGTCCTCGAAGGTCTGCTTCCTTCCCTTTGCATAGAGAATGACCGCCGTCGGCATACCGTCAAGCATCGGCAGCACATAGTCCGTGCTTAATTCCACATCCGCCATTTTCAGCTGCGCCTGTATCTGCCTTCTCGACATGCTTCTTGCTATCATGCTCATAAAATCCACATCATCTCCGAGCCACCTAAGCGCCATCGCCTCATTGAAGCCGGCGCCGCCCATACCGGAATTTACGCTGTCCGGTATGCTGTCAAACTCCTTATACGGCAAAGGCAGTTCATCTACATTGACAATTGTTTCAAGCTGTACAAACCCCGCAACCATAAATTTACTCATCTTTTACCTCATTTCTGCGCTGCTCTTTGCGCATAACGCAATGTTTTTTTCACTCTTTTCTCCATTCCGGTCTTTCGGTATCATTAATATACCTTATGGGAAGCTGCAAAGCAGATTCTCATAAAAGCCCTCGTAAGAGGGCGTAAATTTGATTACAGGGTTCGCGAAGCGGTTCCTGTAATATTCATTATATCAGCTTTTATCCTGTTTTTCAAGCATCTCACGCATAAGCTCAATATACATCTTCGCTTCTCTGTATATGGAATCCGGTTCCTCACCCGCCCGCTGCTTCTCGTATGTCATTCCCTCAAGGCTGTGCGCAAGCATCCTCTTAATCCGCTCGCGTTTTGCTTTGTCAGGCACGCTCTCCATTCCCGCGCCCTTAACCATATCGTCCATACGCTCATGATAAAGCTGTCTTGCCTCGGCGGTTTTTTCGGCAATTGCCGCATCAGTTTCGTAATCCGCCTCCCGCAGAAAATACGGCATATACGGATAATTTCTGCATACCCGCGCCTTTGCCTGCTCTATTTGGCGCACAAGCTCAAAATAATCCGAAACGCTCTCGTCAACGACCGCGGCCAGCTCCAAAAGCATATATTTGACACTGTAATCATAGACAAAAACATATATCCCCTCCTTGGTGCCAAAGTAATGGAACCAAAGCCCCTTGCTAACGCCTGTAATTTTCACCATTTCATCCGTAACGGCATGTCTGAAGCCGTTTTTTGCAAATACCTCAAGCGCGCCGTTTATCATTCTGTCCTGTTTTTCTCTTGCAAGGTCAAAAAATTTTTCATTCATCGGGTGTCCTCCTAAATTGACTTAGCAAGTCGATAAATATCGTAACATAATCATGCAAAGTATTCAAGAAAAAACGGTATATATTATCTTTTATTTTCCATAAAATAGTATTAAAATATAAGGGTATATAACCGCAACAGGAAAGGAGAATTACCGATGGCAAAAAAATTTGGCAAGCTTGCATTGTTCAGCGCGCTGGCAGGCGCCGCTGCAGGAACCTGCTACTATTATTTGAAAAAAAAGGCTTCCGATTCTACTGATGATTTTGATGACCCTGATGATTTTGGCGACTTTGACGAAGATTTGGATGATGATTTCCCTGACGGCTCCGAACCGGACGAGGCTTCCGGGGACGCTGCGGCAGACAGGACGCGGACGCTCATTTCCATTGACCTTGATAACGCTAAGGAAAAAATCGGCGGTAAGGTCATAGAAACAATCGACAAAACAAAGGAAAAGCTCGAACAGCTCAATGTTCCCGAAAAGCTCGACAAAGCAAAGGAAATAATAAACGACAAAATATCCTCCGTTTCTTCACCCGAAACCGAATATACGCAAATGGATATGGGAGCTTCCGCCTCAAGCGCATACAAAGGCTCTGACGAAACCGCAGACAGCCGCTCCCTGACGGAGGAATTTTTTGACGACACACGCGAGGAAAAAACACCCGCGAAATAAAGAATGTGCCATTGGCAGAATGTGCCATTGGCACATTCTTTTCTCGCGCAATCGGGCAGGGTGGAAATTACCCCTACCCGATTGCGGAAAACAAAAACATTCCAAGCTCCTCCACCGTTTCAAAATAAAAATCACTGTTTTTCTTCATAAATTCCCTGATTTCAGGCACATCATTTGACCAGCCTGCCCCCGCAAAAGCCGAACCGTATGCCCTCGCCATGTCATAGCCCGGCTTTAAATCGTCCACGACCAGCATTTCTTCGGGCTTTAATCCATATCGTTGCGCGATTCTTTCAAGTGCATAAGGGCTTGGCTTTCTGTTTTCAGGCAGACACTCCCAGCCAAAAATCATGTCGGGCTGCGGAAGACGGTTTGCCTCGTAATCCCTTTTTATGTTGAAATCATAGGAATGTGACACTACACAGACAATCCCGCCATCAGCCTTTTGCCTTTCAATGATTTCCCTCATCCCGTCATATGCCCTTGGAACATGCTCTTCCACATACTCTCTCCAAATGCCGACCTCCTGCTCCATTTCCTCATCCGTCATGCCGAGCTTTTGTGTGCAATATTCCATAAAGCCGTGAAAGTTCTCGCGGAAATAGTCCTCCAGGGATATCGTCACACCGGGACGCATTATTTTAAGCGCCTTCAAAAATGCGGGATAATGGATTGTGGCAGTGCTGTTTACCACGGTGTCATCGTGATCCAGTATAAGACATTTATAATTCATACCTTTATCCCCCGATATGCGCACTCTACGCGTTCTTTGGCAGCACAAACGAGCTTTTAAGCGACACAATCCTGTTAAACACAAGCGCCCCGGGCTTTGAGTCGCGGCAATCCACATTAAAAAAGCCCTGTCTTACAAACTGAAAGCTGTCATACGCCTGCGCACCCTCTAAGGCGGGCTCCACATAACAGTTTTTCAATACCGTAAGTGAATTGGGATTTAAATTGAGCGAGCCGTCCTCATTATATACGCCCTTTTCCTCGTCAATCAGATTTTCATACAGCCTGACCTCCGCCTTAACCGCATAGGGCGCGGGCACCCAATGAATCGTCCCTTTCACCTTTCTGCCGGTAAAGCCGCTGCCCTGCTTTGTTTCAGGGTCATAGGTGCAATGCACGACTGTCACGTTTCCGTTCCCGTCCTTCTCAAAGCTTTCACACTTCACAAAATATGCGCTCATAAGGCGGACCTCATTCCCCGGAAAAAGCCTGAAATACTTTTTAGGCGGTTCCTCCATAAAGTCGTCCCTGTCTATATAAAGCTCGCTGCAAAACGGAACCTGCCTTGTGCCAAGAGACTCATTTTCCAAATTGTTCGGCACCTCGAGATATTCCACGCTCCCCTCGGGATAATTGTCTATCACAAGCTTAATCGGGTCAAGGGCAGCCATCATCCGAGGCTTTTTGAGCTTTAAGTCCTCCCTGATGCAATACTCGAGCATGGCATAATCCGTGGAGGAGTTTGCCTTGCTCACGCCGCAAAGCTCCACAAAGCGCTGAATGGATTCCGGCGTAAAGCCGCGCCTTCTAAGGGCGGCAATGGACACAAGCCGCGGATCATCCCAGCCGTCCACAATCTTATCCTGCACCAGCTTTTTGATATATCGTTTTCCCGTAACGACATTTGTAAGATACATCTTTGCCTGCTCTATCTGCTTTGGCGGATTCGGATATTCCAGCTCTCGCACCACCCAGTCATATAAGGGTCTGTGATCCTCAAACTCAATCGTACAGACAGAATGTGTAATGCCCTCTATCGCATCCTCTATCGGGTGCGCAAAATCATACCTCGGATAAATGCACCACTTATCGCCTGTATTGTGGT
Source organism: Lachnospiraceae bacterium (assembly GCA_021202335.1). Classification (GTDB taxonomy): domain Bacteria; phylum Bacillota; class Clostridia; order Lachnospirales; family Lachnospiraceae; genus COE1. Next base: position 58,851 of record JAJQDE010000023.1, read on the forward strand.
GTGTCATATGTGCCACACGGTAGATAACGGGGTCTCTCATATTGATATTGGGCGAGCTCATGTCAATGCGCGCGCGCAGCACCTTCTCGCCGTCCGCGTATTTGCCATCCTTCATATCCTCAAAAAGCCGCAGATTTTCCTCCACCGAACGCGCCGCCGAGGGATCCTCCTTACCCGGCTCCGTAAAGGAACCGCGATATTCCTTGATTTCCTCCGCCGAAAGGTCCGACACGTATGCCTTCCCTTTCTTTATCAGCCGGACTGCTCCCTCGTACATCTGCCCGAAATAATCGGATGCGAAGAAAAGCCTGTCCTCCCAATCAGCGCCAAGCCATGCCACGTCCTCCTTGATTGATTCGACAAACTCAATGTCCTCCTTTGTGGGGTTGGTATCGTCAAAACGCAGATTGAATTTTCCGCCATACTGCTTTGCCAAATGGTAATTTACAAGAATTGCCTTTGCATGTCCGATATGAAGATATCCGTTCGGCTCCGGCGGAAAACGCGTATGCACCGTATCATACACTCCCTCCGCTAAGTCCTTGTCAATAATCTGCTCAATAAAATTTCTTGAAGCCCGTTCCTCACCCGACGCCTCATTTACATTTTTTTCTAAATCGTTCATTTCAATCCCCCATTCCGAAGCATTAGCGACGTGATGCAGCACAAGCTGTTTGTGACGCTCCCGCGTCCTCACCTTTTGCCGCCTTACGCTCATGCTCCATTTTAATATATATTGTCATGGTTTGTAAAGCGTTTTATTTTGCGCTCTGTTATCGTGTTCGCTGTGGCTGCATTTTCCTTTATCTCATTATCAGTGTAAACCTGTTTTTTTCAAATTCAAGCAGCCCCTCGTTTCTCATTTTACAAAGCTCGTTGGACATTGCGCTGCGGTCTACCGACAGAAAATCCGCAAGCTGTTGGCGGTTAAAGGGAATGGTAAATGTAGGGCTGTTTTGAAGCTTTGATTCTTCAGAGAGATATGACATCAGCTTTTCCCGCGTAGTACGTTTTATTGTAGTATCATACAGTCATGAAGTCAATAAAAACAAATATAAGGGGGATTTCCATGCTTAGAAAAATTATCAAAATCGACGAAGAAAAATGCAACGGCTGCGGTTTGTGCGCATCCGCCTGCCATGAGGGAGCAATTGAAATGACAAACGGAAAGGCAAGGCTTGCACGCGAGGATTACTGCGACGGGCTTGGCGGCGGACTGCACCGCCTACGCCTACGGCGGTATTGAAAACGCGGTTAAAAGGGCTTTACAGGCAAGCGGCAAAATAATTCCGTGGCAGGTAGTTACCATATCCACGGACGGGCGTATTATATAATCGAAGTTCATATTACGGAAATAGGTATTGACAGACACCGTGTAAGAGCGTATAGAAAGCAAATCTATACGCTCTGTTTTTGCCTTTCTAATACTCCACATCCGTCACATAAAACGTCGCGTTTCCGCTTCCGCCAGTCAGCGTCAACACATCATCAACAATCGCAAGGTAATACCCCGGATATGCCGCGCTCTCAAAGGAAATCCCGCTTTCGTCGTCAAGCCCCATAACCGTGTGAAAGGTCTGCCGCAGCTCAAGCTCCTCGGAAATGACAGACTCCTGCTCAAGCGTCACGCTTAAATCCTCGTTTGCAGTGATATAAAGCCCCGGCTTATTCTCCGACCGGATTGAAACATACACATCGTTTGCTGTGTCCGCTTTTCCGCGGCAAATCACCCATTGGAGATCCTGCTCCTCAAAATCATATTCCTCCTCAGGATCAGGATCGCTTTAAAGTCCGCACGCAATCGCTGTGTATGGGTATGCGTTGTCGCTTGCGGAATTGACAAAATACTCATGCCCTATTGCCTCGCCCGTCGCAAGCGAAATGTACGACGCGATACCGCCAATGCCCGCCGCCGACTCGGTCACATATGAAATTGCGCCGTCCTCGTCAAAGAAAAGCTCAGCAATGCACGCACTGCGCCGATAACCGCTGCCGCCCGCAAGCGACCCGTCATGATAAATCATATATGTATGTCCCTTGAAGTCAAATACCGCGGGATGGTTCGTGTTTGAGGTTGTCGTCGCGTACATCAGAGCCCCGCCGCTGTATGTCCACTTTCCATCCATAAGCGAATCCGTAGTCGCATAAGCTAAGCGCTCGCGCCAACCCCACGCATAAAACAGATAATATGAGCCATAATAATTCCCCTCTGCGTCCTGCCTGCGGTAAAGCCACGGCGCTTCGGTGTAGCTTATCAAGGTGGACTGCATATTTATAATATCTGCCTCGTTGGTCGATGAATCGCTCGTGATTTTGCCGTCGCCGTTTAAATCCTTGACGGAAATCATGTCCTCATTTAACTCGCAAATATAGAACAGCCCATTTCCCCACGCCAAATATCGATGCTCCTCGCCGTTTTCGTCCGTTTCAATCCAAACAGTCGGATCTATGTCATTCCATGTGCTTGTTTCATTTGTCGTGGTTGAGCCTGAAACAAGCGGCTCTCCAATATCAACAAAAGTCCCTGTCGGGCTGTCGGAAACAGCCACGCCGATTGACTGCCGCCCACCGTCCGTCGCGTCCCATGTGCAATAATACAGATAATATTTATATGATTTTGACTCCGTGTCGTAATGTTTTGCGACCTGCGCCGCCCATGCGCTCGTTGTGCCGCTCGCCCACGATACCTCATCTTTTGCCATCGTCATGATGACACCTTCATATGTCCAATTAAGCAGATCGGTTGTCGAATAGCAGAGGTATTCGGGGATAACGTAGGAATCGCCTGTCGCCGTGTCATGCCCTGTGTAAAGGTATACCGTATCGCCGTCCACCAAAACCGACGGATCACCGCCGTAGATATAGTCGCCGTCCTCGCTGTAACCGACTATCGGATTAGTGTAGGCGGAAGCCGCAAGCCCCACCCCGCCGTCCGGCACATTCGCAAGCTCTGTTTTACTCCGCGTAACCGTATACTCATCCGCCATTGTCGGCGTTGTCACAGCCTCCGAGCCGCTTACGCCGCACGCAGTCAAAGCTGTTGTTATTGCTATTGTTGTGAATGTTGAAATAAATCTATTTTTCATGGGGTAGCCTCCTGTGATATTGCTGTATTTCTATATGTCTTACACCTACTACTCAATCAGCCTTTCCAATACCTCTATAATTTTTCCCCTTTCGTTACTGCCGTTTGTATTAAATCTCAGCAAAGGTATTTTATAAAGCTCCATTATATGATTTTTCAATAAATCTCTTGTGGCTTGAATCTTGTTATCTTGATGGTATTTATATCCATCAACTTCTATCGCCAATAAAGGTTTTTTGCCAATTCTGTTATATATCAAAAAATCCAAATGTGTTGCCGGATTCATTGCATACCGACATTCATCCTCATTCAATAGTTCCGGATTTTTAATCAGCATATTCAGCGGAAAATGGCAAACAACATCTAAGCTTGAGTATTTATTATCGGAAATAATTTCCTCGATTAACGAATACATTAAATTTTCCGAATCATATTCTGATATCTTTTTATGCTTTTGCAGATATGCCGATCTTTCCTTAGTATACTGCTTGTAAAGATAATCAAAAATAGAATAGATTTTACTTTCAGTAACTTCAAAATTGTTATATTGAATGTAATCTATCAAATCCGTTATATTATGTTCCTTAATCTGCTTATTTCCTGTTCCAATCAACATCAATTTTTTCTTAGCTCTTGATACGGCGACATTAATTAAATATGGATCATCCGCAAAATCAGATATTTCATCATCCACCGTTGATATGATTATATTATCCTTTTCCCTTCCTTGAAACTTATGAACTGTATCTGCATCAATATCTGTGATCTCCCGACGTAATGCCTCTACTTGATTTTTATACGGCGCTATAATTCCTGTTTCTCTTGGATTTGAAACATATTTCGGAATAATCTCATTTTTAATTACATCAATCTGACGTTGACTATAGTGGTTGCGCTCATGATTTCCCTCAACCGTTTTTACCACCGATAAAACATCCCGTTCTCCTTTATCTGTCGTCATTATAATCAATTCCCCGCGATAAAACTTTTGATTGCAAAAATTGATTATTTGGGGATGGCATCTATAATGCTCCCTCAGTAATGTTTGCGTTACATTTGGCATAACGTCCAAAACTGATTGCAAAAAGCTTTTTGTATATTGATAACCTTCATTAACATTAAAAGTGTCAAATATAGCTTTCGCTTTAGCTTTTATATCATCTGTAACGACATTAGGAAGCTGTTTAGTATCGCCTACAATAACAGCATTTTTTGCACAGGAAAGTGCCAACGCACCTGTGGCAATATCTACCTGCGATGCTTCATCCATAATAAGATAATCATATATCACATCCGACTTCAGGCTGGTTCTCGATGAAAATGTTGTGCTTAATACAACCGGATATTCAGACAAAAAGTCATATGGTTCTTTCCGTAAATTTTCTTCACTGAATATTCTTCGGCTGCTATTGTCGCCATATCTTCTTGCCAGTTTATCTTTTAGTACAACCATTGATTGCATAAGTCTTCAAGCAGATTTTCATCAGTACTGCTTAGATACCTTTCAATATCTGCAATTTCCGCAGCTAGTTCCACTTGCTTTGTGCGATAATACATAGCCTGAAAGGTAGTGATTATTCTTGAAATATCTTGTTTGTATAAATTCCAATCTGTTATTCCATATTTTAAAAAAGCCTTTATTTTAAACCAAAGCCCTATTGTTTTTTCATTTTCGGAAATCAACTGGCACTCCTGCCACAAAAGCATCCAATACTTTGATGATAAATTTTTCTTCAGCCTTATATTTTCCGTATTAACATCAGATTCTTCCAAATACTGATTGAAATACTCCAATTCAGTAACCAATTGAGAAAGCTCCTGCCTCAAGCACGCTAATCTTTCCTGCTTATCGAAAACATTTTTTAATTGAGCAGACTGCTCTGATATTTTTCTATACAAATCGCTCTGATTTTCTTCTATTTTCCATGACGAAAAATCCGGATAATTCACATTCTGATGTTCAATAAAATCTTTCTTATTATGAGAACTCCCTAATGTAGCCGCAACAAATCCTAAACTATATTTCGACGAAGATAATTTTTCATATACATTTTCAGTAGCCGAATTATTATTAGATACTATTTGAACCGTTTTTCCCTGCATTAACACATTGGCAATAATATTTAATATGGTCTGCGTCTTTCCTGTCCCGGGCGGTCCCTGAATCACGCTAATCTGATTTTCCATAGCATTTTTTACTGCCTTATATTGGCTGTTATTGCATCCAAACGGAAAAATCGGTGTATATTCATCCACATTTTTTTCGGCTTGCAGTAAAGACGGATTTAAATATTTAGCTAATGCTGTATCTTCATCTACAAAGGATATCTTCTCAAACCTCTCAGCCAAAAGCTTTTTACCGGTATTCTCATCTCTAATATTGCTTAAATCGGCAATCTGCTTTATGTATTCAAATACATCAGCAGACTGGCTATGACTTAAACAGGATTTCTTAATATGCAATTCGCTTTGTCGGTAATCTCTTTCACTTCCATCGCCAAAACAAATATGCCAATAAGATTCAGAGTCACCTTTAAACACATATATGGCGTTAACATTAAAAAGCTCGCGTCCCTCCCTGCTAATACGATACATTTTAGGATTCAAAGCTTCCGGATCAATTAATTTTTCCACATTCGCAAATTTATAGGTATATGTTTTCCCATTATTATATTTTACATCCCAATTTTGTGCGCTTTCATTGCATATGCATGATTTTATCTCAGAAGTCTTTATTTCACCCTTAATAATTACCATATTATTTTTTGTATTCATAAATACCTCACTCTATTTTTGCAAATCGGTATTTGCCTTTTCAATGTCAGCTTTTTCGTCATCAAATAATCTGCTAATGTGTAAATTACGGTTGCGCAGCTCGTTATTTTCGTCCAAAAGCAGATTTCTTAAAAACAGTTCAAGATATTCCGTTGTTTCATGAATCCCTTTTGGCAGGTTGGTATAATTTGCGCGAACAAGCGCATTTCTGAAATACCATGCATTTTCTGCAAAAATATCGTTGGTCACGGAAAAGCCAAGCATTCTTAAATATTTTATAAAAAACACTGCTGTAGTTCTTGTATTGCCTTCTGCAAAAATATGAATTTGCCATAGCCTTGAAACAAATAACGCAAGATGATGGATAATTTCATCCATTGAAAGCCCCTTATAACTAAAGATTTTTTCTTGCGAAAAATCATATTCAAGTGTAGTGCGAAGCTCTGAAGCGCTCCCATATAAAACAGTGGCTCCATCTAAAACCCACTCTTTTTTTGTAATATTAAAATCCCGTATTTTTCCTGCGTGCCGATATATACCACTAAACAGCTTTCTGTGTATAGAAATATATTCATTGGGTGAAAACGAAAATGCTTCTTCTGACAATATTACAGCAATTCGAGCTGAAACCTTATCAGCTTCCTCAACGCGACTGCTATCAGAAGATATTGGTTTTTCCTCATAATAGCTGTCTATAAGCGTTCCTGCTTCTTTTAAGGTAATTTCCCCTTCAATATTTTTTTTAGCTGTGTCTATCAAATATTGCGACGGCTTTAACCCGTCTACTGCCTGCAATCCGATTGCCGTACTCCAAGCATATTCCTTACTAGCCCTATTAGGCTCGGATTCTTTCAGATAATCTTTAAAGGGGTTTTTATTCATATAGCACCTCATAAGTTTAATATCGTGTTAAGCGCGGTACCGTGTGTTCCAATAACAATATTTTTGTCTATATTATTCAACAAAATTTCGTTCAAGTCTTTCGTCCGTTATGATTTCTTTTCCAAAAAGGTCTTGTCCTGTCATCCTCCCAGTTATGCTCCGGCTGTGCGTGACGCACAAAATATACTTTTGTCATGATTTCTCTCCTGTTGATTCACAAAAATCCTTCTCTGCCCCATATCAACCCTTGCCGCCGCGCCATACTGCAATACACACCGTGGTGTTGCGTGTCCGAAATTCACGTTATATACAATCGGCAGCTTATCATTATCAATTATTTTCACAAGGATTTCCTTGTATTCATTGTAGTAAGCTTCATCCTGCGGCTTGCCAACGAGAATGCCACCTACGGCATCAAAAACGCCCCTATCTTTTAGTCCTGTGATTTCTTTTTCAAACAGCTCCGGCGCCGGCTTTTCTTCGCAGGTTTCAATAAACAATATCTTCCCCCGCCATTCCTCTTTACTAGGAAATATCCCATATTTTTCACAGATAAACGCTTCGTCGTCGTATCTGTTTTTTGAAATCAAATCGTATAAGCTTTCCAAACAACCACCTAACAGCCTGCCTTCAAATACTTCTGTCCCCTGCAAAAGCTCAAAGCCGCGTTCTTCCTTATGCGCTCTCCTGTCCGTTCCAATTGCTGCTTTTGAAAAATCCTTACGTTCCTCATACCAAATATCGCTCGATACGATTTCATAGCTGTCCTGTTCATTCAGATAATATTCAAAAGCGTTTTTCGTATATGGGAGCATCTCGTCTGCAATCTCTCCCAAATCACAAATAAAGTTCGGTCCATAAAAAGTGGAAAGTCCCAGCTTATAAAGCATAAGGTGGTTGACCGTTGTATCAGAAAAGCCGGTAAATAATTTCGGCTGCTTTTGTACGGCATTTACAAATTCCTCATCTTCCATCAAATACGGCAAAAGCCTGTATGTATCGTCCCCGCCGATTGCGCATATAATCCCTGCAATCGAAGCATCCAAAAAGGCATCCTTCAAATCCGCTACTCTTGCCCTTGGATTTTCCTTTAAATATTCGATTCCCTTTAAGGCGTTGGGCATAAATACCGGCTCCAAACCATACTCCTTTAATCTCTTCACGCCTATTTCTATATTGTGACTGCAAAATTCCTCGCCGAGCATTCCGCTTGAAAGGCTTACAATTGCAACCTTGTCGCCTTTTCTTAATTTCCTTGGGTATTGCATGATAATCTCCATTCCGGAGCGTTAGCGACGGGGCGACGCAAATATCAGATTTGCGTCTGCCATCAAAACTATTTGTGACGCTCCAGCACAAATAGCTGTGCGAAAAATAAGCTATCGAGCTTATTTTTCACGCTATTCACCTGCTCCTTTATATTTTCAAATGTCTTTTCAAATCACTCCCAACAATCTCCCTGACTTCCTCCGCAATCCGCCTTGCTTTCTTCTCGTCGAGCTTCGCCTGCCTTGCTACTGCAAGCAAATCCTCCATATCCGGATTGCTGCCATTCCCATTGATCGTTGTCGCGTGTTCACCGCCGATGGAATTGCTGTATGTCAGGTCATATGCCGGGGATAACTGCCATTTGCCATCCTTATATAAAAAGGAAAAGTTCTTGGAATGGTCGTCCCTGTTATGTGCAAAAACATTAAAGCACATCTGCCGATACAGCTTTTCAATTTCCGCATAGCTTTGTGTCAGCTTCATGGTAAGCTGCATCAGAATGTGATAATCCAAATTGGGAATACGGTGCGACGTTTCTAACAGACCGCTCACCGAAACCATGTGAACCCTTGTATTCTGCTCCCTGTCAAAACGCTTAACCGCAAAATACCCCGTTTGCTTAGAAGGAAGAAGCTTCGTTTCCGGCATTTCAATCCCGCATTTTTTTGCACATATGGAATAGTCGTATTCCTGTTCACCTATATTTTTTCGGTCTGCCGAAGAAGGAAATTTTACAATCCATTCCTCGCCATCTATCTTATAGAAAATTTTAGGTCTTGCACCGCCAGACGAACCACCCATCTGAAACAAAACATCCAAATGATCGGATTCCTCCGTTTTAAACATTTTTTCACATTCCAAAGCAATCTCATCCAAAGACATGTCTGACCATACAGAATCAAGAGGTCTTTCCGGCTGATAGGTGAGCGCTCCCATTCCCGTAGCTCCGACAATAGCCAATCGGCTGATACTGTCTACCTCCACGGGATTTATCCTTTCCCTTGCCAATAGCCTGTCCACAAGCAGCCTTCCCCACCCGTCCGGCAGACTGTCTGAAAAAACGCCAAACAAGCCCTCAAACGGATCATAGCTTTTGGGTATAAAAACACCTTTTTGCAATGGCAAAGAAAGCGGGCTTATGGAAAACCCGTCCAAAAGCCAGTCTGCGTCATATTCAAATGCAGCCAAATGATTTGCCGTCAATGCCAGCGTTCCGACCTTGCGGTTTGCCATCCATACATTTAATATTTTATCGTTGTTCATCAATTACCTCCTGAATTGACGCATAGCCCTTCTTTGAAAATAATTCATCGAAGTCCCCTTCGCACCCCAGTGCGAAGCCTATCTTGATGAGTGACGACAGCGAAATTTCTCCGGTTCGTTCAAACCGTTTCAGCGAGCCAAGGCTTACGTCCGAACGCTCGCTTAGCTGCACCTGTGTTAATTTTTTCTCCTTTCTCCGCTGACGCATTCTCATCGCGATTTCCTTATTTACATCACCTGGAGATTTTAATAAATCGACGGTATTCATAGCTAATATTTTAACCCAAAATCGCTGTTTTAGCAAGTTTTGGTTAATATTTTATTCGTTTTTCTGTTGTGATTGTTGTACCTTGTACATCGTTTCCCATTTTTACAAAGCCGAATTGGAAGTTAGGCTATTCATTCTGATTTTGCATTGTAACGTAAATGTGTCCCACCCCAAAAAGAATGGAAGCAGCCACAAGCAGCCAATGCCTCAGTAGTATGCCGCTCACTAGAAACAAAAATGTTGGCAATAATGCTATTGCTATTGCCTTAATAGGCGACCGTGCTTTGAAGTATAACATCCACACAGTCAAATAAGCTATCAGCAAAATCGCCGTTACAATAAAATACAAAAGCATTTCAAAAACACTCGAAAATCCAAGCTTTTCATAACTTTTCTTTTAACTCCATCTCATTTTCCATTTTTACAAAGCCGAATTTTTCATACAACGGTCGTCCCATGTCTGTTGCTTCTAACGCAATCTGCGACACTCCCTGTTTTCTTGTTTCTTTTACCAACAAATCAAGCGTATACTACGCAATTCCGCATCTGCGATATTTGGGTGCTGTATACATATTCATGATGTATGCTTTTTTACCTGTCGGGTTGTGATAGGTCGGCATAACCTGATAAAAACTCACGCCACCGGCACCGACAAAGGTATCTCCATCATATACCAAATATGCAATATGCTCACCCTTTTCCAAAGCTCGCTTATAATATGTATAAGACTCCTGCTCAACTAAAGACATATCCACATCGTCTGTCAGCTTATTTGCGGCGCGAAGCACAATAATCCGTGTTCGTACCAGTTCGTCAATATCTTCTGCTGTTGCTTTTTTATATTTTAAGTTTTCTAACATTTTGCACCTCTGTTTGCAAGGATTTTATCTGTCCATTAATTCTTTAGGGCAAAAAAATTCTCCTCTCTGCTTCCTATAACTGCTTCACCATCAGAATATCATCCGAATACGTTCCATCATCATATCGGTTGGCGTTAGGTATTCGTCCACATTCCCGAAACCCTAGGCTTTCATATAAATGAAAAGCCCTTTTATTATCGGAAACAACTGTCAACTCTGCCTGCGAAAATCCTTTATTTTGTATTTCACGCAAAAGAACATTAAGCATAAGCCGCCCTAAGCCAAAGCCGGTATATTTTTGATAAAGCGCTATTGCTATCTCCGCCCGATGAGCTGTCCTTCTACTGGCGGTATTGCCTTCAAACGAACAGTTCCCCGCATATTCCCCATCAACAAATGCCAATATCAATAGAGCGTCATTTGCCTCATTACGCGATTTGATAAACTGCTCCTCCTGTGATTGCGTAAATTCTATTTCGTCCGGCTCACGCATTAAAAATTTTGTTTCGCCGTTTACTGTCTTTAAATAATCAATCAGCATCTGCGCTTCATCTGTCCTTGCGCTGCGAAGTATAATTTCTCTTTCATTCAACTTATATCTTTGTTCTGCTAATAACATAATAACCTCCATTTATTTCATTCCTTAGCCTTTTCTTTTGCTGTATTTTCCACATCTCGAATCGTTTCCAAATAAGCCTCTTCCACAGGCGAAAGCGTTTTTTCCTGAAATTTCCGGTATTCCACATTTGCTTTCTTTATCGCATCCGCATGACTAATTGTCCCCGTATTCTCCAACAGCGATCTGCCGCTGGAGGTAAGAATACTGTCAAGCTGTTTCACATAATCACTCATATACATCGGTCGGTGTTCAATGGCGTTAATTTCCGCCAAATCAAAATATCCCGATACAAGATTATTTAAAACCTTCAACTCATTTTCATCCAAATAGTTCTTGGCAATAGAAATATCCTTCTTCAACGGAAAAGTCCCTGAGAAAGCCTTTAGTCCCATAAATGGCTGTTTTGCGTCTGCTCTCTGATAAATGACTTCTGCTGCTGTATGTCCATGTGCTGCATAATGCAGCTTATTCTGCACAAGTTTGAAAAATTGAACGGATTCCTCTGTATGTGGATCATAATCAACTGCTGTAGCATATAAATCCAACACTTGCCGATACAATACTTTTTCTGAAGAACGAATATCCCTGATACGGTCAAGAAGCTCTTTCCAATAATTGCCTCCGCCGTTGCCTTTCAGCCGCTCGTCATCAAGAGTAAAGCCTTTTATCATGTATTCTTTGAGCCGTTCAGTCGCCCATTTACGAAAATGTGTACCAACGATGGACTTCACTCGGTAACCAACAGAAATTATAACGTCAAGGTTATAATAATCGACTTTATATGTTTTACCGTCAGTCGCAGTTGTTGCAAAATTTGCAACAACTGAACTTTTAGTCAACTCTCCTTCCGAAAAGATGTTTTTTATATGTCTTGAAATAGTTGATTTATCCCTTTGAAACAATTCCGCCATTTGGTCAAGAGAAAGCCAAACCGTTTCATCTTCAAATTTAACGTCTAAGCGTGTTTTTCCATCTGCCGTCTGATATACAATTACCTCCCCATAATCACCGGAAATTCTTTTCTCCTCCATACACATTTTCTCCTCTTCCCGAAATAAACACATTGTCAACGCTATGCTGTATTTTTCCAATTTGCAGCGCTTCTGATATTCCTCATTATTTCTTCGCATTTTCCTCTAATTCCAGAATATACTTATCAAAGTCCGACATAAATAATCTGTCCTGAACAATTCTGTACTTCTCAAATTCTGTTTCTGCTTTAGCCTTGGCAATCTGATTCACCCATTTGCGAAACTGCACCGCACGCTCCGAATTTACTTTAAAGCCAACAGCAATAATCATTTCCAACGAATAATGGTTCGTGTTGTAGGTCTTACCATCCTCGGCAGTTATCCGAATTTTTCGGATAACTGATTCCTGTTGTAATTCGCTATCGTGAAAAATCTTTTTGATGTGATAATTAGCGGATAGTTATTTCATCCTTTTTCTTTTTCAAATTAGATTCCCCCTATAATTATTGGTTTCATTGTACAAAATCTTTTATTTTTTTACTACCAATTTCAAAGTTCTTTTTCGCAACCTATAGTTACCTACTGTAATGTATCTCCAACCGCTTAATTTCTTTAAGTAATTTTTCTGCTTCTTCTCGTGACGGTAGCATTATTTAATCAGCTGCTCCCTTATTTATTCATTTCATTGACAACCTCTGTCGGCTTTACAGTCATTTCTACCCATCCCGGACAAAAGCCTGCTTTTATGGCTGTTTTCGCCGAACGTATATTAGACCATGCACAGCAGTAAAAAGGAAGCTTGCCTCTGTCTATCGTTTCCATTGCCAGATTGCTTACTAAAGAAGCGGCAATCCCCTGCTTTCTGTAAGCAGGAAGAACATCTATCCCTATTTGCCACATATTTTCGGCATCCGCGGAACACCCAGCCAGACCAATCAGTATGCCATTGTCGTATGCGCCTACCCCTAACACATCCGATTCCTTCCTGTGTTTGCAAAGCGCATTGCTCCATGCGTCTATATACAAATCCCGAAAATCAGGCTGAGTTAATACCCGAAGCTCATAGCCACAGGAAATGCGCTGCAACTTATGTAAATCCGGCAGCCAATACTCCGCCATAAAACACACCTTCTGCCCCAATGGTTCCAGCTTACGGTCAAGCCAATGTAAATTAGGTGTATCAAAGCAATGATAAAAAGCATACTTATGAATATACTCCTTTATAATTTCCTTGTACTCCGCTTTCGCTGATGCAACTATATTACTTCCATAAGATATAAAGTTGCACGCAATAGGTTCTTTATAACTTTTTCATGGCTCTACTCTCAAAAATTCATCTATATACATAAAGCGGCACCCTGCCCGCCGCGACCCGCCCCGCCAGCGGTGCGCATATCCTCCATGAAATATTTTCCCGCTCTTTCCATGCCATGATTGCATTTTTTATCTCCTCAAACTTAACGTCTTTTCCGTTATCGAATACGGCGGCTTATATTTTGCCTTGTGATTTTTCACATTCTCACCTCAACCTGCTTACTATCTTGCGTATTATCTTACCATATCCTCGCAATCGTGTATATCCTTAAATTTAAAAAACCTTGCCGCGCCGATGCACGGCTGCAAAACAGCCTTTCACTGTGCATCGTGCGCATCCTGCAAAGCCGTTAAAATTACCACACAGAAAAAACGATACCCGCCAGCGGCGATAACACAATCATAATTACCGAAAACAGAAAGGAATCCCCCGACATAATTGTTGCCCTCTGTTCTGATGGAACCATACCTTGAAGCTTCGCATTGGTGCGAATCTGAAGTACGTCGTCCCCGATGGCAGATAAGAATCCGCCAATCATCATAATCAGATAAATTCCCGAATGCTCCGCCAAAAAGCCTGCCGCAACCGGCACACTCATAACCGCTGCGACCTTTGGATAGCTCCACTTGTCTAACCGCAAAACAAGCCTTGCGCCGACTACCCCGCCCATCTGCATGAACAGCAACGCCGCTCCAAGTCCCCACTGCGGCATCCCGCATTCCGGCAGCTTTGCCTGTAGGAAAAAAAGAAGCAACACATCCACGGCACCTACAAGAGAATTGCAGAGCATATACGCCGTCACCCTGCGTTCATGATACAGAAAGCAAACGCTTTTTTGAAAACATCGGACAATTTCCTCCATCACGTATCGCTTTGCAGCTTTACCGTAACTTAAATCCTTATGATTACTCCCACAGACCTCTTTTAAAGAGAGTTCGGTAATTATCTGAAAAATCCCTGCAATCACACCGGTTCCATAGGCAATCCTATACCCCAATACAAGTGCGAGTCCTGCGCATAATGTGGAAATCCCATCGCAAATTCGGTACAATATCATCTGATTGGAGTTATATTTCTCGTACGCAGCTTCCTCGCCGGCTTTTTTCAGCGAATCATACGCCAGCGCATCATCCGAGCCGGATGCAAAGTTATAGCTGAGAGCCTGAAACACAAGTGACATACATACCATTGGAAAATTCCATGACACAATCATGATGATATTGCCGAGCATCCGCATAAACGCGCTCACCAACAGCATTTTCTTTCTTCCAAACACATCCGCCAGTGCGCCTGACGGAATTTCAAAAAGAATACTTGTAACATGAAACATCGTTTCGGCAATCCCAATCTGTACCAGGTCATATCCCCTTGCAGACAGAAGGGCAACCCATGCCCCCGCAAGCGACAGATTTCCAAATATTGTGAATAAATATAATTTTGATAACTGTGTTTTTATTTTAGACATAAAAAATCTCCTTACTTGACAAATTTAAGCGCTCGTCGTAAGGAGATAATGCGTCATTTTATGTAATCAGAGCCGGATTCAACCTTCCGATTTACGAAAAAAGGGCGCACTATCCCCGTAAACCGAAAATGTGTAACCTTTCTTCAGTTGAATATTCATCATTCTCCAACCCATATCGTACCTCTGATTTTTGAAAATTAGTATAGCATATTTACTACGCTGTCCTTGCGTTCATTATATCACACACTCGAAAGCCCGCGCTTTCGAGCTCTTTGTTCTGCTTCGCAGAACGCTTTCTCGTTAATGGCGCATGAAAAACAAATGCCGCTTCGCGTCGCTTGTTTTTCTTTTGCGCCAATTATATCATAATTATTGCGCATATGCAAGTTTCGCAGAAACTTGTTGATGAACGCTGCTTTTACGCTCATTATTTATACTGTTTTTTCAAGAGCTTTTTTGACTTTTATATCTTCCTGAATATATGCTGCGTTCATCATGCTGTCCTCCGCTTAAATTCAAAGCTCCAACAGCCTATCCCCAGCAAAATAATAAATATTCTCCTTTTTGTACCCGTACCGCGAATTTGGAAATGCGATATGCGGCTCAAATGTAAAATATTTTACATCGCAAAGCTTTTCCGTGTTGCCTTTTTCAATGTAAATCCTGTCGCCCTTGGCTTTCACAATCGAATGTCCCAAATTCCCCATAAAATCAAGGTTCACAAATCCGGCTTTTTCTATAAATCCGTTCATATGATAATAAAGCTCCTCAAAGGTCGTTTCCCGATTGGCAAAATGCAGCAGCTCCTTGTGCAGCCTTTCTTCCATTAAAAGCCCGTCTTTCCACTCCTGATTTTCAACGTTTTTTATATCCTTAACAACCTTGCCATTTTCCAGTACAATCGTCCTCGCATAATCACCCCATATATTTCCTGCCTGCGGGCTTAAATCAATGGTAATAATATCGTTTGTTTCTATCACTTTGTCCGAAGTGACATACTCCTTACCGGATACAGAAACGGTGGTTTCGTCCCCCGCAAAAATAAATGCGCCTACATTCCAATACCAAAAGGAATCCGCTCCCAGCTCAAGCATTTTTTCCTCGCATAATCTGCGGATTTCGCGTAAATTCATTCCCGGCTTAACGGTTTCTTTTATATATTCTATCGTCGTTTTTGCAACCTGCTGCATATGAACGTAAAGTTGGTGTTCCATTTTTCGCCTCCATGTCACGACCGCAGGGAGTGACTAATCCCCCAATTCTTCCATTTTAAAAGCATAGTACCCCTCATAGTGATAGCTTGCGTCAATGCCCTTCATATAAATATCCCTGTCATGAATTTTGTCGGTCAGGGCAACCTTTAGCAAAGCCTTGATTTCAATATCCTTAATCGGGCTGCGCTCCATCGCCAAAAGATAGTCCTCCTTGTCAACACAGCTCCAGTCAATCACCTGCGCAAGCTCCTCTTTTAGGATAATGTCAAGCCAAATTCTCATACTTCTTCCATTGCCCTCCCGAAAGGGATGAGCTACATTCATCTCAACATATTTTTCTATGATTTCATCAAAGCTTGACTGCGGCATTTTTTCGATGCTGTCAAGTGCGGCTTCCAGATACATGACAGGGGCAAATCTGAAATTACCCTTTGCAATGTTTACTGTGCGAATTTCCCCCGCAAAATCATAAATATCTTCAAATAAATACCTGTGAATCCGGGAAAGACAGTCAAACGTGCCTGCTTTAAGCGTATCAGCCAATCCTTTTTCAAACAGCTCAAGGGCTTTTCTTTTGCTGATACGTTCCTCTTCCCTTGCAAGCTCCGCAGAATCGGTAATGCCTAATTTATTCTTCAGCATAATCCGCCTCGCCTCCTCTTTTCAACTTAGAAATCTGGAAATTTCCATGCAATAATACGCGCAATGAATTCAGCTCCTTCCTGCTTTATAAAGTGCATTTCTACTTTATCACATATTTCGTTCCTCTGCCTCTGCCGCGAATTTCCACAATACCTTTTTTAGTCATATCCTTCAATAACTGCGTTGTCTTTGATTTGCCAAACGGTGCGAAAGGTGCAATTTCACTGATTGATTTCAGCATTGTCCTGCTTAGTATTTGATATACCTTTCTTTCATCTTCTGTTAAATTAAGCTTCTCCTCAAAAAACTGGAAGCATAACCTTAATTGAATTTTTTGATACTTCAAACTCCGGCTGTTTCACGCTTTTTTCATAGAGCTGCTTTATTCGTAAGATTCCCGTGCCGAATATTTCAACAAACCCCAATCTATAAAACACATTTGCAAGGTTCCTGTTTCTTAAAATGGAAAGCTTGCCGGACAGGTATTCATCCTCTGTAATTCCGGACGGTAGTCCTCCCGGAGAAATAATTTCGATTCTGTCATCAAACATCGAAACTCTTCTCTGGGACTCCACATCCCACACTCTATGAATCAATGCGTTTGCCATTGCCTCTCTGAATGCAGCCGCCGGTATTTTTTCTACCTTTTTTCTGTAAGCGTCCTGTATTTCTTCGTACTGATAGTAATCCCTGAACATCTCCAATGCTTTTTCATATGCAGTTAAAGCAGATAGATATATTCTCAAATATCGCTCTTTTTTGAATTACGCTGATGTTTTCACCGAATTTCACAATATCAATGCCGGGAAAATGGTTTTTGTCTGCCAAAATACCTGCTGCATTATTATATCCGTCGGTGTTGTTGTATAGATTCAATGTTTTTAAAGTATCCTTATTAAATGCCTCAAGCTGAATGCTTTCTTTTAATTTCTGATATAAAACATCAAAGGTCAGCTCCTGATTATCGCACGGTAATTCTTCAAATCTGATATTTTTTCCATCCAAGATCAGCCTTGACAGTTCCAACGCATCAACCTCAATTGTAGCTGTATCATTTCGCTTATAGGCTTTTGATTTGTATAAATATGGCTTTTGCAACCCGCTTTTTATGGTCAATTTTATCGTCATGTCATTATTTTGCAATTCTAAAGTGTAATCAGGCTGCGGCGTAATGCTGTCATTAATTTTATTTTCAATATCTAAGCACGCTTGACTTGCATTCGTTAATCCTTTAATATTACCGGCATCGTCAATGCCAAAAAATATTTCTCCTCCATCGTAATTTGAAAAGGCGCTTACGGTTTTCAAAAAAGTATTTGTAATTGTTTCCTCAAATTCTACTGTCCTCGTTTCACGCATATGTCTTTATCCTTTTCAATTTTATGATTGATATTATATCATAATTACATCTCCAGCTCGTCCAAAAATGCCTTTGCCTCCACCCTAGATTTAAATACATGAATTTCCTTATCCTGATGCTCTTGAAGCATAGCATATATCCGCGGAAGCTGTTTATTAGGAAAATCCAAAATCCATTGTTTAAATTCTTGGTCAAATTCGGTTTCAATCCACGGCATATCTTCCCTTGCTTTACCTATGCGTGCTTCTACACTGGCAAGGCAAATTTCAAGCGGATAGTCCAATAAGAATACCGTGTCGCACAACTGCAGCCGCGCAGGAAT
This sequence comes from Lachnospiraceae bacterium, assembly GCA_021202335.1. Taxonomy (GTDB): domain Bacteria; phylum Bacillota; class Clostridia; order Lachnospirales; family Lachnospiraceae; genus COE1. The sequence goes on from JAJQDE010000023.1 coordinate 77,161, forward strand.
TGTTCTCCGATAATTCCCATCAATAATCCACTGCTTTTGCTTCATAATTTGCGTTATGTTATAATCAAATTCTTCTTTTGAAGAAGTGGTTTTATCAGCCTTATGCCAAAGCATATCAAGATAAAACAATGGAATTCCTGTTTTCTCCTTTAATTGCCGCGCAAAGGTGCTTTTTCCTGCCCCCGGGCATCCTAGTATAACAATTTTTTCCATCTGCATATTATTTAACATAGTAATTCCTCCAATTTATAAAACTGCCATATTGTTTTCACTTTTGGGCTTTAATTAGTCTTTTAACAACGCCAAGCTATTAACAGCAAAATAAACCACCCCACTCCCAAAATAACAGGAATGAAACATATCACACTCAGAATCAAGCATATACGTCCTATAAATTTGTAATTTTTCTTATCTTCTTTTTTCCCTTTTACTATTAATACGATGGCTGCTATCATAAGAACGATTGCAAGTATAAAAATAAATATAAAACAATAGAACAAATTAATTGTCGGTGCGCTCATATATTATATCCTCCGTTTCTCAGCTAGGATTCGAGTTAAATAAATGCAATCATATATAGCGGCAGCGTGATGATACAATCCTCGCTCACACCGATATTGCCATCTATAAACTTATATCCGCAGGAAATATCTTTATGATTTTTCATAAGCGATTTGAGCGAGCTTGCGCGGGTATTTCCGCTTTTAACTTCAATAGGAAGCACCTTTCCATCTTTTTGGATTATAACATCGATTTCTTTTTTCGATGTTTCGTTTTTATAAAAATATAACGGATACCCCTTTTTATAAAGGGCATCTGCTATTGCACATTCAAAAATCCCTCCTTTTGAGTTTCCTGCCAGGGTATTTTCTACAATATGCTGTTTTAAAGAGAAGTCCTTCATTGCCATTAATAATGACAAATCTGTTGTATAGGCTCTGAAAAAATCGTCCCTTGCATAATCATCCAGGTCAAATCTGACATCTGTCACAAGCCTGCTTAAATGCACCATATCTGCACGGAGCAGCCACTCAACACTTGAAAAATACTTTTGTGCCCTGCCACCATGTTCAACTTCTTTGTATTGGAATTTATGATTTTCTTTATCCAATAGCTGTTTTACAAGGGAAAGGTAGCATTTTTCCGCTTTTACCTTTTCTTCAGCCGTTGCATAATGCGCTATGTCATACTGGTATCCCTGCAAAAGGCTTCTTTGTATTCTGTCAACCTCCCTGAAATCCTTTGTATCTGCATATTTTTGTACGACCTCCGGCATACCGCCTATTGCAATATACTGCCTATAATAATTCATCATCTGAGCATTAACTGCATCAGGTATCACTGTCTTTGAATGAAGATAGCTGCATAAATTCTCGATCATATCTTCGGAAATTCCCATAGCCCAAAGGAACTCCTCAAAATCAAGCCCGTACATTCTTAAGTAATCAACGTATCCGACAGGATAAGAGGATGCGCGTTTATAATCAATGCCCAAAAGTGATCCTGAGGCAATTACATCGAACTTATTATCTATTGCCCAAAACTTAAGTGATGTAATGGCTTCCTGACACTCCTGAATTTCATCCAGAAAAATCATCGTTTTTCCAGGGAGAATTTTCTTTTCGGGGAAACGGAAGCGCATAGCCATAATCATATTTTCAACTGTAAGATCGCCGGTAAAAATATCAATCGCAGAAGGCATTTGTTTGAAATTAATTTCAAGATATTCCTCATAGTTTTCTTCCGCCAATCGTTCTATTATATATGTTTTTCCGGTTTGTCTGGCGCCCTGAACAATAAGGCATTTTTTATCCTTCGTATGGAGCCATTTTTTAATATCATCCGCCACTTTTCTTTTTAGCATAAAACACCTCTAATCAACATTTTGGAATTATAAAATGTACTTACCGCCAACATTTTATCCGTTATATCATTGTTCAAAGCATATTTACAACTCTTTCAGAAATTTTTCGCTAATCATTGTGCAAATATACTTCCTCAAAAAACGTCAAAAACCCATCCTCCACTGCAACCTTCTCCAACTCCTCAGCCGCCAAATCATAATAATATTTACCTGTCTTAATATCAATGGACATACTATCCAGCGGAAATCCCTTTTCCCTTATCGCGCCGCGGGGCTTGTCTGTCAGGATAAAGCTTTCACTCTCCATTGAAGGCTCCATCGCCTCATAAATATGCTCTTTATCCTGCACAAAGCAAATCGCATTTTTGTATCTTGCGACTAGCTGTCCGTTTCCATACTGCCTTGCAAGCCCCGCATAATATTCGCGCATCTCCTCGTCCAACAGGCATTTTCCGTTTACATTGCGCACATGGACGCCGGGCTGTGCCTCGTCAGGGACATTGTCAAAATACAGCCCCGAATCGCAGGAAAAAACAGGCATACGAAACGCTTCATAGTATGCCAATGCCTTTAGCCTTGCATTTTCAAGCGGTGTTTTGCCGCTCTCTGTAACCTCGGGGATTTGCTTCCCTTCAGCTTTTAAATCGTTAAGCCCGATTAATTCTATTCCCAGCTTTGCAAGCCTGCTTTTCATTGCAGACAATTTTGCCTGATTGCCTGTTCCGAACAGTAATTTCATTACACTCCTCCATTCCTGCGGATTTAGAACCGTGTTATCTCTGCTCCGTCCAAATCCTTCCACACAAATTCTCCATTCTCCAAAAGCATATATCCGTGCGGGCTTCCCTCCTTCGGAATTGACACCGAGCCGGGATTCATATAAATATAATGCTCATGCACGACGCAGCCCTGGACGTGGGTGTGACCGTGCAGCAGAATATCCCCCTCATGCAAAGGCAGAAGCTTCTGTTCGTTGTAAAGATGTCCATGCGTGGCATAAATCAGCCTTGTCCCATCCGCAATCACACAGTAATCCGCCAAAATCGGAAACTGCAGCACCATTTGGTCAACCTCCGCGTCACAGTTTCCGCGCACGCACAGAATATCCTGCCTGCGCCCGTTCAGCATGGCAATCACCGCCTTGGGGTCATACTCTCTTGGCAAATCGTTTCTTGGTCCGTGATACAAAATATCTCCCAACAGCAAAAGCCGCTGCGCGTTCTCCCTGTCATACGCCTCAAGCATCCTTCTGCAATAATATGCCGAGCCGTGAATATCCGATGCGATCATCCATTTCATTCTTCTATTCCTCCGACTTTGGCATCTTATGAAATTCACAGGCCGCCATCACTATTGTCACGGCTGCCGCGAGGAAATCCGCAATCGGTCCCGCATACACGCAGCCCATAATTCCCATAAACCGCGGCAGCAGCAACAGCGGCGGCACAAAAAACAATATCTGTCTTGTCAGGGAAAGAAAGGCGCCCTTAAGCGGCTTTCCAATGGAAGTAAAAAAGGTAGACGTAATCGGCTGAAGGGCATTGAGCCAGTTAAAAAACAGATAAATACGGAAAAACCGCGTTCCAAACTCAAAGTATTCCTCCGTTCCCGAGCCAAACATCGCCAAAATCTGTCTCGGGAACACCTGAAACAGGAAAAAGGCAAACACCGAAATGACGACGCCTGTCGCCGCCGCAATAAAATATGCCTTGCGGACGCGCGCATACTTGCCGGCTCCGTAATTAAAGCTTTCAACCGGCTGACTTCCCTGCCCAAGTCCGATAACAATTGAGAAAAATACCTGGCTGACCTTTATGACAATGCCCGAGCACGCCAAAGGGACTGCGGTTCCATACACGCTCTGCGCGCCATAGTAGGTCATGGAATTATTTAAAATCACCTGCACAATCATAATGGCAATCTGGTTTACAAAGGACGCCATTCCAATCTGCGCCGTAGTTATGATATAGCTGCTCTGCGGACGGAAATGCTGCGCGCGCAGCGGCATCGTTTTAAAGTGCCTTAAATATTGAAGCACAATCATCGCGGAAATGACCTGACCGATAACCGTCGCCGCTGCCGCTCCTGCCATTCCCCATCGGAATCCCAGGACGAAAACCGCGTCCAAGGCGGTGTTTATTATCGCTCCCGTCAGGTTGCATATCATTGCCATCCGCGGGCTTCCGTCCGCGCGAATCAGATGGCAGCCTCCCGTCGTCAGTATCATAAACGGAAAACCGATTGACGTAATCCGCACATAGGTCTGCGCGTAGGGCAGCACCTCCTGCGGCGCGCCAAAGCACGTAAGAAGCGGCGTAAGAAAAAGCTGCGCAACCGCCAGCAGGACCACGCCGCAGCCAATCAGACACACAATGGCGTTTCCTATATAATAAACAGCCGTTTCCTGATTGCCCTTTCCCATGTTCAGGTTAAAGCAGGACGCCCCGCCAATTCCAAACATTAACGCAAGCGCTATACAGCAGGTCGTAAGCGGAAAGGCAATATTTGTCGCCGCATTTCCCAGCGTCCCCACTGTCTGACCTATAAAAAGCTGGTCAACGATATTGTAAAGCGCACTCACCAGCATGGCGATGATGCTCGGAACCGCAAACCGCACCATCAGCCTTGAAACGGATTCCGTCCCAAGCGGATTTCCTCCCTGCGCCTTTCCCGTATTTTGTGTTTCATCCTTTGTCCTTTGCTGCATTTAAATCCACTCTCCTCTTTTATTTTTATTCAGCCTAAGGCTTTACGATAATATCCGCAAACTCCGCGTCCGAAGCTCTTGCCAAATCCTGCGGCGAAAGCTCAAGCTGTATTCCAAGCCTTCCGCCGCTTACAATGATTTTCTCAAGCTTTTGCGCTTCCTGCTCTATCCTTGTGGTGTACTGCTTCTTCATGCCGATAGCAGTGCATCCGCCGCGTATATAGCCCGTAACCCTGTTGATATCCTTTACATGAAGCATTGCCACTGACTTTTCGCCTACTGACCTTGCCGCCTTTTTCATGTCAAGCTCCTGCGCTATCGGAATCACAAAAACATAATAGTTCCTGCTGCTTCCCTGCGTCACCAGCGTTTTATAGACCTTTTCATGCGGAAGCGACAGCATGTCGGCTATCCGGATTGCGTCTATAAACTCATCACATTCATAAGTATGTTCGACATATGGAACTTTCAGCGTTTCCAATATGCGCATTGCATTTGTTTTTACTGTCTTTTCCATTATAATCTCCATTCCGGAGCGTTTAACAAGCCCCTATTTTAAGCTATGCCGTCACAAAAGCCGCCAAAAACACCGACACATTCGCCGCCATGTGAAAGAGCACCGGCGCTCCAAAGCGCCCCGTCCGTTCATAGCAAAGCGCCAGCAGCATTCCCATGCACGTCCCGTAGATAAACTGCGGCAGATTTCCGTGAAAAGCTCCGAATAAAAGCGCCGAAAAAATGACGGCTGTCTTTACGGCATAAAACCGTTTGATGCGGTTAAAAATAATTCCCCGAAACACGATTTCCTCAACAAGCGGTGAAACGATTCCGTATAAAACAAGCCCTAAAAGGAGCGGCACCGAATACAGAATCTGCTCAACCGCCTCGTACCTTTCCGAGCCAAGCGTTCCCTGTGTTTGTGACACATGTGTCATAAATTGGCTTGCAAGCCCAATCGCAATATTCAGGGCAAAAGCGGACACGACTCCGAGGATAACGCACAGCGCCAATGCTTTGCCGCCTCTAAACGTATTCCCGAAAAAACGGAAAAGCTGTCTTAGCACGCCCGCATCAATATCAATCTCCCCGGAAACAGCCGCCTCCTTTAAAAAATCATTAAGCAAAAAGCTCACGCCGATTACGCTTGCCGCCGCATTGACCACCGCGCTCAGCATATTCGCGTTGCTTTCCACCCACGCTTCAATTCCCGGAACCGGAAGCGCAGGAATCACCATCGCAAGCGTCAGCATCGCGACTGTTTTAATCAGCATGTAAACCACAAAAGGACGCACGATATAGGCAAGCTTCTGAAGCAAGGTCGTGCGCTTTTGCACAATTCTTTTCTTATCCATTTTTTTACACAAAATCCCTTTCTATATCTTAATCTCTCTTTTCAGGCAAAACGAATACAGAAACCGCTCCTTAACCTTCTTACCCGTAATCTGCTCAAGCGCCTGTTGGTAATAGTCCAGCTGCGTCCTGTATCTGTCCGTAAGCTGTTTTTCGCCCGCGACTCTGTCCGTCTTGTAATCCGCAAGCACAATGCCGTCCTCCTCGTAAAAAAACACGTCGATTACGCCCTGTATCAGCATCAGCTCCTCATCGCCTGTTCCGAGCACAAAGGGCTGCTCCTTATAAAGCTCCCCTCTTTCGTTAGCCGCTATCATCCGCCGGGCAAGCGGGGACTGAAAGAAAGCGCATATCGCGCCCACGGGTACACGGGCAAGCTCCTCAGCCGTCGCTCTTCCCTCAAGCGCAAAACTCCTGCACTCGTCCTCAACGGCGCCGCGCAGCCTTGCCCGGTCTGCCTGACCGTTATACCTTAAACGACTGTCAAAGGACATAAGCTCCATAACCTTGTGAACCGCCGTTCCAAGCTGCGTACCGCCTCCCGCGCATGACTCCTGCGCCTCGCCGTTCTCCGGGCTGTCCTGCTTCCTTGCAAAGCTCGGAATATATTCCTCCTTCGGAGCGTCAATAAGCTGTGCGGATTCCTCAAGAATGTCCCTGTACGACTCCCTTTTCAGCTCTGAAACGGTTGTCTTTACGGTGAGTCCCTCAAGATATGCATACGGATATCTAAAGCTCATCCGCTCCTCAAGCTTCTTCTTAAGCTCTTTGTCCGCGTTCGCCGCCGCCCTGTCAAGCTCCTTCTCAAGCAGAGCGTTCCTTCCCCGTGACACCAGCTCCTCCCTAAGGTCAAAGGCCTCGCGGCAGACCGTAAGCTCAATCGGCGCGCTCTCATACAAAAGCCCGTGCGCGCAAAACGCAAAGCCTCTCTCCTCAAGCATGTCCCGCATACATTCGTGGCGCATCAGCGCGGCAAGCACTAAATCCATGTATGAGCCCGCCTTCATGATTACCGAATACGGCAGCGCTTCGCCCGGCTCCATGGTAAGAAAAGCGTTCGCCGCAAGCTTCTTATCCAAATCGTCAATATATCCCGTCAAAATCAGCTTTTCCTTTGCACGGGTAAGCGCCACGTACAGCACGCGCAAATCCTCGCCGCGCGTGTCCTCCTTCATATGCTGCGCCACAACATTCCTGCGCATACTCCTTCGCCTTATTCTCATGTCAGGGTCGATGTAGTCCACACCCACGCCAAGCTCAGAGTCCATAAGAATAGCCTGACGCATATCCATCATGTTAAACTGCTTTGAAAGTCCGCACACAAAACAGATTGGGAACTCAAGCCCCTTGCTCTTGTGAATGGTCATAATGCGCACCACATCCGCGTTTTCATCCAAAATATTCGCCTCGCCGAAATCGACCTCCTGCTCCTGCACGGTTTCCAGATATCTTATAAAATGAAAAAGTCCGTAAAAGCTCGTGTTCTGAAAGGCTCCCGCCTTTTCCAGCAAAAGCTCTAGATTTGCCAGCCTTTGGTCGCCTCCCGGCATGGAACCGACATACGCCCCGTAGCCCGTTTCTTCGATAAGCTCGCGTATCAACTCCTTAATCGGCGTATATGCTACTCTTTCCCTGTAATCGGAAAGCATGGAAAAAAGCCTTTCAAGCTTATCGCGCAGCGGCTCTTTGGCAGCCGCGTTTTCATAATAATATTTTACCTGCTCATACAAAAAGAGCTTTCTTTTTTCGCTCTCCTCATACGCTTTGGCAAAGCAGCGTATACGCGAAACCTCCTCCTCGCTGACGTCAAAAAACGGCAGCCGCATCGTCCCAAAGAACGCGATATCCTGAAGCGGATTATCCAGCACGCGCAGAAAGCTGACAATGCCTTGAATTTCAAGGGTTTCAAAATATCCCGTCTTGCTCGTGACATGTACCGGAATCCCGCGCCCGCTTAAAATCCTTCTGAACTCCTCGTCCCAGCCGGAGGTCGCCCGGAACAAAATCACAATATCCGAGTACCTTGCCTCACGCAGCTCTCCCGTTTGGGAATCCGTCACCTGAAAATGTCCCACCATTTTTCCGATGCGGTCCGCCACAAGCATTGCCTCACGCTCCTTTGGCGTGTATTCCTCATCCTGCTCCTCCGGTTTTGCCGCGATAAGAAGCTCCGTCCGGTAAGGATTTTCTCCCGCACCTCCGCAAGGCTCCGGATAATCCGCCCCCGCATAAAGAGCTGCGTTTTTATCATATGCCACGTTTCCGACCGCCTTCGTCATAAGCTGCCCGCATATAAAATTTACGGCGTCCGTGACCTCCCTGCGGCTGCGGAAATTAGTCTTTAAATCTATCCGCACGCAGCCGCCGTTTCCGCTTTCTTCCCCGTCATTTATGACATATGTGTCATATTTTTCCATGAATATCTCAGGACGCGCCAGCCTGAACTTATAAATGCTCTGCTTCACATCGCCGACCATAAAGCGGTTGTATATTCCTCTCTGCTCGCCGGAAATGCTCTTTAGCAAAAGCTCCTGCACCTCGTTTGAATCCTGATATTCGTCTATCATGATTTCCTTAAAATACTCCTGCAGCTCAAGCGCCGTGTTTCTCGGCTTTATCTCTCCGCTCCCGTCCTTCTCCAAAAGAATTTTCAGCGCAAGATGCTCCATATCCGAAAAGTCTATGATGTTTTTCTCCCGCTTTGCCGCATCAAGCCGTTCCTTGAAAAGCAGCGCAAGCCGCACAAGCTCCTCCACCACCTCTTTGCACGCCGCCATGTCGCGCAGCGTGTCCTCGACGGAAATCTGAAACAGCAGCTTTTTCAGGTCGCCCACGCTCTTTTTTACCTCTTCGCGTATTCCCTTTACCATCTCCTTCAGCGCAGGGTCAACATCCGGCGCCCTCTTTGAGGAAAGCCTTGTAAACAAGCTGTACGTAAACATATCATACAGCCCTGCATACTCCTTTGTCTGCCTTAAGCTCTCAATCAGCTCCATATCCGAGATAAGATTTTCCTCATACTGCACAGGCCCGCCCGGACATTTTGTGATTTCAAGCGCACTCTCAAGCCGCGCGGCGCACTCTGCCAAAACCGTGTCAATATATCGCAGCGCGCCCTGAAACCAGTCCTTTTCGGAAAGCTCCTGCGCGCTTTCCGCCCTGTAATCCTCAAGCCTCTCCTTAAGCCAGTCCTCGGGAAAGGGATAGCTCATGGAAAACCGGTACAGCCTGAGTACAGCCTCCTCAATCTGCTTTTCTCCCGCACCCGTACTGTAGCACTCCACAAAATGCAGAAATTGCTCCGAGGCCTCGGCGTGCATTTCCTCCAAAAGCTTATCCATCACGTCCGCCTCAAGCATTCTTACCTCGCTCTCGTCCGCCACGCGAAAGCCCGGGTCCAATCCGATTTCGTTAAAATTATTTCTGATTACGAAAAGGCAAAAGGAGTCAATCGTCGTAATCAGGGCATTGTGTATCAGCGAGGCCTGCCTCTGCAAATGCTCGTTCCCGGGATTTTCCTCAAGCTTTGCCGCCACCGCCCTGCTGATACGCTCGCGCATCTGCGCCGCCGCCGCCGAGGTAAAGGTGACAATCAGAAGCCTGTCGATATCCACGGGGTGCTCGCTGTCCGTTATCCTCTGTATGATGCGTTCCACAAGCACCGCAGTCTTTCCGCTTCCTGCTGCCGCCGATACAAGTATGTTGCTGTTTCTCGTGTCAATCACTCGCTGCTGCTGCGCTGTATACTTCATTCCCCGGCTCCTCCGTTTTCCTTCATTTTCTCTATCGCCTGTTCCCGGCTTAAGTCCTCAAGCCTGCGCACAAGCCCCGACCCGAGCTTTCTGTCAAAGCCGCAGACGCTCTTGTAGGCGCAATAGGTACACGCCGTCCGGTCGTTCTGCTCGTATGGCCTTAAGCCTATTTCTCCATCCAAAATTGCCGTGCCAAGCTCCTTTATTTTATGATTGACAAAATTGGAAACCGTTTCAAAATCTTCGCCCGAAAGCACGGACGAGCCTTGCGTAAAGCTGCCGTCCTTTTTCCTTGCCACGGGCAGAAGCGTTGATTTTGTTTCAAAATTCCTGTCAAGAAGCCTGATTATCTCCTCGTTGTCGCTCACCATGCCCGTCATTTTAAGCTCATCCAAAATCGCCTGCTCCACCTCCACGGCGTCAGGCTCCCCCTTCTCAGTTTCCGTAATCGGGTCGCTCACATTATAATAGAGCATCGCCGCCGGAATAACCCGCATATCGGGGTTTTTCTTTTTTTCAAGCTCCACCGCAGCGTTCATGTACACCACAAGCTGAAGCTGAAGCCCGTAATACAGAGCCGCAAGGTCAAATTGTCTGTTTCCCGATTTATAATCAATAACCTTCACATACAGCTTATCCCCCTGCCTGCATGTATCTATCCTGTCAATGCGCCCTATAAGCCGAAGCCGTTCCTCCCCGGAGAGCGCAATGTTTACCGCGTCCAGATCGGAAACCGTCTGAAACGACATCTCGAACCCCTCAGGCTCAAACGCCCCCTGTCTTAGCTGATATTGCAGCGTCTGCACGGTGCGGTTCAATATGCGCCGCATACGCGTTATCATGTATTCATTACGCTTGCTGCTGTACAGCACCGTTTCCCCATATGCCGCCGCATAGCTTTCCAGACACTCACCCACAATCCGCTGCCCCGCCTCCTTCGGAAAATCAAACCAGGTATAGCCCTCCTCCTGCAATTTATCGGAAAAACTTTCAAGCGTTTCATGAAACACATTTCCCATATCCACACTCTCAAAGCTGTATTTATCGCGCTCGGAAAGACCAAGTCCGTACTGTAAAAAATGCGCATACGCACAGGCGGCAAATTTTTCAATGCGGCTTGCGCTGTTTTTAAGTATCTGACCGTACAGAAGCCCCGCAAGCTCCTTCGGCAGCTTAATGCTGCCCGCATTGGCAAGATATTCAAACGCCGCCCTTTTCATTCCATCCACAATCGGCGCGTAGCGTTCGTTTCCGGAGCATGTGTCGTAAAGCGTGAAAAACACCTGCCTGTCCCGCTGCGACTGCGCATCATGCAGCCCGTCCGACGCGTAGCGGCGCAGCAGCTCCACAAGATAAGCCAGCGCGTCCGCCGGAGAGTCCAGCTGCTCCTCTGCGCTCCTAAGCTCAGGGCGCTGCGTTTCAATATCCGGAAACAGCTTTGCCACGGTGTCAATCAGATAGGCAGGTCTTATGCTCTTTCCTTCGCTGTCAACCTTCGCATATGAGAGGAAAAGACAGTCCGCGGGCTTTGTCATCATCATATAAAGATAGAGCCTTTGTATATACATCTGCTGTCTTGGCGTAGGCGCCAGCTCATAGTCCGACTCCTGCAGAAATTCGCGGTCAATATCGGAAATGATGCCTCCCGTTCCTCCGCTTTTTGGGATAATCCCATCGTTTACGCCGATAAAAAACAGCGCCTTTATTTCGCCTATGCGCGTCCTCTCAATATCGCCAATCACCACCTTATCAACGCTTTGCGGTATGGCGCCCACCTTGATTTCCGCAAAGCCCGCGTCCAAAATATCCGCAAATTCCCCGACATCAAGCTCCTCATCTCCCAAAAGCGAGCATATCTGCTCCAAAAGCTCCATGACAAGCCTGTAAATCTGTTCATATTCCTTTGCCCTCACAAGGTCGTTTTTTTCCTTAAATTTAGCGGCATACGCCTCAAGCCCTTTCTCTATCCGGGCATTTACGATAAACTCATATAGCGCGTTCACGTATTCCCTGCCCGTGGCGCGCCTGCGCATGAGCGGCTCCAGCATGTCCACGATTTTTTCCCTTATCCGGTTCAGCTCCTCAAGCGCCTGTGCATCGTCCTCACGGTCCTTCATATGCCTTGTGAAACGCTTACTCCACGCTCTTTTGCCGCGTATTCCCATCGTCATCACATAATTCTCAAGCCTGTCAGCTTCCTCCGGAGAGATTCCCGAAAGACCGCATCGCAGAAAATGAAAAACGGACTCATACGAATACTCCCGGATTACCACCAAAAGCGCGCTCCTGATAAACTCAATAAACGGATTCAGCACGAGCTTATTTGTCCTGTCCAAAAAGTAAGGAATGTCAAAACGCGAAAATTCCTCCTGCGCCAAAAAGCCGTAACGCTCCAAATCCCCCGTCACCACCGCAATATCGCGGTAGCAGTAATCGCGCTCTCTCACAAGCTGCTTTATTTTCAGACACACCTGCCGAAGCTCCTCCCTCGGATTGGACGCCTCAAAAATTCTTATGCTGTCCTGCTGCCCCTGAAATTCCCTGTGCGGATATCTGAAAAGCTCCCTCTCAAGATGCGAAAGCCCCGCATTGTCCTTGTATCTGTACACCCGGGCGTCCGTGATTTTCTCGTCCTCCTCACGCTTTACGCCCGCCTCGCGGCAAAGCCTGTCGAGATCGTGTATTGTTTTTTTGCTCAAATGAAAAAGCTTCTGCTCCCCGTCCAAAGCATACGGATTTTCCCGCGTGTCCATCGTGACCGTCACAATGACCTGCCGCGCCTGCAGAATAAGCTCCTGAATGACCTTATTCTGCACGGGCGTAAAGCCCGTAAAGCCGTCAAACGCAATCACGCTGTCCTTCACCACGCGCGACCTTGAAAGCACGCTCTTTAAAATGTCGAGGGTTTCCTCCGTCGTGATAAAGCGCTCATCTATGTAATCCAAAAAGCCCTGATAAAGCGTGTGCAAATCTCTAAGCTTATAACAGAGCGCTCCCCTTTTTGCCGCATAACCGCACAGACCATCCACGTCATTTGGGGTAAGCCCATACTGCATAAACTCGGAAAGCGCCGATTTAATCTCACTGATATAGCCCGGCTTTCTGACATTCCGCTTCATGACCGTAAGCTCATCCTCCAGATTTGCCGCCACTCTTCGCAGCACAAGGCTCTTTCCCGTGTCGTCCAAAACCGGCCTGTCGTTTCCTCCCACCTCCTCAAAAATCCTGTGGGAGAGGCGTCCGAAGCTCAGCACGTCTATATTCATGATTCCCCTGTTGGGGTGCCTTTTAACCACCTCAAGCTGGGTCTGCATCGTAAACTGATCCGGTACCACTAGCAGGTAATTCGTGTGGGGATTTTTGATGGATTCCTCAATAATTCTTTTGTAAAGCAGCCGGCTTTTTCCGGAGCCGGAGGCCCCAATGTAGAATTTTAATCCCATATATTCCATTTCACTTTCTTTTTTTACGTTTAGTATAGCATAATTATTTTCAAAATGATACACTAATGAAAAATGAAAGAAAGAGCGAAAAGCATCAGCAAACTGAGATTCGCGGAAATGAGGAAACGATTATGGAAGAAATCAGAAACAGAAAAGATGTCCCAAAGGAACATACATGGGCGCTCGAGGACTTATATGCCTCGGACGACGAATGGAAGCAGGCGCTCAAGGCCGCCCAAATGAAGCTGCCTGAAATCGAAGCCTTTTGCGGAAGGCTTGGCGAAAGCGCGGACACCCTGCTCGCCTTTTTGAAGCTTCAGGATGAAATCAGCATATTTTCAGACCGTTTCGCAAACTATTCCATGCGAAAGGCAGATGAAGATACGGCAAACACAACCTATCAGGGCTTTAAGGACCAGACCATGGGAGTTTATGTGGCAATCTCCTCCGCCTTTTCCTTTGCGGAGCCGGATATCCTTGAAATAGCCGACGACACCCTTGAGGCGTTTTACATGGAAAAGCCCGAGCTTAAGGTCTACAAAAGATATCTTGACGATATCCGCCGGAAAAGGGCGCATATTTTGAGCAGCGCGGAGGAAAAAATTCTTGCCGCTGCCGGCGACCTGGCTCAATCCCCTGACGACATCTTCGGACTTTTAAACGACGCAGACATGACCTTTGATTCCGTGACGGATATTGAGGGAAACCGCTACCCTGTCACACATTCTACCTTTATCTCACTTTTACGAAAGCCCGACAGAGCGCTCAGAAAGGACGCCTTCTGCTCCCTCTATAAAACCTACGGCGCGCACAAAAACACCTCTGCGGCAATCCTCTCCGCACAGATGAAACAGCTTAACTTCTTTGCGAAAGCGCGCAAGTACGAAAGCCCGCTGCATGCAGCCCTCGACAGCAGCCATGTCGACCCGCAGGTCTATTACAACCTGATTGACACAGTGCATGAAAATATGGACTGCATGTACAGATATGTGCGTCTTAGGAAAAAGCTTTTAAGGGTTGACGAGCTGCACATGTATGACCTCTATGCGCCGATGGTCACGGATACCGAACGTGATATCCCCTTTGAGGAGGCAAAGGCAGATATCCTTGACGCGCTGTCAGTGCTCGGCGACGACTATACCGCGCTCTTAAAGGAGGGCTTCCAAAACCGCTGGATAGACGTCTATGAGAACAAGGGCAAGCGGAGCGGGGCATATTCCTGCGGCTGCCGCGTGCATCCGTTTGTTTTGCTGAACTACAAAAATAATCTCGACAGTGAATTTACAACCGTTCATGAGATGGGACATGCGCTCCACTCGTACCTTTCCAACAAAAACTGTCCCGTTATTGACTCCGATTACGTAATATTTGTGGCGGAGGTTGCCTCCACCTGCAACGAAGCGCTGCTCATGCAGTATCTTCTCAAAAAGACCACGGACAAGAAGGAGCGCGCTTACCTGATAAACTGTTTTTTAGAGCAGTTTAGGACTACGCTCTACCGCCAGACAATGTTTGCGGAGTTTGAGCTTAAAATGAGCCGGCTGATACAGGACGGCAAAAGCATCAACTCCGAAACCGCCTGCAAAACCTACCACGATTTAATTGACCTGTACTTTGGCTGCGATATCGTACACGACCCTCAGATTGACCTCGAATGGTCGCGTATCCCTCATTTTTATTACAACTTTTATGTCTACCAGTACGCCACGGGCTTTTGCGCAGCGATTGCACTCTCCCAAAAAATACTGAAGGAGGGTGCGCCCGCCGTAAAGGCATACAAGGAAAAATTTTTAAGCGCCGGCTGCTCAAAGGACCCTGTTTCAATCTTAAGGGACGCCGGAGTGGACATGTCCTCCAAAAAGCCGATTGAAGAGGCTCTTCGCCTGTTTGACAGCCTGCTTGACGAGATGGAGGCGCTGCTTTCCATTTAAAACCGCCCCGCGACATGAAAAAAGGAACAGTCCTCATTCGACTGTTCCTTTTTTCATCGTATAGGAAGGTTCGCGATAAAACGCCCTACAATGAATCCAACGCCGTATACATCGTAAGCATGGGAGCCATGCATGCCGCCACAAGCCCTCCGACAACCACCGCGAGCACCACGATAATCATAGGCTCCAGCGCCGCCATCAGGGACTGCACCGCCATCTCAACCTCCTCGTCATAGTAGTCCGCAAGCTTGTCGAGCATTTCCTCGGAATTTCCGGACTCCTCACCAATCCGGAGCATGTGATATACCATCGGCGGAAACAGCCCGCATTCCTCCAGCGGGCGCGACAGGGGCATACCGATTGAAACCTGCATTGACGCATCCTTAAGCGCCTCTTTGAAGTAAATATTGCTCATCGTGCTTGACACGATTGAAGTCGCCTCCACCAAAGAAACGCCGGAGCCCAAAAGCGTTCCCAGTGTTCTTGCCATCTGCGCGGACGCCGACTTGACCGTCATATTTTTAAATACCGGTATTGTAATCGCGATTTTTCCGAAAAAATGCTGTCCCGGAATTGTTTTTGAAAATGCAACAATGCCTGCCGCAATCGCCGCCACCACGGGAATAATTATGAACCAATAATTAATGACCCCGTCGCTGAGCGCCACGTAAAACTTCGTTATTGCCGGCAGCTCCGTACCCAAATCCGCAAACATGCTCTCATAATTCGGAATGACAACCACCAGCATGACAATCGTGATGACAATTGCGACAATCACAATCGCAATCGGATAAATCATTGCCTTTTTGACAAGCGCCTGAGTCTTGCTCGACTTCTCAAGCTGCTGCGACACGCGCTCCATCGCGATATGTAAGGTACCCGACGCCTCGCCTGCCGCCACCATGTTTATCATCAAATCGGGAAATACCTTCGGGTGGGCTGCAAGCGCCTGCGCAAGCGTATCACCCTTTTCAATATCGACGCGCACCACATTGAGCGCGTCCTTCAAGCGCTTATTTTCCGTCTGCTCGCAGAGCATCCGCAGCGTTTCCATAATGGTAACGCCCGCCTTATTCATGCTTACAAACTGCCTGCACATGACACTCAGATCCCTCGGCGTGGGATAACCGCCTATCTGAAAATTGATGTCCGCCGTCAGGAAATTCTGCCCCTTGATTGACACCACCGTAAGCCCCTGACTGCGCAGCTTGGACTTTACCTCGTCCTCATCCGCCGCATCCATCGACCCTTTGACTTCCTTGCCGTCCTTATTGATTGCCTCATATCCGAACTTTGCCATAAAAATCTCCTTTCCTTTTCATGCTGAAACCGGTCCTGTTACACTACAACTCTGTTTTTTCCGTTATATTTCCCGACATAAAGACGCTTGTCCGCAATGCTTATCCAATCCTCAATGCATGCCTCAACCGAATACGCCGCGCCGCCGATTGTGACCGTAAACGGCACTCTCTTATTTTCCGTTTCGCAGATAAGCTCATATTCCTCTATCTGCTTCCTGATGCCGTCCACCTTGTCAAACGGCACTCTCGACGCTTCCATAAGCCTTCCGGAAATCAAAAATTCCTCGCCGCCCCATCTGCACGCCGTCACATCGTGTTTTTCGTCCGTCAGAATCTGAGCAAGCGCCTTGAGCGCCTTATCGCCAAAATTATGTCCGTATGTATCGTTAATACTCTTAAAATTGTCAATGTCAATCATCGCAAGCCAGTACCCGTCAGCCTCGTTTTTATCCAAAAGAGCATTTAAATACTTTATCATGAAATGGCGGTTCGGCAGTCCCGTAAGCGCATCATATTCCGCCTGCTTTGAGAGGCGCACCTCATTGCGCAGAAAAAACATAGTCATAATCTTAAGGGATGCAATAAGCACGGAAAATGTTATCGATGACGTGATAAGGCACATATAAAGCCGCACCCTGTCGTTAATACTGTACAAAGGCTCCCTTCCGTACATCACGATATACAGCTCAAGATAAGTGACAAAGCTTAACACGCTCAAAAGGCTTCCGCTCACCTTGCCCTTGCCGCCGTCATTGAGCCGAATCGAAAAATACTCCGCGTAAAAGAAAACGCTCACAATACAGACCAAAAACATCTGAAACCCGTACCCCGTACCTAAGCATATTACGGCAAATATCATATGCAGGATAACTTCAAGCGCCGTAAGATGTATGTATTTCGAAAGCCCGCCCCTTTTTATGAGCATGAAGCTGCTCAGATAAAAAAGCACGCTGACTATATTGATGCACGCCATAATATTAATATGAAAATAAGTAAAGAAAACCAAAAAGAAGATATGTATGCACAAAAAAAACGCATTTAGCAGATAAGACATGTTCTTTGCTGTTTTCCGGTTAAAAAAGTAATCCATGATTTTCTACACAACCTTTTTCTTTGAGCTATTATTACTCCGCCGTACGCCTGTCTTTTCATCATCTTTGGCACGGTTCATTGTTTTCGTATATATTATAGCACATTTTCGGCGGCATGTCTTTAAAATTAATGCATATTTTTATTTTTTGTGGTATACTCGTTAAAAAGTGATTTATTTTAAGGAGGAACTTTTCAATGGCTTGGTACGACAATGCAGTATTTTATCACATCTATCCGCTTGGAATGACAGACGCGCCAAAGCAGAACGCTTACGGAGAGCCTGTTCACCGTTTAAATAAACTCATTCCGTGGATTTCACACATTAAGAGCATCGGCTGCAACGCCATCTACATCGGTCCCCTGTTTGAATCCGTCGGGCACGGCTATGAAACCACCGACTACAAAAAGCTTGACAGCAGACTGGGCGACAATGAGGATTTAAAAAATTATGTTGCAAAATGCCATGAGGCAGGCATTAAAGTAATATTTGACGGTGTGTTCAACCACACCGGGCGCGACTTTTTCGCTTTTCGGGATATTAAGGAAAAACGTGAAGGCTCACAGTACCGCGACTGGTACTGCAATGTGAATTTCGGCGGCAATAACGAATATAATGACGGCTTTTCCTCTGACAATTGGGGAGGCTACAATCTTTTAGTAAAGCTCAACCAGAAAAATCCCGCCGTAAAGGACTATATCTGCGATGTAATCCGCTTTTGGGTAAAGGAGTTTGACGTGGACGGAATCCGGCTTGATGCCGCAGATGTGCTCGACTTTGACTTTATGAAGGCTCTGCGCAGCGTGGCAAATGAAGTGAAACCCGAATTTTGGCTTATGGGCGAGGTTATCCACGGCGACTATTCCCGCTGGGTAAACGAGGGCACGCTCCATTCCGTGACAAACTACCATCTCCACAAGGCGCTCTATTCCGGGCACAACGACCATAACTATTTCGAAATTGCGCACACGGTAAAACGGCTTTATGAAATGGGCGGCAGCAATCCAAACGGCTTTAATCTCTACAATTTTGTGGACAACCATGACGTTGAGCGCATTATCACAAAGCTGAACAATAAGGCGCACTATACTCCTGTCCATATACTTCTCTACACTCTTCCGGGAATCCCTTCCGTCTACTACGGCTCGGAATTTGGAATCGAGGGAAAAAAGGAGCAGTTTTCGGACGCATCGCTTCGTCCCGCGCTTGAATTTGAGGACTACCGTGATGCCCTTGAAACCAACCCGCACACAAGGCTTATCGCCGCACTCGGAAAGACACGGCAAAGCTCCAAGGCTCTTTGCTGCGGCGATTACAGGGAGCTTTTGCTCATGAACCGTCAGTATGCATTTTCACGCACCCTGGAAAATGAATGTGCGGTTGTCACCGTAAACAACGACGAGAGCGATTATGTAATGACGCTTCCCGTAACAGGCACGCATGCGGAATATATCGGCGCGCTTTCCGGTCAGCGCGTGAGTGTTGTAAACGGCAGCATCTGTGTAAATGTCCGCGCAAATTCGGGCGATATTTGGCTGCCCCTTACAGACGATGCACCGGAAAAAGCTAAGCCTGTCACTGACGCCGAAGCTCCCTGCGTCACCAAAAACGACGCTTCCGATAATACGGACGCGCCGTCAGAGGAAACATGCGAAATCCGGGCAGCTTCCACGGATAATGCGCAGACGCCGGCTGCCGGCACGGCGGACGGGTCTGAAAGCGGCTCCTACGCTGACGGCAAAATTGCGGGGCTTCAGGAAGCCGTGCTTGCCCTTATGGAAAAGCGCGGCGCCGTCACT
Source organism: Lachnospiraceae bacterium (assembly GCA_021202335.1). Classification (GTDB taxonomy): domain Bacteria; phylum Bacillota; class Clostridia; order Lachnospirales; family Lachnospiraceae; genus COE1. The sequence goes on from JAJQDE010000023.1 coordinate 96,398, forward strand.
GACCAAATGCGCAGGGACGTGGCTGCCAACGTGTACCGGGATTCCCTGATTAACTGGATTAAAAGCTTTTAAAGCAGGGTTCCGAGCCAATAGATAAACCCCAGACACCAGCTTGTAAAAATCCCATACAAAATCACGGGACCTGCAATCGTAAAAATTTTACAGCCGATACCGAACACCTGCCCCTCCGTCTTATATTCTATCGCGCTTGCCACCACGGAATTTGCAAATCCCGTGATTGGCACAAGCGCCCCTGCTCCGCCCCATTTTACAAGCCTGCCGTACAGGTTAAAGCCTGTAAGCAGCGCGCTGAGCAGGATTAAAAGCAATGAACACCATGAGGCAGCCGTGTCCTTATCAAGCCCCCATACGTTCATTGCAATATTTACAATAAGCTGTCCCAGGCCGCATATTGCCCCTCCCATGACAAACGCCTTTCCCATCTGAAGCGGCAGACCGGGCTTTGGCGAATTTTGTTTTACATAGTCCTGATATTCCCTGATTTTTTGCTGTTTTTCCATCTTAATCCCCATTTCTACTCAAAAAAACCTAATATAAAATAAATAAGCGAGCCTGTCACCTTTCCGATTGCAACCGCTAAAATGGCAATCTCAAGTCCCATCTTCAGCTTAATGCGCCTTGCAAAAATCGGAATACCGTCGAGCACCTCCGCAAGGGCTATCGCAAGGCATCCTACGAATATTCCCGAAAAGACACCGAATACCAGCAAAATAAGCCAGCCTAAAAATGTCAGATTTATCTTAAACAGCCCCAGTGACCCCTGAATCGGAAATACGCTTATAATGCACGCCGCAGTCGAGCCGAAAATAATGCACTCCTCATACAAAAGCTCATAGCGCGCAGTATTTGTCTTACCCGCAAACCTCGGCACAAGCCCTACCACAAAAAGCACCGTAAAGACCCCCGCCGAAACAAGCAGCCCAAAGCTAAAGCCCATAATACATATCAGTATTGTTCTAAGAAGCATCAGTTCACGTCCTTTTCCTTTCCCGACCTCCCGCTGATTTCCACGATTGCCTGATTAACGTCGCGCTCATAGTTGCGCATTTCCACCTCGAGCGGCGTAGGATCTGCGGTAAAGCGTTTCCCGCCTATGTGATTGTAAAACGTGATAATCCCTGCCGCAAGCCCGACAGAATACGCCACCTCAAGCGCCGTGCAGCCGTCTGAGGTCTGCCCTGTCACAAGCTCGTAAATGCGTCCGAGCACATCCGACACGCCGATATCGTTATGATATGCCATAATCGTAAAGCCCGAGCCGAAAAAACAGATAAGCGCCACCACCGCAACCTTAATCCACTCCCTAAAGCCTCTTTGCGTTTCCGGGGTATTCTTTTGAAACGACGCCTTTTCTATAATAATATCAGTCTGCCCGATGCTCTCCACCGTTATACCCGGATTAAGCTTTGTAAGCTCCTCAATGACCTTCATGATGCTTATAACGACCCGAGGTTCGCCGCCGCTTTTGAATCTATGGATTTTTAAAGCTTCTGCCCTTGCACGGATTGCTTCATCCTCGCAGTAGACACTCGCGGCATCCGCAAGCGCGACGTCGCTTTTTTGCGTTGTCACATTCTGCTTTGCCATCACATATAACACAATATTTGCCATAGAATCCCCCATTCCTGCCCAAACCCGTGAATTTAAAATAAGCTCCGTACTTCTGCGTCTGCTTTGGAAAATTGATATGGTTATTGTTTACGGCTATGCGTTTTTTTATTCTATAATATTTATTTTATCAAGCAGCCCATCCTTACCTGCTCCGTGAATGTGCCTTCCGGCACGCCTAAATTCCTCTATATACTCCCACGCTTCACGGTCTATAAGCTCTCCCGGGCAGATTACCGGTATACCCGGCGGGTACGGCGCTATTATCTGTCCCGCAATCCTCCCTACAGCCTGCTGCCACGCAATCTCCTTCTTTTCCGAAAAATATGCCTGCCGCGGCGTATAACACTGCTTTGGAAGCGGCGGAAATGCCCTTCGCCTATTTATGACACTTGTGTCATTTCTCCCTGTTTTTAATCCGCTCCCGATTTCCCTGCACGCACCGACAAGCCTGTCAATATCCTCCTGCGTGTTTGCGAAGGTTACAATGGCAAGTATGTTTTCCGAATCGGAAAGCTCCGCGTTCACACTGTATTTTTCAAAAAGCAGCCTGTCAAGCTCATAGCCCGAAAGTCCAAGCCCGCGCGCCGATATCACAAGCCTTGTTTCATCAGACAGCCCGCGCTCCGTTTTCCCCATACACGCAAAGCCCTCAATCTCATTGATTTTCCTGCGCGCATCTTCCGAAAGCGCACGCGCCTCACCGTACATTGCTTCCCCATGCATTGCCAGCTCGTATCTTGCGCAGTCAAGGGAAATCATCAAAAGATAGCTCGGGCTTGTGCTCTGCACCAAATGAAGGTTTTCGGCAACACGTAAAAGCGCCTCGCTCCTGACCCCATGGTCCTTAATGTGGAGCACGGAGCTTTGCGTGAGCGCGCCCGTCACCTTATGCATACTCTGCACACAGATATCCGCACCGCACTCCAGCGCGCCCATTTTTGCGTCTGCCGGTTTTCCCGCAAAATAAAGGTGTCCTCCATGCGCCTCGTCCACCAAAAGCAGCGCGTTGTTTTCATGGCAGATTTCGGCTATTTCGGCTAAATCCGAGCATATTCCGTAATAGCTTGGGCTGACCAAAAAAAGCGCACTGCATTCAGGATGCTCGCGAAAAAGGCTCCTCACCCTATCGGGAGGTATCGCGCCCTGCAGCCCCCAGTCCTCAATCACCTCAGGCATCACATACACCGGCTTTGCCCCCGACAGCACAAGCCCCATCAAGGCTGACTTATGTGCGTTCCTTGCCACCATAATTTCCTGCCCTTCAAAGGCTGCGCTGATAAGCATCGCCTCATTTCCGCAGGTTGTGCCGTTTACCAGAAAAAAGCTCTCGTCCGCCCCGTAAAGCCCGCTCAAAAGCTCCTGCGCCTTGCGGATTGCACCCTCGGGCGCATGCAGATCATCGGTAAGCGGCGTTTCCGTCACGTCATAGGCAAAAATTTTATCCCCCGTCTTATCCGTCCAGCGGCTGCTTACTCCGCGCTCCAGCCTGTGCCCCGGAATACGGAAATACGCAGGCTTCGTGTCAATCAGACTCTCCACTGCGTCAAGCAGCGGCGTATTATTCTGCTCCATATCAAATCTCCCTTTAGCTTTATATTATGTATCAGCGCTTGCACGCTTTAAAATTTTGTTTTATTATATATGTGCAAAAAGACAGTAAACCCACAGAAAAGAGGAAACACATGCCATATATTTACGAAACTCACCTTCACACCAACGCCGCAAGCAAATGTGCGGTCAGCGGCGGTGCGGACTATATTTCATTTTATAAGAGCCTTGGATTTCAAGGCATATTCGTCACGGATCACTTTTTTAACGGAAACACCTGCATCCCTAAAAGCCTTCCGTGGGAGGAGCGCATTGAACGCTTCTGCCGCGGTTATGAGGAAGCCAAACGCGAGGGCAGCCGGCTGGGGCTTGACGTCTTTTTCGGCTGGGAGTGCCGCTTTTTCGGCGATGAATTTTTAATCTACGGTTTAGATAAGGAATGGCTTCTCAAGCATCCTGAAATGATGAAATGGGATCATATCACTCACTATGAAAGAATAAAGGCTGACGGAGGGCTTGTTGTGCAGGCGCATCCCTTCCGTGAGCGCGGCTACCTGACAGAGGTTTACGTGCACCCGTACCAATGCGATGCCTTTGAGGTCGCGAATGCCGGAAATCCCCACGAGCAGAACCGCATGGCATATCGCTACGCCAAAGAAAACAATATTGCCATGACCGCCGGCTCTGACATACACAAGGTCGGCTGCACGGAAAACGGCTCCATCTATGGTATGTGCTTTGATACCCCTCTTACCTCTGCCTCCGATTACGCAAAGCGCATAAAAGAAGGGCAGGGATTTTCGCTTCACGTTCCCGCCAAACATCTCGAATGGAAAGCCGGAACCTCAAATCACCTGCCCGTATTTCTTTTTGACAGTAAAAATATACCTCATGCAGCCTGCGGCTTACAGGACATTTTTATTCTGCCTCCACATTAGCGCCTGCTTCTTCAGCCGCCTCGCTGCCGTCCTCAGCCATGTCATCCTCTTTAATGACAATTTTCTCCTGACTGTCAGACGGATATAACCTTTCCTTAATCGCGGCAATCAGCTCGTCTATTGAGCCTGCCTCTATGCGCTCTGACGCAAGCTCCTTACGGCGCTCCTCCTGCTCCTTCTTTTCCTCGCGCCTTTTCTCTATGCGCTCCTTCTGTTCATCGGCGCTCGACGTCTTTTTGCTGTTTTTTGCCTGCTCCGCCATATCCTTTAAAAGCTGAACCGCATATGACACATTCCCGTCCGCGTCTATCGTTATTGAAACGCTCTTAATCTTATCCGCGTCCTCGCCAAGCTCCTCCGTTATCGTATCCATCGTAGTGCCCGCATTGTCGAGAATGGACTCATACTGCTCCCTCACGGACTCGTCTGCCGCCATCTCTTCCAAAAGCTCCGGATTGATCAGCACACTGTATTCCTTATCCGTAAGGCTTGCATAATAATCCTGCTCCTCGTCGCTCGACCACACTGCCACGGAAATTTCCATATTGCCATACTTCTCCCGCAGCTCTGCAAGAAGCTCTTTTGCCGCGTCACTAAGCTCAACGCCTTCCTGAATACCGTCCGAGTCAAGCGCCTTGTACTGCTCCTCCTGAGGCTCAACATAAGCCGGCTTTTCATATCCCGCCTTCACCTCGCGCGCCTGACTGCCGTGCTCATATGTATCTCTGTCCGCACCGACCTGCCGGCCATCGTCCGCTTTCTTTGCCTCCTTGCCGGAAACTCCCTTAAATGTCACTCCGTCCTGATTTCCTGCTCTGTTTGAAAAAAGACCTGTGTTCCTGAGTAATGTACTGTAATTGATTCCGTTCATCTCTACCAACCTTTCCAAGGACCTCCGTGCCCTTTAATCAAATTTATGCGTATACGCTCACAACTGCGCGTTCTCTGTTATATATATTATCGGCATGTCAAAATATCTTTTTTATATGCCCCCAAAGATTAACACATTTATTTATTTTTGTGCCGGCATGTAAGACATGCTGCGCATCTCATGCAAGCGCGGCATGTCTGAGCCGGAGCAGTATCTTTTTTTCCAAACGGCTCACCTGGACCTGGCTCATTCCAAGCCGCTGCGCAGTCTGCGTCTGAGTCTTATTCTCATAAAAGCGCAGCCTTATCAGCTCCCTTTCCCTATCGTCAAGCTTTCTTAAAAGCCCCTCTACAAAAAGCCGGTTCATAAGTCTGTCATTATCCGCCGTCCCCCCTATGGTGTCCAAAAGCAACAGCTCATTTCCATCCGATTCATACATGGTCTTGTAAATAGATTCCACCTCGTGCCCGGCCTCAAGCGCCATCACGATATCCTCCACGCTAAGTCCCGTCCGTTCCGACAGCTCGGCAAGCGTAGGCTCGCGCCCGCTTTCCTGCCGGAACCTCTGTCTTGCCCGCCCCACATGAAACGCGTTTTCCTTAATGCCGCGGCTCACCCTGATCAAGCCGTCGTCACGCAAAAATCTGCGTATTTCACCTAGTATAAGCGGCACCGCATATGTCGAAAAGCACACGCCAAAATCCGTGTCAAACCTTTCAATCGCCTTTAGCAGCCCGATTGCGCCTATTTGAAACAAATCCTCCATGTCATAATTCGCGCGCGACATAAAGCGCTTAAGCACATGATGAATCAGCCCTACATTACAGTTGAAAAGCTGTTCCTTTGCCGCCTCTTCTCCCCCTTGCGCCCTCAAGAAAAGCTCCCTATCCTCCATAAGCAGCTACTCCTCATGCAAGGCTCTAAGACGCTTTTCCATATGTACCACAGTGCCCATGTTCGGCGAGCTTGTCACCGTCACCTTATCCATAAACGCCTCCATAAAGGAAAACCCCATGCCTGAGCGCTCATTCTCCATTCCCGTCGTAAACATTGGCTGCATCGCCTGCTCCACGTCCTCAATCCCCACGCCCGTATCACAGATTTCCACAATAAAAATGCAATTATTGCTGTGTTCATGCTTTAGCACGGCATTCATAATCACCTTTCCCCCACGCTCCCGGTATCCGTGTATAATGGCGTTTGTCACAGCCTCCGATACCGCCGTTTTCACATCCTCAAGCTCGTCCACGGTAATGTCAAGACCTGCTATCAGCGCAGCCGCCACTATTCTTGCGAGCCCTTCGTTCTCCGAAACAGCCTCAAACTCGAGCTTTATTTCGTTTATAATGTTTCCCTCCATGTCCTGTTCCTTTCCATCTTTGATTTCTTTTTGTTCTGCGCAAGGCTAAAGCACTTCTATGATTGATGTCATTCCCGAGGTTTTCAAAAGCCGGGTTATTCGTTCATTTGCATTCACTGCATACACCTTCCCGCCAAAGCACGATATTTTCCGGTACCTGCCTATGATAATCCCAAGCCCCGAGCTGTCCATAAAGGTAGTGCCTTCAAAATCAAAAACAATATTTTTCACCTTATCGTCAAGTATCATCCTGTCCGCACATTCTCTTATTCCTGCCGCCTTATGGTGATCCACCTCCGTCGGCATTTTAATTCACAGATAATTGTCAATAATTGCATACTCTTCCATTTTCTGTTCCATAAACAATCCTTTCCCATTCAAAATAATGAATGTGGCGCCGGCACATTCTCGCGCCGGCGACCAATTTCCCATGCGCAAAGTGCGCATCCTCGCGGAGCGTTTTATCCGTTTTGTCGTATAGGACGAACTTTTCTATACGATAAAAAGAGAACAAGCAATCTGCCTGTCCTCTTTTGTCAATCAAAAAATTATTCTCCGTTTATCTCTTTTATATAAGTCGCCGATTTCCTCGCCTTTTCAGTGTTCGGAAACAGCTCCACAACCTGCTCGTATATTTCCAGCGCCTTCTGTGTGTCGCCGTTTTTATTATAGGCGTTGCCTAAATTGTAAAGCGCCTCTCCGTTGCTTGGGTCATAGTCAAACGCCCTTGACAGATTTTCAATCGCAGTAGCGTAATCCTCCGTCCGAAACGCGTCATACCCGACAGTGTAGCTTTCGCTCGCCACGACCTCGCCTATGCCCTCCTTTATGGTATCGTAAAGTGTCTTAAAGCTTTCAGCCGCCTCATTCTCCAGGTAGTCCGCGTCAATCAGCTCAAGCATGTCCGCAATCTCAAGCGCATCCGACGTTTCATCCATGTACATCAGCGCCGCTTCTATCAGCCTTGTATTTGCCTCAACCGCCGCATTAGCTCCCTGTGCTGCGCTAAGACTGTCCGACAGGCTCGTTTTTTCCTCAGTGAGCGCGCTTATCTGCGCCGTAAGCTCATCCACCTGCACGGTCTTTGCATCAAGCCGCTCGCTTACCTCCTTATATTGGTTGTTTGACTCGCTCTTTATCTGCTGTATGCGCGCGGGCAGCACCAAAAACCAGGCTATGGACACGCCAAGCGCGACGCCTATGACAATATTTATCACTGTCTGCAGCCCTGCCGCCTCTTTTTTTCCGACAGGCTGTATCACGGTTTCGTTTCCGCTGCGATAGACAATTGCCTCCTTCTTCTTTTTTACGCGTTCCTCGTCGGAAGGCATCATTTCATCTGTTTCTTTAAGATAACGCAGTGTAATCGTGTTATTGGCATCTATCCGAAGCGTCCGCTCAAGCTCCTTTTTTGCTTTCTCCCATTCGCCTCCGTTGATATATAAAAGAGCCAAAAGCTGCCTTGCCTGAACAAACTTCGGGTTCATCGACAGAACCTTTTTTAGCTGTATCACTGCCAGATCCAAGCTGTCCTGCTGACAGTACATAAGCGCCATATTGTATTTTCTGATGGTCTGCTTATAGGTATCAAGCCTGCCCGGATTATTCTGCAGCAGGTCAATATAATCATCGGCAATATTTTTTTCATTGCGGATATTCTTGCTGATTACCCATTCTCTGAGCGCAGCGACAACCTCTCCCCGCTCAAAATACACAAGTCCCAAAAGGTTTCTTGCATCAATATGATTTTTATTTAATTTCAAACACTGCCTAAGGCTCAAAACGGCTCCCGACAAATCCCGGACATGCGCCTTTTCCAAGCCGTCATTGTAAAACCGGTTTGCAGTATACATTATCCTTTTATACAAAGCCACGTCTGCCCCACAGCCGGTGCAAAAGTCCTTCTCGGAGAGCGCGCAGCCACAATTATAACAAAACATATTAATCTCCATTCTCCAAAACCGCTTCTACTCCCCTAAGTCCGCCGCAGCCGGTGTCTCATTCGCATCCCGGACCAGCTTCACAAGCACATCCGCAAGATCCGTCACATCCTGACTATAAATCGCATCCTCCATATCCTCCATCTCAGGACTGGGATGGAACTTCTTCAGCTCTTCCTCAAAATCTATCATAAAAATCCTCCAAAAATCTGTTTTTTCATCCTGTTATCCAACAGCCTCCTCACCGCACCCGCAAGGTACAGCGAACCCACTATATATACGCTGCATGCCGTGTCATCACGCTTATCAATGCAGTACATGACGGCGTCCTCTATCTGCTCAAAGGCATGTACCTCCTTACCCGTACAGCGCCTAAACTGCTCCGCAAGCCCGCAAAGCTCCGCCCCTCGTTCACCGGGAATGTGCGTCACCACAAACTCCTCCGCCATGTCAAGCCCGCAAAGCATCTCTATCATTCTGTCATACTGTTTATCCCTGACCACGGAAAAAATAATCATACAGCTTTCCAAATCTGCGGCATTTTGGAGCGAACGCACAAACGCTTCCATTCCATCTTCATTGTGAGCGCCGTCTATGTATACGTTGGGAAGTATTTCCTCCATGCGCCCCGCCCAGCGCATATTTTCAATGCCTGCCTTTATACTCGCCGCGCCAAGCCTCTCAAAGCCTCCCGCATCCGCAAGCGCCTCGCACGCCTTTATGGCGATGGCGGCATTCTCCACCTGATAAAGCGCAGGAGTTCTGACCGTAAATCTGTTATAATCATCATACCGAGTGAATACAGAAAAATCAATGAATTTTTTCGTAATTTCATTTATTTTATATTCATTTTCCGACACAATATAACATTTTGAACCACATTCCGACGCTTTCCTCACAAAAACGTCAAAAGCCTCCTTTTTCCGCTCCAAAAATACGACAGGCACTCCGGGCTTTATAATGCCCGCTTTTTCCTCCGCAATCTGCTCCACCGTACCGCCAAGATATTCCATGTGGTCAAGCCCTATTTCCGTGATTACGCAAAGCGCCGGGCTTTTTATCACGTTTGTCGTGTCAAGCCTTCCCCCGAGTCCCGTTTCCAGCACGGTTATATCAACGCCTGCCTTTGCAAACAGATACATTCCCATAAAAAAAAGCCGTTCAAAATAAGCGGGCGCGTAATCATTTTCCACAGCCCTGTACGCATCTATCCTGTCCGCAAGCCAGTTAAACGCCCCGACAAACTGCTCCTCAGAAACCATATCCCCGTCAATCACAAAGCGTTCCCTTGTCGTGATTAAATGCGGCGAGATAAACATTCCAACATGATATCCGCTCTCCAAAAAAATCTGCCGTAAAAAAGCGCAGACCGAGCCTTTTCCATTTGTTCCTGCAACATGAATAATCCTGCCAAGCTGCGCCTCGCTTACCTCGCCCTGCAAAAATTCATAAAAGCCCTTTGTTTTATCAAACGGGCTTTTCACTGTATGCTTAGGCAGCTCTGCTAAAAAGTATTCTGCCTCGGCGTAGCTTTTGACCCTTTTTTCCCTCATCAAAGCTCTCCCGTATCTCCGCGGATTTTTCCCATACGGCAAAAAACAGTTCGCAGTGCCGCTAAGCACTGCGAATGCTGTCTAAACCACTATTACCGTGCCCACAATCATACCGTTTTGGCTTGAATACTCCATAAAGCTTGTATCCTTCTGTATCGGCATCTGATGGTCGTCTATGGCAATAATCGTACCCTTATAAATGTTTCCGCTTATCCTTATCTTTGCCTCCCGCGCCTGCATCACCTGTGTTTCCAGCTTGTCAGCCTCTTTTTTGAGCTGCATGCACTTACGGTAGACCTCGTCCTTTTTCTCCTTTAAATCCTCCAGATGAGCCTTAAGCTGGTCGCTAAGCTCACCCGTCTGCTGCCTCACACGCAGAATCCTTGCCATGCTTACCACAATCTCGTCAAGCTGAGCATTCAGCTTTCCATACTCCTGGCTGACCTCCATGCGCTTTTCCATCAGCTCCGGAAGCACGCCCACATGAATACCCGTTTTAATTTCGGAAGCATTTCCGACATTCTGGCAGGTAATCCCCATCATCGCGTGCACGTTCCCGCCCGCTATAAGACCCTTCTTGCCGGTCAGCGTCACGGTGTCCTCCGATTCGACCCTCGAATTTAATATGACATTAGACTGTATGCTTCCCGCCGCCTTGATATTGGCGTATTCCAAAAACTCGGTAAACACGTTTCCGCCCGCGCTGATTGTGCCCTTACCGCTGCCCTGCATGCCGCGCTTCAGGCACACATCGCCGCCCGCCGAAATCATCGCCGACTCGACCACGCCCTCAACCGTAAGGCTCTTACCCGCATGGACCGTCACGCCCGCCTCCACGTTTCCGTGTATAATCACATCGCCGTTAAATTCCACAAGCGCATTGTTCGCGTAATCGCAGCCGCCCTGAACCTCGTATACCTCCACCACGGAAAGCTTGTTTTCGCCGTCATACTCGATTTTACCCGATTTCGTAGCGTAATACTCATTGGGATTTTCCGTATTGGCAATTCCTTTTCCCGTAAGCGGGCGAAGCTCCTTATACATATTTGCCTTCTCAAACGCCCCTGTCACATCACGCCCGGAGGTTCCCTGCACAGCCGGATGGTATACCGCAAGCTTATCGCCCTCCGAAACGTTCTGCACTAAAGACATGCTTCTGTAATCAACCGTTCCGTCCTTATTAATCTTAGGCTTCGGCTTTTCCGTGTTAAAGAAAAACTCAAACCAGCCCTCGCGCCCGGGGTCGCCCTTAACGCTGGACGCGACCTTCACCTCACGCTCGTAAATCTGCTTGTTACACATAGCGGCAATATGCGATTCGTTGATGCCTGCGACAACACCTTTAAGCTGCAGGTATCTCATTATTTCACTTTTTTCATATTTCGTGCCGTCATCAGGAGCACACAGATAAAGCCACGCCTCGGTTTTATCCTCAGTTATTCTGACATATGATCTGACATTAACCATCCTCATACCTCCGAAAGGGCAAATTGCCTCCTCTGCCTATATTGTAACACCATTTACCTTAATTGTGCAAGCCGTTCTGCAATCTGTTGACGCATTTGCGTATATTTTGTCAGCTTTTCCTTTTCCTCGGCAATCTTACTCTCAGGAGCCTTCGACATGAATTTTTCGTTGCTCAGCATGCCGTTCACCCGCGCAAGCTCACCGTCCAAACGCTTTTCTTCCTTCTCAAGGCGCTCAATCTCCTGCTTAAGGTCAACAAGCTCCTCAAACGGAATGTAAATATCCGCATTGGCAATCACCACGGAAACCGCATCCTCCGCAATCCCCCGCTTGTCATTTTGTATCGTCACGTCTGAGGCATATGCCAAAGACGCAAAAAACAATCTGCCCTCCTCAAAGGTAGCGCGTATATCCTCTTTCCCGGAAACCACAAACACATGCGCCTTCTTTGATGGAGCTACATTCATCGAGGTTCTGACGTTTCTGATGCCCCGCACCGCTTCCTTTATAATCTCAATATTCCTTTCATCCTCCGCAAAATTGCGCTCCTGCATATACTCCGGCCATGAAGAAATCATAATCGATTCCTCCTCCGACTGCAGGGTGCAGAAAATTTCCTCCGTGATAAACGGCATATACGGGTGCAGAAGCTTAAGGGCATCTATCAGCACCGTCTTAAGCGTCCAAAGCGCCGCATTTTGAGATTTTGCATTATCGGAATTATACAGCCTCGGCTTTACCATTTCAATATACCAGTCGCAGAACTCGTCCCATATAAAGTCATAAATTTTCTGCACCGCAATACCCAGCTCAAAGCTCTCCATATTGTCCGTGACATCTCTTACAAGGCTGTTAAGCTTAGAAAGAATCCACCTGTCAACAGGCTCCAATTCCTCAGTTGCATCCGTTATCTCCTTGCCGTCCATGTTCATCATGATAAAACGCGATGCATTCCACACCTTATTGGCAAAATTCCTGTTTGCCTCTACCCGTTCATAGTAAAAGCGCATATCATTTCCGGGGGCATTTCCCGTTATCAGCGTCATCCGCAGCGCGTCTGCGCCGTATTTCTCAATCACCTCAAGCGGGTCAATTCCGTTTCCGAGCGATTTTGACATCTTCCTTCCCTGCGCGTCGCGCACAAGCCCGTGGAAAAGCACCGTCTTAAACGGCTTCTCCTTCATATGCTCATATCCTGAAAAAATCATTCTGATAACCCAGAAAAATATAATATCGTAGCCCGTCACCAGCACATCCGTCGGATAAAAATATTCCAAATCCTCTGTTTTTTCCGGCCAGCCGAGCGTGGAAAACGGCCAAAGCGCAGACGAAAACCACGTGTCGAGCGTGTCAGGATCCTGCGTAAGCCGGGTATGTCCGCACTTCGGACAAGCGCATGGCGCTTCCCTTGCAACCGTAATCTCCCCGCACTGATTACAGTAATACGCCGGTATTCTGTGTCCCCACCAAAGCTGTCTTGAGATACACCAATCCCTGATATTATCCGTCCAATTAAAATATGTTTTTTCCATTCTTTCGGGAATAAGCTTAATCTCGCCGTTCTTTACGGCATCCGCCGCAGGCTTTATCAACTCGTCCATTTTCACAAACCACTGCTGCTTTACCAAAGGCTCTATCGTTGTCCCACAGCGGTCATGCGTGCCAACATTATGGCTGTAATCCTCCACCTTTACGAGAAGCCCCATAGCGTCAAGCTCTTCAACAATCGCCTTGCGTGCCTCATAGCGGTCCATTCCCGCAAACCTGCCGCCGTTTTCATTGATAGTCGCATCATCATTCATAATGTTGATAACCGGAAGGTTATGGCGCTTTCCTACCTCAAAATCGTTCGGGTCATGCGCGGGCGTAATCTTCACCACGCCTGTCCCAAATTCCATATCAACATATGTGTCCTCCACAGCCGGGATTTCACGGTTCATAAGCGGAAGCATAAGCTTCTTGCCCTTCAGGTGCGCGTACCGCGCATCCTCCGGGTGAATGGCAACCGCCGTATCTCCCAGCATCGTTTCAGGTCTTGTGGTCGCAAATGTCAGATACTCCCCGGACTCCGTACCGTCGTCATTCAGCACGGGATATTTTATATGCCAAAAATGCCCCGCCTGCTCCTCATATTCAACCTCCGCGTCCGAAATTGAAGTGTTGCATACCGGACACCAGTTTATCATTCTCGCGCCCCTGTATATATAGCCCTTCTCGTGCATTTTGCAAAACACTTCCGTAACCGCCTTACTGCAGCCCTCGTCCATAGTAAAGCGTTCTCTGTCCCAATCGCAGGACGAGCCGAGCTTTTTAAGCTGGCTGATAATCCGTCCGCCGTATTCCTTTTTCCAGTCCCATGCGCGCTCCAAAAACTTCTCCCTGCCAAGGTCATTCTTGTCGATGCCTTCCTCCTTAAGCTTTTGGATAATCTTGACCTCCGTCGCGATGCTGGCGTGGTCGGTTCCCGGCTGCCAAAGTGCATTGTAGCCCTGCATCCGCTTAAAGCGTATCAGTATATCCTGCATCGTATTGTCAAGCGCATGTCCCATATGAAGCTGCCCCGTAATGTTTGGGGGCGGAATAACAATCGTAAAAGGCTTTTTATTTTTGTCAACCTCTGCATGAAAATATTTTTTGTCGAGCCATTTCTGATAAATTCTGTCCTCCAACCCGTGCGGGTCATAGGTTTTTGCCAGTTCCTTTCTCATATCGTCAATTCCTTCCTATTGTAAGCTTTCAGCCACACTGTAAATATAATACGGTACTGAATTTTTCTTCTTCAATTATACTATAAAATCTTAAGAAAAACGTCAAGTATTTCCTAAAAATATCATTACAATTCGTAAATTCAAAGTCTAATACGGCGTATGCACTAAATTATATCCATACCATATCTTGAC
>JAJQDE010000033.1 GCA_021202335.1 Lachnospiraceae bacterium
GAGGAACACGAAAACCGTGCTCCCGGGTGTTCGACCAGCGATAATTTTGGTGGAGTAGACGGGAGTCGAACCCGTGTCCAAAAAACCATCCCATGTACTTCTACAAGCTTAGTTGATTATTAAAATTCCCTTCCGCCCGGGCGAATCAACGCTCCCGTGCGGTCAGTAGCTTCATAATACGCCCGCATGCGCAAAGCTTTGCATGTGTCGTTTCCCGCATCATTGATGCCTGAGTCCTGACGTGCAGGTGCGCCGGGTCAGACAGCAGCCATCAAGGGCTGCAGATTGCCGCCCTTAGGCAGCAACTGCTAAATTATCTTCAGCGTTTAAATTTAAATTTGGAATTAACGCATGCCTGCGGCTTGCTTCTCCATCTTCAGATTCCCTGTCGAAACCTTTACTACCCCTTGAATGGCAGCGCGTAATGTGTTTATCATTGCTGCTCAAGGTTTTATTATAATATCAGATACAGGGCGCAAAGTCAAGCGCTTTGGGGATTTTTTCTTTACTATGCGTTTTGTGAGGAGTATAATAAATATGCACTTGTTCGGTTCTGAACAGCTACAATTATATAAACATTAAACAGAGGAATGGAGAAAAGAGTGAAAAATAAATTTTTACTCTGCAAGTTTGTGACTGCGCGTTGCTTGCACAAACATTGCTTTATGCGCAAAGAGCAGCGCAGAAATGAGGGAAAAGATGAACATAAGTATTACGGGAAATCTTGGAAGCGGGAAGTCAAGCGTGGCTAAAATCCTGAAAGAGAAGGGCTATGAAATTTTTTCCACGGGGAGCGTGTTCCGGCAGCTTGCGATGGAAAAGGGCGTGTCAGTGGAGGAGTTTAACAGACAGGTAAACGAGGCGGCGGAACGCGGAGACCGCTCCGTGGACAGGATGATAGACGATACTACCGCAAGAATTGACGGAGAGCGCGACAATGTGGTGTTTGATTCACGTCTGGCATGGCATTTTGCGCCAAAGAGCTTTAAGGTGTTTGTCATAACGGATATCAATGAATCGAGCCGCCGGGTGTTTAATGACAGCTTGCGGGCAAGCTCCGAAGCGTACCGATCGCAGGAGGAATGCAGAAGGGCGCTTATAAACCGCCAAAAGCTTGAAACGGTGCGCTACAAGGGAATTTACGGGATTGATTATTACGATATGAGCAATTACAACCTTGTGATAGAGAGCACAAGCGCATCTCCCGATGAGCTTGCCGGAGAAATCCTTGAAAGGCTCGAAGAATATCGAAGGGGAGAATTTATAAGCATGATGGAGCTGAATCCCTCGTCCGTTCAATCCGCCGGAAATATGGATGCAAATGCGGATTCGGACTGTATTTGCGTAAACGAAAAGGGCGGGGTGTTCACGCTGTATGCCGGGAAATCGCTGCTTGACTCTGCATTGGCGGCAAATTCAAAATTTATCGTCGTGAAGGTGGCAAAATCAGAGGATGGCGGAGAGGACAGCTTTATGAACTTCTCAAAGATGACAGAGGTATAAAGACGGAATACGGGGTTACGGGTACAGCCTTGTTATTTCCGCAAAGGCGTAGTTTTTCAGGACAATGTTCCAAACGGCGTAGGCGCTTGCGTTTTCGTGTACATAATGGTCGGAGCTGTATTCGGGCAGCAATGCGCCGTCAGCTCCCATAAGATATTCCGAGAGATTTACGAAGCCCCAGCCGTTTGCGCTGCACGCTTCCTGCAAAAGAATGTTTGCCGAAGCTATGGAGCTGTTGCTTAAGCCTCCCGTGTTTACGCCGCTTACGATGCACGGAATGGAAATAACATATACCGACAGCTCCGGTCTGACGCTTAAAATGCGTGAAATCAATGTCTGCATATCTGCGAGGAACTGCTGCGGCGTGCTCCCCGTCAAATCATTCATTCCAAAACAAATGAACATTTTGCCGACATTTTCCATCTGAGAAATGGCGCTCTCGATATATTGTGGAGCGCCGTTGTATTCGGGCATGATTCCCGCATGCTTTGTGAGCGCGTCCGACGATATGGCTGCCCTTGCGGAGCAGCTTACCCTTGCAAGAAATTGAGTGGTATCGGCGGCTATTGAGTCCGGATTGCTTTTGCAATACTGCTCAAAGCCTACGGTAAGTGAGTCGCCGACAAAAACCGCATCGGCAAAAAAAGCATTCTCCGAAATGATGCCGCCGGACAGGAATGAATTGTATTGCTCAAGGTCAACGGCTCCGGCAATATAGCTGTCCACCAAATATCTGTTCAGACTGTCCGTAAGGCTCGATGAAAGCAGTCCCGCGCACAGCGCGCCTCCCGTAAGGGGCTGCACGGTTGAGAACGACGGTGCGGGCGCTTCGCTTGCATAGACCGTGGATGGCGCAAGAAAAAGCATAAGCACCGAGAATGCGATGACGGAGCAGGTATAGCTTGTTTTATTTTTAAACGATGCAGACATAAATAAGTCCTTTCCGATTATAGAATAGGCGTTAAGCCTGTTTGAACATGCGTTAAGCCTGTTCTATTATAGTACAAAAACGGCGTAAAGTACAATACCGCGCAAAATATTCAGAATACGGCGCTAAAAATGTATTTTTAATTTGACTATTGTGTTAAATGGATATAAAATTAAAAATGAATGGAATCAATATAAAGCAATAAGACAGATTTGGAAGGGGTGCCATATGGCTGAGGAATTTAACTTAGACGGAATGGTGGATATGTACATATACGAAAACGGTCAGCTTTTGGAAAAGCTGGAGGAAATCGTATTGGAAACGAAGGACGACGATGCCTTTGATGAAAACAACATCAACGAGATTTTCAGAATAATGCATACCATAAAGGGCTCGTCCGGGGTTATGATGTATGATAATATTATGAAGGTTTCCCATAAATTGGAGGATATTTTCTATTATCTCAGGGAAAATCTGGGAATTGACGAGCCGCATATGGAGCTTACAGACATTATCTTTCAGGTGCTTGATTTTATCAACGGAGAAATGGATAAGATTAAGGATGGAAATGACCCGGACGGGGATAATTCTCAGCTTATCGAGCTTATGGCAGGCTTCCTTGAACGTTTAAAGGGCGGAAACAAAGACGCAAAGGCGGAAACAAAGCCGCAGGTAAAAGCGGCGCAGCAGCAGACGCAGACGGAAAAAAGCATGGGACTGGGCCCGAATCAGTTTTATATAGCTCCGAGCAGCTCTGATACCGCAAAGTGCTTCAGGATAAAGATTATGTATCACCCGGACACGCAGATGAGCAATCTGCGCGCATATTCCGCGACCTTTGCGATAAAGGAGTTCACGGAGGACATACAGTTTTCGCCGGAGGATATTTTGTCTGATGAGAGTATATCGGAGGTCATTCTTGCGGAAGGCTTCCATATGCTTGTGCGCGGTGAATTTACGGAGGACAAGCTGCGCGAGATTATTGATACGACCTCGGAAATCGAAAGCATTGATATAGCAGAGTGTACCAATGAAGAGTTTGTGCATGGCTTTTCGGACGAGCCGATTGCGGAGCAGTCGGCAGAGCAGATTAAAGAGAGCGAGGCTGCAAAGGCAGCCGAGCCGCAGCCGGGCGATTATGTCATACAGAAGGAAGTCGGAAAGGCAAAGCAGATAACAAAGCCCCACAAGAAAAAAGAGCATAAGCAGGCGTTCATGAGCGTGAGCATCGATAAAATGAACATGCTGATGAACCTGATGGGTGAGATGGTAATTGCAGAGTCGGTTGTGCTCCAAAACCCAGATCTGCAGGTGGACAATATCGACCTGTCAAATTTCAATAAGGCTGCTTCGCAGCTTGGCAAGATTACGACGGAGATGCAGGAGCTGATTATGTCGATGCGTATGATGCCGCTGACAAATACCTTCCAAAAGATGAACCGTACCGTATTTGACATGTCAAGAAAGCTCGGTAAGGACATTGAATTTGAAATGCTCGGCGACACTACGGAGGTGGACAAGAATATCATTGAAAATATTTCAGACCCGCTGATGCATCTTGTCAGAAATTCCGTTGACCACGGCATTGAAACGCCCGAGGAGCGTGAGGCGGCAGGAAAAACAGAGAAAGCCAAGGTTACGCTCGAGGCAAAGAACGAGGGCGGAAAGGTCTGGATATCCGTGAGCGATAACGGCAAGGGCATGAGCAGGAAAAAGCTGTATAGAAAAGCGTGGGAAAACGGTATTCTTCCGGATAACCGTCCGGAGAGCGAGTATACGGACAAGGAGATATTCCAGTTTATCACATACCCCGGATTTTCCACAAAGGAGAAGGTGACGGAGTTCTCCGGGCGCGGCGTCGGAATGGACGTGGTGGTGAAAAACATACAGAAGGTCGGAGGCGTGCTTGACATTGATTCCGTGGAGGGTCAAGGCTCCGTAATGACGATGAAGATACCGTTGACCATGGCGATAATTGACGGCATTGTGATGCGCAACGGCAATACGAAATTCGTGATGGAAACCTCTGCGGTTAAGGAGTTTATCCGCGTTTCGGAGGAGCAGCTTATACATGAGCCGAGCGGCGAGGAATATATAATGATAAGGGGCGAGTGCTATCCGGTGCTGCGCCTTAGCGAGAAGTATCATATCGAAAACGCGGTGAAGGGCATTTCCGAGGGAGTGATGCTCCTGCTTGAATATGAGGGAAATAAGCTCTGCGTCCTGATTGACGAGCTTATAGGCACACAGGAGATTGTGGTCAAGCCGATTCCGTCATATATTAAAAAAATACAGGGAATTTCAGGCTGTACGCAGTTGGGCGACGGAAGCATTGCGCTCATTCTTGATGTGAGCGGTCTTATGCAGAGTTAATTGATGGAGGTATGGACAATGGATGCAAATGTAAAAGCGATGCTTGAGCAAAAGGGCTTTGACGTTGACGGTACGATGCGTCGCTTTTTAAATAACGAAGCCCTATACACAAAATGTATAAAAAAGTTTTTACAGGACACAAGCTATGAGCAATTAAAGGCGGCCTATCAGGCGGGAAATTGCGAGGACGCTTTTAAGGCGGCGCATACCATGAAGGGCTTTGTGTCAAATTTGGGTATCAATGAAATCTATAAGCTGCTGATACCGATGGTGGAAAAGCTCAGAGCGCAGAATATGGATATCGGCTCCGAGCTGGAACAGCTCGACACGCTGTATGAGGAAACCCGCAAAATCATAGAGGGACTTTGAGTTATGAAATAAAGGGCGGTAATGCGGATGGCAAATAAGTCAGATTGGATTGTGGAAGGATTTTTGTTCGGCACAGAGCAGGACGCCGAGATTGCAAAGAAGGAGAAGCTTAGGATTGAGCGGCTCGAGGAGAGAATGGATTACGGCAATCCTGACATGATAAACGCCGTGTATCGAAAGGCAGTGGAGAAGCGTGTGTTTAAGACGCCTGTCGGGTACGATTATTTAAAAAAGCTTCAGAAACTTTTGGAACAGAGTCCCGGCTTTGAGGGGGATATCGCAGACATACCGGTGCAGGGGGTGTACAGCCTTCGCGAAACCGCAAGCCCTGCCGTCGAGAGAGTGAGGGCAAGCAGGGCAAAAGAAAAACCGACAAAAAAGACAATAGGGCTTAGGGCATCCTTATTTATCAATATTGTGCTTTTGCTGCTGGTGGCAGTAATGTTTTATATATCAATGACAGGCTCCAATCCTACGGTTTTAAATTATGAGCAGGCGATTCAAAATAAATATTCGCAGTGGGAAAATGAGCTTTCGGAGAGAGAGAGCCGTGTACGGGAAAAGGAAAGGGAGCTTTTGCAGGAGTAGGCGCTCGGGGAGAAATGGAGGAGCAGTATGGGAAATCTGAAAATTCTTGTGGTGGACGATGAGAGCAGAATGCGTAAGCTGGTGAAGGATTTTCTTGTAAAAAAAGGATATGATGTTTTGGAAGCGGCAGACGGAAGTGAGGCAGTTGGAACCTTTTTCGATAATCAGGATATTGCGCTTATTATATTGGATGTGATGATGCCCAAAATGGACGGATGGCAGGTCTGCAGGGAAATCAGGGCAAGCTCAAAGGTGCCCATCATAATGCTCACGGCAAAGACGGATGAGCGGGACGAGCTTCAGGGCTTTGAGCTTGGCGTTGATGAGTATATCGCGAAGCCGTTCAGCCCTAAGATACTTGTGGCCAGGGTTGAAGCGATTTTGCGGCGCACAAGCAAGAGCAATGATGAAACTCTTGAGTGCGGGGGCATTGTGATAGATAAGGCTGCACATGTAGTCACGATTGACGGAAAGCCAATAGAGCTGAGCTATAAGGAATTTGAGCTTCTGACATATTTTGTTGAGAATAAGGGGATAGCGCTGTCAAGGGAAAAAATATTGAACAGCGTGTGGAATTATGACTATTTTGGAGATGCAAGAACGATTGACACTCATGTGAAAAAGCTTAGGAGCAAGATGGGGGATAAAGGCGAAATTATCAAGACCGTATGGGGAATGGGATATAAGCTGGAGGCATAGGCGGGGAATAAGATATGTAAGAACGGGTGAATTACAATGAAACATTCCATAAGGCTGCAGATTGCGGTCATGTTTATGTCGGTGACGGTCGGTACCGTTGCGCTTTGCTGGATAGCGAACAATATCTTTTTGGAAAGATTTTATGTGCGGAATAAAGTGAATGTAATCACTGATGCGTACGAGCGGATTAATGAGGTTGTGTCAAACGGTGACATCACGTCTGCTGAATTTGATATTGAGCTTAAGCTTACCTGCGATATGTACAATATCGGACTGCTTGTGATTGACGCGGAGTCAAACACCATTAAATCCAGCAGCCGCGATGTTGAACGGCTTATGCAGCACCTTTATGATAACTTTTTCAGACCCGAACCTGAAATTAAGTACATTGATGAAAATGATAAATACTATTTGGCGACAATTGAGGACAAGCAGATATCTACAGACTATATAGAAATGTGGGGCGTGCTTGATAACGGAAATATGTTTTTGATTCGCACGCCGCTCGAGAGTATTCGGGACAGCGTGGATATCGCCAACCGCTTTCTTGCTTATGTAGGTATTGTCGGAATCATTATCAGCGTGTTTTTGGTTTGGATTGTTACGTCTAAGGTCACAAAGCCGATTATGGAGCTTAAGGACATATCTGCAAAAATGACGCAGCTGGATTTTGAAACAAAGTATAACGGACACAGCGGGAATGAGCTTGACCTGCTCGGAGAGCATATGAATGAGCTCTCAAAAGCGCTGGAAAAGACAATTTCCGAGATTAAGACCGCAAATAATGAGCTGCAGCGGGACATTGAAAAGAAAGAGCAGGTCGATGAGATGAGCAAGGAGTTCCTCTCCAACGTGTCCCATGAACTGAAAACCCCTATTGCGCTCATACAGGGATATGCCGAGGGGCTTAAGGAGGGCATTAATGACGATGCCGAGAGCCGCGAATTTTACTGTGAGGTTATCATGGATGAAGCAGGGAAAATGAACACGATGGTGAAAAAGCTCATGGATTTGAATCAGCTTGAGTTTGGGAACGATGTAGTGGTCATGGAGCGCTTCGACATAGTGGCGTTGATAGGGAATTTCCTCACATCGGCAGAGATACTGATAGAGCAGAACGGCATA
This sequence comes from Lachnospiraceae bacterium, assembly GCA_021202335.1. Classification (GTDB taxonomy): domain Bacteria; phylum Bacillota; class Clostridia; order Lachnospirales; family Lachnospiraceae; genus COE1. Next base: position 7,586 of record JAJQDE010000033.1, read on the forward strand.
ATGCTCAAGCATGAGCAGCATGAGCCGATTTATGTGTGGGCGGATGAATTTAAGACGGAGGAGGTTGTGCGGAACTTCTTCAGCAACGCCATGAACCATGCAAACGGTGATAAGATTATTGAAATAAAATACCGGATGATTGAAATGGACGGGACAAATAAGGTCCGTGTAAGCGTGTTTAACACAGGCGAGCCTATCCCGGAGGAATCGCTTCCCCATATTTGGGAAAAGTTTTATAAGGTTGACAAGGCGCGCACGCGTGAATACGGCGGCAGCGGCGTGGGATTATCCATCGTAAAGGCAATCATGGAATCCATGAATGAGCAGTACGGTGTTATCAATTATACCAATGGCGTAGAGTTCTGGTTTGAGCTTGAAACCAAATAAACGGAGGTGCTGTTTTGAAAAAGAAAAAATTATTGGGGTTGATGGCGATGTCCGCAGTATTGCTTACGGGCTGCATTGATTCCATGCCCGATATGACGGATGAGCAGTCAGCGCTTGTGGCGGAATACGCGGCAGGTCTGCTGCTGAAGTATTCGCCTGAATATGATTACATGCTTGTCAGTGATGACGAGCTTGCCGACGCGCTCGCGCAGGAAGCTGCCGGCGAGGAGGAAACCGCCCGGGAAGCTTCAGAAGAGAATGAAAGCACGGAGCCGGCGTCAGTGGAGGAAGCAAGGGCGGAAACCGAAGAAACGCAGCAGCCAAAGGAAACGGAAGCGGCTTTTGCGGACGCGGATACGGATCTTGCCCTGGAGCTTGGCTTTGATGAGCCGGTCACGCTCAGATATCAGTCGTTTGAGCTGTATGATTCTTATCCGCAAAGCTTTACGGGCTTTAGCGGCATAGAGGCAGGAGAGGGCAAAAAGCTGCTGGTAATGCATTTTGACCTTGAGAATACCACGGATGAGGAGCTTGAGTGTGAGCTGTTCGACTATATGCTGAAGGTCAGGATTGACATAAACGGGGCGGCATCAATAAGCGCGCAGGACACATCGATGCTTCCGAATGATATGGCAACCTTTGTCGGCAGCATTGACGCCGGTGCAAGGGAGGACGTAGTCGCTATTGCCGAAATTGATGCCATGTCGGATGAGGATATAGAAACACTTGCTATTCAGATATCGTCACAAAGCAGTAGCTGTAATATAAAAGTAAGGTGATTGCCGATACTTTTAAAATTGTCATGGAAAGTATGAAAAACTTTCTGAAAATATTTGTATTTATGAACATGTATATGTTATAATTATATAAGATTAAAATTTCTGCAGAGCAGTGAGGGTGAAGAAGTTGAAAATATAGCGTTATATTTTTAATTATCTGATGGAATGGAGGTTTAATATGGAGACTAAGATTCTCTTGGAAAACGGAACAAACGAATTGGAAGTGCTGGAATTTGTAGTGGATGGTAACTCTTATGGCATCAATGTGGCAAAAATCAGAGAGATTATTCCATATTCACAGGTGACGCCCGTGCCGAATGCGCATCCCAGTGTGGAAGGCATTTTCATGCCGCGTGATACCATGATTACGGCAATCGATTTAAAAAACTGCCTGCAGCGCGGTCAATCTCAGCCGGGAGGTTTATTTATCATCACGAGCTTCAACAAATTGGACATTGCTTTCCATGTGGATGCGGTTGTGGGTATCCATCGTGTATCGTGGGTTGACATTATTAAGCCCGGAGCTACCGTGACTACGGCGGAGGATGGCATTTCGACAGGTATTATTAAGATTAACGGAAAGCTTATTATCATTCTTGATTTTGAGAAGATTATTTCAGACATCAATCCGGAAACAGGCTTGAGAGTTACGGATATTGAATCTCTTGGCGTGCGGGAAAATACGGAAAAGCCTATCCTGATTGCAGAGGATTCATCGCTGCTTAGAAAGATGATTGTTGACTCGCTGAAGAAAGCAGGATATGAAAATGTTATTAAAGCGGAAAACGGCGAGGAAGCATGGGAGTACATAAACAAGTGTAAAAATGCGGGTACTCTGAACGATGAAGTGAAGCTTTTGATTACGGATATCGAGATGCCGTTAATGGACGGTCATCGTCTGACAAAGCTTGTTAAATCGGATGAGGAAACGAAGCAGATACCGGTTATTATATTCTCTTCTCTTGTAAATGATGAGATGCGCAAAAAGGGTGAGATGCTTGGCGCGGACGCACAGCTTTCAAAGCCTGAGATAGGAAATCTTGTGAAAGTGATTGATCAGCTGCTTTCTAAGTAATCCTGTACCATGAAGCGGGTATGCTTCATGAATTTTCTTATTTATGTTTAATGATTGAGCCGGGAGCAAAACCCCGGCTCTTAAGATAATTAGGAGACGTAATGGATAAGTCGGACATTTTGGAGAAACATAAGCTTTTGGCTCAAAAGCTGGAGGAAGCACAGGTAGTGCTTGTGGGGATTGGCGAGGAATTTAATGAAAATTTTGAGGACATAGACAAGCTTCCAATGCTTCAGTCAGCTTTAGAGCATATTGAAGCAAACCCTGAGTTGGAGTGGATTATCCCGTTTTTGGAGAAATACTATATTGAAAGTAATGGCAAGGGAAGAAGCATTGAGGCTTACGGAAAGCTTTATGAGCTTATCCGGGAGAAGGATTATTTTATTGTAACGACATGTATTGATGGAAATATTGAGAAAGCAGATTTTGATAAAGAACGTATCGTGGAACCGTGCGGCAGCTACAAGCTGCTTCAGTGCAGCGAAAAATGCAGCGCAGCCCTGTTTCCGGCAGAGAGCTTCGCGGGGCTGACGGGTCATGTGCTCTCAAATGAGGAGCTTGACGCAGCCAAAAGACCTGTGTGTCCCTCGTGCGGGCGACCGTTGGTATTCAACAATATTTTGTGCGAAAATAATTATGTTGAGGAGGGCTATAAGCCTCAATGGGAAAAGTATACGGGCTGGCTGCAGCGGACGCTTAACAAAAAAATTTGTGTATTAGAGCTTGGCGTGGGAATGAATATGCCCGGCATTATCAGGTGGCCGTTTGAAAAGGTTGCGTTCTATAATGAAAAGGCAGCTTTTTTTAGGATAAATGGGACGCTGCATCACATGACAAAAGAGCTTGAGGAAAAGGGCGTAAGCGTTGGGGTGAATGCGGTGGATTTTTTGAACGGATATAAAGTGTAGAGAATGGGACGGAGGGCTTAGCATGAGTGCAGAGGAAGATTACCTGAATAATCTATTAAAGGCAATAGAAGAACCAAAGTCAGAGCCGGATGCGGAGAAAGCGGCTGACGAGCTTTCCGTGATTTCCACGGAGCCGGAGCTTGAGGATGAGCTTACGCTTGAAGATATACCTGATATATCAGATATCCCGGATATACCGGAGATGTCCGGGTTGTCCGAATTGCCGGACGAGCCGGTGCTCGAGGATATACCGGAAGTATCAATATCCGAGATATCAGACGAAACGGACAATTCCGGGCAGATTCCGTCGGAAGAGCTTTCATTGGAGGAAATTCAATCGGAGGAAATTCAACCGGAAGAAATTATGTTGGGAGAATTTTCACCGGAGGAAAATCCGCCGGAGGAAAATTTGTTGGGAGAGCTTTCGCCGGAGGAAATTTCACCGGAAGAAAATCCGTTGGAAGAGCTTCAATTGGAGGAGCTTCAATTGGAAGAGCCTTCATCGGAGGAAATTCAGCTGGAAGCTCTTGCAGACGAAACGGATGATTTTGATTTATCCGAGCTGTCGGATTTGGGAGCAGAGAGCAATACGGCGGCTGAACCCGATTTGGAATTAAGCGATGATTTGGGGATATTGGATATACCGGATATATTGGACATACCCGATATTCCGCTTGACACAGGGGCAGCTTTGGAACCGTCAACCGAGCTGAATATTGATGGACCGGGCGATGCTTTACAATCAGAAACGGAGCTTAATATGCCGGACGAATTAAACCTTGAGGAATTGGATTTGGACGCACTGTCTGCCAACGATGATTTGGATTTGGGAATGTCCGATGATTTACATATCGGTGATGACACAAGCGGCGGGGATGACGGGCTTGACGATGTGCTGAGCATGCTTGACGACGATGCGGATTTGGCGGAAATCAACGATATTCTTAAAAAGTCCGATAACAATGAGCCTATTCAGGATGAAATGATGGATTTGCTTAACCAAATGGCGGACGATGAAGCGGCGATGGTTAATGCGGGCGGAAAGGATATTGAGAATGATGATGGGGGCGTAGCTATTCCGGACATGCCGGCTTCCTTTGACAATGGGGATGATGGCAAAAACGGTGAGGGTAAGGCGTCAAAAAAGAAGAAAAAGAGCGGCGACGGAGAGGAAAGCGAGAAAAAGCAGGGAGCTGTCGGCAGGTTTTTCCGGATGCTGACGGATGAGCTGCCGGGCCCTACGGAGGAGGATTATGCTGCCGAGGCAGAGGCGAAGGCCGCCAAAAAGCAGGAGGAGCTGACTAAAAAGGAGCAGGAAAAGGCTGCCAGGGAGGAAGAGAAAAAGGCTAAGGCAGAGGAAAAGGACGCGGCGAAAAAAGCTAAGGCGGAGGCTGCCCAACAGCAAAAAAAGGCAAAGCAGGAGGCCAAAGAGGCAAAGAAGAAGGCAAAGCAGGAAGCGGAGGCAAAGAATAAGGTAAAGCGGATTCCTCGCAAGAAGCTTGTGGCTGTGACCGTATTTGGCGCGACTGTGCTTGTGGGAGTGGTGGCATCCACCGACATTCTTTCCGAGCAGGGCTATTTAAATACAGCAAGGAAGGCTTTTTATGCCGAGGATTATAAGAGCGTGTATCTTGCCACATACGGAATGGATCTTAGCGGTTCGGATGAGCTTATTCAGACGAGAAGCGAGCTGATTTTGGAAATACAATGCTGGTACGATTCTTACCTGAATAACTTAAAGCTGGACCGGGAAAGGGAGGCTTTGAATGCTCTGATTTGCGGGCTTAAGGCGTATGATACCATAAACGCTCAGGCAGAGGAATATGATGTGCTGAGTGAGGTGGAAGCCGTCAGGGATGAAATTTTGGGCGTTTTGGAGTCTGAATACGGAATCAGCGAGGAGCAGGCGGAGGATTTGATGAATTATGATGATGCGATGAGCTATACAATGGCGCTTAATGATTTCATAACTGCGCGATAGCAGTCAGGCTGTGTAAATACGGAGGATAGGTATGGTAGCTGTTGTTGATTATGATGCCGGCAACATTAGGAGTGTTGAGAAAGCGTTGCTTTCACTTGGTGAAAAGGCGATGATAACACGTGACAGGGAAGAAATTCTCAGGGCTGACAGGGTAATACTCCCCGGAGTGGGCGCTTTTGGGGATGCGATGAATAAGCTTAACGCATACGGTCTTGCAGACGTTATAAAAGAGGTTGTTGAAAATAATACGCCATTTCTCGGAATATGCTTAGGACTCCAGCTCCTGTTTGAGTCGAGCGAGGAAACGCCCGGTGTGGACGGGCTTGGCATATTAAAAGGACGGATTATAAAAATTCCTGAAAATAAAGGCTTAAAGGTGCCCCAAATTGGCTGGAATTCCCTTAACTTTCCAAACAAGGGCAGATTGTTTGCCGGGATTGACGAGGGAGCATACGTGTATTTTGTACATTCATATTATCTTCAGGCGGATGAGCCGGAAATTGTCACGGCGGAAACAGAGTATGCGGCGCATATCCATGCCTCGGTTGAAAAGGGGAACGTGTTTGCGTGCCAGTTCCACCCGGAAAAAAGCTCGGATGTGGGACTGCGTATTTTGCGGAATTTCTTGACCGTTTAGCGTGAGCGGAGGGACAGCAATGATTACGAAAAGAATTATTCCATGCCTTGATGTAAATAACGGGCGTGTGGTGAAGGGCATAAATTTTGTCAATTTGATTGATGCGGGCGACCCGGTGGAAACCGCGGCGGCATACGACAGAGCGGGAGCAGATGAGATTGTTTTCCTTGACATTACTGCTTCCTCCGATAACCGTGCCACTACGGTCGACATGGTGCGCAGGGTGGCGGAGAAGGTGTTCATCCCGTTTACGGTGGGCGGCGGTATTAGGACGGTTGAGGATTTTAAGGCGATTTTGCGGGAAGGCGCCGATAAGGTATCGGTGAACAGCGCGGCGATTATGAACCCGACCCTTATAAGCGAGGCGGCGGACAAGTTTGGAAGCCAGTGCGTGGTGGTGGCGATTGACGCAAAGCGTCGGGCTGACGGAAGCGGCTGGAATATATATAAGAACGGCGGGCGTGTGGATATGGGAATTGACGCCGTGGAATGGGCAATCAGAGCAAATGAGCTGGGAGCGGGTGAAATTCTCCTTACCAGCATGGACTGCGACGGCACGAAAAACGGTTATGACATTGAGCTTACGAGGACGATATCAGAGAATGTGTCAATACCTGTTATCGCTTCGGGAGGAGCGGGAAAACCGGAGCATTTTTATGATGCGTTTGACGCAGGTAAGGCAGACGCGGCGCTTGCCGCAGCTCTCTTTCATTTTAAGGAGCTGGAAATTAAGGAAGTAAAGCAATATCTTCGTGGCAGGGGTGTTTCCGTAAGACTTTAGATTACAAAGGAATGTTGTGAAAACTATGGCGATGATACAAAATGACTGGCTTGACGCAATAAGCGGTGAATTCAGAAAGCCTTATTACAGAGATTTATTTACTTTTGTGAAGGATGAGTACAGCAGGGCGGTAATTTATCCGCCTGCTGACGATATTTTCAATGCATTTCATTTTACGCCGCTTAGTAAAGTGAAGGTGCTGCTTTTGGGACAGGACCCATATCACAATGTAAATCAGGCGCATGGTCTTAGTTTTTCCGTGCTGCCGAGCCAGCCGGAAATTCCGCCGTCCCTTCAGAATATTTATAAGGAGCTGCAGGACGATTTGGGCTGCTACATACCGGATAACGGATATCTGAAAAAATGGGCCGATCAGGGAGTGCTGCTTTTGAACACTGTTCTGACGGTGCGCGCTCATCAGGCAAATTCGCATCAGGGACATGGCTGGGAGCAGTTTACGGATGCGGTAATACAGGCAGTCAACGCACAGGACAGACCGGTGGTGTATCTGCTGTGGGGGCGTCCAGCGCAAAGTAAAATCCCCATGCTCACAAATCCGAAGCATTTGATATTAAAAGCGCCGCATCCAAGTCCTCTTTCGGCGTACCGCGGCTTTTTCGGGTGCAGACATTTCAGTCAGGCAAACGCATTTTTGGAGGCAAACGGAGTCGAACCGATTGACTGGCAGATTGAGAATGTAAAAAACCGGGTATACTGTTAATCTTTTTCAGATATTGACCGAAATAAATAATAGCATGTGGCTGATAAAGATTAAACAGGTACATGGATAATTACAGTGAACGACATAAAGCTGTTTACTATAACATTCAAGGTACCGGAACCGGATGTGAACAGGAGGAATCGGCAATGAGAATTACGACACAAATGCTAAATCAGACATCGGCGGAAACGGGTATTGCAATCAACAGTGTATCCTTGGTAAATTATTTGGATGATGATACGGATACAACCTCGCTTTTGGACAGCTTGCAGACGAGCACATCACAGATAACGTCCTATGAAGAGCTTGAGGAAGCTGCGACCTCACTTGAGTCCGCAGTGCAGGCGCTCACTGATGACAGCGAGGACAGTCTTTTTGCAATGGCGCAGGAGAGTGGCGACAATTCGGAGGTCATGGAAAGCATCAGGACGCTTGCGGAAAAGTATAACGAGCTGTTAGAGGAGCTTTCCGACAGCACTTCTACCATTAATTCTTACTATCTTCAAGCTATTAAAAAGCTTACTTCAAGTAACAGCGACGAGCTTAGCTTGCTTGGCATTACGATTGAAAGCGATGGCAGCCTGACGGTTGATGAGAGCGTGCTGGAGTCGGCTTCACTTGAGGATTTGGAAAATCTGTTTGGAGCGGACAGCGAATTTATGGAGAGCCTGTCGTCTTTGGCGTCAAAGGTATCGGACAGTGCAGCGGCGGAGCTTGAAAGCACCGCAAGCCAATATACAAGCAGCGCAACCGCGACATCATCATATACAAGCAGTCAGTATGATTGGTGGGGATGATAAAAAATAAAAACTGACAGCAGCGTTATAAAACCTGCTGTCAGTTTTTGGTATAGGATGATAAAAAACTCTGCAAAGATGTACATTATCGATTCTGTTTTTTACCGCGCAAGCCATCCTCCGTCAACGGCGAGTGTAAAGCCATGGACATATGAAGCCGCTTCGGAAGCAAGGAAAATCGCGGCGCCCGCAATATCGTCAGGAGTTCCCCAGCGTCCTGCGGGAATTCGGGCAAGGATTTCCTCGCTTCGCTGCTCGTCGCTGCGGAGATTTTGTGTATTGTTTGTTGCCATGTAGCCGGGAGCAATGGCGTTTACATTGATATTGTATTTGGACCATTCGTTTGCAAGCTCTCGGGTAAGTCCCATAATCGCGCTCTTGCTTGAGGTGTACGCCGGCACGCGGATACCGCCCTGATAGCTCAGCATTGACGCGATATTGATGATTTTGCCGCCCTTATTATCCGCAACCCAGCCCTTTGCAAATGCCTGTGAGAGGAAAAATACCATGGTTTCGTTTATGCTGATAACGGAATTCCAATCCTCGACAGACACGTCAACCGCGTCACAGCGCTTAATGATGCCCGCGTTGTTTACAAGGATATCCACACGGCCGAATGCCTTGGCAGACTGCTCAACAATCTGAGGGATTACGGCAATGTCTGACAAATCAGCGATAATCTCCTGAAAGCTGCCTCCAAACTCAGCGATTTTGGCAGCGGTGTCCGCACAGCTTCTTCTGGCCACGCCGATCACGTTTGCGCCTGCCTTGGCGTACGCTACGCAAATTCCCTGACCTAAGCCGGTGTTTGCTCCGGTCACGAGGGCAGTCTTTCCTTCAAGTGAAAACATATTTAAATCCGGGGACATAATCATCATTTCCTTTCTTTGCTGTTATTTTTTTACATTACAATAACTATTATAACGTCAAAACAGTAATAAGACAAGCGCATTGGCGCCGGTTTTTGCGTTTGTATCTTGTTGAAAATTAATGTCCGATAAGGAGAAGCACAATTTCGCATGTCCTATTGACTTTTTCACGGTGCCATAGTATAGTGGTTCTGAAAAGAACTACTATCGGCGACAACCGATAAACCTTACATAATCAAAAAGTAATAAAAGGAGGGGGGCAGATGGAGTATGCCGCTTTGGGAGGCCTTACGGAAAAGCTTTTGCAGTTCGGGCTTACCAGACAGGAGGCGTCCATATACCTGTGCCTTTTGAGGAACAGGGAGCTGTCAGGCTATGAGGTGTCAAAGCTTACCGGAATATCGCGCTCGAATGTGTACAGCGCCCTGGCGGGACTTGTCGATGAGGGAGCGGCATATCTGCTTGAAGGAGAAACAAACAAATATACCGCGGTGCCTGTCGGGGATTTCTGCCAAAACCGCATCAGGGAGCTTGAACGCCTGCGGGAGGAGCTTATCGGGCAGATTCCGAAAACGGAGCCGGACACGGAGGGTTACATTACCGTGAGCAGCCACAGGCATATCATGGATAAGCTTTACAACATGCTTGAACATGTGGAGCACCGCGTATATCTGTCAATTCCCGTACAGTATGTCGGGCTTGTCGGCGGACAGCTCAGACGCCTTACTGCGGAGGGCAAGAAGGTAGTGCTTTTGCTTAGCGAACCGGCAGAGGAAAATCTTGAGGGCTGTGTTATCTATGTGACGGGCAAGGAGGACAGACAGCTAAGGCTCATTGTGGACTCCGCGTATGTGCTCACGGGAGAGCTGACAGGCTCGGCTGCGGACAACTGCCTTTATTGCGGACAGAAAAACTTTGTCAATGTTTTTAAGGATTCCCTTAGAAACGAAATAAAATTGATTGAATTAACAGGAGGAATCAGCTTAAATGGAAAAAAGGGCATTTGTGACGAAGGAACAGATTGAGGAAATTGTAAAGACCTACCCGACGCCTTTTCATATTTATGATGAGAAGGGTATCAGGGAAAATACCAAGGCATTAAAGGAAGCGTTTGCATGGAATAAGGGCTTCAAGGAGTATTTTGCCGTGAAAGCGACGCCAAATCCGTTTCTGATTGATATTTTGCGTGATTACGGCTGCGGCTGCGACTGCTCGTCGCTCACGGAGCTGATGCTTAGCAACGCGATGGGCGTGCCGGGAGAGGATATTATGTTCTCGTCAAACGATACGCCGGCGGAGGAGTTTGAGTATGCGGCAAAAATCGGCGCAACGATTAATCTGGATGATATCACGCATATTGAATATTTGGAAAGGACGATAGGAAAGCTTCCCGAAACGATTTCCTGCCGATATAATCCGGGCGGCGTGTTTAAAATCAGCACGGACATCATGGATAATCCGGGAGATGCAAAGTACGGATTTACGACGGAGCAGTTGTTTGAGGGCTTTCGGATTTTGAAGGAAAAGGGTGTAAAGAGCTTCGGGCTTCACTCATTCCTCGCAAGTAATACAGTCACAAACGAGTATTATCCGACGCTTGCAAGGACGCTGTTTGAGGTTGCGGTCAGGCTGAAAGAGGAAACAGGCGTACATATCAGCTTTATAAATCTTTCGGGAGGTATCGGCATACCGTACAGACCCGACCAGGAGCCAAATGACATACGGGTTATCGGAGAGGGTGTGAGAAAGGTTTATGAGGAGGTGCTTGTGCCGGCGGGAATGGGCGACGTTGCCATTTACACGGAGCTGGGACGGTTTATGATGGGACCATACGGACATCTTGTGGTTAAGGCAATCCATGAGAAGCACACGCACAAGGAATATATCGGTGTGGACGCCTGCGCAGTCAATCTGATGCGCCCTGCCATGTACGGCGCTTATCATCATATTACGGTGCTCGGAAAGGAAAATGAGCCGTGCGACCACAAGTATGACGTGACCGGCTCTCTGTGTGAGAACAACGATAAATTTGCAATAGACAGGATGCTTCCCAAGATTGATATCGGCGATTATCTTGCAATCCATGACACCGGAGCGCACGGCTTTTCGATGGGCTACAATTATAACGGTAAGCTCAAGTCGGCGGAGCTTCTGCTGAAGGAGGACGGCAGCGTCCGGCTTATCAGACGCGCGGAAACGCCAAAGGACTATTTTGCGACCTTCGACGGATTTGATATATATAAGAAGCTGGGATTTAAAAAAAAGAGCGTGCCCTTAAACGGCAAGCTCTTTTTGGAATTGCTTATCGTATAGGAAAGCTCGTCCTATACGATAAAACGCTCCGCGTGGATGCGCATTTATTTTGAAGTCTTTCTTTCCCTTACAAGGAAAATGCTTGAGAGCAGTGAAATAACGTAAAGCACGATGGTGAGGTAAAGCACGGACTGATATCCCGTTGGATTGATTGAATATTCCTGACCGTCCACCACGATAGAGCACCATTCACCCACATGATTTACGATAAATGTAGCAACCTGATTTCCCGTCAGACCTGCAATACCCCATGCGGAAAGCGTAATTCCGTGGATCGCGCTGATATTTCCCATGCCGTAGTGGTCGGAGAGCAGCGTGGGAACGTTGCTGAAGCCGCCGCCATAGCCTGCGTTGACTGCAAACAGCAGAAGCAACACGATGATTGTAAGCACGGCGCTTGTGGGAGCTTCGCTGATTATGTTATCGCCCTGCTTTGTGATTGCCTGTGTGATAATCGTAAGAGCCGTTACCACGATGGACATGACAAAGATGATTTTGTAAACGGTATTTCTGTCCTTCATGGTGTCTGCCCATGCGGAGAAGCCAAGCCGTCCTGCCGCGTTAAATACAGCCGTAACGGAAGAAAGCACGCCTACGATGGAGCCAAGACCGATACATTTTATAATCATTTTTTCCTGCGAGATAAGGGCAAGACCACAGGTGATATTCAGGTAAAACATCAGCCAGATTCCGACAAAAACAACGGGCTTTGTCTTGATTACGTCAATTGCGCGCGTGGTCTTTTCATCGCCGGTCGGTTCATGCCAGCCTTCAGGCTTTGCAAGGAGCAGATGTCCGACAAACATCATGACGAAGTATGCGCATGCCAAAATGAGGAACATTTTCCAAATGCCGCCCTCGCCGAGTGAGTCAAGCAGAGCCTGCATGATGGGGCTTGCGATTGCCTTTGCCGCACCGAAGCCTGCAACGGCAAGACCCGTGGCAAGACCTTTGCGGTCGCTGAACCAAAGCATAAGCGTTTTTACCGGAGAAAGATATCCGGTACCAAGACCGATACCCATGATGAAGCCATAGCACACATAGATGCCGATTAACGCAACAAGGCTCCCCTGATGCGCTCCGCCGTATTTAATGAAGAAGCCGGTGCCTGCCATACCTCCTGCAAAGCAGATGGCTGCAATAAGTGAGGAACGGTGGATGTCCTTTTCCACGATGTTGCCAAGAAAAGCGGCGGACATGCCAAGGAAAAAGATTGCAAAGCTGAACGCCCATTCCGTGGCACTTTTTGAAAAGCCGATGTAGTCGGCTATTTCCTGACTGAAAATTGACCAGCAGTATACGGTACCGATGCTGCAGTGCAGCAACAATGCGGGAATTGCCGCACGAATCCATTTGTTTTGTACTTTCATGATGAAACCTCATTTCTTTCGTTTTTTGATTGTCAAATATATTCGTTATATATTTGACAAGGATTATATAAATGATATCAAATTATCAACTAAAACGCAAGCCGAACTAAAATAAAATACGTGCATTTTATTCCGGAGTTTGGTACACTAAATAATAAACGCAAGAGCAGCGTTTATCAGCAAGTTTCCCTAAGAACGGGAAACTTGCGGTATGCGCAAAGGACGGCGCAGTAATTAAGAAATAATAAACGCAAGAGCAGCGTTCATCAGCAAGTTTCCCCAAGAACGGGAAACTTGCGATACGATATGAAAGAGGTGCGCAATGAACGACAGACTTACAAAAAAGGATATTAAGAAAATGGAGGAGGAGATAGAACACCGAAAGCTTGTTATCCGAAAGGAGGCGCTTGAGGCAGTAAAGGAGGCAAGGGCGCAGGGCGATTTGAGTGAAAACTTTGAGTATTATGCGGCGAAAAAATATAAAAACCAAAATGAGAGCCGCATACGGTATTTGGAGAGAATGATAAAAACGGCGCAGATAATAGAGGACGATGCGGCGGAGGACGAAGCCGGGCTGAACAAGACGGTCGAGGTGGAATTTACGGAGGATGGAACGACGGAAACCTACCGCCTTGTGACTACGGTGCGCAACAATCCGCTGAAGGGCCTGATCAGCATTGAATCGCCTGTCGGAAAGGCACTTGCGGGACATAAGCGCGGCGACACGGTGCATGTGCAGGTGGACGCGGCGTATGGCTACGACCTGTTAATCCGTTCCGAGGAGAATACGCCGGACGACGATACCATAGAGCTGCGAAAGTTCTAACCGCATTGAGGAGAAGCACATGAAGCCAAACGCTTTGTAAAAAAAATATAAAAAATATAAAATAAAATAATAAGGGTTGCATATTCCGGCTTGCGTGATAAAATAATGTTCGTGTACGAACTGTTTGAGCACAAACAAGAAAGAGGTGAGCAGGATGTGGAAGCTTTAGTGCATAGTGATTGTGACGGCGATATGTTCGAGAATGAAAAAATAGGGCATATCATAAGGATGCTCCATGTGGCATTCAAGCAGCGCTTTATCGTGTGCGGTACGGCGGAGGGGCTGGACGAGGTGACTATGATGCACGGCTGGATTATGGTTTATCTGTACGGCTGCCGAGGTACGGAGGTGTACCAGAAAACGATTGAAACGCAATTTAACATCAGCCGCTCAACTGTGACTGCCATCGTGCAGCTTATGGAGAAAAAGGGCTATATCAGCAGGGAAGCGGTTGAAGGCGACGCAAGGCTTAAAAAGATTGTCCTCACGCGGCAGGGAACGGAAATTGCCGTTAAGACAAAGGCAATGCTTGACCGGCTTGACCGGGATTTGATGGAAAACATCAGCAATGAGGAACGTGAAACCTTCTGCGAGGTTTCACAAAAGCTTATAAGGAATATGGAGCGTTGCACGTGATATTAAATAACACATGAAAGGAAGAACAAAATTATGCTAAAGGTATTAAGCGCACAGATTAAGGAATTTAAAAAGGATTCCTTGATTACGCCTGTTTTCATGATTTTAGAGGTTATCATGGAAATGATTATCCCGCTGCTGATGGCGTCCATTATTGACGACGGCGTCAATGCGGGGAATTTAAGCCATATTTACCGTATTGGCGCAATCATGATTGTGATGGCACTGATAGGTCTGTGGGCGGGAATTATGGCGGCAAAGCATGGCGCGCGGGCAGCAACCGGCTTTGCCAGGAATTTAAGAAGGGCGATGTATGAGAACATTCAGACCTTTTCGTTCTCAAATATCGACAAATATTCAACCTCAAGCCTGATTACAAGGCTGACGACAGATGTAACCAATATACAAAACGCATATCAAATGCTGCTGAGAATGGCGATGCGTGCGCCGATGACTATGATTATCGCAATGGTGATGACGTTCAGTATAAACGCCCGGCTTGCAAGCATCTATCTTGTCGCGGTAATCTTTTTGGGAATATGTCTTTCACTGATTATGCCGCGCGCAAACAAATATTTCCGGCAGGTATTTGAAAAATATGACGCTCTGAACGCGAGCGTGCAGGAAAACGTGTCGGCAATCCGCGTGGTAAAGGCTTATGTCCGCGAGGATTATGAGAAGGATAAGTTTTCAAGGGCAAATCAGAATATTTATAATATGTTTATAAAGGCTGAGAAGCTTGTCGTCATAAACATGCCGCTTATGCAGGCGACGGTGTATGCATGTATTCTGCTTATCTCGTGGTTCGGCGCAAGGATGATTGTTGCGGGCGGTCTTACGACGGGCGAGATGATGAGCCTTCTGACCTACTGCATGAACATACTGATGAGCCTGATGATGCTTTCGATGATTTTTGTCATGCTTTCCATGAGCGCTGCCAGCGCAAGGCGTATTGCGGAGGTGCTTACGGAAAAAAGCAATCTGGAAAATCCCGAAAATCCCGTTATGGACGTGAAGAGCGGAAGCATTGCGTTTCATGATGTTTCCTTTGCATATAAGGACGGGGGCAAGCCTGTGCTCAGCCATATAAATCTCGACATTAAGGCGGGCGAAACAATCGGAATTATCGGCGGAACCGGAAGCGCAAAGTCAAGCCTTGTAAATCTGATCAGCCGTCTGTATGACGTAACGTCAGGCGAGCTTTTGGTTGGAGGGCTTGACGTGAGAAAATATGATATGGAAACGCTTAGAAATCAGGTGGCGGTCGTTTTGCAGAAGAATGTGCTTTTCAGCGGAAGCATTTTGGATAATCTTCGCTGGGGCGATAAGGAGGCTTCGGAGGAGGAGTGCATAAGAGCCTGTAAGCTTGCATGCGCTGATGAATTTATTCAGAAGATGCCCGATAAGTACAACACTTACATTGAACAGGGCGGAACCAATGTGTCGGGCGGTCAGAAGCAGCGTTTGTGTATCGCAAGGGCGCTTTTGAAAAAGCCTAAGATATTGATACTTGACGACAGCACCAGCGCGGTTGATACGGCGACCGACGCAAAAATCCGCAAAGCGTTTGCGGAGGAAATTCCCGACACGACAAAGCTTATTATCGCACAGAGAATAAGCAGCGTGCAGAACGCGGACCGCATTATTGTCATGGATAACGGCACCGTGACCGCATTTGGAACGCACGACGAGCTGATGAGTGAAAGTCCCATCTACCGTGAGGTATATGAATCGCAGACAGGCGGAAACGGGGACTTTGATGAGAATGGAGGTGACAACTGATGCCGGGACCGGGACGTCGAGTGGTAGGACCACGACCGAAAATTGAAAATCCGGGTAAGCTTTTTAAAAGGCTTATGGGATATATTTTTAAAAATTATACGCCGCATGTTATAGTTGTCGTTATATGTATTTTTATCGGCGTGCTTGCAAGCATTCAGGGAACGCTGTTCACGCAGACCCTGATAGACGAATATATTACGCCGCTTTTAGGCTCGGAGAATCCTGACTTTTCAGGGCTTGCAAGGGCAATTGCAAGGGTAGCGTGCTTTTATGCAATCGGTGCGCTCTCGACATACGCGTATAACAGGGTTATGATATATGTAAGCCAGGGTACGATGCGCAATATCAGAAACGACATGTTCCAAACAATGGAATCTCTGCCGATTAAATATTTTGACACGCACCCGCACGGCGATATAATGTCACGCTACACAAACGATATAGATACGCTCAGACAGATGATAAGCCAAAGCATGCCGCAATGCCTTAACAGCGCGATAACCATTGTGAGCGTGTTTATCAGCATGGTTATTTTGAGCGTGCCGCTTACGCTGACGACCCTGATTATGGTGGCAATCATGCTGTTTGTGACCAAAAAGGCAACGGGTCTGTCGGGCAGATACTTTGTTGCGCAGCAGAAATCGCTTGGCGCGGTCAACGGATATGTGGAGGAAATGATGGAGGGGCAGAAGGTCGTAAAGGTATTCTGCCACGAGGAGGAAAGCATGAAACGCTTTAACGAGCTTAACGATGAGCTTTTTGAGAGCGCGTATAATGCAAACCGTTTCGGAAACATGTTAGGACCCATCAACTCGCAGCTTGGAAACTTAAGCTATGTGGTATGCGCAATTGTGGGCGGCATTCTTGCGCTTGGAAATATCGGAGGGCTGACGCTTGGCGGTCTTGCAAGCTTCCTTTCGTTTAACAAGAGCTTCAACATGCCGATTAACCAGGTGAGCCAGCAGTTCAACTCCATCATCATGGCGCTTGCGGGCGCAGACCGTATTTTCAGGATGCTGGATGAGGAGCCGGAGGTTGACGACGGCTATGTATCGCTGGTAAATGCACAAGAGGTGAACGGCGAAATCAGAGAAACGCAGAAGCGCACGGGCATGTGGGCATGGAAGCATTATCATAAGGACAGCGATACGACCACCTATCAGAGGCTTGAGGGCGGCGTGACGTTTGACGATGTGGACTTTGGCTATGATGACGACAAGATTGTGCTGCACAATATCAAGCTGTACGCAAAGCCGGGGCAGAAGATTGCGTTTGTCGGTTCTACGGGCGCCGGAAAGACGACCATTACCAACCTGATCAACCGCTTTTATGATATACAGGATGGAAAGATACGTTACGATGAAATCAATGTAAACAAGATTAAAAAGGCGGATTTAAGGCGCTCACTTGGCATTGTTCTTCAGGATACGCATCTGTTTACCGATACGGTTATGGAAAACATCAGGTATGGAAAGCTTGACGCTACGGACGAGGAGGTTATCGCGGCCGCGAAGCTTGCAAACGCGCATGAGTTTATAGAACGGCTTCCGGACGGATATAATACCTTGCTGACCGGCGATGGAGCGAATTTAAGCCAGGGGCAAAGACAGCTTCTTGCGATTGCAAGGGCGGCGGTGGCAGATCCTCCCGCGATTATTTTGGATGAGGCGACAAGCTCGATTGACACACGTACCGAAAAAATTGTGCAGGATGGTATGGATAAGCTGATGAAGGGCAGAACGACCTTTGTGATTGCTCACAGACTCTCCACCGTAAGAAACAGCGACTGCATCATGGTGCTTGAGCAGGGCAGAATTATCGAGCGCGGAACGCATGACGAGCTTATTGAGGAGAAGGGACGCTATTATCAGCTTTACACGGGCAACTCAATTGCAAATTAAAATTTCAGACATAAAGAGCAATAATGGGGGTTTTTATGGCATTCTCAAAGGGCAAACGGATTGAGGACGAAACAAGCAGGCGCATCATTGATTTGGCGGTAGGCATTGGCTGCAGGGAAGGCGAAGGCGCGCTTACCGTCACAAGGCTGTGCCGTGAGCTGAGCTGTGACAGGCGTGTCATTTATAACCGTTTTCGGGATATCGACGAGATTAACATGCTTGTCGCAAGGAGATGCAATGAGGAGCTGATTAAAAAGGCTGCCGCGGCAGTGAAAGAGGACGCTTCCTATTGTGACAATCTGCTTGCGAGGATAATCACCGCATTTACATGCGTCTATGAGCGTAATTCTTACTTCCAATATTATACGGCATGCTATGAAGTGTCCGAGGATGGTGTGCAGAACGGTTTTTTGCAGGATTTGGAGTGTGTGATAGAGGAAGGAAAGGTCTTGGGCGAGGTAAATGCGGCGGCTGACAGCCGCAGGGCGGCGGAAAGTCTGTGGCTCATTATGACGAGCGCCGGTAAGATGCTTGCGCTGAATTCAAGCCTCAAATATCAGGATGCGCTGGACACCGTGAAATTTGGAGTGCTCGCGGTGCTGGAATACATTAAAGCATAACACAATAAAATATGAGGGGGACGGTTATGATAACAGTAAAGCTTGGAAACACAGGCATCATTGCAAACAAGAACGGCTTTGGGGCGCTGCCTATTCAAAGGATTGATTTGGACAGCGCCGTGAGGCTGATACATATGGCGCTTGACGGTGGAGTAAACTTTTTTGACACGGCGCGGGCGTACAGTGACAGCGAGGAGAAGCTGGGGGCTGCCCTGGCGGGAAAAGACAGGGGCAGCTATTATATTGCCACCAAAACGGCGGCAAAGACAGGAGAACAGCTTGAGGCGGAGCTTGAAACCTCGCTTCGGAACCTAAGGACGGATTATATTGACATTTATCAGCTCCACTGCGCTCCGAAGTGCTTTCGCCCGGGCGATGAGGACGGCGTATATGATGCGGCGGTGCGCGCCAAAAGAGAGGGTAAAATAAAGCATATAGGCATCACGGCGCATCTGCTCAACGTTGCGCAGGAGGCGATTGAAAGCGGACTGTATGAAACCTTACAGTTCCCTTTTGCGTATATTTCAGGGGAAAAGGAGCTTGCCCTTGCGAAAAGGTGCGAGGAGGCGGGCATGGGCTTCCTTGGAATGAAGGGACTGGCAGGAGGGCTTTTGACAAACTCAAGGCTGTGCTATTGGTTTGCGTGTCAGTATGAGTCGGAGCTTCCGCTGTGGGGCGTGCAGAGAGAGTCGGAGCTTGCCGAGTTTTTGTCTTATCAGGATAATCCGCCTGTCATGGACGATGAAATGAAGGCTTTATATGAAAAGGACTTAAAGGAGCTTTCGGGTGATTTTTGCCGCGGCTGCGGCTACTGTATGCCGTGCCCGAAGGGAATACAGATTAATAACTGCGCGAGGATTTCACAGCTATTGCGCCGTTCGCCGTCGGCGGGCTGGCTTAATGAGCACTGGCAGGCTGAAATGGCGCGGATTAAGGAATGTATTCATTGCAACCAATGCGCGTCAAAGTGCCCGTACGGACTTGACACGCCGAAGCTTTTGGAGAAAAATCTTGCGGATTATGAGGACGTGCTTGCGGGACGGGTGAGCGTGGATTAAAAAATGAAGTTAAAAATGAAGTTACATAAATGCCTTGCCCAAAATTCTTCTATAATATATCATAAGATATATTACAGGAACCGCTTCGCGAATCCTGTAATCAAATTTACGCCCTCTTACGAGGGCTTTTATGAGAATCTGCTTTGCA
>JAJQDE010000034.1 GCA_021202335.1 Lachnospiraceae bacterium
CATCTAAAATAATATTCTCATCCTTTTTTATATATTCAAGATAAGACTGCCTAAGCTCCGCTATCACCTTTTCCTGAATATCCCTTACAACAGTTTTAATCATTACTGCCGTAGAAGTAAATCTCGTAATATCCAAATAAATCACATCATATTTATTTAAATACTCCTCATATGACGGCTTTCCCGCAATCTCCAAATCATCAAAAAGCCCGTGCGAGTCACAGCTCTTGTCATAATACACGCAGAGCATTTTTGCCGCGAACGATTTTCCGAAACGGCGCGGACGGCTAAAGCAGGTCATTCTGCACGAAGCATCGTCGATTGTTCCGTTTATATAATCAATTAAACCCGTCTTGTCAACATATGTGCCTTTTCTTATCGCCTTAAAGCCATCATTCCCCGGATTTAAATAAATACCCATACGCCGCTCCTTTACTCATATTAATCCCCTCTTCTTGCTCATTCTAAATTTGCTGTGTGAAAAATTTATTTTTCACACTATTTTCATTTAGTTTAACACAGCTCAAAGTGATGTTCAATGAAGAATTTCTTAACCTAAAAAGCAGGACGGTGCATTTAAACACAACCGTCCTGCTTTTTACAGTTAAATTCATTTTTAAGCCCAGCTTTTTTGTATCATTAAATCAATAAAGCTGGAAGCGGGAAATCGATATCCATTCGTCTACCCAATCTACACCATTGTAACTAGTACGCACTGTCCAACCACCTGCGTCAATTTTTTCATCCAAACCAGATGCTGCACAAGTATTAAATATACTACCGGACATTTTACCGGTGAAATCATACAATGCAATATCACCATCAGAAATCATATCATACAACAGTACCGTTACGCCATTATGCGTATATGCAACCTTTTCCAGCATTTCGTCAGCAGGAATGTCTTTGTGCGAATAATATGTCAATTCCGAAAGCGAGCTGATGCTTCTGTAATCAGATATATTTCTGGTTATTCCCAATGCTTCCTCATATGGTCGATCGCCTTGCGCAGCTTGTAATTCCTCCAAAGTGACGCTATCGGTATAGAGCTGATAGTTGACAATAGGGCTCCAATATTTTATATCGCTATAAACTGCGGAACCGCCTGCCTCAATCTTTTTATCCAGATTACTTGTAAATGTAAATTTCCAATCAGCATTTTTGAAGTTAGTGAAGTCATACAAGGCAATCTCACCATCATCAACAGTTACCATATCATACAATAACACCGTTACGCCGTTATGCGTATATGCAACCTTTTCCATCGTTTTACGGTTACCCCAAAATGCAGACGTGTCAGGATAAGGCGTCAGCTCCGAAAGTGAGCTTATGCTTCTGTAATCAGCCGCGTTCCTGCTTACCCCTGATGAGCTTGTCGTACTGGTTTTAGTGCTTTGCGTAGATTGCTGTGTTTGTGAAGTGCTTGCGCTGCTTGTCATCTTCGCCAACGCCGCCGCATATTCCTCGTCGGTTATCGCCCTTACGCCGCCTGTGTACCTGCCCTCTGCCACACCGTACTCGATATAATGGTCTGCATACGCATCCCAATCGTCGCCGAATGCCGCCGCGAGGTCTGTGTTTGCAGTCTTGTAAGCGAGTGCGTTGAAGTATGCGTTTGCGCTCCTGCCCTCTGTTATGCCGCTGCCAAGATACTGCTCTAAGAGCGTGTCCGCGTCGTTGCCGTACTCCGCCACCACATCGGGGTATGTTTCCGCGTAGTATTCCGCGTCAAACAAGTCCTCCTGCGCTGCGTTCGCCGTGATTGCCGAACCGAAAAGCATTGTTGCTGCTGCCGTGGAAATTAAGAGCCTTTTTTGTAATAGGTTTCTCATGTGCTTTCCCTCTCCTTTTCTTAATAGAATATATGCCCTATTGCATACTCATATCAATAATACCCCCCCTAAGTATTTTGTTAAGAAAAAGCAAAAATTCACGCCGCCTCAATCACACAGCAGTGCTTCTTCGTTTCCTTGTCATAGTTTATGCCGACAAGGAGCATATTGCCCGTATAGTCCTTCAATGCCCCGTCATATCGCTTTTCGTGGATTTGCCTTATTGCGCTGTCCGCGTCCTTATTATATTTTAACTCCACAATCATAGCGGGCTTATTTACATTTCTCCTCGGAATGAACTCCAAATCCGCAAAGCCCTTGCCTGTCGGAAGCTCGCGGATAATTTCATAAAAACGCCGCGCCGTGTAGTAGGCGATTGTCATTGCGCAGGAAAGCGAATTTTCATCATTATATTTAAGCACCGACGTGCTTGACTCATGTATCGCGTCAAGAGCCCGGCTTACCGCTTCACAGTTGCCGCTGATTGTGTTGTCAAGCAGCAGGTCTGAATCCGCCAAAGCCTCACCGATTGCATCCCAGCCTATATCGCGCACCGCAAGCTTAAATGCGTCGGAAACCTCCGCGTTCGGGATGTATGCCTCTCCCCGCTCGGAGTCATATGCAAGATAGCCCAAATGTATCAGCAAAGCAAGCACATTATCCCTGCTTGTAAGGCTTGTGAGGTCGTTTTGGAAATACTCCGCATCCACACGTTGGCGCTGTCCACCAAGCATTGCGATTATCGCGTCCTTCAACCCATCAAAATTCATGCCGATGTATTTTTTCAAATCCTCAAACGTTTCGGACATTGTCCAATAGCTTTGGATTTCCCCGTCGCGCAGAGCGTTCATCACGGAATTTGGGTTATATATATGATGAACATTGGCAAAGGAATAACCGTCATACCATGCGCGCATTCTTTCAAAATCCATTTGATTTTTTTCGCACAGTGCCTTAACCTCTGCCTCCGTAAATCCTATATACGGCGCAAGCTTCGCAGGTCTTATCATAGTAAACTCGCGGAAGTCCGTCATTGCCGACTGCGTACCATACTTCTTGATTGGCAAAATGCCCGTCATATACGCGGCGGCAATCGTCAAATCTGTTGATACTCCGCCCTTGAAAAGCCCGCGCAAAAGCTGTACATATTCCTTTTGAA
>JAJQDE010000020.1 GCA_021202335.1 Lachnospiraceae bacterium
AAAATTCAACAACTTATGTTAAAAATGACAAAAAGGACTTCACAAATCCGTATCGTGAAGTCCTTTTGTAAAAGGAAATACTTAAAGTCGTTTCCTTTAATTGTTTATTAAATTATGCTGTCTTTTCTTTCTTTTTTGAAAGTGTCTGTACGCCCTCAATTGCAAGTACAACAGCGAGAATAATAAGCAGTATCTCAAAAATTGTCTGTGCCCAAGGTCCCCAATCCGCACCGCCGGCTGCAATAATACCAATCTGGTTTTTAACGGTGAGCGCCAATGAGCAGATGGTAACAACCATCATAAATGCCATGGGAAACAGGAACATTTTGTTGTTCTTTCCTGCATTTCCAAGCCATGTGGCAACTGCTAAAAGTCCAAGAGCCGCAAGGAGCTGGTTTGCCGCGCCAAACAGTCCCCATATCTTAGCGTAGCCTGTCATACCGAGCAAAATGCCGAGTATAACCGTTATAACTGTGGCAACATAAGGATTAACCATGACCTTCTTCCAACCGTCCTTGATATCTCCTGTCGTTTGCCCCGGCTCAAGCCAAAATTCCTGGAACATAAAACGTGCCAAACGTGTAGCCGTATCAAGTGAGGTCAGGCAGAATGCCGAATATGTAAGGATTAAAAGCGTATACAGAATGTATTCAAGCCCTGAAAGACCCGGGATTGCGGCAACCATTGCGGCAATTCCTCCTGCAAAAATATCGGTAGCGCCTGCGGTATGTCCGGTCTGCCTTGCGTATGCAATTGCGCAAAGCGTAATGATCGCCAGCACGCACTCAAGCAACATTCCGCCGTAAGCAATCGGCTTTGCATCCGTTTCCTTATCAAGCTGCTTTGACGTCGTACCTGATGAAACAAGGGAATGGAAGCCTGAAATGGCGCCACATGCAACCGTTGTAAAAAGGATAGGGAAAAGGTACTGGACTCCATTTCCGTTGTCAACGGCAAATCCGGTAAACGCAGGGAAAAGCTCAGAGTCAATATTGGGATGCGCCCCAACGATGCCTATAACAGCAATAATCAGCATTGCATAAAGCAAAAATGAGCTTAAATAATCACGGGGCTGAAGTAAAATCCATACCGGTGTAACTGATGCTATCGCGATATAAATGCCTACAATTATCATCCATGAATTTGACGACAGGTAAAACGGATGGAAATTCATACCTATTGCCATACAAAGCACGATTGCCAATACGCCTAAAACCGTTGACAAAAGCATTGGCGTGTTGCGGCGATATACGCAAAAGCCAAATACAATCGCTACAAGGATAAATAAAAGTGAAACCATGGCTACTGTCGCGTTTGAAGTGCTTGCCTCAACATTGAGTACATTTCCCTCGTCATATGTAGCGCCGAAGGTCGATGCCACAATGGATGCAAATGCTGCAACGACAAGGATAAGCGTCAGATATGCAAAGATAATAAATAACCTCTTTGCGCGGCGGCTCATATTGGTGGAAATAATCTCACCGATGGACTGTCCTTTATGACGGATTGATGCAAAAAGAGCGCCAAAGTCATGTACTCCGCCAAAGAAGATGCCTCCGACCAAAACCCAAAGCGTAACAGGCAGCCAGCCGAATATCGCTGCATTAATCGGACCTGTAATCGGTCCCGCACCGGCGATGGAGGAAAAATGATGTCCCATCAGCACAGGCGCTTTTGCGGGGACATAATCAATGCCGTCATCCATCGTATGCGCGGGCGTTTCCTCTTTGCTGTCGCCTACCCCCCATTGTTTGCAAAGCCATCCTCCGTAGAAGATATATCCGCAAATAAGGATAGCTCCGCAGATAAGTAACAATACTAACGTGTTCATAAGAATTTTCTCCTTTTCTTTTGAAATTTCTTTTGAAATAAAACATTTTTCAAAACTTTCCCGACACATCTTCCACTGCCGTTTGTGAAGATTTTATTGTCCGAAACCTCAAAAACGGCTACATGGAAGTCCATCCAACCGTGCAGGGAAAATTGAAAGCTTTTGTAAATGCGGCAGCGCTTCACTGCTTTTCTTGCCGCTTCGTCACAGGTATCGCACACAAACACAGGCGTAATATAGGTGTACATATGACCGGGACCGATATTGGCTCTTTGCAGACCGTCATTTTGTGCATAATCCCGGCATTTTTCAAAGATTTCCTTTGTCAGATGCTCTACCTCGTACAGATATATAAATTCTTCACAGTCAGCAGACCAAAGCTCCGCGTTTCTTGAAATAACAAATTTTTCGGAATGCTCGTAAAACTCACAGACTGCTCTTAACGGCATTTGAGTTTCAGCGCTCAGATTAATATTGTAATATGCCTTGTAGCTTTCAAGAAGCTTTTCTGTGGCGGCAGCTCTTGTATATTGCATTGTAAATATTCCTTATGTTTGTATAATTTTATGTAATAATTCCTCAGCTTAAATCCGCGAATATATACTGTACCTAAAAATCAATTATAGCACTTTTTTATAATAATTCAATTTATTTTTAATGGTTTTTTAAGCTAAATCCTCAATTTTTAAGAAAATCGTCCGTGAAAATTTAAAATAGCATATAAAAAGAATGTGCTGAGCGCACATTTCGTGTGCTCAGTGCACATTCTGATTTTTGCTTTTATTTTGTTCTTAAAATTTCCAGCAGATTCGTGAAATATTGGGGAATAGGGGCATCAAGCTCTATATATGCGTTCGTTGACGGATGCACAAAGCCGATTGTCATGGCATGAAGCGCCTGCCCTTCAAGCTTAAAAGGGATTTTCCTGTTGCCTGAATATAATGTGTCGCCCACAAGAGGATGACCGATGGAAGCCATATGGACACGTATCTGATGTGTCCTTCCTGTTTCAAGGCGGCACTCAATATACGTGTAGCCGTTAAAACGCTCAAGCACTCTGTAATGCGTGACGGCATGCTTCCCTGTTCTTTCATTTACAGCCATCTTTTTTCTGTCTGTTGAATGTCTTCCTATTGGAGCCGATATTGTGCCCTCGTCCTCTTTAATGCTTCCAAACACAATCGCTCTGTACTTTCTTGTGATATCGTGTGTTTTCAGAAGCTGTGCTATGGCATTGTGGGTCCTGTCATTTTTACAGACTATAAGCGAGCCTGTGGTGTCCTTATCAATCCTGTGAACAATCCCCGGGCGCAATACTCCGTTTATTCCCGACAAATCTCCCCTGCAATGGTATAAAACGGCATTGACAAGAGTTCCCTCGTAGTGACCCGGCGCAGGATGAACCACCATATTTTTCGGCTTGTTTACTATCAATAAATCTTTATCCTCATACAAAATATCAAGCGGGATATCCTGCGCGGGAATATCAGGCTCCTCCGACTTGGGAATTTCAAAACGGATTCTATCCTCAAGCTTAAACTTATAATTTGCCTTAACTGCCTTATCATTTACAAAGACGCCGTCATTTTTGATAAGCTTTTGGATATAATTCCTTGAAACAGCGCTTAAATAGCTGCTTATGCACTTGTCAATCCGCTCTCCCTCCATCTCGGGAGATACCTCAAAAACTACCTCATTTACATTCATAACAGCTCCTCTGCTTCCGCTTTTATTTTAAATCGCGGAATTTCTTTGTCCGAAAGGTAAGAAATTCTAAATCCGACTCCTTATAGACAAATAAAAGAAGTATCACAAGGCAAAAGGCAGCCAGTGTAACATAGATATCCGCCACATTGAACACGGGAAAATCAATCAGGCTGAAATACAAAAAATCAACCACGTAATCATACCGCACCCTGTCAACGAGATTTCCTATTGCGCCGCCCGCGATAAACACAAGCGTAATATGAAGCTTAATATACATTTTCTGATAGGGCGTCTTAAACAGCACATAAACGATTACGCTGAGTATTACTGCCGCAATAAAAATAAAGAAAAATTTCTGCTCCTGCAGCATACCAAACGCCGCGCCTCTGTTTTCCAGATAATGCAGTTCAAAAACGCCGTCAATAATCGTATAGGGCGACTGTCCTTTCAGATTTAATATTGCAAAATATTTTGTTATCTGATCCGCCGCAACAAGAATTACTGCAAGTATGAAATCGACTGTCAGTAAAATGATTTTTCTCTTATTCATCCCAATCCTCGTCAGTAAAGTAAATTTCATTGATGCCTGCCATAATCTCCTCACGGGTGACAGTTTTATCAATCACTGCTTTTCCGACCTTTTTCAACAAAATAAATTTTATGTTATCGCCTTCCATCTTCTTGTCGGACAAGGTTAGCCTCATGACCTCTTCAGGGTCAATATTTTCAATGGAAATCGGCAGATTAAACGGTACGAACATGTCCCGTATTTCGTAGTATTCGTCCTTTGTAAGCATATCCCTTTTCCATGAAATGTATGCGGCTGCCACGCTTCCAAGAGCGACACATTCTCCATGCGAAAGCTCAAAATTTTTATACTTTTCAATTGCATGTCCGATGGTATGCCCAAAGTTTAACAGGGCACGATCCCCTTTCTCTGTAGGATCTTTTTCCACAACAAGCTTTTTGATTTTGCAGCTCTCAAACAGCATTTCCTCAAGGGTTTCAAGTCTGCGCTCATGTATTTCATACATATTGTCGATAATCCATTCATAAAAGCCCGCGCTTTTGATAAGCCCATGCTTCAATATCTCCGCCATGCCGGAATAATACTGCCTGTCATCGAGCGTCTTTAAGGTTGCAATATTCATATATATGAGGCGGGGCATATAAAACGCGCCTACCATGTTTTTGTATTGGTTAAAGTCCACACCGGTTTTGCCGCCGACGCTGCTGTCGGACTGCGCCAAAAGCGTAGTCGGTATCTGCACAAAGTCAATTCCTCTAAGGTATGTGGCAGCGGCAAAGCCTGTTATATCGCCTGTAACGCCTCCGCCCAACGCCAGCAGCATATCCTTACGGTCGAATTTGTTTTGTATAAGGAATTCGTAAATGCCTTTTACCGTGTCAAGATTTTTGCTTTGCTCTCCGTTTTGAAACGCATATACAAAAATCCCTTTGCATTTATCCTTTAAAGCAGCCTCCACATCATCGGCATACAGTCCCTTAACCTTTGAATCCGTGATAATACAGAGCTTTTTATTCTCAATATCAAAAGCGGAAAGCTCTTCTGCAAGCCGTCCGAAGTCATGCTCATACACAATATCATACGCAGGCTTATGATTTTGATTGATTGTTAATCTTTGCGACATTTTTATACCCCCATTCCGAAATGTTTTACGCGACGGGATACCATCAAAGCTGTTTGTGGCGTTTTGGACCAAACATCCTGCCCCCTGTGCATACAAAAGCTTCCCACTTTACTGACAGTGGGAAGCTTCGCTCTTTTGCATAATCCTCGCTAATCCATTACAGCGTTCCATGAGAAATGGGTACGCTAAAGGTGCCGGATAAAACTTCCTGAAAATCTCCTGAAATATCAACGCTTGCAGGCGTGATAATAAAGATATAATTTGAAATTATCTGCAGGTTTCCTCTTACTGCATATGTAGAACCTGATGCAAAATCAATAATACGCTGTGCAATTTCTACATTAAGACCTTCCAAATTAAGGACTACCGCACGATTTGCCCAAAGCATTTCGGTAATTTCTCTTGCGTCCTCCACGCTCGAGGGTTTAATAACACATACCTCCATGCCGCTTCCCTGACCCGAATTCTTTACCGGTCTGATAGGCGTTACCTTCTGTGATGTCCTTCTTGACGGCTTTTCATACGGCTCGTCGTAATCCTCATCACGCATAACAGGCGCGGGCTTTCTGACCGTGTTTGCTATAATTTCGCCCTCATCATAAAAGTCTTCGTCGTAATCATCTTCCTCATTGCTAAGATGCATTAAATTAAACAGCTTGTCCGTTACTCCCATAATTATTTTTCCTCTCCCTTCAACATTGGCGGTCTTACTCCAAAGATGCCGGTTCCCACACGTACATAGGTCGCTCCTTCTGACACTGCCGTTCGATAGTCGCCGGTCATACCCATGGATAAAGTTTCCATAGATATATTATCAATGTTTTCTCTCATAATGTCAACTGAAATTTTCTTTAATTTCTGAAAATAGCATCTGTTTTTTTCTTCATCGTCCACATAGGGCGCAATTGTCATAAGCCCCTTCACTAAAATATTGGGCAGCCCCGCAATATCCCTGACCAGCTGCACTGCTTCTTCGCAGGTGGTTCCGAACTTTGTTTCCTCGTTTGCAACGTTTACTTCAATCAGTATTTTGACCTTCACGTTTTTCTTTACCGCCTCACGGCTTATCTCCTCGGCAAGCCTTAAGGAGTCAACGCTGTGTATCATATAAACCTTATCGACAATGTATTTTACCTTGTTGCGCTGCAGGTGCCCTATCATATGCCAGCGGATGTCGTCCGGAAGCGCCTCATATTTGTCCAAAAGCTCCTGTACTTTATTTTCTCCAAAGTCGCGGCAGCCGCAGTCATATGCCTCCTTAAGCATTTCCACCGGCTTCGTTTTGCTTACCGCGATAAGCGTCACCTCCGACCTGTCGCGTCCCGCCTTTTGACACGCTGACGCAATATTATTCTCTACCTCTTTAAGGTTTTCTCTTATTCCGCTCTCTGACATATATATCCGCTCCTTTTTTAATTGTTATATATAAAATCATCAGTGTTTACGCTCTCAGCGTTCAGCACAATCCTGTCATAAACCGTAAGACCATACTGTGTGTTGGAGCTGACAATTGCATACTCGTCATTTTCGGCAAGAATTGTTATCTGCTTAAAATCCGCGTACCCTTTATTCATATTGTAAACGCCGATCAGCGTACCCGATTTGCTTATTGCCATTTTGTCCGTGGAATCCGGCTTGCAAATGTAATCCCCGACGCTCAGATTTGTGTTGTCAACATAAAACTCATCATCATTTGAGCTGTATACCGTTGTTTCCACAAACTGATATACGGTCTGTCCGTTTTCATCAAAAAATTCCTTTGAAACGCCGTAATTGCCGTTTTCCCCGCCCTTAGTCATATATTCGGCAGGAATAATGAAAAATTCCTTTTCGGCAATCGCGGATTTAGGAATTTTAAGCCCCGTTTCATCGTCCGCGACAAGCTCGATATCGACAAACCTGTCGGTGCAGAACGTTTTGCAGGAATTGGTGAAGGAAAGCTGCGCATAATTGCCATCCTCAAGGCGTAGTATCGTTACCTTGCCCCATGAGGTTTCCTGTGTTTTGATAAACTTCACCTGCACATATTCAGCCTCCTCAAGCTCCTCGATTTTGTCCTCCTCTATCGGAATGACAAGCGACCAGTTTTCATCCGTCACAAGCTTTCCGACCACGGAAGCTTCTTCTATTAAGTCATTATTATTGACTCTGGTACGTTCATAATCGGATTGGTCAAATAATTCCGCGCAAATGTCCTCGGGCGTAAGGCTCTCGTATCCGTCCGTACTGTAAACAATATATCCTGATTTTCCGACAGAGCAAAGCGACACCATTTGGCTGAGTCCGGAGCTGTTCAGCGTGTCAATGCTTTCATACATGCTTACATTCACGAGCTTTACGACAGCGCCCTCAATATCATATTTAAAATCGTAAACTGATTGGAAGGATTTGCTGTCAAAGCTGCGGTCATACTGTATGACTTCGGAGCGAAGCTCCGCAAGCTCTTCATTGGAATATTCATTTTCGCTAAGGTCGTCAGAGCTCAGAAGCGCGGCAAGCTTTCCGCTTTCATCGATTGAATATACGGTATCGCGCGATGAAACACGCTCCCCTTCCCTGACATAATAGTTGATATAGCCGGTTTGTGAGGAGGTTATTATTTCCTCCTCTCTCAGCGCTATACCTGTATAAGTCTTTAATTCAGACAGAGAACCCAACTGTATTGTGTACCCCATTATGGACTCGGATTGAAAGTACGATACAATGATTACAGCAATATAAACCGTCATTGCGCCAAATATGAGCAGTTCGATTCTGTTCATGGTTTTTCCTGATTTACTATACTGTTTTCGTTTTCTCTGTTGATTATATCCCGCCATAAACAAAGCTCCCGGTTTCCTTTTAATAAAAGCCCCGGAGTTTCCGAGGCTTTCTTAAATAATCAAAAAATATTTCTATAATGATACAACAACCTTTGATTTCAAGCTTTCAGTAAGCTCAGCTTCATCAACGGAAACACTGGCCGTAATTTTAAAACCATATGTATCACTGATACTGTCAAGCCTTGGAATAATTTCTTCTATCCGCTCCGACCCTTCAAGGCATGCAATCTTCAAAAAGCCGTCAAGATAGATGTGCTCCAGGTCGTGATCCTGAGAGATAATGCCGCGGACAAAACCGATAAATTCATCAGCATTTGAAACCCCGTAATCTCTCACGTTAATGAGTCTGACCTTGTTGTTTAACTCATACATATGGTCATTGCCCTTGTCGAGATAAACAATATTTCCTGATGCATTTGAAATTTCTTTGTTTACCATGTCTAAAATAATTTTTGTTTTGCCCTTACCCTTTTGTCCAACGATAAGCTGTACCATAAGAAATACCTCCTGTAAATTACATATTTAATAGACAAACACGTCATTAATATAATTATAGTAGAATACGTCGAAAAAAACAACAGCTTATTCAATTTCTCCTAATAAATCTGTCATTTCCGTGTACATTGTAGTCCTGTCAGGAGCCTGAAGAATGATGGAAATGTAGGGGTTCCCGGCACTGTCCTTTGAATAGAGCAAAAGACAGCTTCCCGCTGCATTTGTCGTACCTGTCTTTCCGCCGATTACCGTAACATTGTTGGGGGCAAACGCTTCTCCCTTGATGTAGGCGTTCGTGGTAGTCAGGTCAATGGTTTTTTCGTTTCCGTTTTTGTCATGGTACGTGGAATTGTAAGACGAGGTGTGTATGACCTCGACAAATTTATCATACTGTACTGCCGCGTTGCATATTAAATATAAATCATACGCCGTGGTATAATGATTTGAGTCGGTAAGCCCGTTCGGGTTGACAAAATGGCTGTTGGTTGCGCCAAGGCTTTTTGCTTCCTCATTCATGATATCCGCAAAGCCCTCCACGCTTCCTCCGATATGCTCCGCAATCATCACAGCCACATCATTAGCTGATTTTAAAAGCAGAGCATGGAGAGCCTGATCCATGGTCATTGTATCACCCGCTTCAAGACCAAGCTTTACTGCCCCCGATTCCGTTATGTATACATTTTCGCTTGCAGTCAGAACATCATCGGTATTCCCGTACTTTAATGCGCACAACGCCGTCAGCACCTTAGTCAGGCTCGCCGGATTTAATTTTTCATGAACATTTTTGGCATACAGAACTTTACCGTTTTCAATATCGAAAAGCCCGGCGGCTGTCGCAAGCGACATGTCTGCGTCCGTTCCCTCCGTAACGTCGCCAACCGTAACGCAAAGCTTTGCCGCGAACGCATCAGCGGTATCTCCGGTCATGTGCGAGGCAACGGAAAAGCTTGAATTATTTCTTTCCCTGTCATATTCAAAGGAATATTCCTTGCTTCCGCATCCGGTAAGCGCCGCCGGTATCAATGCGGCCGCGATAACGAGCGCCGCCGCTTTTTTTACCTTATTTATACATTTCACGCCAGTCTAAATCTCCTCTGTCAAGTGACTTGATTAAAAGCTCCGCCGAAGCAAGATTTGTTGCCAAAGGTATATTATGCAGGTCACAAAGCTTAACCGCATTGTTGATATCAGGCTCATGCGGCTTGGAATTGGGGTCACGCAGGAAAATGACAAGGTCTATCTGATTATGCTCAATCTGCGCACATATCAGCTGCTCTCCGCCTAAATGTCCAGCAAGGTATTTATGGATATTAAGATTTGTTACCTCTTCAATAAGCCGCCCTGTCGTGCCTGTCGCATACAGCGTATTTTTGCTCAAGATACCTCTATATGCAATGCAAAAATTCTGCATCAGCTTTTTCTTCCCGTCATGTGCAATTAAAGCAATATTCATGGTAGCTGCACCTTCCTTTGTCAAATAATGATATGTAATTTATTGCCGACTAAATAATATTTTAACCTCTTTGCGTATAAAAATCCACATAATTCTGCGATAATTTTTTAAATTTTTTAATTATTGTATTTTCTTACGCATTGAAGTCTAACATTTAGCACAAAGCCCATACCGATATACAGGCTGACAAGGGAAGTCAGACCGTAGCTGACAAAAGGCAGCGGAACTCCCGTATTTGGGAAAAGTCCGGTGGCAACCGCTATATTGATGAAGCTTTGAAACCCTATGAGCGCTCCCATTCCGGCAGCGATACAGGTGCCTGCAATATCTTTTGCCTTCCTTGCCACGCTCAGGCATTCGATTGCTATTGCAAACAGTAAAATCACGACAACACAGCTCCCGATAAACCCCAGCTCCTCGCCGATAACGGTAAAAATAAAGTCCGTCTGAGGTTCGGATATGAAGTTGCCGTTTTTAACCGAGCTTATCATATTGTTGTTTAAGCCCTTTCCCCAGAGCTGACCTGAGCCTATCGCCATCATGGCGTTTGTCTGCTGATAGGCAAGCGTCTGCTGGTACTGTTCGGGATAAAGCCACGCCAAAATACGCCCCTGCTGATATTCGTTGATGATGGTCTGGTCAGGCTGCAAAATCATGACAAACAGCACCACAGCTACGGGAACCACGACCGCAAGCGTGCCCAAAATAAGCTTATAGCTCAGCCCTCCGACATACCATACCACACAGAATATTACCAGTATGACAATGGTTGTGGACATATCCGGCTGGTCGTAGACAAGCTTTGCGGGAATTGCCACAAGGATAAGCATTGCCGCAATATTTTTCAGCGAATTGAGCTTTTCCCGGTGCTTCATTATGAACTGTGCAAGCACAAGGATAAGCATGATTTTCGTAAGCTCCGAGGGCTGGAACTGCACGCCGCCTATTTCCAGCCAGCGTTTCGCGTTATTTACCACCTGACCTGCCGCCGCCACCATTATCAGCAGCAGCAGGTCGACGATGTAAATAATCCGATAGAAACGCAGGAAAAACGAATAATCAAAGAAAGACAGAACTATCATGATAAAAAAGCCCAAAATAAATCCCATGAGCTGTTTGCCCTGCAGGTCGGACCTTGCGCTTCCCACAGAGAGAACGCCTATGATCGTCACTGCCAAAAGCATAATTATCAATTTGAAATCATAATCTCTTATCCGGTAATTTTTCAGCATTGTTGTCCCCATCCCGAGCCGTCTGAGCCTGCGTTGTTTTAATTCCTTAAATCTATAATAGGTATGTTTGCATACAGAACGGGCATTTTCATGCCGTTCCTGCCATTCACATTTGCGGTCTTTGAAATCTGTATGTCCATGTTACGGGTATCTATTTTCATATACTTTGATATGACGTTTGCAATATCGTTTTTTATCAGCTCCATCATTTCGGGCGAACAGTTTACCCGATCGGAAATCAACAGTATTTTAAGTCTGTCCTTTGCAATCTGTCGTGACGTTTTTCTTTTAAAAATTCTAAATAAACTCATGCCGCTCCTCCTGCAGATTTTTTTTGAATAAACCTGAAAATCTTGTCCATATTGATACATTTTTTCCAAAATCCATAAAAGGAACTTCTTTTCCTGCCAGCCTGCGGCATATATTGTAGAACGCCTGTCCTGCCAAAGAACCCTTGCCGACAAGCGGCTCGCCCTGATTGGTGGCAATCACCACATTTTCATCATCAGGCACTACCCCCAGCAGAGGAAGTCCCAAAATGTCCAGCACGTCGTCCACTGTCATCATTTCACCGCGCCTGATCAAATCGTGGCGGAGCCTGTTTACCACAAGGTCAAGCTTTTTTATCTCGTTTGCCTCCAAAAGCCCTATGATGCGGTCCGCATCACGGATTGCGGAAACCTCAGGAGTAGTTACGACGATTGCGTGGTCTGCTCCCGCAATTGCATTTTGAAAGCCCTGTTCAATACCTGCGGGACAATCCAGT
This sequence comes from Lachnospiraceae bacterium, assembly GCA_021202335.1. Classification (GTDB taxonomy): domain Bacteria; phylum Bacillota; class Clostridia; order Lachnospirales; family Lachnospiraceae; genus COE1. The sequence goes on from JAJQDE010000020.1 coordinate 11,959, forward strand.
ATGATATAATCAAACTGCTCCCTTAAGCTTTCCGTCAGCTTGACCATCTGCTCCGGAGTGATGCAGTTTTTGTCCCTTGTCTGCGCTGCCGGCATAAGATACAGCCCCGCATGCCGCTTGTCCTTTATAAGCGCCTGCTTTAACCGGCAGCTCCCCTCTATCACATCCACAAGATTATATACAATCCTGTTTTCAAGCCCCATAACAACATCAAGATTACGAAGCCCGATATCGGCGTCGATTAAGACAACGCTTTTTCCCATTTGCGCAAGACCTGTTCCTACGTTTGCAGATGTGGTGGTCTTACCCACACCGCCCTTTCCTGATGTAACAACTATTACTTCTCTCATAAGCTCCTCCATTATATACTAATAAAATAATGGTCTCAGGACAAGCTTAAAGCGTAAACTCGTCCAGCAATTCTTTGGTAATAGATTCCATCAATATTTCTCCGTTGTAGGTATACGCTATCTTTGGCGTGGATTTCTGCTTTCGTTTCCAAATCGGAGTCTTTTCGGGAAGCGCCTCATATTTAAGCGAACCGATTTTTAGAGAGCACGGGTGCATTTCTAAGGCTACCACAAAATGATTCAGGCTTCCTCCGGCTCCCGCCTGTACTTCACCTGTAAGGCTTCCGAGAATTACAATGTCTTTTGCCGAGTAGACGCAGCTTCCCGCGCATACATCTCCCAAAATAATGATGCTGTGTTCAGTTTCAAGGCTTTGTCCGTCGCGCAGGGTCCCCCTGTAAAACTGACCGCAGTTTTCGTCCTTCTGAAAGCTCAGGTTGTTTTGTATTCCAAGGAATTTAAGGTTCTTATTCTCATCCCTTCCCATAAGGCACAGTATCTTTAATCGTGAATTTTGTGTGATTGTGTCCAGCACCTCGCGCTCTTCATTTTCAGTCAGATTCCTGCCCTCCAGGGAAATGGCAACAGCCGCATCCTTGAAAAAGCTGTCCGCATCCTTAAACTTTGCCGCGATGTCGCCAAGCAGCTCCTCATATGGTATTTGGTCGTCCATAATAACTGATATCCCACTGGAAAAGCTTTTTAAGATAACTGAATTTTTCACTTTTTCTCCCTTCGTATTTTAATCACCGTCTCCGCTTACCGCATCCGGAATTTCCGCCGTACCGGTAACAAGCTCGTTCTCGTCGGCTAAACCATAGTAATATTTATATACATCCCTTGCAGTCTGAGCCGCATAATCTGAGCTGTAACCGTACGCAATGCGCACTGTCACTGAAATCTCAGGATTTTCATAGGGTGCATAGCTTAGGAAAAGCGCGTGGTTCGTGCGGTTCCTGCTTTCCTGTGCAGTTCCCGTTTTTCCCGCCACGTTGACCGCCAGATCGCTGTAATATGATTTCTTTTCCACAACTGTCCTCATACCTGCATGAATGGCGTTCCAAACGCTGTCGTCAATGTCAATCTCATTTCTCACCTCGGGAGTATAGTCCTCAATAAGGCTTCCGTCCGAGGCTGTCACCTTGTCGATGATGCTAAGGTTGTATACGGTGCCGCTGTTTGCCACTGCCGTGACATACCTTGCCAGCCCTACCGTGGTGTAGTTGTTCGTGCCCTGTCCGATTGCCGACGGTACGGAATATTCGTCGGAAAACTTAGGCTCTGATTCCGTTATCTCGATTCCGGACTTTTCGGTCAGCCCGAACATGTCGGCATATTTTTCCAGTCTGGAAAGACCGTAGCTGCTGTTGTAGCCGTTTTCATCCTGGCTCAGGCGATATCCGACCTCATAAAAATATGAGTTGCAGGAATTGGCTATTGCGTTTGTCAGATTCATTGCACCGTGCGCCCCCGGAGATATCCAGCATCGGTAAATAGTAGGCGAAAGCTTGTCAAACACACCGGTACACGTAATTGTTTCCCTGATTGAGGACACCACGCCCTCCTCGATTGCGGCGACTGCCGATACCATTTTAAAGGTGGAGCCGGGCGCCGTTTCCTGCTGTGTGGCGGCGCTCCACTGCGGCACGGACAAATCCGCCTGCAGCTTTGCAAAATATTCCGCGTCCACACCGTTTGCAAGCTTATTGATATCATAGCCCGGATAGGAAACGAGCGCCAAAACCTCTCCCGTATTTACGTCCGTCACCACGCATGAGCCTGTACACGGGTCAAGCGCAAGCTGCGCCGGCGTAATCTGAAGCTCTGATATCATTTCAAGAATAAAGCTGTAAGCGCTTGTGCTTCCGTTCTTCAAAGCCGTAATCTGAGCCTCGTCCACGCTGATTAAATCCTGCTCCCATAAAAGCATGCATATCTGCCTTCCCGTGATGGTCTGGTCGCTTATCATATATTTATATATCATTTTTGAAAATTTCACATTGTCGTCAAGGTTTTTAATTATATATTGAATGATATTGTTCAAAACCTCATAGGAATCAGAATACTGCGATTCCATTGAAAGCTTTGTAATGTCTATCCAGTTTTGCGAAATCGCATATGTGAGGTATTCGTTCAGGCTTATAAACTCATCCGTCGTCCACGCTATATAGGTTTCGTCCTCTTTGTCAATGGCGGAGCTGACAAGCACGCCCTTGTCCGTAAGCATCGTAACAATGTAGCTCTCATAGCTTTTGTATTCCTTGGTAAGCTTATTGTACGGCGTTTTGGTTTCGGAAAGCTCCGCCTCAAGAGAGGCGAGCACTACTGCCTTTTTGTCCTCAAAAATCTGCAGTACCTCCTGCTCCGTATCGTATGCGTTTTCATCGGAAAAGTGCTCTATATCTATGACGTTATTGTCAATCAGCGCATAGTATACATCGTCAATCGGGATAATAATATTTTGTCTTGAGGAGGCTGTAAGCGGGTCGTAATTGTAGACATTGCTTATCTTGGAAACAAGTATTCCCGCAAGCTTCTGCTCCAATATATTATAAATTGCGACCTGAAGATTTTTGTCTATCGTCAGATACACATCGTTCCCCGCCTGAGATTCAACAACGTCCGTCGTTTCGATGACCTTCCCCACGTTGTCCACGTAAATGGTCTGCGAGCCCTTTGTTCCCTGTAGCTCAAGCTCCATTACCTGCTCAATGCCGCCCTTCCCGACAATATCGTTTATCGTATAGCTGTCGTCCTGTTCGGATAACGTGGCAAGCTCATCAGAATCGATTTTTCCCGTGTAGCCTAAAATGTGCGAAAAATAATACGGATAATTGTACTTCCTGATTGTATCTTCCTCAATGGCAACGCCGTCAAGCTCGTCGGCATTTTCCATAATGACAGCGACCGTTTCGAGCGAAACATCCGTCGCTACGGTGGTAGTGATATATTTCTGATAGCTGTAAAGGCTCATTTGGTATCGGATTGTGACAAGCTGCAGCGCCTCACGCTTTGTAAGACCGCCGCCTGCGACAAATTCATCATCCTCATATTCACCGATTTTATATTTATTGCAGAGATATTCTATTATTTCCTGAGCAGAAGCATTTTCCTCCGAATACTTAAGGTCGGTTGTCAGGGAATGTCCATAGACATCCGCTTTAAATCTTGAGAGCTTTGTTCCCTCCACTGAAAACTCGTAATCATTATTTTCGTTTAAAATAATGCTGAAATCACTTACGACAGTATCACCGTTATTTTCAATCATGTGCACAAGCCGGTAAATGGTGTCGTTTAATTCTTCCCTGCCCGCGGTAGTCGTTTCATATACATCCTCAATCGTGACGGAATAGGCAAGCTCGTTGTAGGCAAGCAGATTGCCGTTTCTGTCATAGATATTGCCTCTCGTGCCCTGTATGACTTTTTCTTTTTGTATCATAAGGCGGAAGTTGTCCAAATACTCCTCGCCGTTTACAATCTGCAGATTAAAAAGTCTGTATACCAACAGCACTGCCATTCCAATAAAGATAATAAACAGCAGCAAAAGCCTTGAGGTAAGGAAATTAATCAGCCACTCTCTTAGATTTCTAAACAATCCTCACGTCACCTCTCTCGCTGTGAGTCATAGCCGGCATCTGCTTTTGTCCGATTGAGCAGCAGAATACACGGATATAAAAATACAGTAACAAATATCGTATATACAATTTCAGGTGCGATAATATTTCTCAGGTAAAATACAAAATTAAATCTGCCGCGCAAAAGATACAGCAGTATATAGCAGACAAGCGAGTAACACAAATCACTTGCCGTAATCAGAAGAAGCGGCAGCTTGATATCCTCCTGATAAAACAGACTGTTAAAAATCCCGTTTGCAGCCCCTATGTACAGATAAATCAATGCATAAAAGCCGAGCACGTCGCCATAAAAGACATCCATAAGCAGACCGCACAGAAAACCTACCACCATACCGTATTGCTTTCCGAACATAAAGCCATAAGAGGCGGTAATAATAATCAGTATATTAGGCGATATACCCCCGAAGCTAAGCGTCTGAAAAAGCGTAGTTTGGAGCACAAAGCCTGTTATTATAACAAAAAACAGTATAATATTTCTTTTCATCAGCCACACCTAATCGGATATCTGTTGTTTTGTTTCCGTTATGACAAGCACTTCCTCAAGATGCTCAAAATCCACCTCGGGTGTAAGCTTCCCCGACTTTGTAATATTGTTTGAGTCCTGATTAATCTCCGTGATATAGCCGATTAAGATACTCGGGAGATATTTGTCGCTTATGTTTGAAGTCACTACCTTGTCGCCGATTTGAACGTTTCCTGCGGAATCGATAAGCTGTTCAAAGCCGATAACGCCGTCCTCCATAAGCTCCAATGAACCCGTAACCATGAGGATATCGGAGCTTGAAAGCACCATTCCGCTCACGTTGGAGTTGTCATTTATGACAGCGTTCACCTTAGCCCAGTTTGTACCGATATCAACGATGCGCCCCACAAGCCCTCCGCCGGCAATCACGTTCATGTCCGTTTCAAGCCCGTCGTCACTTCCCTTATCAATGGTAAAGGAGTGGAACCAGTTTCCGCTGTCCCGTGCGATAATTCTTGCTCCTATCTTTTCGTAACCGCTGTACTGTTCATCAAGCTGATACAGCTCCCTGAGATTATTAAGCTCATATTTATCCTGCTGGAGCTGTGTGTTCTGCACAATCAGCTCATCAATCTGCTCCTTAAGCTCCTGATTTTCCTGAAGCACCGCCTGAAGCTCGCCCAGCTCGTCCACCCGGACTGATATCCATGTCCCTATACGGCTGACCCCGTTTTGAAAAGGCACGACCATATATCCCACAAGCGTATTTAAAGGGCCTGCGGAATAATCCGTAAAAAATGTGACAGCCATTAAAAGCACGCAGACACAGGTCAGCAGCAGCAATAAATATTTACTTGGAATAGAGAATTTTTCACGTTTTCTCTTTACAATCGGACTCATTTATATTAGCGCCCCGTTCCTTCTAAATAAGCTACGGATTTATAGTTATCGTCTTTTATAATCTTTGAAAGCCCCAGCGCTACGCCTGACACGGGATTTTCGCTGACATTGACCTTTAAGCCGGTGCCTTTTGCTATCAGCTCTGCAAGATGCGCCACCTGCGAAGCGCCGCCTGTCAGGTAGACTCCTCTCCTGAATATATCCGCAGACAGCTCCGGCGGAGTTCTTTCAAGTATTACGCGGATATTATCAATAATAACATTGAAGTTTTCAAGCATGCTCTCGCTTACAAGGTCGGTCGGTATTTCCTTTTCCATAGGAAGCCCCGTGACAATATCCCTTCCGTATACAATGGCGCCCTTGCCCTCCTGCTCAAGCTCACGCAGATTGATTTTCACGTTTTCCGCGGTTTTGCTGCCTACAATAAGGCTGAATTCCTTGCGGATGGCATTTTTTATGGATTCGTCAAACTTCTGTCCGCCTACATTTATCAGCCTGCTCAAAACTATGCCGCCGAGGGAAAGAATGGATATCTCGGTGGTGTGGAAGCCGACGTTCACGACAAGAATACCCTGCGCATTCTTAACGTCGATGTCAAGCCCCAGCCCGTCCGCCACGGCTTTTTCCACGCGCATGATTTTCTTTGCCTTTACGTTTGCATCCCTTACCAAATCGGAGAACGCTCTTTTTTCAACCGCAGTAATGTCGGAAGGCACTGCAATGTAAAATTCAGCAGGCTTTACGACGCCCTTATTGCAATCGACAATGAAATTTTTCAGCAAAAGCTGCATATTTTTAATATCCGCAATCACACCGTTGCAGAGCGGATAAGAAATTTCGATATTTGAAGGCGCTTTTTCAAACATTTCAAAAGCAGAATCACCATATGCAAACAGATTTTTTTTGTCCTCAATGGCAATCATATTTTTCTCTACAACCACATTATCACCATGTGAATTGTAAATTTTTATTGTTCTGGTACCTAAGTCGATACCAAATGCGTTGTTAGCCACTTTTCTAACAGCTCCTTTCTGCTAAGCATTGTTTATAACAGCCCTTTTTCATTAAAACTCGTATACCTGTTATCACCTATGATAATATGATCCAACAGCGGAATTTCAATCAAATCAGACACTTCTTTTATCTTTTGCGTCACCAGGATATCCTGTCTGCTCGGTGCGGGATTTCCGCTCGGATGGTTATGCACAAGCAGCATATACGCCGCCTCCGCCCGAAGCGCCCTGATACATATTTCGCGTGGAGATACGGGGGTGGAATTTGCGGTTCCCATGGATATCTCCGTTTCGCTCAGGATGTCCTTTCTGTTATCCAAAAGCACCAGCACAAGCTTCTCCGTTGTGTTATGGCGCAGCTTTTCCATATAACAGGCAGCCACCGTTTTGGGTCTGTCAAAGCAGAGGTCAGCTTTTGCCCTCATGTTTGCAGTGCGCTTTGCAATCTCTGCAATACACAGCAATTGTACTGCTTTTACTTCTCCGATTCCTGAAATCTGCATCAAATCGTTTACCGTAAAATGATGCAGCCCCAAAAGACCGCGCCTGTCGCCTGCAAGCTTTAATACTTCTCTTCCAAGCTCTATGGGCGTCTTGTCCTTTGTGCCGGTGCGCAGCATAATTGCAAGCAGCTCAGCATCGGACAGGCTTTCTGCGCCGAGATGCAGAAATTTGTCATATGGCAGCTCGTCGGGTGCATATATTTCTTTTAAAAGACTCATATTTTTAAGACCGGCTCTCTATAAACGGCTTCTCATAAGCTATATCTTATCACACGAAGCAAAGTCTGTACATAAAAAATATTCGTTTTTTTTCGACACCCATCGCATTGCATAAAGTTATTTGTCAAAATCCGACATGGAATGAGCGCTCCTTAGAAGCTTACTATCCCCGCGTCCGCCAGGCTTTGCAGCGATTTCATAATGCCGAAGCGGGCGTGCTCAAAGGTAAGCCCGCCCTGAAAATATACGGCGTAGGGCGGCTTTATGGGACCATCTGCGCTCAGCTCTATGGACGAGCCGGACACAAAGGCGCCTGCCGCCATGATGACCTTGCTGTCATAGCCTGGCATATCCCACGGCTCCGGAGCCACAAAGCTGTCAACCGGCGCGGCGGACTGTATGCCCCTGCAAAAGGCGACCACGCCCTCGGGTGAACCCAGCTCAACTGCCTGAATGATATCGTGTCTTGATTCCGAGCCGTCCGGCACTACCCTGAAGCCCAGCCTTTCATAGGCATTTGCGGCAAATATCGCACCCTTGAGCGCTGCTGCCGTAACCGTAGGCGCAAGAAAAATTCCCTGATACAAGTCCTTTAAGATGCCAAGCGATGCTCCGACCTCTCTGCCAAGCCCCGGAGCGGTAAGCCTGTACGCCGCATTTTCCACATATTCCCGCTTTCCCGCAATATACCCGCCAATCGGCGCAAGACCACCGCCCGGGTTTTTAATCAGGGAGCCTACCACCATATCCGCGCCGACATCTGACGGCTCGAGCCTTTCCACAAACTCACCGTAGCAGTTATCCACCATGCAGATTACATCGGGCTTTATTCTTTTTATAAAAGAAATAAGCTCTCCTATTCTCCGCACGGAAAGTGTCGGTCTGGTCTGATAGCCCTTAGAGCGCTGTATTGTCACAAGTCTTGTATTTTCATTGATTGCCCTTTTAATGTTTTCATAGTCAAAGACGCCGTTCTCCAAAAGGTCAACCTGCGCGTAGGTAATTCCGTATTCGGCAAGCGAGCCCTTTGACGGGCGGATGCCAATAACCTCCTCGAGCGTATCATACGGCTTTCCGACAGGGGACAAAAGCTCGTCGCCCGGGCGCAGGTTGCTCATGAGGGCAAGCGCCAGCGCATGAGTGCCGCAGGTAATCTGCGGGCGGACAAGAGCATCCTCAGTATGAAAAATTGACGCGTAAACCGCTTCAAGCGTGTCGCGCCCCAAATCATTATAGCCATATCCGGTCGTGCCAAGCAGGCACGCCTCGCTCACACGGCTGTCCTGCATTGCCTTTACGACCTTTAACTGATTGTACTCCGCATTTTTATCAATTTCCTTAAAGCGTTCTGACAGACCGTCAAGAATTTCGGCGCTGAACTGATAAACCTTATCCGATATTCCAAGCTCCTTATATATGTTTTGTATCTCCGTATTCATTCATTTGCCCTCACAACATTTATCATATAGTTTAACATTTTTTCATCGTCATATGCAAATTTATCCTTTTCAATCCATATGACATCCGGCTCCCGCCGGAACCAGGTAAGCTGCCTTTTCGCAAAATGGCGCGTATCTCTTTTTATTTGGTAAATTGCCTCATCAAGCGTTATTTCGCCTTGAAGATATGAAAAAACTTCCTTATAGCCAAGACCCTGCATTGCCGTCGAGTCGCGTTTACATCCCATATCCATCAGCGCCTTCACTTCCCCGACAAGTCCGTCCGCTATCATCATATCCACACGCCTGTCAATATTTTCGTACAGTCTTTGCCTTTCATCCGTAAGTACAAAATAGCATGAGCCGTATGCGGCTTTTTTCTGGCGCTGCGTTTCGTTATGCTCTGATATTTTCCTGCCTGTCTGCCTGTAATATTCGATTGCCCGGATTACACGCTTTACATTGTTTTCATGTATCGCTGCCGCCGCCTGTTCGTCGCACTCCCGGAGCATGTCATGAAGATATCCCGCGCCCTTTTGCGCGGCAATCGCCTCAAGCTCCCGCCTGAGAGCCGTATCCTTATCGCTTTCCTCAAAATCAATATCATACAAAACCGACTGGATATAAAAGCCCGTGCCGCCAACCAATATCGGTATTTTTCCCGCGGCATAGATTTCCGATATTGCCTGCTTTGCGTACCTTTGAAACAGTACGATATTAAATTCCTCCGACGGCTCAAGGATATCCACAAGGTAATGCTTTATTCCCTGCATTTCCTCGGGACGGATTTTGGCGGAGCCGATATCCATATGCCTGTACACCTGCATGGAATCAGCCGAAATAATCTCGCCGTCCACGGCATGCGCAAGCTCTATGGAAAGCTTTGTTTTCCCTGCCGCCGTAGGTCCCGTCAGTATAATAAGCGGATTTTTTTTCATAAATTCACACCGGTTCCTATTTCTTTAAATATTTAAACATCACGCCAATTTGTGCCTATACTATGCGCTTAAACTTCTTCTCCACCTCATATTTAGACATGGAAATAATCGTCGGTCTGCCATGCGGACAATTGTATGGGTTGTCAAGCTCCAAAAGCTGCTCAATCAGCTTGTCCGCGTCCTCAAAGCTAAGCGTGCTGTTTCCCTTGACAGCCGCTTTACATGCCATCGACGCGATTTTCTCGCGGATAATCTGCGGCACGCCCTTTACGGGACTTTGTAACAGCTGTGTCAGAACCTCCTCAAACAGCTCCTGAATGTCATGCCCGAATAAATCCAACGGCACGCCCCTGATTGCAAAGGAATCCATGCCGAAGTCCTCTATTTCAAAGCCAAGCTCCCGAAAATACTGCCCGTAGCTTTGAAGCACATCCGCCTCCTTAGGGGTGACGTTTATGACCACCGGCGGCGTGAGAGTCTGCGTGTATACATCATTATTTTCCACTTTTTTCAGTATCTGCTCATATTTTACCTTTTCATGCGCGGCATGCTGGTCTATCATAAGCATTTTGTCGCGGTACTCGATAATCCAGTAGGTGCCGAACACCTGACCTACAATGCGGTACTCCTGCTTTGCCTCCCGCGTTAAAAGCTTCTCATCAAAGAAATTCAACTGCTCGGGCTTTTCTACGATAATCTGCTCCTTCGCCTTTATAATTTCCAAACTGGCGTTGTCCTTTGGCGGCGTTCCCAATATTTTCCCGGGCGGCACGCAAGGAACATTCGCAAGACTGCCCTGCTGTATTGTCTGCGGTATGTCCGTGCGGTTGTCAACAAAAAAGGACGGGGTGTCGGACGTGACATCTGTGTCATTTTTTGTGCTGTTGTAGCCTGCATCCTCCCGAAATACGTTTGCCACACCGACCGGATTATCCGCAAGCCTGCGCGTTCTCTCAAACGGTTCGGGCGCCTTTGGAGGCAAGCCGCGTTTTTCCTCCTTTTTACCGCTCTTTTTTTCCTGACCGATGCCTGCCTGCGGTATCATTTCCTGACGGGACAGAAAGTCTGAAATGTTTTCCGCAATCAGCTTATAAATGCCGTTTTGGTTTGAAAAGCGCACCTCCATTTTCGTAGGGTGTACATTCACATCCACACTCTCCGGCGGCACTGTGATATGCACCACGCAGAACGGATATCGGTGCTGCATCATATACGGCTGATAGCCCTCCTCTATCGCTTTGGAAATAATTTTGCTTTTAATGTAACGCCTGTTTACAAAATAATTCTCAAAATTTCTGTTTGCACGGTTTAATACCGCCTTTCCCAAAAATCCTTCCAGCACAATATCCTCATCAACCACCTGGAACTCCAGCATTTCACCGGCAATATCCCTGCCGAAAATGCGATAGATGATTGCCCGCAGATCGCCGTCGCCGTTTGTATAGAACTTTGTCTGTCCGTTGATTACATATTTAAAGGAAATTTCAGGTCTTGAAAGCGCCATGTGCTCAAGTAAGTCGGTAACATAGCTTGCCTCAGTCATGGCAGTTTTTAAAAATTTCCGGCGCACCGGAGTATTGAAAAAAAGATTTCTAACGATAAATGTCGTGCCGTCGGGCGCTCCGACCTCCTCAAAGGCAGTTTCGCGCGCTCCGTCAAGGCAAAGCCTGGTTCCGGTGACGTCGTCTGCGGTCTTTGTGACAAGCTCCACCTTTGATACCGCGGCGATGCTGGAAAGCGCCTCGCCTCTAAAACCCATGCTGTTCAGGCTCATCAAATCCGCCACCGAGCTGATTTTGCTTGTAGCATGGCGCAAAAAGGCGTTCCGCACCTGACTGCGCTCAATGCCGCTGCCGTCGTCAGTCACGCGGATGAACTCAATGCCGCCCTCCCTGATTTCAACAGTGACTGCATGCGCGCCCGCATCCATGGAATTCTCCACCAGCTCCTTTACCACGCTTGCAGGGCGTTCAACAACCTCTCCCGCGGCAATCTTGTCAATTGTCGATTCATCCAGTACATGAATTTCCGCCATCTTTCAAACATTCCTCCGTCAGTTTGTTCCCCATCGGTTCTTTATCTTGCTCTGAAGCCTGTAAAGTGTGTTCAGCGCGTCCATAGGAGTAAGATTATATACGTCAATCTCGCAAAGCTCATTGATGATATCCTCGTCCTTTACGGTATCCATCAGCGACATCTGTCCCAAATCCACATCGTCGTAGTGCTTTACCTTTTTATTTTCACCCCTTGTATCGACCGTAATTTCCTGAACCTTCTGCAGAATATCGTTGTCGCTTAGCTGCTCCGCAATCTCCTTTGCGCGGTCTATCACCATGTCAGGCACGCCCGCAAGCTTAGCCACTTGTATGCCGTAGCTGCGGTCAGCGCCGCCCTTGACGATTTTTCTCAAAAATACAATATCGTCGCCTCTTTCCTTGACGGCGATGCAGTAGTTGTTGACGTTGCTGATTTTGCCCTCAAGCTCCGTCAGCTCATGATAGTGCGTGGCAAAAAGGGTTTTCGCGCCGAGAAGCTTTTTATTGCTTATGTGCTCGATAACAGCCCATGCAATGCTCAGCCCGTCAAAGGTTGATGTTCCGCGTCCGATTTCATCCAAAACAAGGAGGCTTTTGGAGGTCGCGTTTCTTAAAATATTGGCAACCTCATTCATCTCAACCATAAAGGTGCTTTGACCGCTCGCCAAATCATCCGACGCGCCGACACGCGTAAAAATCCTGTCGACAATACCGATATCCGCGCTTTTTGCAGGCACAAAGCTTCCAATCTGCGCCATGAGCACAATAAGCGCAGATTGACGCATATAGGTCGATTTTCCCGCCATATTCGGTCCGGTAATCACGGCTACGCTGTGGTTACTGTTGTTTAAATAGGTATCGTTCGCCACAAACATGTCATGCTCTATCATTTTTTCCACTACAGGATGACGGCCATCCTTTATATCAATAACGCCCTTTTCATTGAGCGTGGGTCTTACATAATGATTTTGCTCAGCAACAACGGAAAGCGACGCAAACACGTCAAGCCGCCCCACCGCCTTTGCCGTTCTTTGGATGCGCTCAAGCTGTCCCGCAATATCGTCCCTTATCTGGCAGAACAAATCGTACTCAAGGGTGGAGAGCTTATCCTCCGCGTTAAAAATCGTGTCCTCCAGCTCCTTGAGCTTTGGAGTTGTATAGCGTTCCGCATTCACAAGTGTCTGCTTTCGCACGTAATCCTCCGGTACCATGTTTTTGAAAGAATTTGTGACCTCAAAATAATAGCCGAACACCTTGTTGTATTTTATTTTGAGGTTTTTAATTCCCGTCCGCTCACGGTCTTTTTCCTCAAGCTGTGCAAGCCATACTTTCCCGTCGGTTTTCGCCTTTCTTAAGTGGTCGATGTCCTCATCGTAGCCGTCCTTTATGATGCCGCCCTCGCGTATCAGTATGGGAGGCTCATCGCAGATGGAGCTTTTTATCAGCAGGCACAAATCCTCAAGCGCGTCAATTTGTTCGTCAATTTCCACCAAAAGCTTCGCGTCAAACTCCTTCAGTACAGTCTTGATATGCGGCAGCATCTCCATGGAATTGGCAAAGGATATTAAATCACGCGGGTTGGCAGTCCGGTAGCTGACTCTGCCCAAAAGCCTTTCCATATCATAAATCGCGTTCAGATACTCACGCAGTTCATCCCTTGCAACCGTATTTTTGCAAAGCTGTCCCACCGTATCAAGGCGGTCATTGATATCGTCTTTATTGATAAGCGGCTGTTCAATGTCGCTTCTTAGCTGTCTTGCGCCCATCGCAGTCCTCGTTCTGTCAAGCACCCACAGCAGCGAGCCGCGCTTCTGCTTCTCGCGCAGGGTTTCCGTAAGCTCAAGGTTGCGTCTTGTGGAGCTGTCCAAAAGCATAAAACGGCTGGCAAGGTACGGCGTAATGTGTGTTATATGCGTAAGCTTTGTTTTCTGCGTTTCAAGAAGATACTGCATCAGCGCCCCGGATGCGATGATTCCTGTCGGAAAATCCTCAAGTCCAATGCCGGCAAGCGTATTAACCTTAAAATGCTCCATAAGGCATTTTCTGCATCCGTCCTCGTCAAAATACCACTGCTCCAGCGGATACACCGCGATTTTAAGCCGTCCCTTCAAATCGTCAGTGTCAAAGCCGCTCATCATAAAAGCATCATTGCAGATAATCTCGGTCGGCATGTATTTATACAGCTCGTCCGTAAGCTTTGAAAGGCTGTCCGTTTCCGTTACGTAAAAATCGCCCGTCGTCACATCCGCTACTGCAATGCCTATCTTATTGGGAAAATGCGAAATGCACATAATATAATTGTTTTTGGAATCCTCAAGCGCCTGCGCGTCAAGGTTCGTTCCGGGTGTGACAATCCGCGTCACCTCACGCTTCACAAGCCCTTTTGCCATCTTAGGGTCTTCCATCTGCTCGCAAACGGCTACCTTATAGCCCTTCGACACAAGCCGCGTAAGATAGTTTCCGACCGCATGGTAGGGCACGCCGCACATAGGCGCACGCTCTTCAAGACCGCAGTCCTTTCCCGTGAGGGTTAATTCCAGCTCTCTTGACACAATTTTTGCGTCCTCAAAAAACATTTCATAAAAATCACCGAGTCTGTAAAAAAGAATACAGTCCTTGTATTGCTTTTTTGTTTCCATATACTGTGTCATCATCGGCGTCATTCCTGCCATATATCAAGA
>JAJQDE010000062.1 GCA_021202335.1 Lachnospiraceae bacterium
AGACAATTTAAATGCAGGAACATGACAGACTGTTGTCGTGTTGGCTTTGCTATACTTCATTTATCATCATGTGAATGAAAAGATCATTCACAATTTGGAGGTAAAGGTTATGGGAGAATCAAGATGCGGCCTGTTGTGCAGTGAATGTGAATACAGGGAAACTGTGGGATGTACCGGGTGTACAGTCATGGAAAAGCCGTTCTGGGGTGACAGCTGTCCTGTAAAATCATGCTGTGAGGCAAAGAAACACAGCCATTGTGGGGAATGTGAAGAATTTGTCTGCTCGCTGCTGCACTCTTTTGCCTATGATGCGAAACAGGGCGATAACGGCACAAGGCTTGAACACTGCAGAAAATGGAGACAAGGGTGTGGGAAAGGAGACGGAGAGTTATGAGATATTTGTGGCTTGACGAATTTTTGATGAATAAACCGGGTGTGACAAAAGATATCCAAAAGGACTGGAACTGGATTCGATATCAGATTGGTGGAAAAATGTTTGCGGCGGTCTGTCTGGGTAAAAACAATGAACCATATTACATAACGCTGAAGCTGGAGCCGTCAGAAGGGGATTTCCTGCGGCAGCAGTACGAGGACATTATTCCGGGATTCTATATGAATAAAACACATTGGAATTCTGTGAAACCGGACGGAAATGTTCCGGATGACCTGTTAAAGGATATGCTGGATAAGTCTTACTTTCTCGTACTGTCAGGGTTCAGCAGGAAAAAACAAAAAGAAATTCTGGGGGGAAACGGATCATAGCATTTATCCTATAACGCCCGGATTGTCGGCAAAATGCTTTGCCATCGCGGTAAAAATCCGCTTTACGTGCGCGCGGTACACCTCGTTTGACTGGCAGTCGTGGTGCCTGCCGCCAAAGAAGCGCCGTCTTCCCTGCCTGTCCATAGGCTGTATCTCGGGATTTTTCCGCACAATCCACGCGGGGGGAGCGGCAGTCGGCGTGCCAAGCACGGTTTTTATGCCGTAGCTGTCGAGAAGCGCGACAGCCTCCTCAAGCCATTCAAAGTGGAACTCACCCTCCGCAGGTTCCATCTTAAACCATGAAAACTCAGCCATTCTTACAACCTGAACGCCCATTTCACGCATAAGCTTGGCGTCTGTTTCCCAACGCTCCCTTGGCCAATGCTCAGGGTAGTAATCAACTCCGAAATGTATTCCCATTTAAACAGTCCTCCATTTTTCAACTCATGTCACGACCGCAGGGAGTGGCTAATGGTGCAAGTTGGTGGAGCCTGCGACACCAACTTGGGTTTGAAAGTTTGAAAAACTTTCAAACTTTAAAGCTCCGCGAGCAAATTATCAACAAGTCTTGCACAGTGTGCGGCAGCCGCGCGCTCAAACTCAGGGTAATCCATGTGCGCGCTGTCGTCCGCTTTGTCTGAAATGGCGCGAAGGACAACGTACGGGAGCTTGTTCAGAAATGCCGCGTGGGCTATCGCCGCGCCTTCCATCTCCGCGCATGAGCCGTCAAAGAGCTTGATCAGCCTATCCTTTGTCGCGCCGTCGGAGATGAACTGGTCGCCGCTGACGATGCGCCCATCATATACGCTGATTTCAGGGTTTACCCTTTCGCATACTGCTTTTGCCTTTGAGGCAAGTGTGCTGTCCGCCTTGAAAAACGATGTTTCCATCTGCGGTATGATTCCTGGTTCATATCCCAATGCGCTCACGTCCATATCATGCTCGCAGGCGTCGGTGGATATGATAATGTCGCCAATGTTTACCTCGGCGCGAAGCGATCCCGCAACGCCTGTGTTTATTACTGCGTCCACATTAAATAAATCAGCCAAAATCTGTACGCACATTCCTGCGTTTACCTTGCCGATTCCGCACTGCACAATCACGGCGTCTTTGCCGCTTAATGTACCGTCGAAAAATTTCATGCCTGCTCTCTCGACTACATTTTTGACTTCCATCTTTGATTTCAGCTCTGAAACCTCAAGCTCCATAGCCCCGATAATGCCTATTTTGTTCATTTTGTTATTCTCCGTTTCTTTGAAAAAATTTGTTTCCTCGTATCATACGTATAGTAAAATTTGCCGAAACAATCAACTGTTTTTGACATTTATGATAGCGTAAATAAAATATCGCAATAAGCGTATAACAATAAAATAAAAAATTTGGCAAAAAAATTGAAAAAATATATTGACACATTCTTTTTTCAATGGTATAGTATCTATTGTCGCTTGACACGAGACATGATAATTAAATAAAACAATGCGCACCGCTAGCTCAGTTGGTAGAGCACCTGACTCTTAATCAGGGTGTCCAGGGTTCGAGCCCCTGGCGGTGCACTGAAAGCACTATTTTTGAAGCGTAAGCTTTGGGGATGGTGTTTTTATTTTGCTCAATACCCGGTCTTAAAGAAAACAGGGTCCAATTCGTAAATCCTTACCCCGAGCATCCGGCACTGTGCGGCGAGTGAGCTGTACATTTTAGTCACGTTATAATCGCAATGTCCCATGAACACGCGCAGGAACTCAAGATTGCCGCCGCCGACAAGGTAGGAGGTTGCGAAGGTATGCCGCAGGAGATGCGCGTGCAGCCTTTCAACCCCCGACTGCTTTTTCAGGTCCGCGAAAAGCTGCCTGACGGCGTTCTCGGTCACCGGCTTCTGAGGATTTTTAAGCGAGCGGAGAAGCTGCGGGCAGCTTCCCGCGTTTTCCGCAAGTGACGAGTAGCGCGCTAAAGCTTCTAAAAGGAAATCAGGGCAGAGCACGATCCGCGACCTGTTTTCCTTTGAGTTGACTATGCGGAGCAGATTCCTGTCATTATCCATATGTGCATTCTGCAGCCGGCAGACCTCCTGCGTCCGCAGGCCGCAGTCGAGCATGAGATGGAAGATGCAGTAATTGCGCAGCCCCGCCTCCGTTGACATATCAAAGAATGAGTCGATCCTTACGGCTTCATCGGCAAAGAGCGGAAGCTTAAGCTCCGCATCGTCCTTCGGGAGCTTCACCTTCTTTATGTAATCCCTGCATATGTCTTCCTCATAGCAGGAGCGCAGGAATGCTTTTATATGCCGCGCATAGCTGCGGATGGTTGAATTTTTTACCGTGCCCTTTTGGCGGAGATATACTATATAGCTTCTGTATATATTGTCGCTTTCAGGCAGGGAGGAAAATTCAATCCCGCCGGGCGCATCGTATTCCTTTTCAAGCCACGAGATGAAAAGCCCGACATGGCCGCCGTAAGCCTTCATGGTCTTATCGGTGCAGTAAACGCGCCTGTCATCAAGGAAAAGCTCAAATGCAGCTTCAACCGTCATTGTCCAAATCCTCCAAAAAGTCAGGCTTATTGACGCTTTCAGAGCCGTACAGCACGCCCGAATCCTCATCAAGCAGAACGAACGGACGGATAACGTCACTTTCATAGACGCCTGCAAGCTCATCACGGTTGAGGAGCTTCTGCTTCCTGACCTTGTACTCCATAGCCTTATGCACGTCATTATCATTCATGCGCATAAGAGCTTCAAAGCAGTCCTGCATGGGGCTGTCATTGTTAAGCCCCCGGACATACAGACCGTAAGTCACGGCAGAATATATGACCCTCTGCTTCATGCTCTCGGCATTGAGCTTCCTGTTGTAGTCGCGGACAAGCTTTATCCCGTCAGATGTCATGCGCATATCAATGCAGCGTGTACGGCGCAGAGCTTCCCAAAAGCCGCAAAGCTCGCGGCGGCTTTTCCGCGCGGTGCCTTCCTTTTTGACCATGCGGAACACATCATTAGTCAGGTAATCTATGATAATCTTCCTGTTATCAATGTACCGGTAGACGCGGGCGCACTCGCCATACTGCGTGTAATCCTTGAACGGAATCAGCTCATAGCTTTTAGAGTGACGGCGCATCGTCTGATACTCCACGTTGACAATAAGGTTTATGGGAGGCGTAAGCTCCTCCGCGAGTGCAATAAGGCTGTCCTCGGCAAGCTTTACGGAGCCGCTCAAAATCCGCTGCACATATGAGAGCATTTCGGGATTGCATCCGTGCTGCAAATAAAACTCTAAGCGCGCATAGTATCTGTAAAACCAGTTCCTTTTTTCAAAGCAGCGCTCATATACAAATAAGTCATACTCGCTTATAAGCCCGTTCATGCGCCATATCTTGAAGAACCACGGCTTATAATTCTGCTCTATGACCTCGCGGGATTTAAGGTATATGCGCACAAATACTTTGTCGGAACGCTTGCCCAAAGCAACATAGTCAATCTCGTAATCCTCCGAGCCTACCTTGTTTGTCACGTATGTAGCGTTCTTGAAGCGGTCAACCCTCATCTTATAGAAGCTTTCAGGCGCAAAAAACTTTTCGGGATTGCTTAAGAAGTTCGAGTGCCAGCAGTAGTCAGCCCTGTTTTCCTGCACAAAGTCTATCTCAAGCCCGAACTGCTCCGCAATGCCCTTTATATAGCGGTAGCTGTTTTCAAACGCGTCACGCACTCCGAACATCCACAGCATATATGAGCGTATCTGCACGATGAACTCGCTCGTCACGGACTCGCCGCCGTCTGCCGCCTTAGGCACTACGGGCGCAAAGAACACGTCGAAGTATTCAGGGTATGAGAGGCATATGGTGTAGAAGCGGCTGAATGTCACGGGCTTAAGGACCAGATCGCTGTTAAGCCCGTCAAGATGGAAGTCGCCAATGCCGTCATAAGCCGCCAAATCCTTATACTGCGCATTGAAGAAGCGGCGGAAACGCTTCACAAGCCTGTCCTGCGTGTCAAGGCGGAAATCGTTCCTGAATTTCACGCTGTAATAAAAGGTGTCAATGTTGTGCATGAAAGCGGACTTCCTGAATGAGAAATATTTTTCCTGTTCCTCATGTGACATTTCCTTAAAAAGAGCGTTTTCTTTTTCATGCTTGCTCATGTTATGCTTGTTAATCATCTTCACACATCCTTTACCAATCAGATTTATTATGTTACATTTGCATACATATGTTTATAACTTTATAAAATTTTTAGTTGGTATGACAATTTATAAAGTTTGGGGAAAAGTCAATTTCCCCAAATTAGTTAGTTGAAACTAATCTTTTGAATTTCAGGGCTTTTGAAGGTATTTTTCCATTGTATTACAATGGTTTTTCAGACCACGTATTACAGGACGTGGCGCCGGCGCAAAAGCCGCCCGCCGGAGGGAGCGCGGCACAGCCGCGCACCGCCTGCCGGCGGGCTATGCTTTTGCGCTTATGCTTATTTCTTGCAGCCAACGACAACCCTGACCTGCGGTTCCGGAACAGCCTGTTCCTCCTTGAATCCTGAATCGGACAATGCGGCAACCGTGCTCCAGGTGTCGTAAGAATTGCGGAGGCGTTCGGAATGGACGAAGAAATACATGCCGCGGAATTTCATTTCATTAACATCCCCCGCCTCATCACATACAGGCTCGCGCCTGATCACAACAGTAAGCACGCCGCAGAATGTCACGCACTGCCTGATCTCGGTACACTGGGAGCGGATAGCCTTCGCCAGCAGGTAAAAATTCTGCGCAGTGCCGAGGATGACGCGGCGGTTCTTCCTGTTCTGCGTAATGACGGAGAGCATCTCCGGCGGAACGTTGCGGCTCTGATTGCTCCCGAACCAGTTCTGCAGCTCGTCCATGATGACAATGACGCCCTTATGCTCGATTTTATAGTCAATGAGCTGCCGCCAGTGCGAGAGCTTCTTATCCTGATACGCAAAAGCCGTGTTTGAGAGGCACTTTGCCTTCGGGTACCGGTCAAGCATATCGATCGCGTACTGCATGAGCGCGGATGTCTTGCCGTTGCCCTGCCTGCCGGTAAAGATTATAAGCCCCTGCGGCTTGAAAAAGTCGGGCTTCTGCTCATAAAGGTCCTTGACATACCGCCTCGGGGCGTCCCAGAACAGGCGGACAAAAAAGCCCCTTTTCTTAAGACGCCTCACGCTCCCGCGCCTGACACGGTTGCCCTTGAGATACTCCACCATGTACCAGAAGAATATGCTGCCGATGAAGAAACCGAAGAAGCCGCCGGCAAGGATGAGCGGGATCTTGAATACGGCGATGAAAAAGCTTAAAAAACCTGACATTATATTTGCCATGATAACCTCCAATCTGCTATGGCTGTAATACGGTCAGAGCACTGCTCCGCGCTGATGAGCGGCAATGCTGAAGGAATATGTATCACAAGATCGGCAGGAGCTGCCATATTGTTTTGACCAGGGAAACGATGATGCGGAAGCCGATAATGGAAACAATAATGGAAAACATCGGCTTCAACCCTGAAATGGGCAGCACGTAAAATATAAAAGCAACGAAATCATGTATATATTCATATACGGAGCTGTCAACGTTAAAGCTCAGAGGCTCAAAGCCGCCGAATAAGAACATGAAAATGTTATAGACAAGGCCTATAAGCGCATCCATAATCATAAAAGAAACACCTCCTTCTGTTACCTGTGCTTATCCTCAAGCAATGGCAGGCTATCAACTCCGCCGCTTACGGTAAGATCAAGACCATGGCTTTCAGGTTTATCAGAAAAGAAACCTGATGTACCATTGATAATACCGGGCAGCAGGACAAAAAGCCTCCACAGGAACAGCCCCCACACAAGAGCGAGTATGAGCCTGTCGCCGTACTCCTTGTAATCCGCGTACCAGCTTATATCAATGGTTATGTATTTGCCGAAGCCGTAATCATAGTCAGAGGTCGGCGAGCCTATCGGAATTTTAAGATAAGGGCTCGGCGTTATGCCGAAAACACTGGTCTGGAAGTCTGCCGCAATGCCCTTTATGTCATCAACGAAGCCGAAATAGCCTTTTATTGTGCCGACACGCTCAAGGGTAAGGTCGGTATCGGGGACGAAAACAGCAGTAAGGACAGCCAGCACGGCGGAATAAATATATCCCTCCACACCCGCAAAATCATTCTCAACCGTAATATCAAAGGACGGGTCAAGCGTTACGGCAACATCGGGGACGGCTATCTCGGGTATGACAATCTCGGGTATGACAATATCCGGGACGGTGATGGTCAGCGCACCGATGGCATCGGCTATAAGACCGGGCAGTTCGATGGCGACATCGATGACCTCCGCAGGAAAAACCCAGGCATCGGCGACCGCATCGGCAACGGCGTCACCGATGGCAGGGTAAGTATCGGAAATGGCATCGGCTATCTCCGTGCCGATGGCGGGGAAGGTTTCGGCAACGGCGTCGGCAATATCGACGGAAAGCGCGGGATAAGTATCGGAAACGGAATCCGCGATATCGGCAGGCAGGGCTTTTACATAAGAGCTCATACCGGTCATGGCGGTGTAGATATTGCCCATGGCGGTCAAAATGCCGGCAACATTGCCCGCAATGTTTTTGGTATAAGAATAAACGCCGTTCATGGCGGACAAAATGCTCTCGTTCTGTTCGATGATGACCTCGTTTTGGGCAATGATTTCTTCCTGGTTGAGCGCAACCGTTTCTTTCCACGATTCTAACTCCTCCGACAAAGAAATAATGTATTCGATTATTGCGGATAAATCCTCGGAAGCGGTAATCGCAGCAGCGTCATCCCCGGAAATGGTAAAAGACCACCCGTCCTAATAAGACGGCGCTATGCTGGGATTGTAGGATATGTAATTCTGCACGCCGTCGTAAGTGAGAACGGATTTTGAATAGCCGCTGACATTGTCCGCACTTGAATCAGAGTAATAATATGCAAAATAATAACCGGCTTCATAAAAAGTTGGATATCCGCATAAAATAGCGGAATCTAAACCATTTTGAGATAATGTAAAAAAATCAGAGGAACATTTGACTGCGCCGCTAGACGAGACACTATATAAAGGAGCATACTCCATTGAATCCAAAGAATTAAGCCAACCTTTAGTTACAGAAAAAGAATAGTTTTTTAATCTATTATCAAAAGAATTAATGGTAGAGGAATTAACAACATAAACATAATTGCCTGAATATGGAATGGAAATATAATATGAATTAATAGGCAATTCTAAAACATAATAAAAAGAATCTGTACTTTTATATTTAAAAGCCAACAGCGCCGAGCTTGTCGACACCCCCAGATCGATCAGCTCATCATAAACGCCGTCATAAGTAAAATCATCAATCCCCGCAGCAGAACTGTAAGCCGTAGCCGCAGAAACAAAAGAGGTTGACAGATATGCGCCATCAGTGTCAAACTCCTCCGCACCTTCATATTCATTTGCATCCGAATCCGCCCAAGCCTTAACTGCAGCCGCTGCCGCACCGATGAGCGTGCCGCTTAAAGCAGCTTCCAAGCTGCCGTTACTGTTGGGCTTCAAAGAAAACCCTTTGGAATTTGAATAGCTGACGTCGCTGATGACTGTATCGGCATTGGAAGATGCATACTCCGACACGTCCGAAAGCGCGGAAGCGACGGTTTCGTTTGAAGCGACTGCATCAAACAGATCGTCTTTTTTATCTGACGTGATATTTTTTATTGAGGTATAGCCGAGAGCGGTTACGCCCGCAGTCACAAGAAGGGAAGTCAGGATATTTTCAAGCGCAATCCCTCCGAGCACGCCGGCAATAGCTGCAGCTTCCGCTTCCCGGTAGCCTGCCACGGGCGCGGACACCAAAATAACGGCGGCAAGAATGCCGCAGATTTTCCTTTTCATTTTCATGTATGTCTTATAAAAACGTCCTTCTTTATTTTCCAAAGCCAGACCTCCTAAATCCAAAAGAAAAAGGGCACCGGAAAAGCACAAGGCAATTCCAACGCCCCCAAAACCAGCCTGCTACGCGCTGTGCAGTATGGACTGGATGAACGAGATACCCTTGCGCAGCGCAATGAAACCGACCATCACGGGGATGCAGACGGGCAGCAGCGCGATGACCTCATCGAACACGCCCGAGAGCAGATCTTCCGTAACGACACCGGAGAGCTGCGAAGTAGCTAACATAAAAGACATTATTTTCACCTCCAAAATAAATTTACCAACAGTTGCTGTATCAAAAGCCTTCCGGCTTATGACCTAAAAGAATATGCGGAAAAACTTATAAATGTAGCGGAGCACCAGCACAAGCACAAAAAATACAATGAAGCACGCAAGCACCTGAAGATCATAGTGCACCTGCTCCAAATCCGCATGGAGCTGGGAAACGTCAGCCTCGGTATAGGCTGTTACAACATCCGATTCATTTTCATCAGTTTCTGTTTCCTGTGTGACCGCCGATGAGGAAGCTTCCTCGCTTTCCGAGGCTGCTTCTCCATCGGTTTCGGTCTCCGTTTCGGTTTCCGTTTCGGTTTCCGTTTCCTCTACTGCTGCGCCGAAGCCTGCGCTCCGTTCTGCTGATTTTGACTCTGATTCCGTTTCCGCGCCTGAGCCTGTTTCCGGTTCCTCTGCGGATTCCGATCCTGCTTCGGAGCCTGTTTCTGACTCTGCTTCTGATTCTCCTGTGTCAGGTTCATCTTCGCCTGACGCTCCGGAGGAGCTTCCTTCTTCAGCGCTTTCTTCGTCTGCGCCGTTTTCTCCATCGCCGCCGCGTTCTCCGCCGTCCTCTGAAGAAGAGGTATCTGCATCAGAAGGGCTGTCAGCAGATACCACGCTCTCTTCAGCGCTTTCCCTATCGTGTTCATCACTGCCGTTATCATTATCAGTATCAGCAGCCACACCAATGCCGCCAACAGATTTACAGCCATATACCATTATCACCACCTGCTGATTTTTACGGAGGTACGGCCCGGGCTGAAGCCAAGGCCATACGTGATTAAAAAATATAAAATAAAGGATAACTCAAATATGAGTAAAAAGCTATTTTGAAGCCTTTGCCGCGGCGCTCTTCGTGCTGTCGGAAGCAGCCGCGTCCCTGTATGGCGGATAGGCGTCATCGGGAAGCTCAAGCATTCCCGGGACTTCAAGCCCGCGTATGCGGTATGCCGAAATCTGTACATTTGATTTATAGGCGGCATCCACCAGTTAAAGGGTAGGCTTGCCGTCTGAACCGACGCCCATTTGGAACGTGCCTTCATAAAGGGCGGGCGCAATCCTTATCTTATTGCGCAGGCCGTAGTCTATCCATGACTTGCCCCGCATCATGCCTATCGGCTTTGTTATGTCCGGCTCGGAAGTCGGGGCAAGCTGAGTGCCGTCGCCCCAAAAGAGGTAATGCACCGAGCAGCCCCTTATCTGCGAGCCGTCATCAGATTTTGAATCTATAGCGTTTACGTAAAATACAAGAATATCCGACTTTGTTGTGAAATCCATGATAAAATCCTCCTTTATCGGCTGTCCTCAAACAGCCGTATTGTATCGTTGAGCTGCTTCCAACGCATGGCAATGATAGCACATTGGTTGATCTCATCCATTATGGCGCTGAGCTGCGCTTCCTTTTCCTTGATACGTTCATCATAAGAACGGATCCTTTCCCGACGGTACTCCTCGCCGTCCCTGCACTCCTCGAGCAGGTATATCAGCTTTGAGGAGAAGCTTTCGCCGTCCTGCCCGTTGATGTAATGATATAACGATACGGGCATCCTGATGCTGACCTGTTTACATTTCATCCTTCCGCCTCCAATCTTTTTACGTGCCGCGCGCCTTATTGCGCGGCGCGGGGGTCTGCGTCCCCGCGCGCGCATCCTTCCGCCGGCAGGACGTCCCGGCCGCGACGCCGTGACCGTACCAGCCCGCCGCGCTAAATTCGCGCTGCGCCTCTGCGGCTTGCGCTCATTAAGCGCTTTGGGGCAGCCTGGACGCCAGGCGGTTATATTTTTAGGGAAAAACCCTTTTAAGGGCACGCTGCCTGTCCTTCCGTCCCGGACAGGGACGGTTTTCCGGACCGCCGCTGAGGGCGCGATATGCGGGCCGCTCACGCGCCCGCATCTGCTTCATGCCCTCTTACGCCGGAACGCCGGGGCACGCCATGCTGCGGATAATGTCAATCCGCTCACTGCCATAATAAATGAACTCAAGGCACTCATCATCGATGAAATCCTGCACGGCATCGTCATACCAATGGCCGCAGGCAAGCATGCGCCTTTCGGGCGTCAGGATGGAAACGACCGTCAGGTCACCGACCACGCCGAGCAGGAGGACATCGCCGACCGTTAAGGGCGTGCCGCGGGGGATTTCTCCGGCAGCTTTTGAAATGTGCTTTCTGCCTTTATATTTCCCGCGTGTCCGTTTGGCAGCCCCGGCGATAAGACGGAACGCAAGGCAGGCCAACGCAGGAAAAATAACAAAGAAGCAACAGCAGAGAAAAAAACATTCATAAAAAGCCAAAACTCCAACCTCCTTTTGGGCGGATGCCACTTCAGGCGGCACGCTTTATTTTAATTTAATATTGTGATACAATAAGATATTAAAAATCTTTTACTGCAGTAAATTTGTATTACAAGTATCAGTATAAGAGCAAATTTGCGACTTGTCAATATAGAAATGGAGAAAATTTGCTACTAAATGAAAGGAAAGTTATGAGTATAGTAGAAAGAATAAAGGAAAAATGCTTAGAAAATGGTACAACAATCAATACTATTGAAAAAAAATGTAACTTAGGACACGGAACAATCAGAAGATGGAGTGAAAACTCTCCTGCCGTAGATAAAGTAATAATAGTAGCAAATTATCTCCAAGTATCTCTTGAATGGTTACTCATAGGCAAGGAAGCTTCGGAGCTGTCGCAGGATGAAAAAAAGCTTGTTGACTTATATAGAGCTACTGACAGCAGAGGAAAAAATGCTATAATGAGAACAGCCGAAGCAGAAGCTGAGAGCGTAAAACAGTCAGCGGAAACATCATCTACTTTGAGAATTGGATAAAGAGAAGATAGGGAGAAAAGAAAATGATAGCCAACACCGGCGCAAATGAATTTGCTGAATCACTAACAATGATGATAATAGGAAGCGCGACCCTGCTCGTACTGGTTATAGCAATAAAAATAATGGCATTTATATTGAAATCTATATGGGGTGTTATCAAAAGGATATTTGGAATCACAAGCAGACCGAAGCCGATAGAAGCCAACAGGACAGCATACACCACGGGCGGAGTAAATAAATTATCAAACAGATATGAATATAGAAAAATCGACAGCCTGCTGCAGTTGACAAAGTGTCGTGTCAGGCTTCCAAGAAGTAAAGTTATTTTCGATGAACAGACATACAGCCGGTATATGCAAAATCCGTACAATGCAGACAACCTGAACACTATGGCAAGAGAAATACTATGCAGTTGCAGTTATAAAGGTGAATATCCTAATGTTTTCTGTTATACATTTACAGACAGCATGATAATAAGCGAACACCATTTCATCAGCAAAAAAGATATCAAAATCATTATCAGCAGCAACACCCGGCGCGAAGCCGGACAGCTTCTGGGCATCTTAATCCACGAATGTATGAATGTGCTTTCATATTACTTGAAAATCAGCTATCCCGAGAACGGGACTGAATCAGGAGCAGACGTTTTAGCCGTCTATATGGGATTTTACGATTATATGGTAATGGGTTATAACAGGATTGGCTATCTGCGTTCGGCGGAGCTGTCGTATATCCGAAGGGAAATTGAGGACTATAAGCGCAGATAAACGTAAAGCTCCATATGGGCGAGGTTGGTCAAACTTTCCCATACAGAGCCGTACATAATAAAAAGATTGGTAACATTATAATGACACGTTTGCATGGATTTGTCAAGCGCAAGCAAAAAGCACCGGAAAGCCGCCGGTGCCTTAGATTGATTGATAAGATTCACGACAGGAAATAACCGTGTAGGCTACGTTAAAAGCCAGCCCCCTGGAACCACCAATTCCAGAGGGCGCTTTTTGTTGCCAATGACAACATTATTCCAATCCGTTAATGTCAATTACTACAACACATATAATATCACAAGCAAACCCCATTTGCAAGCAGATTGTAATACAAATTTGTAATTCGCAAAGTTGTAATTTGTAATTGTATTACAGCTTAAGCTTTAATTGACAGATTAAGTAAGAATTTGTAGAATGTTAATGTTACATATTCACCACTTTTTGAAATTTGAAAGGAGGTGAAAACGTGCATCTTTTAGTAGACCTAACCATATCCGTCTTGACGGAAGTCTTAGCACATCTAATGTGCAAATTGATAGACAGGACTATAAAATAAGTCTATCGAGGCTAAGCCGCCTATAAATGCAAAGCCCATCAAGACCTGGCCGTCTTGATGGGCTTGTTTTGTTACAACGTACACTCTTAATAAACCTAACTACTACAACACATATAATATCACAAGCAAACCCCATTTGCAAGCAGATTGAATTACAAATTTGTAATTTATAATTGCAGCAAAAAAAATTATACCAAAATATAATGCAAATCTCAATTGACACAATATAGGAAAAATACTAGAATGAGTGATTGAAAGATAGTGTCAGACACCTTTTCTCTTAATCAGGGTGTCCGGGGTTCGAGCCCCTGGCGGTGCACTGAAAGCACTATTTTTGAAGCGGAAGCTTTGGGGATGGTGTTTTTATTTTGACCGCAGACTTGCCGGCTTATATATAAATGGAGGATTGTCATGATTTTTGAAACACATGCGCATTACGACGACGAGGCGTTTGACGGCGACAGAGAAGAGCTGCTGTCCGCTATGCAGGAAAGCGGAATAGAATATATTGTAAATGTGGGGGCGAGCCTTAAAAGCACAGCCGCAAGTGTGGAGCTTGCGCGGCGGTATCCGTTTGTGTACGCGGCAGCGGGCGTACATCCCGGTGAAACGCAAGAGCTTAATGAAGAACGCTTTGCGTGGCTTAAGGAACAGTGCCTTTTGGAAAAGGTGGCTGCCGTGGGTGAAATAGGGCTTGACTATCATTGGGACGAGCCTGCGCGCGACATACAAAAGCTTTGTTTCGAGCGGCAGCTTGATTTGGCGCGTGAGGTGAAAAAGCCGGTGATAATTCATTCAAGAGATGCCGCAAGGGACACGTTTGATATCATGGCAGCAAAAAATGCAGATGAGATTGGCGGTGTTATTCACTGTTATTCATACAGTACGGAAATGGCGCTGAAATATGTGGAAATGGGATTTTACATTGGAATTGGCGGCGTTGTGACCTTTAAAAATGCAAAGAAGCTAAAGGATGTGGTGGAAGCCCTGCCAATAGAGCACATCCTGCTTGAAACGGACAGTCCGTACTTATCGCCGGAGCCAAACAGAGGAAAAAGAAATTCATCGTTAAATCTGCCGTATGTGGCGCAGAGGATTGCGGAAATTAAAGGAATTTCGTATGATGAGGTAGTTGCGATAACGTCGCGGAATGCGAAGCGCATGTATCGAATCGACTGACTGACGCAGAGCCTTAACCCGGGGAAACAATAAAATCAAAAGCGGAAAAGAGGAGAGTATGGCTGCACTTGGAAATCCGACAAACACAATTGCAATACTGAAAAAATATAATTTTAATTTGCAGAAGAAATTCGGTCAGAATTTTCTGATTGACGCAAACATTCTTCAAAATATAATTTTGGCGGCGGACGTGAATAAAGACGACTGCGTGCTGGAAATCGGTCCGGGCATCGGCGCCATGACGCAATATCTTTGCGAGAACGCAAGAGAGGTCGTGGCGGTGGAAATTGATAAAAAGCTGATACCGATTTTGCGGGACGACACGCTTTCCGCATATAAAAATGTTACTATTATAAATGAAGACATTTTAAAGACCGACATCGGCGCGATTGTTCAGAAAAAAAACGGAGGAAATCCGATAAAGGTGGTCGCAAATCTTCCTTATTATATTACTACTCCGATTATCATGGGGCTTTTCGAGAGCAATGTGCCATTGGAGAGCATCACCATAATGGTGCAGAAGGAGGTTGCGCAGCGTATGCAGGTAGGACCGGGGACAAAGGATTACGGAGCGCTCTCGCTTGCAGTGCAGTATTACGCAAAGCCCGAGCTGAGGATGACGGTTCCCGCGACCTGCTTTATACCGCGCCCGAATGTTGACAGCGCTGTCATAAAACTGACGCGCCATAAAACGCCGCCCGTGCGGGTAAAGGACGAAAAGCTGATGTTTGGTCTGATACGCGCCGCCTTTAATCAGCGCAGGAAAACGCTGGTAAACAGTCTTGGCAATGCGGTTGACATAAATGCGGCAGATAAGGAAAAAGTGCTTGCCGCTCTTGACGCAATGGGACTTCCCGCGACAATCAGGGGAGAGGCGCTTACGCTTGAGCAGTTTGCCGGGCTTGCGGATTTTATATGCGCTCAAGCGGAAACAGCACATAATTCGTTGACATAAACCACCTGTTATGCTAAACTGACAATGTGAAAAAAGGTACAATGGTCAGAGGGGTAACCTTGATTTAAATGCCCGCTTCAGTGGGCGGATGGAGGCAAGGGTGGATAAATACGAGTATAAGGTCCGTTCAGAGGAAATTGTAAGATTAATTGATGAGGAGAAATATTCTGAGGCTGCAAATGTAGCGGATACGGTTGACTGGAGAAGAGTCAAGAGCGTTTCAATGCTTTTAAAAATTGCAGCCTTATATACCATAAACAGGAGAAATGAGGACAGCAGAGCCATTCTGCTGCTTGCTTATGAAAGATATCCGTCGAACCGCTCCGTGGTGTATTCCCTGTGTGAGGTTTCGATTGAGCTGGATGATGTGGTGGCGGCTATTGAATACTACAAGCAGTATGCGAAAATAGCGCCGAAGGATATCGGAGTGATTACGCTGCGCTACCGCATATTGGAAGCGCAGGAGGCGAGCCTTGAGGAGCGCATTGCGCTGCTTGAGGAGCTGAAAAAGAGAGATTATCAGGAAGAGTGGGCGTATGAGCTTGCTTACCTGTATCATAGAATCGGACTTGCGACGAAATGCGTTGAGGAATGTGATGATATTATTTTATGGTTTGGTGACGGTCCGTATGTGATGAAGGCAATGGAGCTGAAGCAGCTTCATGTGCCGCTTACGGATGTTCAGCAGGCGAAATATGATATAATGCTTGGAAACGCGCAGGACAATTATGCCGATGATGAATATGGGCAGGGTGAAGAATATGCCGGCGACGGATATGAGCAGGAGTACGCTGAAGGTGAAGAATATGCCGGCGGCGGATATGAGCAGGAGTATGCTGAAGGTGAAGAATATGCCGACGGCGGATATGAGCAGGAGTACGCCGAAGGTGAAGAATATGCCGACGGCGGATATGAACAGGAATATGCCGAAGGTGAAGAATATGCCGATGGCGGATATGAGCAGGAATACGCCGAAGGTGAAGAATGTGCTGACGACGGATATGACAGGGAAAACTATCCGGAATATGATTATTCAGAATATAATTCGGAAAATAATTATTCTGACGAATATTATACGGACGATTTTTACACGGAGCAGACTTACGATGAAAACGGAAATCCGGTGACATATGAGGAGGCGGGTGCAGATGATGAGCCGGCGCAGCAGCCCGCTTTCTCAACGGAGGATATGAGCCTTTACAATACCATTAACCTTCAAAAGGTGGTTGCAGAGGGAATGAAGGAGCTGTTTTCCGACAATGAGAATATCCTTGCCCGGGAGCAGGAGGAACTTCTCTCCACGGAGCCGGACGATTTGGAGAATGGATTGGAAAGCGAGCCTGATGATGAGGAGCCTGAGGAGCCGGAAGCAGTACATACAGGCAAGGTGGCGATGATGACGGACGGCGTGTCGGAGGCTGCGCCCGCTCCGAATACGGGAGCCGTGAAAAAGGTTATTCTTCCCGGAGATAACGCAAGATTTATCAAGACAGAGCCGGATATGGACGAGCTTCGCGATACCACGGAGCGCAGCGTGAATGAAGAGCACACGCGCATGGAAGCAAATTCCGAAAACATTTATCAGGATGAAGCAAGGCTCATGGATATGGAAACGGCTGACGAACCCGATTTCCGACCCATGACAGGTCAAATGAATATAGACGATGTGCTTTCGGAGTGGGAGAGCATAAAGCTAAATAACGCGAAAAAGCATCAGGAGGAAATTAAGCAGCAGGTTCTTACGCAGACAGGGAAGATTTTGGCAAGCTTTGACAGCTCGTTAAAAAACGGAATTCTCGGAGAGCTTGACAAGGACGGGGAAGCGGACGGCTTTCTCGCTGCGGATGTGACGGGAGATATCCCCGACACGCAGATGCAGGAAACAAACGATGACGATTATGATGTTTCATACGTGGCGCCCGATACAAAGGAGCAGCTTATTACGGACTTAGAGGCTGCGGTGGCAAAGGAGCTTGGCGCAACGCGCGTTATTCCGCAGGAGGAGATAAAGGAAGAGCTGGCAAAGGAAGATTCGGAAACGGCGTCTGATGAGCCATTGTATGATGAGGCAGCGTCCGACGGATTGATGTATGAAGATGCGGATTATGTCGAAGCGCAGGAGCCGGCTGCCGATTATGCCGAAGCGGAAGCGCCTGATGATGAAGAGCCGCAGACGCCCGGGGAGCTTGACCCTGAGGATGCTGAGAGCATTGCGGAAACAGCCAAAGAGGACGCGCTAAGGACGCAGGAAATTAAAATGAATACTGCGGATTTAAGCTCGCTTTCGGAGCGCATCGAGGAAACGACGCAGAGGGAAACAACCGGCGCAAGGCGCGAGGAAATCCGCGAATTTACGGCGGAGGAGCGCAAGCTGTTTGAAAATTTCGCCGTTACGAAAAAGATAAAAAGGCAGATATTATTTGCGCTTGAAAATATGACGCTTGCGTCATTTACGGGGAATGTGATCATTACCGGCGATACGGGGATGGACACTGTCAGAATGGCAAAGAACCTGATTCGCGAATTTCAGGCTGCGGATGGAAATTTCTCCGGCAAGGTGGCAAAAATAACCGGTGAAAAATTTAATCAAAAAGATTTGAAAGATGTCTTTGAGAAATTGAATAATGGTGCTATTATAATAGAAAAGGCAAACGGCA
Source organism: Lachnospiraceae bacterium (assembly GCA_021202335.1). GTDB lineage: Bacteria > Bacillota > Clostridia > Lachnospirales > Lachnospiraceae > COE1. The sequence goes on from JAJQDE010000062.1 coordinate 17,884, forward strand.
TGACGCAGGAAACGCTTTATGAGCTTGCGGCGCTCCTCAATCAGGACAACCTTGGCATTGTCGTGATTATGGAGGACACAAAAAAGGAGATTACAAGGCTTTTGGAGAAGCAGGCGATGGCAGCCGATTACTTTAACATCCGGATTGACTTAATGGAGATGGACAACAACGCGCTTGTGGCTTACGCAAAGAACTACGCGCTTGCGCTTGAATACTCCATTGACGAGCTGGGAGTGCTTGCCCTTTATACCAGGATTGCAAACATACAGAGCGGAAATCATGTGGTGACGAAGGACGAGGTAAGGGAAATCATAGACGAGGCGATTTGGAAGTCAAAGAAGTCCAAGCTTAAAAATTTTGTGGATGTGCTTTTTGCGAGAAGATATGACAGCGAGGATATGATTGTCCTCAAGGAGAGGGACTTTATGTAGGCTTTATGAAACGTATTAATTGGGGGTAAAGGTTTATGGATAATACCGAAACAACAGTGTTTATATCGGAAGCGGATCAGTATGTATTTGGTCAGGGGACGCATTATCAGATTTATAAGAAGCTGGGTGCGCATTTTTGCAAAAAAGGAAACAAAAACGGCGTGTTTTTTGCCGTGTGGGCGCCAAACGCAAAGGAAATATACGTTATAGGCGAGTTTAATGACTGGAATGAAAGCGCCGCGCCAATGGAGCGGCTTGGCGAAAACGGCATTTTTGCGACATTTATAGAAGGCGTTGAGGAGGGGCAGATGTATAAGTACATGCTTGTGCTTCCGAACGGGAATAAGCTTTATAAGGCTGACCCCTACGCCAATTATGCGGAGATGCGCCCGGGGACCGCGTCGAGAGTGTACGATTTAAACCACTTTAAGTGGGGTGATAAGAGGTGGCTGACTGAGCGCGCCAAAAAGGATATGAACAGTCAGCCTATGTCTATTTATGAATGTCATATAGGCTCATGGATGAAGCATCCTGACGGAACGGAGGACGGCTTTTACAGCTATCGCCAGTTTGCGGACAGGATTGTGGAGTATTTAAAGGAAATGCCGTACACGCATGTGGAGCTGATGGGGATTGCGGAGTTCCCGTTTGACGGTTCATGGGGATATCAGGTAACGGGCTACTACGCGCCGACCTCAAGATATGGCACTCCCGACGATTTCAGATATTTGGTAGACCTTTTACATAAAAACGATATCGGCGTTATTTTGGACTGGGTGCCTGCTCATTTCCCGCGAGATGCACACGGCTTGTGCGAGTTTGACGGCACCTGCCTTTATGAGCATCCTGACAAGAGGCTTGGGGAGCATCCCGACTGGGGCACGAAGATATTTAATTACAGCAAGAACGAGGTAAGGAATTTCCTGATTGCAAATGCGCTGTTTTGGATTGACGAGTTCCACATAGACGGTCTGCGGGTGGACGCGGTGGCGTCGATGCTTTATCTTGATTATGGAAAGCGGGACGGCGAATGGGTGCCCAATAAATATGGCGGAAACGAAAACCTTGATGCGATAGAGTTCTTTAAGCATTTAAATTCCGTGGTTCACGGACAGCACCCCGGCGTTATGACGATTGCCGAGGAGTCGACGGCATGGCCTAAGGTAACGGGAAAACCCGAGGACGACGGTTTGGGATTTTCATTTAAATGGAATATGGGCTGGATGCACGACTATTGTGAGTATATGAAGCTTGACCCTTATTTCAGGAAGGACAATCACTATAAGCTCACATTTGCGATGACCTATAACAGCAGCGAGAATTATATTCTGCCGCTGTCGCATGATGAAGTGGTTCACTTAAAATGCTCCATGGTGAATAAGATGCCGGGCTTTGAGATTGACAAGTATGCAAATCTCAGAAATCTTTATGCGTTTATGTTCGGGCATGAGGGCAAGAAGCTTTTATTTATGGGTCAGGACTTTGCGCAGGAGCGCGAATGGAGCGAGGCAAGGGAGCTTGACTGGAACTTGCTTGCGAAGCCCTTGAATAAGGGGATGCATGATTTTATGGGTGATTTGCTCAAGCTGTACAAGAGCAGCCCCTGCCTGTATGAAATAGACAACGACTGGCTTGGCTTTGAGTGGATGAATGCGGACGATAAGGACAGAAGCATTTACGCCTTTGTCAGAAGGTCAAGGGACGGAAAGCAGCATATGCTTTTCGTGATAAACATGACGCCGGTGATGTACCCGAAATATAAGGTCGGAGTGCCGATGAACACACAATATAAGCTGGTTATCAACTCTGACGACACAAAATACGGCGGAAACGGCAATAAGCTTCCTAAGTCGCTTAAGTCCAGGAAGGGCAATTGCGATAACAGGGAGCAGTATATCACCTTTAAGCTTCCTCCGCTCACGGCAGCAATCTACACATTTTAAAAATATATGAAATGACTTAAAAAAGGCGCAGGCTTACGGGCTTGCGTCTTTTTTATTCTTAAGCAGACCTTTAAGCTCCCCTATCAGTGTTTCCAGTGTTACCTGTTCCATATCCGCTTTCATGGCGTTTACGGCGGACGCCATGTGAGGGTACAGTATCTGATAAAAATTTTTACCCACGGGGCAGTCGCTGTTTGTTTCGTGAAGCTTAAAAATTTCTTCAACGTCGTTTGTTTCCATCGCCTGGTATATATCCCATAACGTGATGTCCTTTGGCTCCCTTGCAAGGCGCACGCCGCCGTTTTTGCCCGCGGCTGCTATCAATAGACCGCTCTGGGATAATTTAAGGAATATATTTCTCACAGTGACGGGATTCGACTCGGTGCTTTCAGCGACAAGCGCGCTCGTCACGCGCCTTTTGGGCGACAGAACCGCAACAAATAATAATGAATGAACCGCTAATGGGAAGCGTTTACTGAAGCGCATGCCAATCTCCTTTCCTAGTGCAAAAATACCGGCAAAAGAAAGTATAGCAGATATTCATTTGAAAATCAATTGTAACGCTTGACATTACTTTTAAGGCGCACTATAATGTAATTATTCACATTACATTATTGTATGATACTGGGAGGTAATTTTTATGCAAACAATGGAAGCTATCGCAAGAAGAAAATCAACAAGGGATTTTGATTCCAATAAGGCTGTGCCTGACGAGCTTGTTGACATGGTCGTAAAGGCGGGCTGTCAGGCTCCGATCGGCGCGGGCAAGTATGAGTCGCTTCATTTAACCGTGTGCCGTAACAGGGAAATTCTTGAGGAAATCAATCGTTCCACTGCCGCTGCAATGAATATGGAGGAGCGCGATTTCTTCTATGGCGCGCCTGTTGCTATATTTGTTTCCGCTTCAGAGGAGCAGATGGCGCCGGGAATTGAGTGCGCAAACACAGCATGCGTGATTGAAAATATGTTAATCGCCGCGACGGATGCCGGGCTGGGTAATATTTATCTTTGGGGCGGCGTGCAGGGGCTTGCCAAGAATAAGGAATTGTGCGCGAAGATGGGCATTCCCGAAGGCTTCAAGCCTGTTTCCGCTGCCGCAATCGGTTACAGCAAGAGCGGCGAAGCGCAGCCGAGGGAATTATCGGTTTCAATCAGCGCAAACTACATCTAAAAAATGGCAAGTATCGCCCACCGAAGAAGCTAACTGCTCTTGGGTGGGCGATGTTGTATTAATCTTTTGCAATAGAATGACAGGCTAGGAGGCATTGACTATGAAAGACGAATACGGGCAATTAAAAGAATACATGGAGCAAAGCCAAAAAACAGTCGCTGTCACAGGCGCGGGAATTTCCTATCTTTACGGTATGCGCAGGCTCAAGCAGAGCGTTGGAAGAATGAATGCCGGTCGTATTTTTTCGGTTCCCTATGTGCGCAAAAATCCGGAGAAATTTTATGAGGTTATGAAGGACGCTTTCTTGGACGCGACATTCGTCAAGGGGCCAAGCGCTGTCCACAAACAGCTTGCGCAGCTGGAACAAGAGGGCAGGCTTTACGGCATTGTCACGCAGAATTTAGACTGCCTGCACACGATTGCCGGTTCTAAAAACGTAGTGGAATTTCAGGGCAGCTTTGGCGACAATATCTGCGTTGACTGCGGGAACCGTTGCTATGATTATCAGATATGGAACCACGGGCATATGCCGCGCTGCGAAAAATGCGGTGCGCCGCTGATGCCAACGAGCTTCTGCATGGACGCGGCAATCCGCGACAGCGTGTCCGGGGAAAGCATGAAAAATGCCGCTGATATGATTTCCGAGGCGGATTTGGTGCTTGTCATTGGCACAACAGGCTTTCGCAGCGACGAATATTTAAGCCGGATGAAAGCGGGAACAAAGCTGGTGCAGATTAACCCGTCCGAAACAGAATTTGACAGGATTGCGGATTTAAATATCCGCGAGGATGCCGCCAAAGCCCTTGACGCGGTTTTGAACGGATAAAAAGGGGGTGTGCGTATGAGCTTTTTCAAAGGAGGTCAAGGCGCTGACCAAATACAGCAGCTATCCGATTATATTGACCGCAGCAATCATATCGTCGCGGTTACGGGCGCCGGTATTTCAGTTGCGGGAGGAGGCATGACATATTGGCAGATGTCCCTTTCCAATCGCCGCGCCGGAGTTATGCCTAGATTCGGGGACAGCGGCAGCTATAAATCCTTTCTGCCAACATATCTTGATAATATGTTTTCCTATCAGCCAAGCTTTGCCCACTATGCTTTGGCGGATTTGGAAAAGGAAGGAAGGCTTACAGGAATTATCACGACAAATGTGGACTGTATGCACACGATTGCGGGTTCAAGGAATGTCGCTGAAATTCAAGGCAGCCTTCAGGTAAACTGCTGTTCTGAATGCGGTCGGCACTACGACAGCTATGAAATTTGGAAGCAGGATGAGCTTCCTCTTTGTGAATCGTGTGGGGGAGAAATTCTTCCATGGCCGCTTTACAGTCATGTCGGCCTTTGGGATGAGGACGTCAATAAAGCCCAAAATTGGATTTCAAACGCTGACTTGATTCTTGTCATTGGAACACAGGGAAATTACGGGGGCGTTTATTGGAATTACAGAAATAGGGATGCAGCGATTGTACAAATTAATCCGGGGCGTACAGGCTTTGACCATGCCGCGGCTTTGAATATTCGGGAAGAGTCAGACGCGGTATTTCAAAAGCTGCAGGAAAGGCTGGGCAGAAATGACTGAAGAAGAGCAGTTAAAACAAATGGCGGCACAGATGCGGGCTGCGGAATATAAGGGACTTTCCGAAGCGGAAATTCAGGAAAAAGAACGACAAAAGGAAATGAAACGAAAAAAGAATATTGAGATATTGGAGGACACGCTTGGCATTTTGGAAAAGGGCAGCTATTCAAAGGACGGGCAGGAAATAAAGCTTCGCTTTTCCAAAGAACAGATGCAGGAAGCACAGGTATTTTTGCCCGATGATATTGAAGCGCTGAGAGCAAAAAATGATTGTCAAGCACAGGACATTCATTGCGTTTACGGCTGCGAGAATACGGACGCGCTCGTCCTTGCGCAAAAGAAATATCAGACATCTTCTTCAATCCTTGTCCTGAACATGGCAAGCGCAACGCAGCCGGGCGGTCAGACAAGAAAAGGCGCAAGCGCGCAGGAGGAGGCTCTCTGCCGCAGGACATCGCTCCTTTTGTCTTTGGAAAGCGAAAGCGCGAAGAAATATTATGATTACAATGTGCACGAAAGCAATGAGCCGTGCGCGGATGGAGTAAGTCACAGACAGAGGGGAACTTGTTCACCAGAGGCTGTGACTTGCGACAGACGGATAGGGCGAATGCCCGTGAATGAGAGAGCCGAATGGCTCTCGAATAGTGCACGGCAGAATATAAGATACGATAATTTGCGAAAAACCCACATGGGTTCTGACGCGATTATACTCTCCCCTTACGTGGAAGTGATAAAGGATTTTTCTTCGGAAACGCTTGCCGAGCCGTTTCCCGTTTCGGTAATGAGCTGCGCCGCTCCGATGATACGTTTAGGATTGGAGGGAATGTCACAGCAGGAATATGAAGCTATGCTCTACAAGCGCATTGAGGGAATGCTTTTAGTTGCGGCATCGCAAAACTACCGCCATCTGATTTTGGGGGCTTTTGGCTGCGGCGTGTTCGGAAATGACGCGGCGGTTGTGTCCGATTTGTTTGCCAAGGCAATCCGCAGCAGCAGCCAATCGTTTGCTTCGATTGATTTTGCCGTCCTCTGCTGTCCGGATAAGGATTACAATTACAGGGAGTTTTGCAGGAATTTTTCAGGCAAAAAATTATAAGCAAGCCGGGCTTGTCTGAATCAGTAAAATATGGTAAATAAAAAAACCACCCTTACAACTTTGGCTAGTGTTTGTAAACTGTCAATTTGTCAAATACGGGTAAGTTTGCAATTTAGAGAAGTTTTAAGATAATTTCAAAACCAAAGCTAAAAAGCGGTTGATGAATTTATGGCGATAAGCTATACTGAAAAACAAAGGCGGTAAAAATGTATCATATGGGAAGCTGATTGCTTTTGGGATTATTTTATAAACAAATTAAGAACAAATTGGGAGCTGCCGGATAAAAAGCTTATTATGGACATTGGAGGGTGACGTAATGTATCAGGATGCGCTGTTTTCAGGTGAATCAGGGAATGTTGAGTATAAGGTAACGGTGCCGGACAAAAGCGAAAAGTATATGAAAACAGTAGTAGCATTTGCAAATGGCGACGGCGGCAGGATTGTTTTTGGTATAGATGACAAAACACGGAAGATTGTCGGCATGGATTCGGAGAATATTTTCCAAACAATGGATGCCATAACAAATGCAATTTCTGATTCTTGTGAGCCGCGTATCAGACCGGAAGTGACATTGCAGACGATAGAGGATAAGACAATAATTGTCGTGGAGATTTTGCCGGGAGCTATGAGTCCTTATTATATTAAGTCAAAGGGAATTACGGAAGGAACTTATGTAAGAGTATCGGGAACGACCAGACCGGTAGAAGGATATATGCTGAAGGAGCTGATTTTGGAGGGGCAAAATCGGTATTATGACAGCGAGCCGTGTAATGGAATGTCTGCAACAGACGCAGAAATTGAGAAGCTCTGCAGGAGCATGAAGGAAATCGCGTTAAAAAATACACTCCAGGACAGCGAAAAAGTAAAAATCAAGGATATAACAAAGAATACATTAATTTCGTGGGGGATACTTGCGGAAGAGAATGGAAAAACAGTTCCAACGAACGCGTATGCACTTCTTACGGGTACCATGCGTATGCAGCCGGTTATTCAGTGCGGCGTGTTTAAGGGAACGGACAGGGCTTATTTTGTGGACAGGCGGGAATTTACGGGTTCGGTTCAGGAACAGGTTGACGCGTCGTTTCAATATGTTTTGGAAAAGATAAATTTAGGAATGAAGATTCAGGGCATATACAGGCAGGATGTATATGAACTTCCGGCAGACAGTGTAAGGGAATTGATTGCAAATGCTGTTGAATAATGTTTCCATTCAAAAAATGAAGGAGGGATATTCCAAGCCAAGAAATCCGGCTGTTGCAAGGGCGTTTGCTTATATGAAAATTATTGAAAAATGGGGAACAGGAATCCCGAGAATTTTTAGAGAATGTAAGGAATACGGACTTCAGGAGCCGGAATTAATTGATTTTGACGGTGATTTCAGGGTAAATCTGTATAGGAAAGCAAAAGGAGAGTTTGGTGTCAATGATATAACTACCCAAACTACCCAAACTACCCAAACTGATGCCTTGAAACTATCTGAGGATGATAAAAAAATGCTTGCAATCATACATGACAAGCCGGCAATGACGCAGAAAGAATACGCATTTGAGCTTGGGTGGACAGTAGACAGGGTGAAGTATTATTTGCGAAAAATGAAAAGGCAGCATGTTATAAACAGGGTAGGAAGCAGCCACAACGGACATTGGGAGGTGCTGATAGAAGCGAAGGCATGGCAGAGGCTGGGGTAAATGTATTATATATTTTTTCGTGCATAAGGTAAATTGTATTTACAGTTTCGTACTGTCATGTTGATTTTAGGGATTATCTTGAACTCGGTTTTAAGATAATTTCGGAATTGCCTTGAAAAATCTTATGAATACCGATATACTGGAAACGCAGACCATATAGAGCCCGCAGCGCACAGTAAAATCAGGCTGCGGAGAATGAGCTTAACAAGGAGGAAATGTGAGATGCGAAAG
>JAJQDE010000053.1 GCA_021202335.1 Lachnospiraceae bacterium
GTCTTTGCTTCTCCTAAAAAAATTTCATCAAGTGAATATATCATTCCCGGCATTTTATAGACATTTTTCATCAAAGTGTTATTCCTATACAGGCATAAATGTCCATAAGTATAAATACGGTCGTACTTTTCCAACACGGTATCTGTTACAAAACTACGTATATCTCCAAAAACTAAATCAATATCACAATACCCCCAAAAATCATACTCAGAAAGCATATCTTCGTACAGTAATCCAAAAAATAATCGGCAGTCGCAGAACTTATAGGCATTATCTATTTTAATTCTTCGCTTTAGCTTCTCCTCATATTTTCTTACCTCATTTTGAAGTGTACTTTTTATTGTAATTATATTACTGCTTTCACTCTCAACATCGCAGTCACTTATCACAATAAAATCAATACTTTTATTAGCTTCCGCGGATTTAAGCCATGCGCTAAAATAATTCGGCAACTCACCAAACCACGTCGCTATAATGCCAATTTCATTTCTTCTTTTCATACCACCTTTTCCCCACTCACTTCGCAATCATCCGTATAATGTCAGCGGTGTCGCTGCCAAAAACTCCTTTTCCGTGCGGTATTTCAAACAGCCACATACTGCCACAGCTTACATTTGCCTCTATCAGCACTACATTTCCGGTTTCGTCAACTGCCAAATCCCAATTTACATTTCCCACACTTGGTAAGCACTCATGCAGCTTAAACGCCGCCTCCCTTATCTTTTCCGCGTATGATATACAATATCCTTCAAAAACAATTCCGGTGTCGGGATGCCTGTCAAAGGTTTCCATTGAACCGCACATATGTGCTTTAGCCAAAAGTGTTCCATCGTCCTTCATTCCGACAAATATGCCTCCCGCGTGACCATTATCGCGGTAATCCTTTCCCCTGCCCATGCGTATCGTCATCGGCGTTGCGTGTACCTCGCCATTGATTCGGTAAGTCATAATTCTTACAGTATTTACGCTTTCCGGATGTAATGCCTTCAATTCCTCGTTTTCGTTCACTACTTCCTGTATAATAAAGTTTTCACCATACAGGGTCATAACATCATTTATCGTGTCGCCGGTCAGATTATCAATACCCCCCCCCCGCAATTGTAAAAGCCGCACGCCGTTCCCGCTGCTTTCACCGACTGACGGTTTTATAATCACATTTCTCTGCATATTTCCCAAAGCTTTCGTCAGGGTCTGCTTCGTACACGATTTTCTGCCCTCGCTAAAATAATATCCGTTTGCGCAGCCACCCAATGTTTTAGGAACTGTAATCTGTCCCGATTCATGTATTGCCTTAGCAAAAATCAGTTCATTCAGTGTCTTATCTCCAAGTACATCTGTAATCCTGTCCCTGTTCCACAGCGGATCCAGCCGTGTGGTATAAAATATCTCGGGAAAATACTCCTTATCAAGCTTACCGCTGTACGCATAATATTTCTTATGCCAGCACAACGGAATTTTTTTACCATACAGGCTTCTCCAGTAATCCTGTATTTCCTTTTCTTCAGCTTTGGTCAGCTTCACGCTTCTCACCGCTTCGGCATCTGTTGTCAAAATTCCCAGCCATTCTGCAATCCACTGTTTTCTGATTCTTAATTTCTGTTTTTTTTCAACTGTTTTCCTAATATAATTTCGGTAAATCTGTTTAAGACTCATGCATTGCTCCTCTCGGGCAGTATAAATTCTTTCCCTAATTCATAGTCAAACTCATCCGGTTCAAAGGTCATATAGCCGCTCCCGTCAAAAAATGTTACCTCACCGAAAACTATCCCACTGTCACAGTTATACAAATCTATCCTCGCATGCGGAAACGGTTTTGACAGGTTTTCTGCGATACGCTTCATAAGTTCAAAATTTCCGGGTTTCGGTATCTCGCGAAGTAAAGGCTCCTCATCCGCACGCAAGATATGCAGCTTATTAAATTCAGCGTCAAAAATTCCAAATCCTGCTTTCTTTCCGACCTCCCTGTCTGCTATCACATACAGATACTTTACCTTACCAAAAAAACAAAAAAATTTATAGTCAATAAGTCCGCCCTGTTCCTTTTCTGATGCTATATACCTCTCCACTATAATCCTATGCTTTCCGCCCTCATAGACCCACTCCCTTGCAAAATGCTTTTTTGCATATCTTTGAGTCCATTCTGTCATCTGCTTTTTAGTTTTCTCAATGTCAAGACGCGATTTATCCCTGACGATGATTACCCCATCGCCGCCACCGCCAAGCGTGTCCTTCAAAACAAATTCATTTGGAAGTCTGTCAAACGGAACTTCATCCGCGCTATCATACACGCCATAGACTTCATTTAAAATTTCGGCGCAGCCGCAGTCCTCTATGTATCTGCGCACCTCATATTTGTCCGCGCATTGCTTCATCAGCGGGTCGCGATAGTACAGCTTGTACCACTGTAATTTTTCCGAATATCTCTGCGGATTCTTTAAATCAAGCCTGCGCCCGGTTTTCATGCGGTACTGCAACAACAGCATAAGCCTATCCGGCACGAAAGCCATAACGTTTAACAATTTTATCCGCATATTCTTATTTTTCAGAACTTTCTTGTACTCAACCATTAATTTCCCCAAGCTCCTCCATATATGCCTGCGTCACAAGCTCCCGGTCAAACTCGCGTTCCATTTTAGCACGTCCCGCAAGCCCCATCTCGCGCCGCTTTCCGTTATCAAGCTCCATGAACCGCCTCACACAGTCTATCAGCTGCTTACGGCTGCGCTCCTCAAAGATAAAGCCCGTCACTCCGTCCTGCGCAGTTTCCCGGCAGCCGCTTCTGTCCGTCGTGATTACAGGTCGACCGCATGCGGCGCTTTCCAGCAGCACATTGGAAATTCCTTCGGGATAATACAACGGGTGTATCGTACAATGCGCATTGCGCAGGTATTCACGTGTGTCGCTCACCTCACCGCAATATTCTATAATTCCTGCCTTTTCATACTCCGAAAGCATTTCCTCATACTCTCCGTCACAGGGACCCAGCACCTTAAAAACGCTTTTGGGATATTCCCCGCGTATCTGCTTTGCCGCCGCAAGATACTCCTCAATCCCCTTTTCACGGATTACCCTTGCGATAAACAAAAACACCACATGCTCCGAATCGTCGGGATAGTCCATCAGACGCCAGCGGCTGAGATTTACTCCCGAGCCGGGAAGCAATCTGTATTTTCCATGCACAAGCCCTCTTTGCGTAAAAAAATCCATGTTTTCCTGATTTTGGAAAAAAATGCACCGCGCTCTTTTTACTGCTTCCTTATATAAAAACACTGTTATTTTTTGCAGAGCGCCCTTTTGCTCAACAGCCGTCCCGAGTCCTGAAATATTTTCCATATACGGAATTTTTAAGGCTCTTGCCGCTATCCCTCCATATATGCACACCTTCGTGGTATATAACAAAACAATATCAGGATTGATTTTCCTCATAATCCTGATATAATTTGCAAGCAAATGCACATCCGTAACGGGATTTACCCCTCTTCTGTCAATATTGATATTCGTAAACCGGCAGCCCATCCGGATTAATTCGTCGATTTTTTCTCCGTAAGGCAGACAAATATGTACATCCCATTTTTCACTTATAAGCCGCTCCACCAATTCCATGCGGAAATTGTAGAGTACAAAATCCCTGTTTACCATTATCAACGCTTTCAAGTGTCCATCCCCTTAAAACCCTTCCGTGCTCTCCGGCAAAAACATCACCTTTACGGTCAGTAAAATCAACTGCAGATCCAGCAGAAGCGACTGCTTCTCGATATACATTAAATCCATTTTCAGCTTGTCCTCTGCGCTGGTATTGTACTTTCCGTATATCTGCGCATAGCCTGTAAGACCGCCTCTTACCCGCAGCCGGTATGCAAATTCGGGAAGGCTTTCCGTATACTTTTTTACATGCTCTATCCGCTCGGGTCTGGGACCCACAATCGACATATCACCCTTTAATATGTTTAAAAGCTGCGGCAGCTCGTCTATCCTCGTCGCCCTGATTACGCTTCCCGTTTTCGTGATACGGCTGTCTTTTGTGGCGGCGGGCTTATAGCCCTGCTTTTCCGCGTCCACAATCATGCTCCGGAATTTCAGAATGTCAAATTCCCTTCCGTCTAACGTGACACGCTTTTGCCTGTAAAAAACGGGACCTCCGTCCTCAAGCCTGATGCATATTGCAGTCAGAAGCATAAAGGGTGAAAAAATGACAAGCATAAAAAGCGAAATTCCTATATCAAGCGCCCTCTTTCCTCTGTACTCCCTTCGCATTGAGCCGGATTCAAGAAGCGGCGTGTCAATCATATATCTGTATTCATAATTGGTAAGCAGGATATCCTCAAGCTTTGGCGTGATATAGACGTTTTTCCCCGCCGCGGCGCCTGCCGCAAGTATTTCCCGCCTAAGCGCCTGCGATACATGGCAAAGGATTACGGTATCGCAACATGCAAGCTTTTCCAACAGCTCACCGGCGCTGCATGTGTCCGGATAAACCTCACGGATTTCAAACAGCCCCGCGTGCTTTTTTTCAAGCTTACGCACAAATTCCTCTATTGAGGTTTCGATATTATCCGCCTTTTTCCGCTGCTTTTTCGCGCCGTATATCACGATTGTTTTACGGGCAGGTATGTACCTTGCAAAATATGATTTGTTTGCCGCCAAAAGCGCAAGCGTCCCCGCAAGCTGCACGGCTGCCGCCAAAAGCCCCGGAAGCAGGCTCGCACGCCTCATGTGAATCAGGTAACACATCATGTACAGAATAAAATCCGACATACCGATTGTCAAAAGCTGAGAAAGCATCAGCTCGCTGATGCTGCTGCTATGGATTTTAAACGCATTGTAGAGTCTGCCGAACGCATAGTAAATCAATGCGTACAGCACAATGGATATCAGCATCCCGCGAAGCCAAAACGCGGAAAAGGTCTGCTCATTATAATACAACACCCATACATAGCAGAATATAATGATATTCCAAAAGGGTATCAGCGCCTTCATAAATTTTAAGAATAAATCCCTTTTCATTTTTCCGCTTTGTTTTTCCTCATCTGCCGGATTTCACGGGAAAGTCCGTCAATGCACCATATAATCAGTACCACAAATACCATTCCCGCCACACATATGGCGATATTTTTTATAATGGACATCATTCCTCCGGCGGCGCTGTACTGCGCGGGAACTCCTATCTTGTATGCGTTTGAAAAAAGCGTTGTGGGGTAATATTCGTCAGTCGTTTCCTCCGTTAAATCCGCCCACTGCGCAACAGTCTGCGCCACGGACGCCAGCTTTTCATCCGCATAGTCATACTCGTCCTGCGTGTTATTTACATTTGTATTTTTTACCGCCTTCAACAGCGTGTAGGTTTCATTTAAATCCGTATTAAGAGCCGCAATCCTTGCCGCGACGTCAAGCTTTTGCTGCTGCAGCTCATCGTAATACTCATTTGTCACCTCAAGCTGCTGAGTGGTTTCCTGTGAGCTTACAATGACCATCGGATCCTTTTGGTACTTGTCAATGGTCGACTGTATATTGGAAAGCTGCACCTGATACTCCGTGATTGCCATGTTGTACTTTTTGATATTATACTCATAATACTCAATCAGGCGCTCCTTGTCCTTGGTAAGCGTATGTCCCTCGATATAAGCGTCGAGATTTGCCAAATCCACATCCTCCACCGTGCCGAGCGCCGTAACGATGTCGCCAAAGGAAAGCCCTGTTGCGGCTGAACGAAATTCAGACGCCTGGTTTCTGCGCTCCTCCACATAGTTCTGCATAATCTCTATCTGCGTTTCCAGCATGTCGACCGCTTCCACATAGTCATAGTCCGTATAATCAATGAGATTTGCGGCGACCGTAAGCACCTCCGTGTTTGCATAAGTGTCAAGGAAATATTCACGGTAGCTCTCCAAAACCGCATTCAATATCTGCACCGTTTCGGAGCCGGACATTCCAAAATCATTATACAGGTAAACAATATATTGTGACGGATAATAGGACACGTCCAGTATCTTTTCATAGTTTGACACATCCTCGAGCGCCATCTCCTTGATAACCGTAATCCGCTCAACGGCATCCTCGGGAATCACTCCCTCAATCTCTATGTTTGCCCGGACATCCTCCGCGTCAATATCCGTAATGCCCAAAGAAACAAGCGCCTCCTCAATCACGGCAGGCGACTTAAGCTTATTGATGTCAAACGCCGACCCGTTCGGGTCTAATCCGTCCTCTATACCCTCATACTGAAAGCTTATTACCGCGCGGGCATACGAGCTTTTGCCCGTAACGTAGGTTACTCCCTCATACACCAGCCCTGCCAGCACACCAAGGCATACCGCAACCGCCAAAATATATTTGTATAGCTTTTTGCGCTTCGCCATATGCCCCGCTATATTCAAAAGGTCTATCTGCCCCTCGTCGTCCGTGTCGTTGTCCATATGCAGATATATCCTTGTGTCTTTCTGCTCCATGTCTTTTACGTCTTTTGGTTCCATGTCTTTTTGTTCCTTTTGATTTCTCTGCCTGTTCCTGTTGTTCTCCATATGTATAGCGTATCCTCTCTTTTATTCCCTAAGCAGCGCCAATATTTTCCTCAAAAAGACAATAATTGCCGCTATGCATAAAATACCGCCTGCTATCAGTAAAACAAGCACCATATCAATTCCTCCCCCGCTTCTGCTCTTTTGGGCAGTTCCGGTTTCACTTACCTCAAATTCCGCCCGCGCGCTGTCGTCAGCTTCGCTTTCGGATTGGGTCTCCTCCCGGGAAGCCTCCTCCTTAACCTCAACCGTTTCCACAGTTGTCTGCGCTTCCTCAGCAGACTCCTGCACAAGCGTCACGGCGCTCTCGATTACATAACCCGTCATATCGTTATAGACCACCTGATACCAGCCTTCACCATCAGAGTTCTCACTTCTTTCAAAATACGAAAGCTCCGTATTTTGATTGATTTTTGTTAAAATCTCAGACTCTGCGGACGGCAGGCTCCTGAGATTGACGGAGTCCTGAGTGATAAGCTTTCCCACAGCCGCATTGCTTTCAACGTCGGCGTTACCGCTTGCCGCATTATCCGTTACAGTTACAGTGTTATCCAAAGCAGCCGTATCTGCCTCATTATCCAAAACCGTATTGTCCGCGTTGCCGGCATCGCTTATGGCATCACCGCCCGCGTCTGCCGCATTGTCCTCCACATTCTGCTGCAGCGCCTGTGTTTCCATAAGCAAAAGCTCAAGCTCGTCCGCTTTAACCTACCCCTCCGCGCCAAAGTCTGTTTTTATCCGGTACCATATCACGCCCGCCCCATCGCTTTCCGCTTCAAGCACGTCAAATATATTTCCCGCTATCAGGTTTGCTGCAACGTCGCTTTCTTCTGACATTTCGTTGTACACCTTAACGGAAGTCGGCGACAGCACGCCGCTTTCTTCCGCTGCTTTCACACGGGTTGATAAAGCAGCGCACAAAAAAAACAGTACCAAACAGCAGACAAGCCATCCCTTGCTTATCCCGAAATCAGTCCTTACCATATACACCTCATAATCATTTATAAATTATTTTTCTGCGCGGATAAGATTTTCCAAGGCAGTTTCCCGCCCCGGAAAATCATTGCCTGCTTATGCAAGCACTAATACCGTGATTACTGTAGGTATTCCCTGGAATATGCCCATTACTGCGCCTGTCACGGGGTCTACAACACCTTCCACGTACTCGATTGTTCCATCCGTGTCCACACTCATAAGCATTACCAGGCAGCCGCTTGTAACGTTCTCAATCACGCCTGCGGACGCAATGTTATTGCCAAGTGCATCCACTGCCGTTGCAGCAGTCTTTACCGTACCGCAATTGTTCACTACCACGTCGCTGCCCTTCATGTTTGCAAGAGCCTCAACCGTCTGAGAGAAAAATGCTGTCGGAGCAGTAGTCATAAGCGCCTGTACCGTAAGAACCAACTGCTGTGCATCCGACGTAGCCGCCGCTGCTGCCGCTGCGCTTTCGACTACAGCCTCCGCCTGACTTATAACAGTGTCAAGTGTTGTCGCCGCAACAGTACCGTCTGACGATGCAACTGCCACCGTCACGGTCGATGCTGCCACCGCTCCTCCTGCCGATGCCTGTTCTACGGTTGTTTCAGTGCTTGTTGTGGTACTGCTTGAAGTTGAGCTTGAGCTTGACGAAGAATCATCATCATCGTCATCGTCGCTGCTTGAGCTTGAATGGCTGCTCGAGCTGCTGCTTGAGCTGCCGCTTGTGCTGCTGCTTGCCGCAAATGCGGTAAACGACATGGATACCGTAAGCATAGCCACTAAGCTCAATGCCAGTAACTTTTTCTTCATTTCAGTCTCCTCCTTAAAATTTAATTTTTTTATATATAAACAATATATATACGATCATATATTGTTTATATCAACGCATGTGCTTTGGATTTTGACATTAATCGGACACTTTTACTTCCTTATAAAATACATTCATCATTATTTCTTTAAGCTCATCCTCGTCAAGATAATAGTCGTCATAAAAGTCTTCATTTCCATTATCGTCGGTAAAATACACAGCCTTGTCCTCTCCCGTAAGCTGGTAAAAGGACTGCTCAGAAAAGCCGCAATCCAACGCCTTTGCGGAAATATATACAGCCTCGTCCACCGAAATATCAGTATTCATATACGGCTTCACCAGCTCATAAATTTCCTTTACAAACATAGGATTTTCCTTTATTGCCTGCATAACGTCATCTGCCGCAGCTTTCATAAATGCTTTTTGGCGTTCCAGTCTTGTCGTCGGACTTCCCAACTCACTATAATTCCTGTATCTCAGATATCCGACCACATTTTTTCCCGTAAGTGTCTGAGTGCTCCCCTTTATGTAGCTGCTGTTGTATGCCGTCATATCGTCCGGCACAACCACCTCTATACCGCCCAAGCGGTCGGTAATCGCGGACACCGCGTCAAAGCTCACGGCGCAAGCCCCGTGTAGCGGCAAGCCGCAAAAAAGCTCCGACACGCTTTCCTTCATTTTATCAAGCCCTAACTCGCCGCCGCCCGCATATCCGTATTGCAGGCATATCTGGTCATGAATAGTTTCAATACATTCCTTTTCGCTGTTAAAGATTTCCACATCAACCATGGAATTTCGCGGAATACCGATAACGCTGATTGCCTTATCCTCCTGATTCAGCGTCACAAGGAAGATTGTGTCCGCCTGCCCCGCACTCCAATCGGAAAGCTCCGTTTCCGTTGAGAGGCTTCCGCTCCGGTCAATTCCCAAAAGCAGGAAGTTCAGCATATCCTCACGGTATTCATATACCTTTCCGTCATAGACAACCCAATCGTCCTGCCACGCCACGGTATCCGCATATTGCAGGCTTTCCCTAATCCTCTCGACTTCCTCCTCGTCCGTATCAATCTGCGGTGCGGACGCGCTTGCGGACGCCTTAAGCTCCATCTCGCCGGATTTATAAACAATAATCCCCACAAGTCCCAGTGAAAGCAAGAGAATTAAAATTGTTGACAGAATACACATGGCAATTTTCCCAAGCTTATTCTTTTTTTCGGTCTTTCCAGCCTTTCCTTTCATAACAACAATCCCCTGTCATGAAAGTTTAGTAAACATCTTTACTAGCCCATCAAAAAAACGGCTTTTTATCAGTAAACATCTTTACTAAAGTTAAATATACAACAACACAAATATTATGTCAATACTTTTTTCAGTATTTCATTGCTTCCGCTTCATCATTTTTTCGGAAACTCCGTCTTATCATTTGTCAACCCGAGCAGATAATCCGTACTGACATTATAATATTGCGCAAGCCTTATCAGATGCCTTATCGGCATCTCGTTGGCGCCCCGTTCATACCTTGCGTACATAGTCTGTGAGGTGTCCAAAAGCTTCGCTATCTCCTGCTGTGTCAAGTCGTTATCCTCGCGCAGGTTGCGCATTCTCACCATATAATTCATGTCATTCACCCTTTGACCGGTTTGGCGTTCATTTTAAGCATAACAAATGGTTTAAAGCCGCAAAGTTTTTAATACAAATATTTACTATATACCTATTGTTCCTAAAATATATGATATAGTTTATATTTTGTTAATTTTATATATAGACTTTTTTAACATTGTATGTTATTATATATGCCTGAGGAAAAAGAAAAATTTTTATATATCAACTATGTTGTGTGCTTTTCTCTGTATAGGCTGTTCTTCAGCAGCGCCGGCATCGGAACCGGCTGAAACTGCTGCTGTCGAGGAGCTTCGTCCTGACGCCGATATCACAATCCCTTCCGTTTTGGTCGGTGATGAGCTTTCGGAGACGGAAACAGATATTGCCGCCACGGACAACGGTGACGGAACGGTTACTTATTCACTTGACGGTGAAACATTGACCGGCATATTAAATCAAATAGCTTCTGATATCGCAGACAGTATTCAGACCATTCTGAATGATAACGACTACTATCCTGACATCACTGCGATAACCCCAAACGAAGACTACACAAGCTTTACCATATCTCTCGCGGATGGTCAGATGAATATTTACGAGTCAATGCTTGTAATGTCTTTCTATACAATCGGGAACAGATATCAGATATACAACGGCGTCCCTGCTGATGAAGCACTTACTGCCGTTATATATATTAACGATTCTGACGGAGCCATTATCAGTGAAACGTATTCCACTTCGATGGATACTTTCTCTTCCCAATAATTTTACATGTATTTTTACGTGCCAAAGGCGGTGGATTATTCCATCGCCTTTGGCATGTCCAGACAGCAAGGCTTCATAATAGTACAGACTTTTATGCGTCCTGTAAATCAAAAAGGGGTGTTGCAAAATCAACGCCTTTTTTTGACGTCAATTTCGCAACAGCCCCTCTTATATCCGGAATGTCACCGACAATTTTTCAAGCTCTGCATTTTATAACTGCGGACCTGCGGCAACCAAAGCCTTGCCTGCATCATTGCCCTCATATTTTGCAAAGTTCTTAATAAATCTGTTTGCCAAATCCTTAGCCTTTGTTTCCCACTCAGATGCGTTCGCATATGTATCTCGAGGATCTAAGATGTTCGTGTCTACACCGGGAAGCTCTGTCGGAACCTCGAAGTTGAAGTAAGGAATCTTCTTGGTAGGAGCCTTCTGAATATCACCATTCAGGATTGCGTCGATGATACCGCGTGTATCTTTGATGGTGATACGCTTGCCCGTGCCGTTCCAGCCTGTGTTTACCAGGTATGCCTTAGCGCCGTTTGCTTCCATCTTCTTAACAAGCTCCTCGCCGTACTTTGTCGGGTGCAGCTCCAAAAATGCCTGTCCGAAGCAAGCCGAGAAGGTAGGGGTAGGCTCTGTAATTCCGCGCTCCGTACCCGCAAGCTTAGCCGTGAAGCCTGAGAGGAAGTAATACTGCGTCTGCTCCGGCGTCAGGATTGATACGGGGGGAAGTACGCCGAATGCGTCTGCTGACAGGAAGATTACATTCTTCGCTGCCGGTGCGGAAGAAACCGGACGTACAATATTCTTAATATGGTCAATCGGATAAGACACGCGTGTGTTCTCCGTTACGCTCTTGTCGTTGAAGTCAATCTTGCCTGCTTC
This sequence comes from Lachnospiraceae bacterium, assembly GCA_021202335.1. Classification (GTDB taxonomy): domain Bacteria; phylum Bacillota; class Clostridia; order Lachnospirales; family Lachnospiraceae; genus COE1. The sequence goes on from JAJQDE010000053.1 coordinate 11,557, forward strand.
ATCAATCGTTACATTCTCAAGAAGGGCATTGCGCTTGATTGCATTGTAGATATCCGGCTCAGAGTCCTTGTCCAGGTTGATAACCTTCGCATAGCAGCCGCCCTCGAAGTTAAATACGCCGTTGTCGTCCCAGCCGTGCTCATCATCGCCGATAAGAAGTCTTTTAGGGTCTGTTGAAAGCGTTGTCTTACCTGTTCCTGAAAGTCCGAAGAAGATTGCGGTGTTCTCACCGTTCATATCCGTGTTTGCAGAGCAGTGCATAGAAGCAATTCCCTTCAAAGGCAGATAGTAATTCATCATAGAGAACATACCCTTCTTCATTTCTCCGCCGTACCATGTGTTAATGATAACCTGCTCACGGCTGGTGATGTTGAACACAACTGCCGTTTCGGAATTTAAGCCTAACTCTTTATAATTCTCAACCTTAGCCTTTGAAGCATTGTAAACCACAAAATCCGGCTCAAAGCCCTTAAGCTCGTCCTCGGTAGGCTGAATGAACATATTCTTTACGAAATGAGCCTGCCATGCCACTTCCATAATAAAACGGATTGCCATGCGCGTGTCCTTGTTTGCGCCGCAGAACGCGTCCACAACATAAAGCTTTTTGTCAGACAGCTCCTTGATTGCAATATCCTTTACCGCAGCCCATGCTTCCTGTGAAGCCGGGTGGTTGTCATTCTTATATTCGTCAGATGTCCACCATACGGTATCCTTTGAGTTTTCGTCCACTACGATGAACTTGTCTTTAGGAGAGCGTCCCGTATAAATACCTGTCATTACATTGACAGCGCCAAGCTCGCTCACCTGACCTTTTTCATATCCTTCCAGCCCGGGCTTTGTTTCCTCTTCAAATAATGTTTCAAAGGAAGGGTTGTATAAAATTTCTGTGGTTCCGGTAATTCCATACTTGCTTAAATTAATTTCTGCCATTTTATATTTAACCTCTTTTCTTTAATAGTAGTACGAATAGATTACTCGTCCTCAATTCCATTATACATAATAAAATAATAAAATCAACCAAAAATTTCCCTTCTGAGCGCTTTTAAAGGGTTTTAACTTCTAAAATTTTCATTAAACGGCACGCGTCACATTCTTTAGCCGTTCAAGCTCCTCCCCCTCAAAATACGGCGAAAGCTTTTCACGGACCGCTTTATGGTACGCGTTGAGCCTTTCGATGTCCGAAGGCTCCATGCTGCCGATATCAATGGCGTCCAAGTCAATCGGCACATAGGTCAGATGCCTAAAGCCCATAAACTGACCGTACTCGTTTTTTTGTTCCTTCACGACCTCCACAATATTTTCCGTGCGTATGCCGTGGCTTCCCTGCACATACATTCCCGGCTCGTCGGAAACAATCATGCCCTCCTCGAGCACGGTTTCCCGGCTTTCAGGCTTATACTGCCAGCGCAGGCTGTGCGGTCCCTCGTGTACGTTCAGAACATATCCGATACCGTGCCCCGTCCCGTGCTTATAGTCTAAACCGCATTGCCAAAGCGGCTCTCTTGCAATGATATCCAAATTCCTGCCCGTGCAGCCGTACAGAAATTTAGTGTCCGCAAGCCGCAGCATCGCGCACGCCACCTTAGTAAAGTGCAGCCTCATCTCATCCGTAATGCTTCCAAGCGCAATCGTCCTTGTCACATCCGTAGTGGCGCCCATGTACTGCCCTCCCGAATCCACAAGGTAAAAGCCGTCCGCCGTAATCTTCGCCGAGTGTTCCCCGTTTGCGCTGTAATGTGCCATTGCCGCGTTGGATTTATATGCGCTGATGGTTTCAAATGAAAGGTCAAGGAAGCCGTCGATTTCGCTGCGCATTCTGTCAAGCCGCCTTGCAAGCCCAAGCTCGTCCATCGGCTCCCTGCCCGCGTTTTCCTTCACCCAAAACAGGAATTTGGTGAGCACAACGCTGTCGAGCAGATAATATTTCCTGATGCTTTCAAGCTCTTCGGGCGTTTTTACCGCCTTTAGAAGCTCCGTCGGGTTTTCCCTGTCAATAAGCTCCCCTCTTTTTTCAATGCACTTATATAAGAAGTAATTGACGTCCTTACCCGAATACCAAATCCTGCCTTTGATTTCACAGCTTTCCAAATATGCACCGAGCGAGGAATATTCCTTTACCGTGATATGGTTTTGGGCAAAATACCCGGCTGTTTCGTCCGTAAGCGCCCTGCTCTGTATGAATAGGACAGCGCTGTCCTTTGACACAAGGGTATACGAAAGCGCCACGGGGTTGCAGTCCACGTCGTTTGCACGGATGTTGTAGAGCCACATGATATCGTCAAGCTTTGATATAAGAAGATGCGCCGCGCCCTGCTCTTCCATTTTTTCACGCACCGCTTTAAGCTTTTCGGCAACGCTCATGCCGCAGCGCTCTGCGGAAAGCGTCCAAACCGCTGTTGCGGAAAGCGGCGGTCTGTCCTGCCACAGCGGGGCTGCCACATCCTTTTCATAGGAAAGCTGATATCGCTGCTCGAGCTTTTTTCCAAATTCGGCGTCCATAACCTGACCGTCAAAGCCGATAATCTGCCTCTTTCCCGCATTTTTTTCAAGGTATTCCCAAATATCGGGAACGCCCTCCTCTCCCATTCTGTACAGCACAATCCCGGAGCCTTCAAGCTGCGCCTGTGCCTGGGTAAAATATCTTCCGTCCGTCCAAAGACAGGCTTCGCGTTCGCTTACGACAAGCGTGCCCGCGGAGCCTGTAAAGCCCGACAGGAAGCTGCGCATCTTAAAATATCCGCCGACATACTCCGAGCCGTGAAAATCCGCCGTAGGGACAATATAATAATCAATCCCTGCCTCTTTCATGAGTTTTCGGAGTCCGGCAATCCTTTGCTTTGCCATATTTTCCATATCAATCACCACATTTAATATTCCTGCGTCTGCTCTCCCTGAAGCATTCCTACCGCCGACGAGGTTCCTATCCTGTCGCAGCCTGCTTCAAGGAACATGATCAAATCATCCTTTGTCTTTACGCCGCCCGCCGCTTTCATTTTCACTCCCGCGCCGATATGCTCCTTAAAAAGCCTGATATCTTCGATGGTCGCGCCGCCGGTACCAAAGCCTGTAGAGGTTTTGATATAATCCGCTCCTGCGTTTGTCACAGCCTTACACATCGCGATTTTTTCCTCCTGCGTGAGATAGCAGGTTTCAATAATCACCTTTAAAATATGTCCGCCGCATATCTTTTTCAGCGTGCGGATTTCCTCCTCTACCTTATCGTAGTCGCCGTTCTTCACTTCGCTGATATTGACCACCATGTCAATCTCGCTGCAGCCGTCCTCAAGCGCCTGTTTAGTTTCAGCCGCCTTTGCCGCGGTCACACTGTAACCGAGCGGAAAGCCCACCACCGTACAGATATTGACTTTATCGCCGTATTTGCCGCTTACCCGCTTAATATACGCGGGCGGTATGCACACCGACGCGGTATGGTACTGCACCGCCTCGTCGCAAAGCTTCTCTATATCCTGCCATGTCGCATACGGCTTTAACTGCGTATGGTCAATATGGCTTAATATTTCCCTGTCTGTCATTTTAACCCCCCATTCCTAAATGTTCTATTCTTTTATTCTTTTTCGCCTACAAGATATTTTCGCTGCGCCCTCATGAGCAGCGCGCCGTACAGCAGTATGACTGCCACCTCCAGCAAATTCACCAGCGTATCCGCCATCGGATATGCCGCAAGCAGCTCAAGCGCGCCGATTGCGCCGCCCGCAAAAAGCGCCGCTCCCACTGCAAGCGTCAGCGGAAAGGTTGCCCTGATAAAGCCCTCGGGATTGCACGCCCTCTCTATGGGAAAACCTTTCCCTACAAGCATTTCAGGAATTTTTTTGTTGTTCTTCATTTGTACTGCCCAATACAGCATGTATATCCCGCATGCCATAATCAGTATATCCAATACCATATCAAAGCTCATAAAACTCTTTTCACTCCCGCTAAATTCCAAGGAACCTCATCACCACTGATTTCATGTCCTCCTTATCGCACACCGTATCGTGAAGCACGGGCGCAGTACGGATTTCCTCAATGGCATTTGGCACCTTCACGCCTGAAAGCCTTGAAAGCTCATCGACAAGCTCAAAATCTCCCATTTTATCATACTTTGCATCAATGGCATTCATCACGCTTCTTGTAAATTTAAACGGGCTTGCTGTTGACGCTATGATGGTTTTCGTGCTGTCGTTCGTTTCCTTTTTATATTTATTGCAGACTGCCGCCGCCACTGCCGTGTGAGTGTCCATGACGTAGCCGGTCTTTTCATACAGAGCCTTAATTGCCGCAGCCGTTTCCTGCTCGGAGGCATAATTGCCATAAAAGTCAGACATTTTATCCCTCATGCCGGCTGTGATTTCATATTTTCCCTCTGACGAAAGGCGGCGCATCAGTTCGGCGTTCTTATCCGCATCCGCGCCCGCCGTAATGTAAATCAGCCGCTCGAGGTTGCTTGAAATCAAAATATCCATCGACGGTGAGCTTGTCAGCACAAATTCCCTGTTTCTGTCATATACGCCCGTTTCAAAGAAATCATATAAAACCTTATTTTCGTTTGACGCGCAAATCAGCTTTGCAATGGGAACTCCCATATTTTTGGCAAAATATGCAGCCAGAATATTGCCGAAATTTCCAGTCGGAACCGTCACGTTAATCTTCTCGCCGTCAGATATCTTTCCCTCCTTTAAAAGGCGGGCATATGAATAGACATAGTATACAACCTGCGGCACGAGTCTGCCGATATTGATTGAATTGGCTGACGAGAATTGAAAGCCCGCGCTGTCCATCTGCTTTGCAAGCTCCCTGTCGCCGAACATCTGCTTTACGCCGGTCTGAGCATCGTCAAAATTTCCCTTAATGCCCACGACAAAGGTATTGCCGCCCTTCTGAGTCACCATCTGCTTTTCCTGAATGGGGCTGACGCCATGCTTCGGGTAAAATACTATGATTTTGGTTCCCTCAACATCGGCAAAGCCCGCAAGCGCCGCCTTGCCCGTGTCGCCGCTCGTGGCGGTAAGGATTACTATTTCATTTTTAACGTTATTTTTCTTTGCCGACGTGATAAGCAGGTGCGGCAGAATTGAAAGCGCCATATCCTTAAAGGCGATAGTCGCGCCGTGGAACAGCTCCAAATACCAGTTTCCGTCCGCTTCGACCAAGGGCGCGATTACTTCCGTGTCAAATTTGCCGTCATATGCTTTATTTATACAATCCCGCAGCTCCTCCTGCGTAAAGTCGGTAAGAAACAGCTTCATTACCTCATACGCCGTTTCCTGATATGTCATTTCGGAAAGCTCCGCAAGACTTTTGTCAAGCTTAGGCAGGGACTCCGGCACATATAAGCCGCCGTCGTCCGCAAGCCCCTTTAAAATAGCCTGCGAGGCGGTAACTGCCTCCGCGCTGCTTCTGGTGCTTCTGTAAAGTAAATTCATATTAAACCTCCATTCTTACTCAAGCCCGCAAATTTAGAATGAGCTTTTCTCATTCTAAATTTGCAGAACCAACAAAGTTGGTTCTGTTCAAATCATAAAAAAAGATATATTGCTGCAAAATACCGCTGCAGTCCGCATACCTGTCAAACGGAAATCCGCCCGGGTATCTTGACGCAAGTACCTTATTAATATGCGTGTCCTTCGGAAACGCTTCCGTCTTGTGGAGCGCAAACAGGCAAATGCAGTCAGCCACCTTCGCGCCCACTCCGCACAGCCGCAAAAGCTCCTTCCTTGCCTCCTCATAATCCGGCGTCCGAAGCTGCTCTAAGCTGATGTCGCGCCGGTACACGGCATTGGCTGTTTCATGTATGTAGCGGCTGCGATAGCCCAAATTGCATGCATACAAATCCTCAATCGACGCCTTTGCAAGCTCCTCGGGCGTCGGAAAGGCATAATATACGCAGCCGTTTTTTGCCACGCGTCTTTCCCCATAGCGTTCACACAAAAGGCGTATACATTTTTTAATCCTTTTGATATTGTTTTGCTGTGAGATTATAAAGGATATGATGGTTTCCCATAAATCCTGGCGGAGTATGCGTATTCCCGAGCCAAAGGCTGCCGCCGCCGTCAGATACTCGTCCTTTGCATCAATTCTCCCTATGATTGACGCATAATCCGTTTCCATGTCAAAATATGATTTCCATATGCCGTCATATTCCTCCTGCGTGCAGTCAAAGCAGATTTCATTTCCGGTCTGGCTAAGCTCAAGGTATTTTCCATATGCGACAAGCCCTGCCGCGCCCTCTTTGCCGCCCTCAAGCTCATCCATCCTAAAGCATTGACCCGACCGGCAGATTTGCGATACCGAAAAATTGTCGTTTACTGTTTTTACCATATCTTAATTACTCATCCCAGTTGTGGTATACCGCCTGCACATCGTCGTCCTCGTCGAGAAGCTCAAGTGTCCTGTTTAAAAACTTGATTGCATTCTCATCCGTAAGCTCCACGTAATTTTGCGGTATCATTGTCACCTCCGCGCTTGCCATGGCAAGGGAGCTTTCCTCAAGCGCCTTATATACCGCGTCAAAATCGTCCGGCGCGGTGATAATCTCATAGCTGTCCTCCTCCTCGGAGAAGTCCTCAGCACCCGCATCCAGCGCAAGCATCATGAGGTCGTCCGCGCTCATTTCACATTCTTCCTTATCAATGATAATCTGTCCCTTTTTGTCAAACATAAAGGATACGCAGCCCTGTGTGCCGATGCTTCCGTTTCCCTTTGTAAAGGCGCTTCTTACATTTGCCGCCGTTCTGTTTTTGTTATCCGTGAGCGCTTCCACTATAATGGCAATCCCGTTAGGGCCATAGCCCTCATATGTGACATGCTCGTAATTGACTGCGTTCGCATCTCCCGCCGCTTTTTTGATGCCGCGGTCAATCGTATCGTTAGGCATATTGTTTGCCTTTGCCTTGGCGATTACCTGCGCAAGCTTGAAATTGTTGGTGGGGTCCGGGCCGCCCTCCTTTACCGCCACAGCGATTTCACGTCCGATAATCGTAAAGACCTTTCCCTTCGCCGCGTCGTTCTTCTCCTTTTTGTGCTTGATGTTTGCAAATTTTGAATGTCCTGACATTTTTTATTCTCCTTTATCTCTGTCTTTTATTTCAGCTTCCGAGTCCGGCAGAGGCTCTTCCTCCTCCACCTTTGTCACAAGCACTGATTGTATAACATTTTTCTCAACCTTAACAATCTTAAATCTGAAGCCGCCTGCCTCTATCTCTGTTTCATCTCCCTCGTCGGGTATGCGGTCAAGCTTTGATATCAGAAAGCCGTTTAAGGTTTCAAATTCCGTATCGCCGAATTTCATGCCAAAGCGTTCCTCCAAGTCCTCAAGCCTTGTCACGCCCTCTATGACATACTCGTTTTCACCCTTTTCCTCAATATGATTTTCCTCGGGGTCATACTCGTCCATAATGTTTCCGACGATTTCCTCAAGAATGTCCTCCATTGTGACAAGCCCCGAGGTCTGTCCGTACTCGTCCATGACTATCACCATCTGATTTTTCTCAGACTGCATACTGCGGAACAAATCGTCTATATTTTTGGTTTCCGGCACAAACACCGCCTCTCTTATCAGCCCCTCTATGCTTCCGACCGCCTGATTGAGGCTTTCGTCGGAGGTATGTATGCGCATCGCATCCTTTAGATAAAGCACTCCGACAATGTGGTCAAGATTTTCCTCATAAACGGGATATCTGCTGTTGCTCTCCTTTAGCATAAAGTTCAGCGCCTCTTTAAACGGGAGCTGACTGTCAATCGCCGTAATATTATTCCTGTGGGTCATGATATCGCTTGCTTCCTTGTCGCCGAACTCGAAAATGTTCGTAATCATTTCAACCTCTCCCGCCTCGAGCACGCCCATCTCGTGCCCCTCGTTTACCATTGAAATGATTTCCTCCTCTGTCACCTCGTTCTGTTCGTCCATGCTGCGGAAGCCCAAAAGCCGCAAAAATGCGTTTGCGGAAACAGCCACAATCCAGGTGAGCGGATAGAGCGCCGTCCTAAGAAGCTGAATATAACCGATAAAGCGGTATGCCCATGCGTCGGGGTATTTCTGCGCCAGCTTTTTAGGGAACAAAATCCCGAACGTGAGCAGGACATACATAAGGCACACAGTCGCAAGGATAAGCGCCAGCCAATCAATGAAAAGCCCGCCCGCGCCGCTCATAAGCGAAATGCGCGAAAGCCATTTTGCAAATGCCGCCGCCCATCTTGGCAGGAAAAAGCAGCCCATGACCAGCTCAATGAGCGTTGTGATCATCTGTATCGAATTGATATAGATGGTGGAGCGCACTATAATCCGGTTCAGAAGAACTGATTTTTTATCCTTCTCCTCCTGCGCCCTCCTTTCTATTTCCTTTTCATTCATCAAGTGAATCGCCTTGTTAAAGCCTGTTAGGATTGCTTCGATAAACAGCAGCGCAAAAAACAAAATAACACTAAAGGCCGAGACCCCTCCATCGTCCATTAAAATTTTCTCCTTTATAAAATATAATAACAACAAAGGTGTAATCCGCATGAAATGTGCAGACTACACCTAAATAATATAACATCACTCTCTTAAAACGTCAATATCTAAAGCCTTATGTATCAAGCTCAAGGCTGATTTCCAAGGCTCTGTTTACCCTTTGCATAATGGGAGTGTCCAAGTGACATACCTTATCCTTTAAGCGTTTTTTATCTATGGTCCGCAGCTGCTCCAGTAAAATAACGGAGTCCTTCACCATATCATAATTCCCGGCGTTCAGCTCTATATGCGTCGGAAGGTTTGCCTTATTCATTTTTGAAGTAATGGCTGCACAGATAACAGTCGGGCTGTGCCTGTTTCCCACATCGTTTTGTATAATCAGCACCGGTCTTACTCCTCCCTGCTCCGAGCCTACAACCGGTCTTAAATCTGCGTAGTAAACATCTCCTCGTTTCATATCATACACCTCTGTTATGCTAAAATCCGTTTGGTACTTTATATTACAATCCTATTTTTGCCGGCATAAAACGGATTTATACAGATGTATGTGCAATTTTTCAGTTGTTATAAATGCGCGGAATACGCTTACCCAAATCGCACGCAAGCTCGTAGTTAAAACGCCCCGAAAGCTCGCCCAAGGCTTCCATGGTTATCTCCTCGCCCTGCTCTCTTCCAATAAGCACCGCAACGCTCCCGGCGCATACCTCGCCTTTGACGTCCGTTACGTCGACCATGAACTGATCCATGCAGACGCGTCCGATTATCGGCGCTCTCTGACCGTTCAAAAGCACATAGCCCTTGTTGGAAAGAGCTCTGGGATAGCCGTCGCCGTAGCCTGCGCATATCGTTGCGACGCGCGTTTTTCTTTTTGTCGTATAGGTGCCGCCATAGCCGATTTCCTGCCCCGCAGTCACATTCTTTACGTAAACGACCTGCGACTTAAGGCTAAGGACAGGCTTAAGCGCGATTTTTGCGCTTTCCCTTACCTCAGAGGAGGGCCACAGTCCGTACAGGATAATACCCGCACGCACGGCGTTCATGTTCGCCTCCGGCATCTCGGCTATCCCCGCGCTGTTTGAGCAATGCTTCATGGGGATATGTATTCCTGCCGCCTCAAGCCGCTGCGTAAAGCCGCTAAACTGCTCAAGCTGTGCGTATGCCTTTGTCTTATCCTCCTCGTCAGCCCTTGCAAAATGCGTGAAAATCCCTTCCGTTTCGATGCCCTCAAGCTCTGCAATCCGCATAACGGTTTCAAGCGCCTCTTCATCCGGCTGCATACCTATTCTTCCCATGCCGGTATCGATTTTCAAATGTATTTTGCAGATTTTTCCCTGCTTCAGCGCTTCCACGGACAAGGCGGCTGCCATCTCATACGTAAAGACGGTAGGTCTGACGTCGTTTTTAATCAGCGTGCCGTAATCGCACGGAAAAGCGCAGCCCAACATCAGTATCGGCTTTTCCATGCCGTTTTCCCGAAGCTCCAACGCCTCCTGCGCCGTAGCGACCGCATAGCCCCACACACGGCTGTCCTTTTCAATCAGCGCCGCAATATGGACTGCGCCGTGCCCATAGCCGTCGGCTTTAATCACCGCTATAATCTGCGTGCCCTCGCTGATGTTTTTTTTCATGCTTTCAATATTAAATCGGATTGCTGAAAGGTCTATTTCCGCCCATATCCTGTCACAATGCTCCATGTCTTTCTTCTCCAAATTTATAAATATTTTAAGGAATGAATGATATCCTGCGCCATGATGTAGTAGGACGATGCGTTATCACGCGCGTAATCGCCCGCAAGCCCATGCGCATACGCCCCGATTACCGACGCCTCAAAGCCGGACATGCCCTGCGCCAAAAGCCCCGATATAATTCCCGTGAGCACATCACCCGAGCCTGCCGTCGCCATACCATCATTCCCGCTTGAATTGAGATATGTAAGCTTTCCTCTTTTCGTAATCACGGTTCTTGCATCCTTGCATACAAGCGACACGTCATATTTTTTCGTAAATGCCTTGCATACGCCCAAAATATCCTTTTTCATCTCCGCCGCGGGATATTTCATAAGCCTTGAAAATTCGCCGATATGCGGAGTCAGCACGACATCGGCAGCGCTCCTGTCCGCACCAAACCTAAGCTTCTCCAAAAGCTCATCATGCTTTGACAGCAGATTCAAGGCATCCGCGTCCAGCACAAGCGGCTTGCCGCCGGCGTCCATTACAATCCGCATAATATCGAGCGCACGCGGCGAAACCGAAAGCCCCGGCCCTGCCGCAATCACGTCCGCCCATGCAATACCGTCCAGCAGCGCCTGCCTTTCCGCAGCCTTTAACGGTTCCCCGTCGTCAGCGTCCGCATAGGTGTCGATGATTGCCTCAGGCAGCTTTCTTAAAAGGCTCTCCCTGTTTTCCTGTGCGGTAAACACTCTTACCATGCCTGCGCCGATACGGTATGCGGCAAGCGCGGAAAGCTGGCAGGCGCCGCCCATGCTTCTTGAGCCTGCCACCAAAAGCACCTTGCCGAAGGTTCCCTTGTTCCCGGAACGGCTTCTTGCCGGCAGACGCAAGTCTTTCTCTTTATCCGTAAAGGTCACCACGCCGGTACGTTTTTCGTCCGTCAACGTGTGCGGTATTCCTATCGGTACGCATCGAACCTCGCCCGCGCATGAAGCTCCCGGATAAAGCATAAGTCCCCTTTTACGATATGCAAAGGTGACAGTCATGTCAGCCTTTACGGCACAGCCCATAATGCTCCCGTCGTCCGTATTTACGCCCGAGGGCATATCGACTGCGACCACACTCGCCTTTGACGCGTTTATCTCCTCAATCGCCTTTCGGTATCTGCCCTCAACGGCTCTTGTGACACCGATGCCGAAAACCGCGTCGACTATTACATCATAAAGGGTGTGCTCCACTCCGTAAAATATAGGGATTTGAAGCTTTTTAGCCGTTTCAAGCTGCGTGCGCGTTTCTCCGGTAAGCTTTTTTGCCTCTCCGACCATATTGATTTCGACTCTTACGCCGCGCTCCTGCAAAATCCTTGCGACGGCAATGCCGTCGCCGCCATTATTTCCGCTTCCCGCCATAACGCCCACAAAAATATCCGTCCCGTATTTATCCGTAATCGCGTTTGCCGTTTCAAGCGCCGCGCGCTCCATCAGCACGAGGGAAGAAATGCCATATTCCCTGATTGCCGTTTCATCGCACTTTTTCATTTCGGCTGCCGTCAGCACATATTCCATACTTAATCCCCCGTACCGCCCTGGGCGTTTTTGTTTTTATCCGCTTCCGGTCCGGAACTGCCTACCATATCCTTTTCCTTGTTGAGAATATTATTCGGATTATATTTCATGTCGAAAACCTCGATAACCTCTGGTCCGAATATGGAATGCATGTACGAATACATCTCGTCGTTCCATATTTCCTTCTGCTGCTTTGTAAGGATTTTTTTCTTAAGCGTCACGCGGAAAGCCGCAACCCATTGATTGATTTCGTTGATATCGGACAAATTCTGCTGAATTTTGGCATAGCACACATGCATGGTCGCAAGCATCAGATTGAAATTTGCCTCGTCTATCTGCTTTGGAAGCTCCATAAGCTCATCGCCGTAGTCCTCAAGCCTTTGGTTTGTTTCCTCTATAATGCGCCTGTTTTCGGACATTTTCTTTTCCTTTGCCGCGCTGTCCGGAAGCTCCATAAGGTCGACAATCTCCTGCATAACCTTCTTTTTGTATGCGCTAAGGCTTTTTAATTCCGTGTTCAGCTTGCCCTGACGTTTCAAAACCTCGTTGAGCTTATCCTCAAGCTCATGAATTTCTTCATTTTCGCCTGTCTGCGTGAAAAGCTTATGCCACTGGTTATCCAGTGTCAGGACCGGTACCTTTTTACCGACAAGCGCTTCCTTAAAATATTCTTCCTCCTGCGGCATGGCTATCCCCTCTTTTACATATTGAAAGCAGTTATTATTTATTTACAATTCCATAAGAAAGCTTCATCAGACTGTCGGAAAGATGCACGTTTTCCACCACGATATTATCAGGGACGTTCAGGTCGACATGAGCAAAGTTCCAAATCGCTTTCACATTGCAGCCGGCAAGCAGCTCCGCAGTCCTGACTGCGCTCTCCTTAGGGATTGTGAGCACCGCTATGTCCATGGAGTTTTCGCGGATAAACGGCTCAAGCGTGTCGATATGCTGCACGCGGATTCCCCTGATTTCCTTTCCGCAAAGCGCGGGATTGTTGTCAAATATCCCTCTAACAATAAACCCTCTGCGCTCAAAATTCATATAATTAGCAAGCGCCTGACCTAAATTTCCGGCGCCTATGATGACAAGATTATGCTTTTCATTCAATCCCAATATTTTTGCAATCTCATTGTAAAGATACTCTACGTTGTAGCCATAGCCCTGCTGTCCAAAGCCTCCAAAATTATTGAAATCCTGCCGTATCTTTGACGCGGTTACCTTCATGAGCCTGCTCAAATCCTGCGAGGATATTCTCTCCACTCCGCTGTCCTTTAAATCTCCCAGATATCTGTAATACCTCGGAAGCCTTGCGATTACCGCCTGTGATATGCTCTTACCATCCACAAGCCACACCTCCATATATTAATTGCGAACAAGTCAGTTCTCCTTATTATACCCCATTGTTAAATGATTGTCAATCATTTATGTCACCCCCGCGTGAAGCCACCTGCCGCTCAAAAAACGCGCCGAAAAGATAACCGCTCTGATACTCCAATCCGCAAACATGCCAATCCACACCGCCATCGGTCCGAAGTGAAACGCTCTCACAAGGAAAATGCACAGCGCCACACGGCAGCACCACATTGTAATAATAGAAACAATCATGGAAATTTTTACATCCCCCGCCGCGCGCAGACCGTATGCGATTACGAAGGAGCCGACCCAGACTAAGGGCTTTACGACGGTAATCGCCGCGACCATCCTAAAGCACATGTCCGCCGCTTCCTGCTCCATGCCGCCAAGCCACGTTACCGGCTTTGTAATCGCAAGCACCAAAAGGCAGGACGCCAATATACCGACCCACGCTGTTTTAGTGAGCTTTACAATATAATATTTTGCCTCCTCCTGCCTGTTTGCGCCGATGCACTGCCCGACCACGGTCATAAGCCCTATTCCCACGCCGATGCCGAAAATGCCGTTCAGGTTTTCGAGAATATTCGTCATTGCCTGCGCCGCAATGGCTATTGTCCCCATCGTTGAAACGGTAGACTGAATGGCAAGCTTTCCGAACTGGAACATGCCGTTCTCAATCCCCGACGGAATACCGATTGCCATAATCTTCCAGATAAGCGGCATATCGGGGCGGATTTTGAGATAATCGCGCACCACAATGGTCTGCTTAGGCTTGCGCAGGCAGTAAAAAATCACAAGCATACAGAAGATTCTCGAGAGCAGCGTCGCAATCGCAGCTCCTGCCGCTCCCCAGTGAAATACATAGATAAACACCGCATTTCCGCCGATATTTATGATGTTGGAAAAGGCGGACACCTTCATCGGGAATTTTGAATTTCCGGACGCCCTGTAAAACGCAGCGCCCGCGCTAAAGAGCGCCAAAAAGGGATATGAAATGACCGTAATCGTAAAATAAATCAGCGCGTTCTCCATCACGGCTTCCTCGACCGAGCCAAAAATAAAGCCAAGCAGCCGCTCGCCGCCCAATAAAAACAAAATCATGATGGCAAGCGAAATCACAAGCACTGTAAGCGTTACCTGACCCGCCGCCTTATTGCTCTGTTTTACGTCCCTGCTTCCTATATACTGCGAGCAGATAATCGCAGCGCCCGCCGCCATCGCCGAAAAAACCTGTATTACTAGATTATTTATCGAATCCACCAGCGACACGGCGGATATCGCCTCGCTTCCCACGGTGGAAACCATCATCGTGTCGACCGTTCCCATAAGGGAATTTAAAAGCTGCTCGACAATAATCGGCGCAAGCAGTAAAAGAAGCGCCCTGTTGTCAAATAAAATATTGCTCCAATCTATTTTTTTCTTATCATATAGCTTCATTTTCAATTAACTCCAAAAGCCCGAGAGGCTTTTCCAATAAAATTTCAGCGCCGCTCTCCAAAAGCCGCTCCCTGTCGCGGAAGCCCCAAAGCGCGCTGATGCATGTTATCCCGGCATTTTTTGCCGTTTGAATGTCGACCTCGGAGTCGCCCACATACACCGTGGTGTCTTTTTTCGCTCCGCATTTGTCCATGGCAAAGAAAACGCTGTCGGGCGCGGGCTTCCTCTTCATTGCGTCGCTGTCGCCCACCGCCACGGAAATTTGCGGGAAATACTGCCTTTTAAGCGTCTGCACCGCAAAATCAGCCTTGTTTGACACAATCGCCGTCTTAATCCCTCTTTCACTTAACTCCCGCAAAAGCTCCAAAACTCCCTCATAGGGTCTTGTCCTGTCGCTGCAGTGAGCAGCATAATATCGCTTAAATTCCTCAAACACCGCCTCAAAATCAGGGTTCTCTTCTCCGTCCGGCACTGCCCTTATAAGCAGTCTGCGTATTCCGTTCCCGACAAAGGCGCGTATCTCACCGATTTCCCTGCGGGGCAGCCGGAACGCCGCAAGCGCATGGTTTACCGCGTCCGTCAAATCCTCAAGCGTATCTAAAAGCGTCCCGTCCAGGTCAAAGATTACCGTTTCAGCTCTCATTCTCCGCAATTTTCCCGCTTCCTCTCATTACCGTTTCTTCTCATTATAATACACTCCCTGCAATAATTCCATACCAAAATCAGTTGAGTATGTTATTCGCAAGCAGCCGGTCAATCTGCAGAAGCCCCGCGCCCTGCATACTCCGGCTTTCACCCAAATCCTTTGCCGAGCTTACCAGCATCCTTCTAAGCTCCGCGCCGGCAAGCTTTGGGTATTTCTGAAGGCAGAGCGCGCACGCGCCGCTCACAATCGGCGCGGACATTGACGTTCCGCTCTTGGCGACATAGGGCGTCAGCATGTATTTGCTGTTGCACGAAACGATATCCGTCCCGGGAGCCACGATATCCGGCTTATTTAACGGGTTAGACTCCGGATTTCCCAAATCCCGCCCCGGACCGCGGCTTGAATATTCCTTGCAGAGCCGGCTTCCGTTCCCGCTGTAATCGCCGTCATGACAACCCACGCAGATGCACCGCGCGCACTCGCTTATCGGAGAAAGCGTCATAAGCCCCGGCCCCCTGTTTCCCGCCGCCGCCACAATCACAACCTCCAGCGCCCAAAGCAGCTCCAAATATCTTTTTAATACCACCCACTCTTCCCTGTCAATGCTTTCGTCAGACTCTACCTCAATGGAAATGTTCAATACCCGTATCGGATAGCTTTTTTTCATTTCCATGACCCATTGCAGACCGGAAATAAGATTTTTAAGGCTGCCGCCGCCCTTTTTGTCCAGCACCTTTCCGCACAGCAGCAGACATTCCGGCGCAATCCCGCGGTATTTCCCCTTAGACGCCGCACCGTTTCCCGCTAAAATTCCACATACATGGGTTCCATGCCCATTATCATCATACATTCCTCTTTGCGAAAAGCGCGTCCGGCGCTCACCCGTAAAATCGGCGAACTCCACAACGCGCCCCCTAAGGTCGGGATGCGACGCCACACCGCTGTCAAGCACCGCCACATATACCCCCCGACCCGTATACCGCAGCGTATTCTCCAAATCGCATCCGAGCATTCTCCGTATTCTGTCCATTGACCTTCCCACACCCTCAAAGCAGCCTGATGCCTTAATATATGCGTGGAAAAAGCCAATTGTTCAAAGCCCTCCCGGCTCTATTCGTTTCTGATTGCCGCAAGCGGGCTTAGACGCATTGCGCGAAGCGACGGAATAAAGCCTGCCGCCATTCCTATCACAATAGCAAAAATCACCGCAAGCGGACTCAGCCAAAGCGGAATCCTGCATATCGCTCCCGATATTCCCATTGATGCGCCCAAATCGCCCGACGCCACAAGAGTATTGATGACAAAGCTCAAAAGATAGCTGAAGCCTACTCCCGCAACGCCCCCGATAAATCCGATAAACCCGGCTTCCATGAGAAAGAGCGCCTGAATATTGCGGATGTCACAGCCCAGCACCTTCATCACGCCTATTTCCTTTGTGCGCTCATAAATGGACATCATCATGGTATTTGTGATGCTGATTGCCGCCACAAGCATCGCCACCGCGCCAATCGCGCCAAGCACCGCCTGTATCGTGTTCATGCTGTCCATCTCCTGTTGTATCCACTCTGCGGAGCTGTACGCATTATAGCCCATATCCTGTATCAGCTTCGTTAAATCCGTCACGTTTTCCATATCGTCAACCTGCACGATAATTTCGGAATAAAAAATCTCATCATACGCCTTGCCGTTCTTTCTTGCCGGCTGCCCCGGGATAACCTCCTTTCGGAAAATCTGCTTAAGCTTTGCCTCAAGCGCGTCGATATCGCACAGGACATAGCCGCTGTAATTGCTCCAATCGTCAATATCCCCTGCCATCACGCCCGACACGTCTATAAGGTACTTTTTGGGCTGCTTCACCGCCGAGCCGTCCTCTGAGCTGCCGCCCTGCGCGTTCCAATATGCATCCGTGTCAAAAATATAAAATATGGTGTCGTTCATCAAATCAATATCGGGAACCTCGTTTGTTTCCCAATATACATATTTGCCTGTCTTTTCCACATAAAAGTCCGTCAGCACGCTCTGACCGAACAAAAACGAAAGCTCCGTCTGCGAGTCGGGAATACTGCCCCGGCTAAGCTCCAAATCCAGCCCCAAAAGCTCCTCCTGCGACATACCTAAAACATTCAGATATCCCATATACTGCCCGGTTTTTGCAAGCACGTTAAAGCTTAAGTGCGGGTAGACGCTCTCCACATGCTCCATGGCAAGGAGTTGATTGATAAGCGACTTATCAAGCCGCACCTCATCCTCCCCGCTGTCGATTGAATAATAGCCGCCCGAGTACACCTCTATCTGCGTCATGGAGCTGTAATTTGCATAATTTTCCAGCATTGACTCCTTTAGTCCGTTTCCCAAAGCCACCATGACGACAATCGACGTGATGCCGATTACCACGCCAAGCACTGTAAGCGCCGTGCGCAGCTTGCGCTTCCACAAATTCGATATGCTCATCAGCAATATATCAGAAAATCTCATGACAAATCATCTCCATCGTCATCATCAAGCATATCAAGCTCCTCCCTGAGCTGCTTTGCCTTTTTACGCTTTTTTGCTATTGCGATAATGACAATGACTGCCACGACAGCCGCAGCCGCACAAAGGACAATGACAGCAACAGGCGCGCCTGACGCCTGCTCTTCCCCGTCCGTTTCAAAATCCTCGTAATAAATATCCTTGCCGATATCATCATAGCTTTCCTCATACACATACAGGCTAAATTCCTTTTCAAGCTGCGTTTCATTTCCCGACTCGTCCTCGTAGGAAATAACCGCCGTCACAAGCCCCTCTCCCATATCGGGAGCAAGCCCTGTCACCATCGAGTCAACGCTCCCCGTCGCACCGGGAGAAATGTTCCCAAGGTATGTAAGGCTCTCGTCAACCGTGTCCGACTTATAGCTCACCTTCACGTTGTAAAGCGTGGTCTTTCCCGTATTATATATGCTGAACATGACATTCGTCTGCTCACCGACCGCGATGGACTCCGGCATCACCTCAAAGCTGCTCGTGTCAAGCTTCGACTCCTGCTTAATCGGCACGGACACGTTGGCAGTGTCGGAAAGATTAATCTGCTCATCTGTATCGTACTTCATATCCACCGTCAGCACATACGGCTTTTGCGCAAGATCCGATTTCGCTTCCATTTCAATGCTCATATTGTAGGTTTCGCCGGGCGCAATGGCTGCCGTATACACCGAGCTTGAACCTGAAGTCGGCAGAAACGCCGCATAGGTCGCCGTTGAATCGCTTCCCTCAACCGTAGCCTCAAGGTTAAACAATACATTTTTTACCGTTGTTTCCTCCGAGGTGTTCTTTACGCTCACGGTAAGCATAAACGTAGAGCCGGCGTAGACCGTTTCAGGCTCCGTCGTAAAGCCCGTGACAATAATGCGCGGGTTCGAGCTTTGTTTGTCCGTGTCCTCTATCAGCTTTTCACTCGGGTTTTCTCCCTTGATGTTGATATATGTAACGATATCCGTTTCCACGGGCGAGCCGCCCTGATAATATGCAGCATGGAAGGTCAGCGGGTAACAGCCCGTCATCACATCCTCGCGCACCGTAAAGCTCCATCCGATATCCATGCGCTTACCGTACGCGTCCGCCGTATCGTCTGATGCCTGCAAAAGCTGCACGCACTGCGCATCGTACGCCTGTTCAATGTCAAAGGGCCATTTAGTCCTGTCGTTTGAAACGGTCGGCGTGATCACCACATCCGTAATATCTGTTTTCCCCATGTTGATCAGCGACAGCACCACATAGGTCTGCTCCCCGTATGACGCATCGCTGATGGGCACCTCATTTGAGAGCATCAGAAATGTTTCGGTTCCCGTGGTATTTTCCCCGGCAATCTCCAAAAGATATCCTTCGACCTCCGTTTCATAGGCGGAAAGCTCCGATATGGTAAGTCCCGCGTTTGCCATATAGGTCATGGCGCTGTTGTAAATCCTGTCCATTTTTTGGATTTTCTCGTCCGACAGGCTGTAGAGGTTCTTTAAATCCGTATAGTAGCGGTTAAGCTCCCCTCGGATATGGTATTTCCATTCGTCAGAGGCATAGTCTATTTCCATTTCCTCATCATCGTCATCGTCCGCATAGACAGGAACGACACTCGTACACAGCATCAGCGCTGCCGACAGCAAAAGCGCTGCCTTCCTCAGACTCCAAAATTTTTTCTTCATCACTCTTCCCCCTCCCCATTCTCCGACGTGTTATCCTTCATATCCACAATCTTTCCGTCGACAATCCGTATTATTTTATCCGCAAAGCCCGCAAGCGTGTTGTCATGCGTTACCATAATCAGCGTCTGATTTTGCTCCCGCACCACGCTGCGCATTAAATTCATTATTTCGCGCGAGGTATTTGAGTCCAGATTGCCCGTGGGTTCATCCGCAAAAATTATTTCGGGCTTTACCACCAGCGCCCTTGCCACGCCGACCCGCTGCTGCTGTCCGCCCGACATCTGATTTGGCCTGTGGTCCCAATACTTGTCAAGCCCCACCATATGTACCATTTTTTTAGCGCGCTTTATACGCTCTCTTTTGGGAATGCCCTGAAAGGTAAGCGGCAGCGCCACATTTTCCACGGCGTTCATCGTTGTCATAAGGTTAAACGACTGGAAAATAAATCCGATATGCTCCCTCCGAAAGCGCACCAGTTGATTTTCGTTTTTTGTTTCCATATGCTCGCCCGCTATGACAATCTCACCCTTTGTCGGCTTTTCAAGCCCTGCAAGCATATTTAAAAGCGTGGATTTACCCGAGCCGGAGGTTCCCACGATCGCGCAAAACTCGCCCCTGTTGATGCTGAAGCTCACCCCATTCAGCGCGCGCACGCGGTTGTCGCCTATTCTGTAAATCTTGTACAAATTCCTGACCTCAATGACCGTTTTAACGGAATTTCCCGGCATTTTTATCTTCCCCCATCCATCGATAAAAATCGCCGCCCGAAGGCGGCGTTTCTTAGTATTCGTAGTCTACGTATTCCGTATCTTTTCTTAATCTGCTGTGGATGCTGCTGCGG
Source organism: Lachnospiraceae bacterium (assembly GCA_021202335.1). GTDB lineage: Bacteria > Bacillota > Clostridia > Lachnospirales > Lachnospiraceae > COE1. The sequence goes on from JAJQDE010000053.1 coordinate 31,696, forward strand.
TATTCCGAGTTATCATAGCTCTTATATTTGATGCCGCGCTGAATGTTTGTCATTTTCTCCCGCTGACTCTGCGTCAGGCTGTTCGTAATCTCCGCCTCGACAATCTTCATGTCTGCGACCTGCGTCACCGGCGCATACGCAAATTGGCTAAACTCCGTATAATAGGTGTTCATTTCCACATATTCGTATGTGTCCAAATCCGTTGTATTGATTGTGACCGCCTTGTCGTAGCCCTCCTTAAACTGGAAAATCGCTATCTGTCCCCACAGCTCGGTGGCATCGTCAAAGACGATTTCAACCACCCTGTCGCCGTAATCATTTATGGAAACGGACTTCGTAAAGGTAAGGTTAATATCCGATTTTACCTTGTCCTCATACAGCATTTTAAAGGAAATGCCTATCTCATCGTCAAGCTTTACATAAAGAATCACCTTCTGAGAAATATAGCTGTTGAAGATATCCTTCTTGATTGTCATTTCATCATTCAGGGAAAGATAAACAAACTCATATCCGATATCCGACGCAATCTGCTGCGCAGCCGCAATCTGGTCGTCCGCGCTTGTCGGAAGCCCGATTGCTCCCGCCGTCGTAAGGGAATCCATCTTCACATAACAGATAACTCCAATGTTAATCCTATACCAGCCGTTGGAATACGCGCCCACCACCTGCACGGGAATGTTCGCGCCGATTGTGGTAATCACCTGTGAATTATAGTCCGGCTCCGCGTACACAACGCAGTTATCCTTTGTATAATACACATCCGACATTGTCGTGTAGGTGGTTCCCTTTGCCAAAACGCTCATATCCGGGCTTATTGCGGCTGCCATTACGGCAAGCAATGCCACGGCAAGCAATGCCGCGGCAATTCCAAGCGTCAATGCCGCCATACGCTTTTTTAATCCGTCTTTTTTCACATTAACCCCTTTCCGGCTCAAGCCTCCTTCCGGCTCAAGCTCCCAATCTCAGCAAATCCGTAAATTTAATAATAATTATCATCCGTAAGCTCGAACGGGAATGAGTTGGACTTATAGGAGCATTTTGAATTTATCGTTACATCCGTAAAAATGCAGTTTGCAAACGCGGAATCGCCGATGCTCAAGGTGTATTTCGTGATGCTCACGTCCGCAAGCGCCGTACAACCCGAAAACGCACTGTCACCAATGCTTATGACGGATTTCGGTATCTCCACCTCTGTAATGCCCGTGCAGTCCGCAAACGCCTCCTCCGGTATTGCCCCAATTCCCGATTTAATGGTCAGCTCCGTAATGCCGGTGCAGCCGTAAAACGCCCTGTTTCCAAGCTTTTCAAGCGTAGACGGAAGCTTGATTGCAGTAATGCCCACACAACCCTCAAATGCGCTCTCGCCTATTTCCTCTATGTAAGAGGGCAGCTTGCTCAGCGTCATTGCCGTACAATTATAAAAGCTTTCATCACCTACCTCGGTCAATTCCGAAGGAAGCTTACTCAATGTCATTTTTTCACAATCATAAAACGCGTTGCTGCCTATGCTCTCAATAGTGCTCGGAAGCGTAACGGTAATCAGCTCCGTACATTCGTTAAAGGTATCGTCCCCTATTTGCGTCACTCCGTCAGGAATGGAAATTTTAGTCAGGCGCTCGCAGCTGTCAAACGCCCCCTCGCCAAGCTCCGTCAAATCATCCGACAAATCCACCTTCACCAAAAGCTCACAGCCCTTAAACGCATTCTTCCCGATTGTTTCTACCGTATCAGGCATGGTCACGTTGATAAGCGTTTCCGAATTTGCAAAGGCGGAAGCGCCTATTTCCGTTATAGGCTGACCGCCCAAGGTGTCCGGAATGTCGAGCGTGTACGCCGAGCCTGTATATTTCGTAATGACCGCATGGTCACTGTAAAGGTCGTATTTATAATCGCCCTCCGTCGTCGACTGCGCCGTATCCTCCGTGCTCTCCTCCTCCGAGCTTTCCTCCGAAGCGGAATTTGAGGTCAAAGCCGAGCCGGAAGCATCCGTTTCCAAAAAATACTCATGGCTGTCGTTTCTGCTGCTGTCCACCGAGCCGCTCTTTGAAACTGTTCCGGAGCCTTCCGTCGAAGCTGAGCCTGATGTCCGGCTTGAGGTCGACGTCGAGCCGGAGCTTGTGCTTTTTCCGTTCCCGGTCTCCTCATCCTCCTGCTGCGCGTCATCAAAAACACGCATCGCAGTGGCGTAATTTCCCTGTGAATCCTCAATCAAAGACATGATATCATCGGGCAGCTCTCCGTCTGCGACCGCCGCTGTGTCTGTTTGGGTCTCCTGCGTTTCCTCCGTCGCAGATTCAGCAGCGGTTTCCTGCGCAGAGTCAAACGCGCCTGACTGATTTAAATAAATCGCAAGTAAGATGCCAAACGCTATCGTGCAGCCGCCTACCATTCCCCAAAATAGTTTCTCCATTGTCAGCCTCCAATAAAAAGCTTTCGCAGCTCTTTAGTAAAATTCGCTTTCCGAAAGCTGCGTGCCGTAAAACGCTCCCCTTATAACGGTTTCCAAGCCTTCACAGCCCGTAAGGCCTGTAAGAGAGCTGCAGTTTCTGAACGCCTCCGCATTAATCCGCACTACGGAAGCCGGAATATCGACGTCCAAAATCTCATCATGTCCCTTAAACGCCTCCGAACCGATAAGCTTAACGCCCTCAGGAATCTGCACATGCCCGGCAGTTCCCCTGTACGCAAGCAAAATGCCGTCCCCGACAATCAGAAAGTCATCCTCATCGCCCGTGGACTCGCCGCTCTTCCATCCGTCAAGCCAGGCTGTTCCCTCAAACGCCTTTGTTCCAATATATTCCACCGTATCGGCAATCGTCACGCTGTCCAAATCGGAGCATGACATAAAAGCGCCGTATTCAATCCGGGTAACTCCCTCAGGAATATTTATCTTTCGCAGACCGCTTTGGGCAAACGCAAGCCTTCCGATTACCTGCACCGAACCGTCAATCTCATACTCGGTTAAGCTCTTATCCTGATAATATTTCCTTTGAGGAATATATTCCGCAATCTCAAGATTGCTTTCATCATAGCTTATATTGACGTCGGTTTCCGCAGAGCTTACGGCTTCCGGGCTTTCCTCCCCGCCGCTGCTCTCCTGCTCCTTCTGCGCTGCCTGCGTTTCCGTCAGCACATCCGCCGTCACTCCATCGGGCACTCCATATACCTGACCGTCATGGTTATTCATAAGCATGACTGCCTTTCCCGATGAAATTACCGTTTTTCCTATCACATCATCGCTTTCGGGAGCATCCAGCGGATGAATATAGTCCTGCGCATTCGCAAAGCCGCCGGCATTATCATCGCTGCCGCCGCTTACATCGTCGCCATCCGTTTCCACATCCGTTTCTGTTTCCGTAACCGTCGTCACCGTCGTAACAGTCGTTGAGCTTACGGCATCCGTTTCGTCCTCCTGCGCATCACCCAAATCGGGAAGCTCCTCATAATCCTCGTTACTGTCCAAAAAGTCCGTCGGGTACTCCGCAGAATAAATGACCTCTATCTCATGCTCATTTCCATATGTTTCCGCCGTTGTTCCCCTTGTTGTAAAAATTTTCACATTCGGGCAGCCCGAAAAGGCAGTATCGTCAATATCCGTCACGGACGCGGGAATTGCCGCCTGCATCAGATTTTCGTTATCCGCAAACGCCCTTTCCTCAACAGAGGCAGTTTCACTGAGCAGCACCACATTTTCCACAGACCCCATATTAGTCATTGAATACTTAGGCACGCTCTCTACCGCATCCGAAATCATCACGTTCTTAACATTCTGCAAATTCCAAAACGCGTAAGCGTCTATGTCCTCCACCGTTTCCGGCATAACGTAGTTCTCACCCGCACGCGCAGGCAAAACCTGATAAAGCATCGTCATATCGCCATTATAAATCGCGCCGTTATAGTACGTAAGATAGCGGTTATCCTCATCCAAAATAACCTTTGCAAGGCTGTCGCAGCCGACAAACACGCCTGAGCCCCATGAGCTGACGTTTTTTCCGATTTCCACCGTAGCAAGCGCCGTGCAGCCCTCAAAGGCTCCCGGTCCGACCTTTTCCACACTGTCCGATATCGTAACGCCTGTCAGCGCCGTGCAGTCCTGAAACGCATTGTAGGAAATGACTGTGACACTGTCCGGGATAATAACCCCTGTCAGAGTTTCATTTCCGGCAAATGCTTCCTCACCGATTTCCGTAACCGTATCCGGGATGCTGACATACGTGTCAGTTCCCAAATACGCGGTAAGCGTTGTCCCGCTAAGCCGAAACGCCTCATCTCCCGCGGCGTCCACGCCGCCGCCTATACCAAAAGCCACGCACGCGAAAGCAAGTGCGCCAAGACCTGCCGCTCCCGCAAGCGCCAAAAGCTTATTATTCATCGCAATCCTCCATTAAGCCGATTTAAAGCCTCTCTTTCTACGCTCGTCACTTGTAGCAAACAGGATTACCGAAAGGCATGCCATACCGATTGCAAGGAACCACTTAGGATGGATAGGGTCGCCCGTTGAAGGCGTTGAATCCAATGTCTGCCCTGCCGTAAGATTGCTTGTGTCCACATAAATCACATACGGTGAAAAATGCGGCGGTACAAAGGAAATACATGCAATTCCGTCAATCGTCGTAAATTTCGGCGTAACCTGCTGCAGATTTCCGTTATCGCAGGCTGCCACCCTCGCATTTCCTCCATATTGGATAAGCACATCCGGTATCGGCATCGTCACCGTAATGTTAAGCCCGTAGCTGTCCGTAATCTTATTCTGCCCTGTCGAGTCATACAGTGATATATCCATCGGGAAGTATACAAGATTATCCAAGCTGCCGTAATAGTTTATCAGCGACTCCTCCACTGCAGCCGTAGCTTCCTCCGACTCCGTTATACGCACTATGAAATTATCCGTAGAGCCGTCAACCGTAACCGACGCCACATCCTTATTTGATATACCGTTCTTTGTGATGTAGATTTTGCTGCCGCCATTATCCGCCGTATCAGACGAGCCTGACACCGTGCCCGTAGTCGTCGTTGTCGTAGTCGATGAGCTGCTGCTCGGAGTGCTTGAAACCGTCGTTGTGCTGCTTCCCGTCCTCCTTGACGATGAGCTGTCGTCGTCATCGTCGTCATCATCGTCATCGTCGTCGTCAGACCTTGTCTTATAATTTGCGGTCACGGTCACGTCAGACGCCGGCATTACAATCGTGGTGGTCGCTGACGTTGCGCTCGCAAAGCCCAGGCTCGAATAATTACTCGTCCACTTGTTAAATACTCTGCTCGACGACTCCGGCGCATACGCGGAAATCGTGACGGTTTCGCCCGCCTCATAATCGCCCGAACCGCTTCCGTAATTTACCGTAAGCGTGTATGTGTCCTCATCGTCGTCGTCATCATCGTCATCGTCGTCATCGTCATCATCATCGTCGTCATCATCTGACAGATTTGCCGTTACCTTTACATCTGCATTCGGCATCACGAAGGTCGTCACATACTGCGTAATGCTCGTTTGGAAATTGCCAACATAATTTGACGAGTCGCCCGAAGCCGTACCTTCAACGGACCAGTACATAAAGCTGTCCTCATCGCTTGCGGTAAGGATAATGGTTTCTCCGCCGCTCACCTCGTCGCCGCTTGTAAGCTGTGTTGAGCCTAAAAGCGCCGTACAGTTCTCAAATTCAAACGTAAAATCCCCTTCCGAAACAACGTTGTCGGGATTTGCGGAATAATACGGATAATACAGTCTGTCCTCCGCTATTCCCACAAAAGCCGCATCGCCCGAAGCCGTGCCGGTATATACAGTATCATCGACCTTGCACATCCAATATTCAAACTCAAAGCCGTCCACATCAGGCGCCGATGCAATCTCTCTTGATGAAAGCGAATAGGTTTCACCGTCCGTAACGCTTATCGTAAATGAGGAAATCGTCGACAAATCCTTATCGACAAACTCAATATGATAGGTGTTTCCGTAGTCGTTAAAGTGAATCTTATCCCCGTAATTGTTGTAAAGCGTGAGATAAGAATGGTACAGATTGCTGAGCGAACCGTCCGACATATACTTCACGCCGGTGATATACACATTCTCCGTGCCGTCCACCGCATCTGCGGTAATAACGCAGTCACCCGTAGGTATGATAAGCTCAATGCCATCACAGACATTGATAAGCGACCCCGTATCAATCTGCCTGATTGTAGTCGGGAATGTAATCTTATTCAGATTCGTGTCGTTCTCAAAGCAGTCCGACGGAATTTCCACTATGCTTGTCGAGCTTAAATCAACGCTTCTGATGTATGTATTGTTTGAAAACGCTCCCGCTGCAATAGTAGTCACATTTTCCAAAATCTCATCCGCCGAAATGGAGTCGGAAAGATAATTTCCGCCCTGCCCGCGTCCCTCAAGCAGCTCCATTATTTCATAGTTAGTGTTGGTATCATCCCCCGTATTTTCATACAGAAGCATGTTTGAGAACACGTATTTTGTGTTATCTCCCAAGTCAACATCATATGTGCTCTTGCAGTCCCTGAACGGAAGCGCGCCTATTTCCTCAAGCTCTTCGCTGAACGTCGCCGTCAGGAGGTTCTCGCAGCTGTCAAAGGCATATGCCGGCAGGCTTGCAACCGTAGGCATTGACACATTTGTCAGATAATCGTTTCCGCTGTTGTAATTCTCCTCATAATCGTGCCCGTCATAGGTTTTTCCGATTAAACCGCTTCCATCGCCCGAAGCCGCATATGAAGCATATAATGAGCTTGATATGAGCACGCCGTCCTCGTTAAAAAATCCGCTGAAAAGACCGCCGATTGCGACATTCTCATCTCCATAATCAGCCGTGTAGTCGGAATCCGTCACATACGCATCCTCCGAATACAGCTTTGTGATGTCAAGCCCGCCCGATGTGTTCCTGATATCGCTTATAAGCTCTGTCGCCACATACATCTCGGCAGTGCCGCTTATGTTGCTCTCGGTAAATATATACTGGTTCTTTACGTAAAACTCATCGTACTTGTTTGATTTGTATTGGAAAAATGAAGCCGAGTCAATGCTGTCAATTCCCTTCGGAAGCTCAATGTTTAATGCCGCCTCCACGATGTCGGTTTCCGTAAAGCCGTTTTCCGAATTTTCAAAATAATATTCCTCAAACGCCTCCTGTATGCTGTACGAATCGCCGTAAAGCTCCTTGATGTACTCGCTGTTGATCAAATCTATTTCATCGTAATGCGGGTAATCCACCAGCGTGGCAAGCCCGTCGCTCTCATTCCGGATTACTGTCAGATTAAGCGGTTCATCCGATTTATAGCAGATATGCGCTCCGGTAGACGTCATGCTTTTGCTTGTTGAGCCCATCGCAAGCTCAAAGGGCGCATAGCCGCTGTGTATCGCGCCGTGGAAGGTAAGGTATTCCGACTGCGTGTTAAAGGCGTTGTCGCCGATTGTAAGGTTTTCCTCCCAATATTCATCGTCGTCGCCCAAATATTCAATCCCCTTGCCGATCTGGCTGAACACAACGTTCTCAAGGCGCGGGCAGTCCGCAAAAGCGCGCTCCCCGATGGATGTAACCGGGCTTCCGATATACACCCACTCAAGATTTTCGCAGTCCTCAAAGGCGTTGTCGCCAATCGTTTCGATATAGCCGTCCTCTATGGTAAGCTTATAAACCTTTTCCTTTACGCCATCGTCAAAGCAGTCCTCTCCGATTGCTATAATCTTATATCCGCCGACCTCGTTTGGAATTGTGATTGCAATTCTTTGGCTCAGCGTGTTTATATAGGTATTGACCGCATAGCTTGAAAGCATGGCAGTATCGCTGCTCAAAATATCTATCGTCGCCACATAATGCCCGCCGTTATAGCCAAGCTCTATATGCTCATTGCCGTCGCTGTCCGTATACTTATATGGAACAGGCGCGTATTCATTGTCCACAAGATAGCCTAAAATACCCGTCCATGACGATATTCTGGGCTTTGCCGTGTTCCCCGCCACATCCTCTGCGGGACCCTCCACCATGAAATCCTCATTTCTCACGTCGGAGAAAAGCTGCGTATCGTAAATCGCCTTCGTGGTTGAATTGTAGCTGTCATATGAAGCGTTTGCCGTTTCAAAGACCGCTCCGCCAAGGTTGTAGCCGCCCCTGAGCGTATTTGCCGGGATTGTGTCGCTCAGCTTCGATGTAAACGTCACCGAACTAAGGCTCGCCCTGCCCGCCAATATGTAATCATAGCCGAGCGAATCCGTTCCATAGTCTATCGCCGTATTTCCCTCCGGGAAGGTAAAGCTAAGCGACGCCTCGCCCACCTCGGCATAGTATCTTGAGATTGCAAACGCTCCCTTTGCAATCTGATATTCCTTTTCCGTATCGCCAAACGTAATCGAGCCTAAAGACTTGCAGTTGTAAAACGCATACGCGCCGATTATCACATCGCTGTTTCCGCCCTCCGCAAAGGTAACAGACGAAAGCGAATGATTTTCCGCAAAGCAGCCTGCCATCACGTCCGTTGCTGATGCCGGGATTGTTACGCTTTTAAGCTTTGTGTTGTAAAACGCCTTTACGCCCATCTTTAATGCCGCTGCCGCAGACGAGGTGTCCGTAAAGGTAAGGGTATTTAAGGTAGAATCCGCAAACGCCTCATCGCCTATGAGAGTGCAAGCCGTCGTATCAATTGTTGCACTCGAAAGATTTTGGCAGTTGTAGAATGCGTCAGCTCCTATAAATTCCAAGGTTGCAGGAGTTTCCACGCTCGCAACCGAGGTTCCCGAAAACGCCTCCTGCATGATGCCGACCATCGTCGTCATGCCGACGGAAAGATAACCGTCGCCCGTATACTGCCCGCTTGCCGCAGAAAGCCCTGACTCAAGCGCCGCCAAATATACCGTGTCGCTGCCGTAGCTTCCCTTTACAAGCTCGTAATTCTTCATATTTAAGCTGTTGCTTATTCCATAGCACTGACAGATAATATAGTCAAACACATCGTACAGACCATTTCCCGAATCGTCGGAAAACGAGCCTGACGACAGGGTAAAGCCCGCCGCCTCGCTGTACAGGCTGCTGCTGTTGTTTAGAAAACTGTTCCACAGGCTTACCTGCGCTGATGTAAGCTCCGGATAAACAGTTGCGCCATCCGTGTCTGTCGTTGTACCCGCATTGACTGTATTGTAAATTTCAATCAGCTCGTCGATATCATCATTATAATCAGCCAAATCGCCGTCTATGTAATCCTCAATCGCGTCGCTCTCGCAGTTTTCCATAAGCTCCGCGGAATCTATGGTGCTGACAAGCCTGTTGTCATAGCCCTGCGAATTATCGGTAACATTGCTGCTTTGCACATTATCCGCAAGCGAGATTGTGGTTCCCTTATATGTTTCCGCAAGCTTGTATATCGTGCCGATTGACGACAGGTTTTGAACCGTTTGGCTGCTGTCCGTTGACAGCACATAGGCGGTATTAGTCAAACTAAAAGTATTGCTGTCGCCCTGCTGAAAAGTAACTTCAAGCTCACTGATGCCCAAATCACTTACCAAACTTGAGTTTGTCACATTGAACATCACATGATTGTAATATTCCGTTGAGTTGATTACGATATTCGTCATATCCGCAATTCCGCTCGCAATCGCGCTGCTGCCGCTGCTGTTAAGCGCCGCCATATATGCATCCGTGACACTTGTGCCGTCCACCTGCTGAACCGCTATCCAATCATCAGAGTCGGTTGAATATGATGCCGCTTCATTTTTTGCAAAATAACTGACATCGTACTCCGATACATCCGCCATATCGCTTTGATAATATTCGGACATATCAAATTCATAGTCAAGATTTAACTGCGCGATGGCGCTTTCCGACGCCTGCATGGTGCCCAGATTTTCCACCGGTATCGCCGCGACCACCACAGCCATGACAAGCATGATTGCAGCTACAGTCCGCTTAACTCTCTTTCTCAGCTTATAGTTCTTTTTCTTTTTGTTTTTTGCCATGTTGACTCTCCCCATTACTCTATTCTTTTGGCAACCACTACAAACCTTCCCTCTGACTCCTGATAGTCGCAGGTAGACAGTGTCAAAAGCTTATCGCCATAGGCTGCCGTTACGCCCGTATCATATAGTGACAATGCCGCCATCTCGTTGATATAGGAGTTAAACTCCTTCTCCGAGCCTGCATTGATAAATTGGTAATACTTAAAATTCACGTCCTCCTCGGAATATACCTTGGAGCGGAACACAAACATAACCTGATACTCTCCCTTTTCATATATCGTGTCAAACTGTATGACGGGATGCTCCTCGTAATATTCCTTTTGACTGTATTTGTTCAGCGTCCCGAACATCTTGCCCGACTTCATGTGATGCCCGTATAAAATGATATTGTCGCAGCCCTTTATCACATCGCATTGATAATCCATAAATATGCAGCCGTTATTATCCTCCTCCTGATTGAAATTATGGTTCAGATAATATTCATTATTTACTGTCTGCATAACCGGATAATCAATAACCGTATCGTCAATTTTTATCCAGCCGATAAGCCTTTTATTTTTATTATAAATCGCTTCATATTCCGCAAGAATGTCCGGCGTGTCCGAATCATCCGTGTAATGTATCTTTACCTCGCCGGAGGACGTACCTGCCGCTTTAGCCGCGCCCGCCTTTTTAAGCGCCACAAGCTCCTCAAATTCCCTCGCGCTCTTTGCCGACGCCTGATAATATATCGTAAAATATCCAAACCCGGCTACGCATAATACGGCGCATACCGCAATTATTATTTTTCTCTTTTGCTCTTTTCTTTTTAATACGCGCAGGATTTCCCGCTGCATATCCTCGTCGCAGTCCTCAAGGCTGAACCTCTCAGCCGCAGCCCGCGTTTTCTTTGGTTTCCCATGGCGGCTGAACACGTTTTTCAGCTTTTCCTTTCTCAGCCTTTCCGCCTGCGCCTTCTGCTCCTTCTGGGCTTCAAATTTTTTGTGCAGCTCATATATATTGTCGTCAAATTGTCTGCCGACTATGGACTCAAAGCTGTACTTTCCGTTTTTCAGCTCCGTATACAGATTTTCAACGTCCTTTGCACTGTTCAGATTTATGTTTTCAGTAATGGAATCGATAAGCGCTTTATCCCTAAGAGCCGCCTGATATTCTTCAGCAGTCCGGAAACGTCTGCCTTCAATCGTCCATTCCGGTCCCGTCATTAATGTCTTCCTTTCCATTGTACTATAAAAATCCCAAGTTTACATATACATTTTTATTGTACTAGATTTTTGGTTAATTTCAAGTGTTTTTTGGAAATATCAAACGCAGCCGGAAAAAGCAGCCGTTCCTTTACCGGGTAAAAGAACGGCTGCCTCCGGCTATTTGACCGTAACCGTCATTTTCATGGTGACAGGCTTTGCGTTATACGCCATATCCGTAAATTTCACCTGATAGGTCACGGTATATTTTCCCGCCGCAAGGGTCCGCCTTGTGGCGTCTGCAAGCTCCAAGGTCAGATTATTGCCGTCCGACCAGGTAAGCTCAAAATACTTGTTTGCGTCCGTGTCCGCAAGGGAAATATCCGATATTTCGCCAAAACCGCCCCTGTTATAAATTTTCCAGCTAAGGCTGTTATCGGCTGCCTTATAAATGGTCCCCGACGTTTTTCCCGCCGCAAGCTTCGGCGTTTTATTCACGGGCTTTACCTTAACACTTGCCGAAACGGTAGTATTGTTGTCATAGCTCAAAAGCATGCGCAGCGTATAGCTTGCGGTGCTCATCACCGCGCCCTCCACTGCCGTCACTTCTATTTTTCCGTCGTCGTTAAGCTCCGCCGTGAAAATGCCGGCGTTGTCGCCTGTCGTTTCCACGTTGCTTAAATTTGCCGTCATGTTTGAGAGCTTCGGCGTGTAAATGACAGATGTTGCGCTTCTGTTAATCAGATTTATGCTTCCCTTTCCGGAGAGCGTCACCTTCGGGAGCTTTGAAGCGTCCGCCAGCGTTACCGTAAGGCTTGCCGCCTTAATCTCTATGCCGCTGATGCTTGCGCTCACGTTGAATTTATAGCTTCCCGCCTTTACGCCCGCAGGCTTATCACCGGCAAGCCCGAGATACAGCGTATTCCCCGCCTGAGAAACCTCAGCCTTAAGATATCCGCTGTCCAAAAGCGCCTGCGTCTTTGTGTTCGCCGCAGTATATGTCAAAGCCTCAACGTCAATCGTGCTGTTCTTTATCGACACCCCGACCGCGACGCTGCCGTTGTCATCGATATTGTGCGCCATGTTCAGCGTTATCTTCTTAGCGTCAAGCAGCGTGGTCAGCTTCTTAACCACTGATATTTTGCCCGAAAGCGTGAGCGACTGCGTCCAATTGCTGTCCGAAACAGACAGCTTGTAGCTCTTGCTCTTTTCACCGCTGTAAGTAAGTAAGATGCGCCCCTTGTCATTTCTTTGCGCCGTAACGCCGTCCGTGAGCGACGACACCGAAGCCGTTTCATCAAGCGCTGTTTCCTTCTTCGTGGACGTATCAATCATATAAGTGGTGATTTCCGCTCCCGTCGAAGCAACTGCAATCTCCTGTATCTTGTATGACGGTTTTTTATTCTTTGAGGACACCTGTATTGTTTGTGTCTGTGACTCATATCCGTCATATTCTATCAGCAGCGATACGGTACAGTAATCCGATTTCTTATTTTTAAACTCACTGAGAGTCGAAGAGCTTAAACCGTCCGCCGTAAACGTAAGCGTCCCTGTTCCGGAGTCCCATGATGAAAGGTTGAAGCCTGTTTCACGAGCGTTGCTCTGCGTAATATTTGTAATATCGTAATCAGTGCTTACACTGTATTGCGCCGTCGTGTCCGCGTAGAAAAGGTTCGGCGATACCGTCTGCGTAAGCTTTACGGCAGGCTTGCTCACATCCACCACAAGATTTACGTCATAGGTAAGCGCGTTCCCTCTTCCTCCCCTCTGTGTCTTTACGGTAAGCTGCGTCGCAACCGTGGTGTTATCAGTATACAAATTTTTATCGTTGATTGTCACATACCACTCACCGCTGCTCTTTACCGCGTTAAAGTTGGAATTTTCCACGCTTATGCCGGTAATTTCATTTCCCTCCACGGAGTAAATCGGCAGCTTAGCGCCCTGTGTCGCATATTTATTCACGACAATGGTATCCGCTTCCAAAATAGGCGAACAGTCGCGCACCTCCACCACAATCTCCGCATAATTTGCGCCGATATCGTCTGCCGTCGCGCGCAGGACAATCGTACCGCTTCCGTAAATGTAAAGATGAATGGTGCCGTCCGCAGCCTCCTGTATTTTACCAAGCTCCGAATCGTTGATTGTCCAAATAAAGGTTCCCTTGGTCACATCGACCTCATTATCCTCCGTGCTCGCGGCAACCTTAAATTTTATCCTGTATGACTGGTCTGTCACATTCGCCTCATCCACATACACAACATCCCCGTATGTATCATAATCATATACATAGGAAACCGGGTATTGGGACGCAGTCGCCGGCGTTATCTGTATCTGCGTAATATGCTCCGTCACCACAAGCATATAATATTCGTCCGCGTAAACCTCATCTCCCACGGTAACGCTCACCGTGACATCGCCGTTTGTCACCACATCGACGTCCGCCGCCGTCACGGTAATGCTCCTGTCAGTCGTTTCGCTTACCGTAAGCGCGCTGCTTATCGACCATTCCACGGATATCGCGCCGTTTATCTTCTCCACAAACGCGTCATTGGATTCCACATAATACCCGTCATATGCAATGCTCACGCTGTATTCGCCCTCGTGCCCTGCCGTAATCTGCTCCGGACCCGAAAGTGAAATTCCCGTAATCTGTGTCACCGCCACCGGAATAGGCGTGGTAAACGACACATATCCGTCCTGCGAATATTTCGCGCTGTACCTTTGCACCGTGGCAGGCGCGTCACTCAGAACCGAAAGCTCCATGTCGGGGCTTACCCATTCCCAGCCGTTTGGAAGCTCCATATCGCCCAGCCTGGTTCCATCCACATTTGTAAGGCAGTATATAGTGCCGACCTTCTTGCGGAGAGTTTCCTTCTCCGTGTCGGAAAAGCTTCCCTCTTTAACCGTAACCTTGCAGCTTGCATAAACCCCGCTGTCGTTGCCGACAACCGTAAGCGTCGCCTCGCCCGCGCTCACTGAGGTTATGGCAATGTTTATACCCGTATCGGTTTCCGTAATGCTGCCCACTGTGAAAACACTCTCGTCAGAGCTTCCCGCCGTAAACTCCTCGCGTATTTCCAGCGCGTCGTTTCCGTCCTCATGCGGCAGCACTGTCACCTCAACGCTTGTCGTTTTCTTATAACCCTCAATCGTAAGCTCATTCGGGCTGATTTCAAGGCTGCTTGTGTAAACACGGCTGCGGACCTCTATATCCGCCGTCATTTTAGCGCTGCCGACCGTAATCGTAATCGTCGCCGTGCCCTCCGCCACTGCCGTAACCACAGCCTTATCCTCATCGTCCGTCGAAACCTCTATTGTCGCAACAGCCGTGTCGTCAATTGCAAATTTAGGCGTTTCGTCATTGTCCGTGACAGTCACCGTCGCCGTATTTCTCGTTTCGTCATTATAATACAGAACATCGCTTGTTATGCTGTATGTCCATAAATTCGACACGGAGCTTTTCACGCTGACCGCGTCCGCAAAGGTGTACAGAGTCCCGTCCTTTAAATAGATGTTGAAATCATAAATTCCTGTCGGAACCTCATAAATAACGCTCTTCATCGCAAACGAGGTATAGTACATATACAAATCCGTCACATACAGACCCGCATTTCCCTCAATATCTCTGTATCGGTAATCCTTTGTTTCCACCGCGGTCGTAAAGGACACGTTCGAGTAGTCGTATTCCTTGCCTGAATCGTCTGTCAGCGTTACGTAATCGACCGTATTCGAGGGATTATATGTATAATACAGACCTACCACGTTATTAACGGAATTTGTGCTGAAGCTGTAGCTGTCTGCGGCAAGGTAGCTGTCCTGCTCCTCCACCGTAAATGTCTTTACGGTTTCGCCCAGCACCTGCCCGTCCTGCTCAAGCTTGATCGCGAGGGTATGGTCGCCCGCCTCCAAGCCGCTGTCCGCTATCCAATATATATTTTCATAGGTCTTGCCGTCTATCGCCTTATGCTCAAAATCATTCGACGCATCCGTGCCGTCAAGCGTAAAGGCTATATCATATTCAAGCCCGGACTTGTAACCGCCGATCATGATTATGACGGGAACCGTGTCCTTCCCTAATGTGTTATCCCAATATATATAGAAGGTACTCTCCATGGACGTCTTAAAGCCGTCCGTCCGCTGTGAAAACAGGGTATCGTCAGACAGGGCAATGCCCGAACCGCTCGGCACGTTGCTGTCCACAAGGCTTTTAAGAAGGCTCTCGGTCAAAAGATTTTCCTTTATGGAAAGCTCCTCCAGCTTTGAGTTCTGATAGAAATTAGGAATTGCGGAGATTTCGTTGCCGTCAAGATTAATGGATTTCAATTCCGTCAGCAGGCTCCAATCGACGACATCCCTGACATCGGATATTTCATTGTAAGATAAATCTATGCTGACAAGTCCGGTCAGATAATTCATTCCTTCAATGCTTTTGATTGCGTCATCATCGTAGCTGTCCCTTGAACAGTCCAACTGCGTAAGCGCCGCAAGCTCATCCTCCGTAACGGTATCATTGTCCTCTTTTTCCAATGCAGTCAGAACCTGACTTCTGAACACCTCATCCGGGAAAAGGCTCTCCATGTCAACGCCCGTGTCGGTTTCCTCCTCCGTCCCGGTTTCCTGCACGTCAGACTCCTCCGCATCGGTTTCGGTTTCCGTCTGTGTCTGCGTTTCCTCCGGCTCCGTTTCCGAGCTTTCCGTTTCTGCGCTTTCCGTGGAATCCGCAGTCTCCGACTCCGTTTCCTGCTCCGTGCTTTCCAAAATATCCGCAGTTTCCGGTTCCTCCGTCTGCGTTTCCGAGCTTTCCAGTTCTGCGCTTTCCGTCTGTATTTCCTCATCCGTTTCCGCCGTCTGCACATCCTCTGCGGCATACGCGCTCATCGGCATATTTTGAAACAGCATGGCGGCACACAGGACACCCGCCATAAGCTTTTTTCGTAATTTCAATGCTGTCATATCACAGCCCTCCCCCGATTTATTTATCTTCCGATTGTACGATTATCTGCGGCTCATTATTGTTTATTATATAATATATTTCGGCGACATTCAATGAAATTTCAAGGTGTACATAAAAATAAATTTCTAAATAAATTTCAAAATAAATTCCAAAATAAATTTCAAAATAAACTTCAAAATAAAACGGGCAGGGTACGCATATAAACATACTCTGCCCGCATTATTTTTCACTCTTATTTTTTGCCTAAGCAATGTTGCTTATGCAATTTTGCTTATGCAATTTTGCTTTAGCTATTTTGCTTTAGCTATTTTGCCTTAGCTATTTTGAACTTAAGCTTTTTCACGCCCGTATAGCCGCTGCCGTCCTTTGCCACGATATAGGCTGTCGCCGTTCCCACGTTTGTGTTGTTTGAGTATACAATCTCAAAATCCGTGTCAAGCTTCAAATCTTCTATATCCGTCTTTACCTTATATCGGCTTGTCTTAAAGTCTGACTGCGAAAGCGTAATTTCCTCGCCCGTATAGGTCTTTTTTGTGCTGTTAAGCTTAAACGTCGCCTTTGCGAGGTTTTTGCCGACCGTCACCTTAAACGCGGCAGTTTCCGAGGTTGCAAGATTCTTTATGTCCTTCGTCTTTGCCGTTACGTAAATTACGTCGCCCGTTTTTATCGTGTCCTTGCTTCCATAGGTTATCTCACTCGTGCACGCCGCATCCTCATAGAACGCCAGCGTATACTGCGATGTCTTAAGCTCGCTGTTTGTCGCCGTGTCAAGCACTGTCGCCTTGATTTTGCTGCCCTTTAATCCGTCATAGGCAGTTACCGCGATAATTTCCGCGTCGCTTGCCAAATTCAAGGACGTAATGGCAAATGTCGTGCTGTACGTGCCCTTGTAATTGCCCTTTCCGGTAATCGTTACCTTTCCGTTTCCTACCTTCTTGTTTGCCGAATATTTTACGGTATAGTCCGTGTTTGCAGTCATTTTGACATTCCCATCATTATCTGTATAATAGACGCTTAAATCCTTGAGCGTCGCGCCGCCCGCCGAATACGTGCTTGTAAGCGTTGCCGAACCGTTCTGCGTCAGGGAGAGCATACCCTTAACATTCGCCGCGTTAATCTTGAAGCTGACCGTTATAGTATTGCCGTCGTCGTCCGTAAATGCTGCCGAAGCCGTTCCCACATCAGTATTATCCGCAAATTCCACGGTTGCGGGAAGCTGACTTGTGCCCGACCAATACTCTCCGTCCTCATATGAATATGTCGTCGCCTTTCCGCCCTTCGGCGTAAATGTAATGATTGAAGGGATTACCTTGCCGCCAAAATTGTAGGTCTGCGCGGCAATCTTAATCTTTGCGCCCACAATCGTAACCGCCTCTGGAGCTTCTCCCAGGCTTACAAAAGTATAACCGTAGGTTTCCGCGAAGGTTTCCGCCGCGCTTCCCGTATAGCCGTAAATCACTAAGCCAACCGTACCGCTAAAGGCATCTTTATTTATGCTTGTCACGCTGTTTGGAATTTTAATCTTTTCCAAGCTTGTGCAGTTTCCAAACGCATTTGTATCAATGCTCTTTACCCTGCTTACCTCATTTTTTGTTCCAAATACAACCTCCGTAAGACCCGTCATGCCATAGCAGCTATATTGCGGCACTGTCGTCATTCCGTAGGGGAAGGTTACCTTCTTTACGCCCGTGCAGCCGACAAACGGCGCAAATCGAGGAGCGGACAGCTTTATAGTTGTCAGCTTTACAGGGAAACGGATTTCTTCCAGACTCGTACAGTCCTGGAACGCACATATTCCTATGCTCGTCACACCGTCCGGCATTTCAATTGACGTTAATTTGGTGCAGCCGTAAAACGCGTACTCGCCTATGCTTGTTATCAGGCTTTCGTCTTCGTCCGATTCATCTTCAAAAACAACCTCTTTCAAAAGCGTCAATTCGCTGCATACGTATGCCGGCACGCTTGTCATTCCATAGCCGAACGTCACCTTTTTAAGGCTTGTGCAGCTTGTGATTGCATAGTTGTCTATGCTTGTCACTCCTCCGGGGAAACGGATTTCCTCCAGGCTCGTGCAATTGCCAAACGCGCTTACGCCTATGCTTTCAATCTTGCTTTCCTCACCATCCGTGCTCTTCTCAAACACTACCTCAGTCAGCCCCGTCATGCCATAGCAGCTATATTGCGGCGCTGTCGTCATTCCGTATGAGAATGTCGCCTTTGTTATGCCCGTACAACCGACAAACGGCGCATCTGAAGGTTTTGATATTTTTATAGTTGTCAGCTTTACGGGGAAACGGATTTCCTTCAAGCCCGTACAGTTTTGGAACGCGCTTTCCCCTATGCTTGCCACGCCGTCCGGCATATCAATCGACGCCAATTTGGTGCAGCCTGAAAACGCTGACACACCTATGCTTGTTATTTTGCTCTCGGTTCCGTCCGAACCGGCTTCAAACACAACCGCAGTCAAAAGTGTCAATCCGCTGCATACTCCCTCCGGCACGCTTGTCATTCCATAACCGAACGTCACCGTCTGCAGGCTTGTGCAGCCCGTGATTGCGGAGCTGTCTATGCTTGTCACGTTTCCCGGGAAACGGATTTCTTTAAGGCTCGTACATTCCTCAAACGCCTTTGCTCCTATACTGACAACATTGCTTTCCTCACCGTCCGCGCTCTTCTCAAACACCACATCAGTCAGCCCCGTCATGCCATAGCACAAACGCTCTGGCACTTCCGTCATTCCGTATGAGAACGTTACCTTGGTTATGCCCGTACAGCCGGAAAATGGCGCCCGCTTATCATAAATCGTTGTGCTCGTAAGCTTTGCGGGGAAACGGATTTCCTTCAGGCTCGTACAGTTTTGGAACGCGTATTCTCCAAAGCTTGCCACACTGTCCGGTATATCAATCGACGCCAAGCTGGTGCAGCCGTAAAATGTTGAATCCTCAATGCTTGTGATATTAAGCTCTGACAGTCCGTCAACCTCGCTTAAATTCGTGCATTCGGAAAATTCGCTGCTGCCGATGCTTGTAATTGTTGACGGCAATGTGACTTTCGTTATAGATGTATTGTACTCAAACGCACTGTCTGCAATTGCGGTAACGGTATAATCGCCCACTGTAAGCGTTACCTCGCTGTCGCTTCCCGTATACCCGGTAATCGTGGCATACTCGCCTGCCAAGGTATAGGTCAGGCCGTTATCAGCGGTGTATTCCGTTGAAGCCAAAAGCTCGGCAATCTGCGCGTTAGTTTCCTCTTCTTCAGTCGCGGTCGCTTCCGCGATTGTTTCCTCCTCGGTCGTAATTTCTTCCTCAGTCGCGGTCGCTTCCGCGATTGTTTCCTCCTCGGTCGCGATTTCCTCGTCAGCCGATTCTCTCTCGGTTGTTTCCTCTGCTGTCGCTGATTCGCCCGCGACTGCTTCCTCTAAGGCTTCGTCTGTCTGCGCACTCTCTTCCTCTTCCTGCGCTTCGACGCCCGTTTCGCTTTCAGCGTCGCTTGAGGCTTCCTCGGCTGTTTCCTCGTCAGCTTCCGCAGTTTCTTCGCTTGCCTGCGTAAGCTCCTCTGCGGCTGTTTCCTCGATAACGGTTTCCTCTGCGACAGTTATCTCAGCTGCGGCTGCACCTGTACCCCCCCCCTTAGAACAAGTGTTCCTGTCAAGAGGACTGCCAAGGTTTTCTTAAACATTGCGTTAATAAATTTCGGTAATTTGTTCATTTTTCCTCCATTTCCAAGCGTTTTCGCTTTCCATCTTACTCTCAATACATGAAGCCATGCACCTATTAGGTATTATTTCATAACATTTTACATATTGCAAGGAAATTTGTTAAATATTGCTTATTTCACTTATTTTAATGCCGCCGCAACCGTGTCCTGCATTGTGCCGCCATCATCAGGGTCAAATATGCTAATCACTGTCACACTTTTTATCCTCAGACATATAGTATAGAAAAACACTTCTTCGGAGGTACTTAACATGAGCGAACTTTCAGCAAGCAACTGCGGCTGCAATCAAACGTCAAATTTTTCGGATTGCGGCGGTAACGGCTGCGGGGCATGGATTTGGATTTTAATCCTTCTCTGCTGCTGCGGTAACGGCAATGGCATCGGAAGCGGCTTAGGCGGCGGCGAAAACGGCTGCGGAAGCTGGATTTGGATTTTAATTCTCCTTTGCTGCTGCTGTGGTAATGGCAACGGCTTCGGCTGCTAAAAGCTTCCGTCCTTTGTCTGCGGAGGGCTCGGTCTGTGCGCACGGGCCCTCCTTTTTCGCCGAGGTATATACTTCACCCTGTTATCATATATTATCCCAAACACCCGATTTGCAATGAAAAGCTCGGAGGATTAAGCGCCATGGACGACAATGATTATGTGCTGGCATTTGACCATTTTTATACCAACAATCACATTCAAATCCTTAAATCACTCCTCCCATTTATGGAAGGGGAGCGTTTGGGAATGCTTCCCGCACTGATTAAATATATGGAGCTTAAATACACGCTCGCACTCATCAAAAAAGGGACCAAACCCGTAAACGGCAGCATAATAGGCGCATGCAGCAATGAACAAGACGGCATGGGCGCCGGCGGCATCGGAGATAATATGGAACGGATTTACAATGCGGTACACCGCTATCTTGCCCCTAATGAAGAAAAAATGTTTTCACAGCTTTTATCCGCAATGCAGACCATGAAAAACATGCGTGAAATGCAGCAAATGATGGAAATGCTGCAAGGCCTCAATCCCGATGCTGACGCCGGCGGCGATATCCCCGGCGGTCTTGATCTGACCGAGCTTATGAAGCTGTTTGGCAATGACCGGAATGACTTGAAATAAAATAAAGGAGCGTTTATTTATGGAAAAGCCTGAAAATAACAGAGCGTGGCTTAACGACCCTGCCCTCAAAGACATCGACGGCGCAAAGCTTGCTTTCCTCGAAAAGCTTTTTGTGCAGGGTGCTTCTATGGATATGACAAAGCAAAAGGAAATGCTGTCTTTTCTGCTTTCTCTTTCTCAGATAAGCCGTGAAAACAACATTTCCTTCGATAAAAATGAGATTGCTTTAATATATTCGGTGCTTCAAAGATATTCCGACAAGTCGGACATTGCTAAGATGGAAAAGCTTTTTTCTTTTTTCCGTTTCCGGTAAGCACTAAAAGCGTTCCCAGCGAAAACAGCACGCATACCAAAAGTGTGCGGTACTGCACCGTATCGCCCGTTTTGGGCGTCGAGTCCTTTACATGCAGAGTGCCCGCCGATGTGCTTGCTACCGCGGCATCAGCGGTTGATGCCGTCACTGTCGATGACTCCGCCGTTGACGTTGCGGCTGCGGCTGCTGACGCTGTTGACGCTGTTGACGCTGCGGCTGCAGACGCTGCTGACGCTGTTGACGTTGCGGCTGCGGCTGCGTCAGTTGGCGTTGCGGCTACGGCAGTTGACGTTGCATCAACTGACGTTGCTGACGTTGTTGACGTTGCGGCTGCGGCTGCGTCAGTTGACGCTGCGGCTGCGGCTGTTGACGTTGTTGACGCTGCGGCTGCTGACGCTGCTGACGTTGTTGACGCAGTTACGCCGAGCGCGATGCCCGTGCTGCTTGAAGCCGTCGTGCCGGCTGTGCTTTCCGAGCTCTGCGCCGACGAAACCGTGCCAGCACTGCCCGAAGCCGTGGCTCCGAGCGTAATACTCCCTGAGTTATTTGAACTTATTACGCTTACCGAAGAGCCTTCGCTGCTGTCCGTGCTGTCGTCGCTGTCCGTGCCGGTATCTGTATCTGTGTCCGAAGTTTCCTCATACACAAAACAGCTGTACTTTTCCGCAAGCTCCTTTGCTATCGCTATGGCACTGTCGGATTCCGCCGTCAGCGTCACTGTTGACGTAATCGACTCAAATCCGCTAAACGCATCATCCTCCACCTCCTCAAGCGCGTCGGAAAGCGCTATGTCCGTCACCGCGCTCACGCTCGTAAATGCGTCGTCGCCGATAACCGTGACGGTGTCCGGTATCTCAACGCTGCTATCGCTTCCGGTATATTTGTAGAGTACCGTCTTTTGCGGATTCATCCTAAAGCCCGATGTCGTGGCATACCATTTTTTATAAAGCGTCAGGTTCTTTTTGACCGCCTTTGAGGAGCTGTGTTTTGAAAGACAGTTTTTGTCCGTATACCAATTGGAATCCGTACTGTACCCCGAATACTTAAAGACCGCGTCATCCTCATATTCAGGGTAAGCTTCATCGTCGATGGCTTCTCCCTTAGCAACCTTTGTCTTTACGCTTTTCACACTGCTGTATTCCGTCCCCTCATAGGTGCCGCTGTACTTTCCGCCGTTCATACTGAAGGTCACCGTATAAGCGTCCGTTTCCCACTGAGCATAGAGCGTCAGATCCGCTGATATCGCCTCTCCCCACGCCGTATACTCCGTTTCCGAATCCTCCTCGTCCGTATACCAGCCCAAAAAGGTTTTCCCGCTTATCGAGGGCGTTTCCGACGGCTCGTTAAGCAGCTCTCCCTCATAAATTTTAAGCTGCTCCGGCACATTCTCCGCTCCGTCCGCCACAAAATCCACATAATAATATTTCGTAACCGTGCTGTCCCATTTTGCGTAAATAGTCGTATCAGACTCTATTGTATCGTTTGCAAAATCCCATTCGTTTAAATAAGACGCTTCCTTGTACCACCCCTGAAAAACATAGGAAACAACCTGCTTTTCATCCTCAATACTTAAGGAATATCTGCCCGCTGTCAGTATTGCCGGCTGTTCCCCGTTCACTGACACCGACTCGGAAACCGTGCTGTGCGCGGGAACCGTGCGCGTTTCACCCTCTACCTGCGAAATCCCGGTGACAAACTCCACGGTATATTCCGCCTCCTCCTGCGCATCCTCATCATCAGCCTCCGCATTAACAGCGGCAGCTGCCGCAGATGACGATATGTTGTAATCAATGCCCGCAATCTGTTCTACCTTGGCAGCGTCCAAATAAGAGCTGTAAACAAGCTGTTCATAGCTGTCCGCAAGCTGCTTTGCAAGCTCCGACGACTGTTCGGTTCCATTATCGTAGATATAAATGATGCCCGTTCCCCCGGCAGCGCCGCTGAAAGCATTCACGCATATCCTTGAAATGCTGTCGGGCAGCTCTATTCCTCTCACATTTTCAAGACTGTCAAAGGCGTAAGGCGCAATGACCTCAACAGTGTCGGGAATCTGCACCAGCGTCTGCTCACCGTCATACTTATAAAGCACGGTTTTGTCCGGATTGAGGCAAAAGCCGTTTTCAGCATAATACCACTTTTTATAAAGAGTAACGCTCTTAGTAATCACGCTGTCCGTATCGAACTCTTCGATACATTCCCTGTCCGTATACCATTTGCCGCTTTCCGTTTCAAAGCCTGCATATGAAGCGTACTTATCGTCAGGGTAGGTATCGATTTTCCTGTCGTCGTCAATTACCAGCACCGGCGTTTGGTCCGTAAAGCTGTACCCGTTATATTCTCCGTCAAAGCTTCCGCCGTTCATGCTGAAGGTGACTGTGTTTGTTCCTTCCGCCTGCGCGTCAGGCATCGGCAGTTGTGAAATCACCACTGCCAAAATCATAAGGCTCACTCCTAAAATATTTTTTAATCTGCGGTACATATCAATCCCCATTCCGAAGCGTATTTGTTTTCTTTGCAATTACCACAAACCTGCCGTCCTCCGTATAATAATCGCAGGTCGACAATATCAGGCATGAATCGCCAAATTCAAGACTTACGTCCGTAGTATAAAGCGCGTTTTCCTCTATGTTCCTGCAAAACTCATCAAACAGCTCCTGCGTGCTTATGTCAATGGCGTCGTAGTAGCGGAACACATCCTCGTCCTCATACGCCACGGCTGACAGCATCACCGCCGCCACCTTATACTCGCCCTCGCTGTACAGACTGTCAAAGCGTATTGTCTGATGCTCCATACAATAATCCTTGTCCTTATATTCCTTGAGCGTGCCAAACATTACTCCCGTTCTCATGTTATGCCCGTATATGATGATATTTTGCCCGCTCTCAAGCACATCGCTTCTGTAATCAAGGATTAAAAGCCCGTTTTTGTCCTCCTGACCGTTAAAGTTTTTGTCAAGGTAATAGTCGTTATCGCCTTCCCTTGACATAACGGGATAGTTGATTTTCGTCCCCTCTATGGAAAGCCAGCCCGAAAAATCATTGTTTTCATCGTACAAAGCCTGAAATTTACTTAAAATCCGCGGTTCGGACTGCTCGGACGCATCCCCGCTTTCTTCCCCGGAGTCCGGCGTCATCAGGCTGTCATCCTCACCGTCCGTCGCTGCCTCGGCAGCAGCGGCGTCAGTTCCCTCGCCTATTCTTTCAAGCAGCTTTTTTGCGTGGTAATTAGTCCGCACATCCATAAGGAAGTTCCAATTCAGGTACACGGCACTGATCAGAAACACCAGCGCAAACATCACAACAGCTATGTTCCTGTTTATGTTTAATATGCGCCTTGCGTTTTGGCGCCTTCTCCTGCCTGCGGCAATCTGCCTTTGAGTTTTCCTTCGCTGAGCCTCGGTTGTATTTTTGAGTATTTTATCATAAAATTCCTCACCTCTGCTGCTTTGAAAGGTCAGATTTTCAGATTTTATCTTATAATAAATGTCATTTGCAAGCCGGCTTGTAAGCTTCCTTTTCCCCCGCATAAGCCGGCTGATAAGCTGTAAGTCATGCTCCAGCGCATTAGGGTCGTAGCCCGTTCCGTATTCCGTATGATCCGCCATCAATACAATACACCCTGCATTTCCATAAACAATATTTTTGAGATATCGGGAGCTATCGGAGCCATTAAACTGATAAAATTCCTGCAAATCCGCTCCACGTCCTCCCGGTACGGGCATGTATTTGCAAAATTCCTTTCATTCTGCGCGTGGATCCGTATGCCTGTCACAAGCTCTCCGACCCGAAGCTCCTTCTGCAAAAGCTTCAGCAGCTCCATAAGCGCGGACACAACGCCGTGACGATTTGCCCTGTCGTTTCCGCGCCTGATGCATCGGTCGATTTTTTTCTCAGTACCGTCAAGCGCGTCCTGCATACGGGTAATGCTCTCCTTAGTGACATCGGCGCAGCCGCCCTCAAAAAGCACGGCGAGTATCATGCGCCGGTACCTGCACAGAAACTTATACATGCCCTCCAGCTCACCCTCATTCCAGCTCTCATAAAACGGCGCGTCGTTTTCCTCCGGCGTCTTTTCAAAAAGCAGATAAAGGCGCAGACAATCCGTACCGTAATCCATCACCAGAGCGTCGTCAAACACTCTCCCTCCGGTCCGGTCAAGCCATTCAAAAAGCGCAGCCGCCTCATCGCTCTTATATCCCAAGCTGTCAGGGATATCGCACCCTGACAGCCTCCTTGCGTGATATTCAATTTCCCTGTGGTTTAGGGGAGTTAAAAATTTTTCCATTGCCGCTCTACTTTACAACCATGTTCAATATTCTGCCCTTGACGTAAATTTCCTTCACGATTGCTTTGCCGTCAATCAGAGCCGCGATTGCAGGAAGGGCATGCGCCTTCTCCTTTACGGCGCTCTCTTCCTCGTCCAAACCTACCGTCAGCGTGGCTTTCACCTTTCCGTTAATCTGCACCGCAATCTCAACATTGGCTTCCACTGTCTTTGCCTCGTCATACTCGGGCCACTTCTGTTGATATGCCCTGCCTCTGCCCGCAAAATTAATCTCCCAAAGCTCCTCCGTCATGTGAGGCGCGACAGGATTTAAAAGCAAAAGCAGCGTCGCATACTCCGCCCTGTTGACACTGTTTGCCTTATAGAAGTCGTTTACAAGCGACATCATTGCGGCGATTGCAGTATTGAACTTCAAATCCTCAAAATCGTTTGACACCTTTTTAATTGTCCGGTGAAGCTTCGTTTCCATCTCCTCACGGTACGCGTCGCCGTCCGTCAGCATGTCCTGAAGCTTCCACACCCTCTCAAGGAAACGGCGGCAGCCCTTTACGCCCTCCGCGCTCCATGCCGCGCTCAAATCAAACGCTCCGATAAACATCTCATAGGTTCTGAGCGTGTCTGCGCCAAACTCGTTTACCACATCATCCGGGTTTACCACATTTCCTCTCGACTTTGACATCTTCTCGCCGTTCTCGCCCAAAATCATGCCATTTGAGGTGCGCTTCATATAAGGCTCGCTGCATGACACAAGTCCCTGGTCGTATAGGAATTTATGCCAAAATCTCGAATACAGAAGGTGAAGCGTAGTATGCTCCATGCCGCCGTTGTACCAGTCCACGGGCATCCAGTAGTCAATTGCCTCCCTGCTTGCAAATGCCTCGTCATTGTCCGGGTCAATATATCTTAAGAAATACCACGACGAACCTGCCCACTGCGGCATCGTATCCGTTTCACGCTCCGCCTTGCCGCCGCACTTAGGGCATGTCGTTTCCACCCAGTCGCGCATGGCTGCAAGCGGGGATTCCCCTGTGTCCGTCGGCATGTAGCTGTCCACCTCGGGAAGCTTCAGCGGCAGCTCGCTTTCATCAAGCGGCACATATCCGCAGCACGGGCACTTTACAATGGGAATCGGCTCTCCCCAATAGCGCTGGCGGGAAAATACCCAGTCACGCAGCTTGAAGTTTACCTTCTTATGCCCGATACCCTTCTCCTCAAGCCACTCTGTCATCGCTTTCTTTGCGTCCTTTACCTCCATGCCGTCCAGGAAGCCTGAGTTGCAGAGCTTTCCGGTTGCCACGTCCGTAAACGCCTCGTTCTGCACATCTCCGCCTGCCACCACCTCTATGATGGGAAGTCCGAATTTCTTTGCAAAATCCCAGTCCCTTGTATCGTGCGCAGGGACAGCCATGATCGCGCCCGTCCCGTATGACATCAGCACGTAGTCGGAAACCCACACGGGAATTTCCTTATTATTTACGGGATTGATTGCCATGACGCCCTTGAGGCATGCACCCGTCTTATCCTTTGCAAGCTCCGTCCTCTCAAAGTCCGATTTTTTGGATGCCTGCTCGCGGTATGCGGCTATTTCCTCATAATTTTCAATATCCGCCTTATATTTCTCAATCAGAGGATGCTCCGGTGAAATTACCATATATGTCGCGCCGAAAAGCGTGTCCGGTCTGGTGGTGTAAACCGTGAGCGTTTCATCCCGGTCTTTAAGCTTAAAATTGACCTCCGCGCCCTCAGAACGTCCAATCCAGTTTTTCTGCGAAACCTTTACCTTCTCGATATAGTCCACGTCGTTCAAGCCGTCAATCAGCTTATCCGCGTACTCCGTGATTTTGAGCATCCACTGCGACTGCATCTTTCTGATAACCTCCGAGCCGCAGCGCTCGCACACGCCGTTTACGACCTCCTCATTCGCAAGCCCCACCTTGCATGAGGTGCAGAAGTTTATCGGCATTTCGCTCTTATAAGCAAGCCCCTTCTTAAAAAGCTGCAGGAAAATCCACTGTGTCCACTTATAATACTTTTCATCGGTGGTATTGATTTCCCTCGACCAGTCAAATGAATAGCCGAGTGACTTAAGCTGCTCCTTAAAACGCGCCACATTATTTTTCGTAACAATCTTCGGATGAATTTTATTTTTAATCGCGTAATTTTCCGTGGGAAGCCCAAATGCGTCCCAGCCCATGGGAAAAAGCACGTTATAGCCCTGCATTCTGCGTTTTCTTGACACAATATCCATCGCCGTGTACGGTCTCGGATGCCCTACGTGAAGCCCCTGCCCTGAAGGATACGGGAACTCCACAAGCGCGTAATACTTAGGCTTGGACTTGTCAATTCCGACCTTAAACGCTTCCTCGTTATCCCATATATCCTGCCACTTTTTTTCAATGTCCTTTGGAGAATATTCCCTGCTCATATATCCTGCTCCTTTTTTATTCATTACATTATAAACACACGTCTTATTTTAACGCAGCAGACGCTATATTTCAAGTCAATATTTCCTTTAAAATTTCAGCCTCCGGCACTGCGCGCTTTGCAGCTTCTCATTGCCAACAATAAAAGCCCCGGCAGACCGGGGCTTTTATCATGATTTATTCGGCGCTGTCCTCCGCGACCTTTGCCGCGCGCGCAGCCACCTCCGCCTCCTGAATGTCTCCCGGAGTCTGCTCATAGCGCGCAAACGCGTACTCGTAGCTTCCGCGCCCGCCCGTCATTGAGCGCAGCACGGTGCAATAGCCCGTAAGCTCCATCACCGGGACATCCGCTTCTATCACCTGTTTTCCGTTTCCAATCGGATTCATGCCAAGGACTCTGCCCCTGCGCTTGTTCAGATCGCCCATGATATCGCCGGTATACCTGTCGGGAGCCGTCACCTTAAGGTTTGCAATCGGCTCCAAAAGCACGGGGCCTGCCTCCATGAAGCCCTTCTTAAACGCCTGGATTGCCGCCACCTTAAACGCCTGCTCCGATGAGTCCACGGCATGATACGAGCCGTCGTAGAGCACGCCCTTCACACCGACAACGGGATATGCCGCAAGCGGACCTCTCTGGACAGCCTCCTGCATTCCCTTTTCCACTGCCGGGAAATAGTTCTTCGGTACGGCGCCGCCCACGACCACCTGCTCAAACACGTAGGGCTTTTCCAAATCACCCGACGGCTCAAAGCGCATCTTAACATGTCCGTACTGCCCGTGTCCGCCCGACTGCTTTTTGTATTTGTATTCCACGTCCGATTTCTTTTTAATGGTTTCCCTAAATGCAATCTTAGGCTTTGAAAGCTCTATTTGGCACTTATATTCATTTACAAGGCGGCTCTGTATGATATCGAGCTGCTGTTCTCCGATGCCGTACAGAAGCGTCTGCCTGTTTTCCGTGTCGTTCACGATTTTAAGCGTCTGATCCTCATGCGAAAGCTTCTGCAGCGCCTGCGACACCTTATCTATGTCGCCCTTGTTCGGCACCTTGTAGCGCATTGCCGTATACGGCTTTGAAATTTCAAATTTGCCGTACTCGATAACGGTCGCTTTCGTGGAAAGCGTATTTCCCGTCCTTGCTGCCGTGAGCTTCGCAATCGCGCCGATATCCCCAGCGTGCAGCTCGCTGACCTCAATCGGCTTACTTCCCTGAAGAACATAAAGCTTGCTGACCTTCTCCTCCACGTCCTTATCCTTATTGTAAATGACATCGTCCGCCTTAAACACGCCCGAGCAGACCTTTATCAGAGAATACTTGCCGATAAACGGGTCGACAATCGTCTTGAATACATATGCGGATTTTGCCTTTGCAAAATCATAATTTGCCTCAAAAACCTCATTCGTTTTCATATTAAAGCCCGCAAGCTGCCTGTTTTCAGGGCTTGGCAGATATTTTACGATATCGTCGAGCAGCGCGTATGTACCCTGGCAGAGCGTGCTTGAGCCCATGCTGATAGGTACGATGGAGCCGTCAAGCACGTTTGTCCGAAGCGCCGCACGTATTTCATTTTCCGAAAATGTTTCCCCGCCGAAATAGCGCTCCATAAACTCCTCGCTTGTTTCAGCCACCGCCTCCATCAGCGTGTCCCTGTAAAGGCTTAAATTATCCTTGCTGTACTCGGGTATCTCACACTCCTCAACATCCTTGCCGACCCAGCGGTTAGCCGTTTCGCTCACAACATTCACATAGCCCACGAACTTCTCATTTTCCCTGATTGGGAAATGGAACGGCGCAATCTTTTTTCCGTACATTTCCTCAAGCTTCTCAACCACATTTTTAAACGACGCGTTGTCGGCGTCCATCCCCGTAACGTATATCATGCGCGGCAGCTTATATTTCTCGCAAAGCTCCCACGCCTTTTCCGTGCCCGCCTCGACGCCCGACTTGCCCGAAACCACAATGACTGCCGCGTCCGCCGCGCTGATGGCTTCCTCGACCTCACCTATAAAATCAAAATAACCGGGGGTATCGAGGATATTGATTTTTGTACCCTCCCACTCAACGGGAACCACAGAGGCGCTTATTGATATTTTGCGTTTCTGTTCCTCTTTTCCATAATCGCTGACGGTATTCCCGTCCTCAACCCTGCCCATGCGTGAAGTAATTCCTGCCAAATATGCCATGGATTCCACAAGCGTCGTCTTTCCTGCCCCTCCATGCCCCAGCAAAACTACATTTCTGATTTTATCGGTTGTGTATACATTCATTGCAGTTACCTCCTGTTTTATATTAATTGGCATAAGTAAATTTTACTATATTTTTCGAAACACTTCAATGTATTTTGTACACTATGCACATTGTGTTTTTTAATAAAATATTATGTAAATTTTCGTCATTATTACCGGTGGCAGGAGAGGAGGGCTTCGTACGTTTTAAGTTGACTTTAAGCCCTCAGAGTGCGATAATCATATCAATGTAAAAGTGCAATCTCAAAGGCGGATTGTAAACGAAAGGATTTTTACCATATGAAAAAATTTGGCTTTTTAAGCCTTGGACTCATCGGCGGCTCCATCGCCCTTGCAATCAGGCAGATAATTCCCGACGCTGAAATAATCGCATACGCCCGCAGACAGGAAACTCTCGACGAGGCTCTCAGGGCGGGCGCAATCGACAAGGGCGTCACCTCAGTCAACGACAGCTTCCACAATTGCGACATGATATTCCTGTGCGCACCCGTGGCAGTGAATAATGATTTTTTAAAGCTGCTGGCGCCGATCATTTCCGAAAAGACAATCATCACCGATGTCGGAAGCGTAAAAGGCTCAATCCATAAGGCTGTCGGACAGCTTGGGCTTACCGCTAATTTTATCGGCGGGCACCCCATGGCGGGAAGCGAAAAAACAGGCTTTGCAAACGCCAATCCCTTAATACTTGAAAACGCCTACTATATCCTCACCCCCACGCAAAACGTTCCTGATGAGGCTGTTTCCGAATACTACTCGCTCGTCAAAAAAATGGGCGCCATTCCACTCGTATTAAGCCATAAGGAGCATGACTACGTGACTGCCGCCATAAGCCATGTGCCGCATTTAGTGGCTGCCGCGCTCGCAAATCTGGTCCATGACCACGACTCCGCGGAGGGCACCATGAAGCTGATTGCGGCAGGCGGCTTCAAGGATATCACGCGCATCGCCTCCTCATCGCCTGATATGTGGGAATCCATATGCATGGCAAACGCGGAAAATATAGCCGATTTGCTGGACGATTATATCCGCTCGCTCCAAACAGTCAGCGAGGCGGTGCGCGCACGCCGCTCAGGCTTTACCTTTGATTTATTCAAGGCTTCCAAGGAATACCGCGACTCCTTTGCGGACGCTCCCAAGGGACCCATCAAAAAAATATACGCCTGCTGCGTCGACATTCCCGATGAGGCGGGAAGCATCGCAAAGGTCGCCGCGCTCCTTGCAAAATCTGATATTTCCATCAAAAATATCGGGATTGTACACAACCGTGAATATGAGGAGGGCGTGCTGCGCGTGGAATTTTATGAGGAAGCTGCGCTTGACAAGGCAGTGTCGCTTTTCCAAAGCCTAAGCTATACAGTATATGAGAGAAGCTGAATTTATGCAGATACCGTGTGAAAAGTCATTTTTCACACGGTATCTGCATAAATTGGATTAAGCGTATCAAAATACGAGGTCTGTCATGCAGGCTAAATTAAAAACCTATATCCTGTCCGTCGTCATCGCACTCGCAGTCGGAGGCTTTTCCGCCTTCCTCACCCGAACCGGCATGAATATTTACGACTATATAAACAAGCCGGCGCTGTCGCCGCCCGCAATCCTTTTTCCAATCGTCCGGACTGCCCTCTATATCCTTATGGGCGTTTCAAGCGCACGGATTGGGCTTTTAAAAAGCAGCTATCCTTATGAAGCGACGGATTCGCTGGTCACTTACGCTATACAATTGATTCTCAACTTTTTTTGGTCGATTATCTTTTTTAACATGCGCACGTTTTTATTTTCTCTCATATGGCTTATTGTTTTATGGAGCTGCATCCTGAAGATGATATTTAAGTTCAGCGTGCTTGACAGGACTGCCGCCTGCCTCAATATCCCCTATTTTTTATGGGTAACTTTCGCAGGATATCTGAACTTTATGATTTATATACTGAATTGAGCAAAGAGGGCAGGCTTATTCTTTACTCATTCGCATCCTCAACTCTGCTGTCATATGCCTGTCTGTAAAGCAGCTCCTGCGCATTAATGCTTTCCCCGCCATCCTTCGGGCGGTCAAGATAATTTCCCTGCGCATCCTGAAGCTTACCTTTCTCGTTGTCCTTCATCATGAGGTCAAATATATCGCGCACGCGCTGTTTAACCTTTTCATCCCAAAGCGGCGCGGCGACCTCCACGCGAAGGACGGTATTTCTGGTCATGAAATCCGCGGACGCAATATAAATCCTTTCATTTTCGCCCATCCCGAACCGATAAATCCTTGAATGCTCGAGGAAACGCCCCACAATGCTGATAACCGTGATATTTTCGGTAAATCCTTTTACTCCCGGCTTCAGGCAGCAGATGCCGCGCACAATCAGTTCAATCCTCACTCCCGCCTGAGATGCCTCAATCAGCTTGTCAATCAGCACCTTATCCGTAAGCTAATTGATTTTAATGCCAATGTAACCCTCCTGACCGCTTTTGGCTTTGCTTATCTCCTCATCGATCATTGCCGACACTTTGTCACGGAGACATTTGGGCGCGACAAGCAGATAATCGGTTTTATCCATAACCTCACCCTGCTGCAGAACCGTAAACATCCTTGCCGCTTCCGTTCCGATTTTCGGGTTGGCGGTAATCAGCGACAAATCCGTGTATAATCTTGATGTCTTTTCGTTATAGTTGCCGGTGCCAATCTGTGTGATATAGGAATAGCTGTCGCCCTTTTTTCTTGTGATCAGGCACAGCTTGGAATGTACCTTATAATCTCCAAGCCCGTACATAATGCGGCACCCAGCGTCCTCCAAACGGTGCGACATCTCAATTTTGTTTGCCTCGTCAAATCTCGCGCGAAGCTCCACCAGCACTACAACCTCTTTCCCGTTTTCCGCCGCATCCTGAAGCATTTTCAGGAACGGCTTCATGCTCTCATAAGGGTATGAAAGCAGCACATCGTTTTTTTCCACCTGATTAAGAATACTTTCCCTTATATCAAGGCTCGGACTAAGCTGCGGAATACGTTTCTCATAAAACAGTTCCGGCTTTTCGCGCAAATAATTTTGAAGTGCAAATACAAACGATAAATCCAGCGGCGTATCGACATTGATAAAGTGCTTTAATCCAATCTCCAAAAACTGCGACAGCTCTTTTTTAGCCTTATCGTTGATTTTCCGGCTAAGCTCTACACGGACAGGGTTAAGGCGGTTTCTCTGCTTAATCATATGTACCATATTGCTGCGGTAATCCAAAGCGTCGTCGTATGTTTCCGAGGTGTCTATGTCGGCATTTCGCGTGACGCGCATAATCGCCTTTTCCCTGATGCTGTATTTAGGGTACAGCTTCGGCACAAAATGAAGAATCAGCTCCTCGGAGAGCATGAAATAGCCTCTCCGTGTGGAAATTTCAATCAATCGCTTGAAAACGCTGTTTGAACACGGATCAATCCCTATTTTTTTCTTGCCCTTCGGATTTGTCAGCAGCGCAATCGCAAAAAGCTGCCTGTTTTCCAAAAACGGAAACGGCTGACGCTTTCCGATAATCATCGGCGACAGGAACGGCGCAATATGCGCGTCAAAATACTCCTCCAACAGCTTCCCCTCTTCGTCTGACAGCTTATTGAAGTTGATAATCCGAACCCCTTGCGGCTCCAGCTCACCCATAAGCTGCTCATAAATCTTTGCCTTCTTTTTTTCCAGGACATTTACCTGCTTCAAAATCGCAGACAACTGCTCCTCGCTTGTCATTCCCGTCTTGTTCTCTCTGATGGTTTCCCTTGCGCTCATCTGCATCATCAGCATACCTACCCGCACCATGAAAAATTCGTCCAAATTGCTTTGAAAAATTGACGCAAAGCTAAGCCGCTCCGCCAACGGTACCTTCGCATTACCTGCTTCATTCAGCACCCTTTCGTTGAACTGCAGCCATGACAGCTCCCTGTTCGTGTAGCATCCAGCTTCCTTATTACCTCCGTTTTTCATCACTTTTCCTCCTTTTATCATTTTGGTACATTTAGAGCTCAATAGTTTTTTACAGCACCTTGCTTCCGTTTGCGGTGAGCTTGAATTTAGCTCCCAAAAGCTCCGCCGCTCCCCTGCACATCATCATCCTGCCAAGGAAGATATCAAAATACTCATACATGGTGCATATGCTTTCATCAATCTGCAGATTTAAAGAAATGACCTTTTTTTCCACATTGACCTTAAGACTTGACTCCGTTACGGCATAGTTCACTCTGTCGTGCATATCATATGCGGATTTATCTTTTAGCCGCACGCGGTTCCTCCTCACATCGGTTTTATCCGCAATAATCAGCGCGGCGGATATCACATCCTTAGCTCCGCCTGTCGATTCATCATGATTTCCTATTGCCGAAACAATCTGCACGCGGTCTTTGACGGACAAATCCGTATTCTTTAGCAGTTCATTTGCAAGAATGGCTCCATACTCGGCATGATTTTTCCGGTTTACCGCATTCCCGATATCATGCATATAGCCTGCGATTTTAGCAATCTCCTGCTCCTGCTCGGAATAGCCGAGCTTTTTCAGCACATACGCCGCCCTCTGCGCCACCATTACGCAATGCGCCTCCGAATGGTCCGTATACCCAAGCACTCCCAACGCCTCATTGCCCTTTCTCAGCAGCTCCTTTACCTCTTCATTGTTTTTAATTTCTTTATATGTCAATTTTTCAGCTCCTTATCCTTTTATTAAAATGCCTCTATGCCTATTATTGCACTTTCGGCGAGGGACGCCACCACAGTTCTGTATCATTTCCGTAAATTTTGCGTAAAGCCGAAAAAAAAGAACCGGGCAAAGGGTTTATTCCCTTGCCTGATTCTTTCCGATATGTTCCTTTCGGTTCAATCACAGTTCTCCATTCAAAACCTGTTCCCGTATTTTCATCCACAGCTTCCCCATGTTGTTTTCACCGTCGCGGTGCAGACCCCAGCCCCAATAGCTGTCCTTTGGGGAGTCCTCCACAATCAAATATCCCTTAGTCTTTATCAGCATTTCCCAGACATAAGGGTGCTGCCTTACCTTTTCACGCAAAAGCTCTTCCATAACTTTGATTTTTTCCGCATCCCAGTCGGGTCTTTTTCTGTCCTTGTTCGCAAGGGAAATCTGTTTTGCGTCATAGGGCGATTTCGCATGCCGGATTTGCTCTGCCACGTCCTCAGCCACATCCTTAAAAGCGCTCGCCTGATACGCCTCCTCCACGGTAGAGTATACCCAACCATTATATTCTATTTTAAAGGCACTGTAATTGTCCAGACAGTAAAATTCCCTTGGGAAAAAGCCGATTGCTTCATTTACCCCCTCCGCCAGCCACGGATCCCTGTATTCCTCTGTTTTTAAATTAATTTTCATTTTAGTCCCCCATTCTTACAGACTTTTTTTCTTTTTAAGTATAGTCAAAGGGAACAAAAAAATCAATAAAATCATTCTTTTTGCCGCAGGCGGGCTTCAATAATTGATTTTTCCCTGAAATTATGATAAATTTCAAATGAAAAATACAGAACAAACTTTGTTTGTTCCGGCTATTTGTGCCGGAGCGTCACAAATAGCTTCGATGGCATCCCATCGCGTAAAACGCTCCGGAATGGAGATTTTTATGGTTAAAATACTATTCGTGTGCCACGGCAACATCTGTCGCAGCACCATGGCAGAAAGCGTTATGACATATTTAGTAAAAGAAAGGCAGCTTGAGGCCTCCTTCGCCATCAGCTCCGCCGCCACAAGCCGCGAGGAAATCGGAAACCCGCCGCACTGCGGTACGGTCAGGAAGCTCAAGGAAATGCAGATTCCTCTTGTGCCGCACCGCGCCGTGCAAATGACAGCCTCCGATTATGAAGCCTATGATTATCTTATCGGCATGGACTCCGCCAACATCCGAAGCATGATGAGAATTGCGGGGCGCTCCGATACCGGAAAAATATACAAGCTTCTCAGCTTTGCGGGTATTGAGCGCGACGTCGCGGACCCGTGGTATACGGGCGATTTTGATGCAACATGGTAGGATGTCATGACAGGCTGCACTGCGCTCCTTCAATACATTCTCGAGAATGACCGCATTAAGCCGCAGCCTTAAACCGCATAATGCAGGCTCCTGTTTCGTATTTTCTTTATAGTAAGATAATCCGGTACAAGAGCCTTCATTTTATTTACAAGCTCCGTGCCGTAATCCTCATCGTATGTAAGCCGCAGCCTCTCTGCCGGAATGACCGCATACCTTTTTTGCATGTCATACTCGCAGTCCTGCGTGTAAAAATGTACGCTGATTATCTCGTTGTAATTGTCCTCAGAAATATTTACTGCCTTTTCATCATCACTGAAAAAGTCAATCTGTACCTCCGGAGCGCCAATGATTTCTCCGCCTTTAAAATGTAAATCCAGCTTATATTTGTCCTGCGCTAAATTCAAAATATTCAAATCCGGTATGGCTGCCGCAAATTTTTCGCCGCCGTTTACCTCCATCGCAATTGCCCGAAGGCAGTCATAGTTTAAGTCCACCTTTCTTGAAAATTCCACAATCGTGTCAATTTCGCCATAGTATTTTTTCTCCAGCTTATCCGCAAGATAGCCTCTTATCTCCTCCTCCGAAGGATAATCAAACCTGAAATGATAGTGAAAACGCCCCGGGCGGTTCAGAATACAGTCGCTAAGCCCCCTGACTTCATTGCAGGTGATCACAAACAGCTTCTTTCCCTGTGATATCCCGTCAAAAAGCCCCAGCAGCTCCGCCTGCGGCTCCTGTTCCGCGTCCCTCGGCTTTAACGCCGCAAAGGTCTTGTCAAACTCATCAAACAGCAGCATCACCCTTTGGTCCGGCTTTTCAAGATACGATGCAATCCCCGGAATGTATCTGTCCACCACAAGCACGGGAATCCCCTGTTTTATGGCCTCCACTGCCAAAAATCTTGCAAACAGCGTTTTTCCTATTCCTTTATCTCCGCTCAAAATCACTCCAAGATTTCTGTCAGACCGCCGGTAGGCTTCAAGCACCTTTCTTACCTTTTCAGGCTGTCCCCCGTATATTTTTTCCTCCTTCAGCTCAATTTCCGCGTATTCCTCAAGATAAAAGCCCGACAGCTTTGCAAACCTCACAATATACGCTTTCGGCGGCAGCTCGTCAAAGGTCCGCACCATATCGTTGTAAATTTCAACTCTGTTTCCGATTTTAATTGCTTTCATAAATATACCTCATTTCCGCAAATTTTCCTATACGATAAAAATCCTCCGATTAACACAAACTGCATGTGTCAATCAGAGGATATAACATTTTCACTATATTGTCATTGGACGTTTAATCCAATAAAGAATTTGCGAGACGTCCCGCATAGCGTTTTACAGGCTTACAGCTCGCAGTTATTTACAGTCCGCGGGAACGGGATTACATCTCTGATATTGCCCATACCGGTAAGATACATCACGCAGCGCTCAAAGCCAAGCCCAAAGCCCGCATGTCTTGTGCTTCCGTAGCGGCGCAAATCAAGATAAAAGCCGTAATCCTCCTGATTTAAACCGCACTCCTCCATTCTTTTTATCAGCACGTCAAGCTTGTCCTCACGCTGACTGCCGCCAATAATTTCACCGATGCCCGGCACCAGGCAGTCCATCGCAGCCACCGTTTTACCATCCGCATTGAGCTTCATATAAAATGCTTTGATTTCCTTAGGATAATCCGTCACAAACACCGGTCTGCCAAAACGCTTTTCCGTCAGATACCGCTCATGCTCCGTCTGCAGGTCGCAGCCCCATGATACCTTATACTCAAACTCGTCATTATGCTTTTCCAGCTCCGCCACGGCGTCCGTGTAGGTAATATGCCCAAATTCCGAGCCTGCTACATGCTGCAGCCGCTCAATCAATCCCTTGTCCACAAACTGATTGAAAAACGCCATCTCCTCAGGCGCGTTTTCAAGGACATAATTTATGATGTACTTGAGCATCCCCTCCGCAAGCAGCATATCGTCCTGCAGATCGGCAAACGCAATCTCCGGCTCAATCATCCAAAACTCTGCCGCATGGCGCGTCGTGTTTGAATTTTCGGCGCGGAAGGTCGGTCCGAAGGTATAAATGTTTTTAAATGCCATCGCATAAGCTTCACCATCCAGCTGACCGCTCACGGTGAGGTTAGTCGGCTTTCCGAAAAAATCCTTTGAAAAGTCAATGCGGCCGTCCGTCATGGGCAGATTATTAAGGTCAAGCGTTGTGACCTGAAACATTTCCCCCGCTCCCTCGCAGTCGCTCCCCGTGATAAGAGGCGTGTGCACATACACAAAATCCCGCTCCTGAAAAAATCTGTGGATTGCATACGCGCAGAGCGAACGCACCCTGAACACCGCCTGAAAGGTGTTCGTGCGCGGTCTTAAATGAGAAATTGTCCTCAGATATTCAAAGCTGTGGCGCTTTTTCTGAAGCGGATAAGCCGGGTCGGAATCTCCTTCCACCTCCACCCTTGACGCCTGTACCTCAAAGGACTGCTTTGCCTCAGGAGTCAGAACCACAGTACCCGTCACAATAAGCGCCGCGCCCACATTCAGCTTTGATATTGCGGCAAAATTGTCAAGCCCGTCGCCGTAGACGACCTGCACCGGCTCAAAAAACGTGCCGTCGCTTACCACCAGAAATCCAAAGGTTTTTGAATCCCTTTTACTCTTAAGCCAGCCTCCGATTGTAACCTCCCTGTCCGCAAACTCCTGATAATTACGGTATAATTCACGTATGTTTATCATTACGATATCCTTTCCTTTCTTCTATTTGCGCTCATAAAAAGGTCCGAACACATCATGCTACCCATTATACCCTTTTCAGGTTATGTACGCAAGTGTGTCCGAACCTTTTATAAGAATTGACGCGGCTTACAAACCGGCGTTTTTTCCGGCACAGCGCATTTTACTGCGCCGTCTGCATCTGTGCCATTTGGATCAGGTCATTAATCTCAAGCCCCGACTTCTGCACCACAATTCTAAGCTCGTTGAGCTCCTCTGTCTTTTGCAGCTCCAAAAGCTCATTCAGCTCGTCGCGCTCCTTTTTTATCCTTGTGGAAAGAGCTTCTATCAAATCCTCTTTCTGCGTTATTTTTTCCTGTAATGACTTCTTAACTCCTCTTGCCATAGCTTCCTCCATTTCCGCGCTCTTTGCGCATAAAGCAATGTTTGTGCTTTTTTCTTTATGCCTTTTGTCGCCCCAAACATTATATGTATAAATTATATGGACAAGATTGGAAAAATATTCATACAGGCTTTAAGATGTTTAAAAATTCCCATGAAAAGCTTTAGTCCGGAAATGCCGGGAGCAGGATTGCCCCATACGTTAAACATGGTCAGATTTTCCAATGAAAACCTAACCATGAAACATTAAATGTCTTTATTTATTAATTTATTATTAAAAACGTTATTTTTCCAATTCCTGCTTACGATGCAGGTTCATGCAGGTTCATGCAGCAGTGCAGATTACTCCTCCACTGCGGCGTCAGCTTCCTGCTCCTGCGTTTCCTCTTCTTCCTCTGTTTCGCCTGACTGACGTGAAGCTATCTCTTCATTATACTCCGCCTGCGTAATTTCGCCGTTTTCGAGCATCTGCTTCAGCTCGAGCGTAGTATAAGAGGACAGGCTGCTCGTGGAAGATGAGTAAGAAGAAGAGCTTACTGTTGAAGCGTCTGCGCTGTTCTCATTTTGGACGCTTGTATACTCGTTAATTCCAACGCCTGATGCAGCCTCGGAAATCATTGCGGCCGTGGAATCAGTGTAGCCCTCATCCTCCGACGTCACCTCGCCCGAGCTGCCGACAAAGGTCTTTTGCTCATAAGCCGTTCCCAAAGCGGAAATCTCTAACGTATCTCCATCAGCAGACACGGCTGTTGCGCTGCTTTCTTCCTCTTCCTTTTTTGAATCAGCATTAACGGAAGATGTTGAAACGGACAGATTTTGAAGTCCAATGGCAGATGTGCCTGCCAAACCGCTGCCTTGTATTGATAAACTCATAAAAACCTCCATTCCGACATTTATGTTTTGCCTTATATATCGGTCTTTAAAACAGCATGTTTATAGAGTTCACAGACTCATCACACAAAAAACACAGAAAAGACATAAAACCGGGCAGATTTTCCGCCGGGCGGATTCATGTCGGAAAATTTCACATGGCAAAATACGTTATTTCAAGGGCGCTTTGGCGGTTTTGTATAAATTTTGTAAAATTATTGTGAAAATAATATAAAAATGATTCAATGTATATACGCAAAATGCAAAAACGCATTTGCCATTTTGCCTAATGCAAATAAGGAGGTTAATGATTATGAAGTTTTGCAGAATTTTATCCGCTGTTATTGCTGCAGGACTGACCGCAGGTATCATTTGCGGCTGCGCGGATACCGGTTCATCGAGAAGAACCATAGGCTCCATTGCCGACGAAAGCGAAAGCAGTACGCTGTCAGGCACGGAGCCGGAGCTCACTTTAGTAATAGCGTCAAATCAGACGTCACAGGAAAATCCATACCACTTCGGACTGGAAACCTTTAAAGAAGTAGCCGAGGAGCTTTCCGGCGGCGCTGTTTCCGTGACCTGCAGCGACGGGGACCTGAGCGAGGACGAAGCGGAATTAATAAGTCTTTTGGACGCGGGGGAGGTTCAAATGGTTGTCTGCTCTCCCAGCAACATGACCTCCGCAGGCGTTTCGGAGGTAAACATGCTCTCGCTGCTGTACCTGTTTGACGGCTTCAGCCATTGGGAGGCCGCAATGGACGGCGAATTCGGTTCGGCAATGACCGACGTCATTCTCGAAAAAACCAACAACCAATACCGTATTATGGGCTATTGGTCTGCCGGCGTCAGAGATTATTACGGCAAAATCCCTATCACATCGCCTGCCGATGTGGCGGGGCTTACAATACGTACACAGGTTTCAGGCGTGGTGTTCGATTATTGGACCACTCTTGGAGCAATTCCGGTAAATGTCGGCTGGGGCGATTTATATGACGCCTTAAAGAACAATGAAGTGGATTCCGCGGAGAACGACTATACCAACCTTATGCTCAAGGAGCACCATACCACAGAAAACGGAAAATACATATGCGAAACGCACCACGATTACACAACGCGTCTGTTTATCATGAACGGCGATTTTTATGACAGCCTCACCGGCGAGCAGAAAAACTGGATTGACACGGCGGCGCTCGCAGCCACGCTGCAGGAGCGTTCCGTAACCTATGACATGATGGACAGTTCAAAGGAGCAATGTATTGCAGAGGGCTCTGTTGTCACGGCGTATGAGGATATCGACATTGAAGCCTTTAAAGCGCCTGCAATTGAAATTCAGGACAGCTATGCGTCTGAAAACGGTTTGGAAACATACCTTGAAATGATCAGACGCGCTCAATAATAAAGGAGGGGAAAGCCTTGTCAACACCAAACGCAAGCACAACAGCAAACAAAAAAACAAAGGAGCGTCTGCCTATTGCCAGCATTAAATTGAAGCTGGTAATCGGTTTCGCAATCCCATTGATATGTGTAATTATCATTGGCATGGTGTCCTATTCTCTGGCAGCATCGGGAATGTCCGAAAACTATGAGGATTCCATGTCAAAGGCAATGTCCATGACCATTGAATATATGGATTTTGGATTTGCGTCGGCAGTGTCCGAATCTGAACAGCTTTATTATGACACGGACCTTGTAAAATGGGCTACCGGCGCAATTTACAACGAGTACACGCGTACCGAGGTCATGGAAAATGTTTCCGTCGATTTGGGCATCAGGCAGCAGGGAAATGAATTTCTGGCTGATATGTACATTATCCCGGAGAGCGGGCTGACGCTTATTTCAACCAACGAAAACCAATCGGACATACCCGGCTTTTATAATGATTTGGAGGAAAAAGAGGAAGCTGTCTGCCTGGAATCGCTTCAGGGCAGTTGGATCGGCTATCACAATTATATTGACGAGGTGCTCGCACAGCATGACGCCGATTATTCCTCCGACGAATACATATGCTCCTACATCAGACCCATGACGACAAGATGAGCATGCATTGTCG
Organism: Lachnospiraceae bacterium; assembly: GCA_021202335.1. Lineage (GTDB taxonomy): Bacteria > Bacillota > Clostridia > Lachnospirales > Lachnospiraceae > COE1. The sequence continues at coordinate 73,884 of JAJQDE010000053.1, forward strand.
TAGATTACAGCAGCGACACAATGGCGGAAATCCTGCGCAGCCTGGAGCTTGGCGAGGAAAGCATATCAGCCTTTGTCACTGCGGACGGCAGAGAGCTTCTGCTGCAGGGCAGCGAAATCATAAAGGACGGAAGCTTTTCATTCACCAATCAGTCATATTTCACGGAAGCAATGTCAGACTCCGCTGCTACCATTATTGATTACGTTACCTATGAAAATCAGAAATATCTGTTTATTGTGAGCAAGAGCTATCAAAACGGCTCGGCAATCTGCGCCATGGTTCCGGTAAGCATGGTGAATGAGGGCGCAAATTCCATCCGGAGCATTACTGTCATTATCGTGATACTCTCCTGCCTGATTGCAGTGGCAGTCAGCATATTCATCATTGTCGGAATCAGCTCTACAATCAGCCATATAAACGCAAAACTGAATCTTGTGGCAGGCGGAGATTTGACCGTAAGCATGAACACGGAAAGGCACGACGAGTTTAAGGGACTGGTAAGGGGTATCGTGGATATGGTTAAAAATTCCCGTAATCTTATCACGCAGGTGCTTAAAACCTCGGAAAATGTTTCCACCTCTACGGCAAGGCTTTCCGAAGCTTCGGAGATACTTACGGCGTCAAGTGAGCAGATTGCAACTGCGGTAGACGAAATCGATAAGGGAATGAACCGTCAGGCGGGCGATTCTCAAAACTGTCTGATGCAGATGGATGAGCTGTCGCAGAGAATTTCCCGCGCGGTAGACATCGTCAAGAGAATGGGTACGATTACGGACAACACAAAAAATGTCATTACGGACAGTATGTCAACCATGGATGATTTGGCAGTTAAGTCAGCCGATACCACCAATATCACCCAAAGCGTTACCGACAATATCCGTCAGCTTGGCGACAGCCTTTCAGAGGTTGAAAAGTTTGTGGAAATGATAAACGGAATTGCGGAGGAAACCAGCCTGCTTGCATTAAACGCTTCCATCGAGGCTGCAAGAGCCGGCGCGGCAGGACGCGGCTTCGCTGTCGTGGCGCAGTCCGTAAGCTCTCTTTCCGACGGAACCATTGAGGCTGCAAAGCAAATCCAAAATGTCATGGAGGAAATCAAAACCCGTGCGGACAACACGGTGCAGGTTTCTTCACAGGCAGAAGAAATTGTTTCAAAGCAGTCCGAAACCGTAAACGACACCATTCAGGTGTTTAGCAGTATGAACGAATATTTGGAGGGTCTTATCAGTGAAATCGGCTCCTTGGAGGGAACTATTGAAAGCATGGAACGCCACAGAAACGATACGCTGTCGGCAATCGAAAATATTTCCGCCGCTTCAGAGGAAACAGCTTCCTCAGTTTCAACCGTAAACGATTCGCTGAAAAACCAAATTTCCATCATCGACCATTTGCACGATTCCACCTTGGAGCTGGAGCAGAGAGCCAAAGAGCTTACTGCTGCCGTGAATGCATTTAAAATATAATTTCAAAAAACAACAGGCTGTGATAAGCCTGTTGTTTTTTTATATATTTATATCCCTGCCTGCTATATCAAACTTATAAGTCACGCTCCCGCCATACAAGGGGCTTACGCCGCTGACGGTCACGGTTCCTTTATTCTTTCCCGCCGTTACATTCGCGCCATAGCTGAGAGTATAATCCTTACCTTCAATCAATACCGCTCCGCCGTATGACACCGTGACCTCCGGCGTTATACCCGACCCCGAATAGGAAACGCTGCTTATCACAGCCTGCAGCTCCTTCTTATTCAGCTTATCTTTGTATATTGGAAGCTCAGCCGTAATTCCCGTGTCCGCGCTGTAGCTGCTGCCGTCAGCCGCAGTTATTACCACCCTCGGCATATCTTCCTTAGTGGCAGTTCCCGCCTCATACTTTGCAAGATACTCCAAATAATCCGACTGCGTATTATTTACATAAGTGACTTCATAGTCCTTCCCCGGGCTCAGCTTTGCTTTACCCTCCGTCACCTTTACCGCCGGCTTATATTCATATGAAGCATCCTTAGCCTCATTATATGCTGTAGGCAAAACGCTCACCGTCACGTTCTCCAAAGAGCCCTGCGTTATCGTAAACGGTATGCTCAATGTGCCTTTATAATTACCTTTTCCCTTAACGACAATCTCCGGCGCCTTTTCATATGAGGATGCGGCGACTGCCTTATTGTTCCTGAACTTCAGCGTATAATCCGTTCCTTCAGTAAGAGCCTTACCGGAAGCATTTGTAAGCAGCACTCTCTCCGAAGGCTGCACACCGCCCTTTTCAAACGGAACTGTTATGCTGCCGGTCGAAGCGTCCTGCACGACCATACTCTCATCACTGATATCCGCAGCATTTATCTTAAATGTTTTTCTGAAGCTGCCGCTGTAACCCTTTGAAGCGACTCCCGTAAATGTCATGGAAGCCTTCCCACTGCTGACGTTCCCGGTATAGCTTATCGTATAATCCGTACCGTAAACCAGCGCGGTTTCCCCGTCCGTGCCCGCACCATAGATTAGGCTTACATTATTTTGAGTGAGCGCCTTGCCGGTATAATCCCGGTCGGATATTCCATCCACAGTGACCGTCTTTGCGCTGAAGGTTCTTCCTTTTATGGTAAACGTCTGACTCTTCGTTCCCGCATAATCTCCAATGCCCGTAATCACCAGCTGTGCCTTTCCCACGGAAGCATTATTCTTATAGCTTACCTCATAATCGTCGCCATATGACAGGACCGTATTCCCCATTTTTACTATAAAAGCGTCATCAGATGCAGTATCGGAAGGATTAAGGGTTATCCTCCTGCCGGTGTAGTCAACGCTCTTAATATTATTCCCCAATACAATCTTTACATTCTTAATAAGATGCCCTGCGTCAGCAACATACACCTCTTTTTCAATCGTGCCTTCATAATTGCCTGCACCGTCCAGCCTTAAAGTAAAGCTTCCCGAATATCCTGCGGGAACCATTGCATTATCCATACTCACGCCCGCTGCAATACTGTTTCCGTCCCCGTCATATGCATCCCTGCTCAGCAGCGTCAGTTCAAAATCCGTCCCCTGCTTCATGGACTTTACACCCTTTATTGATTTGAACGGGCTTACGGCTTTCTTCGTATTAATTGAAAGCTGGTCGCTGTACTTAAGTGTGCAGTCCTCCAAATCTACCGGAAGTATGTTGAAATTCACATCCACGGTGCCGGTGTAATTGCCCTTACCCTTGATTATCACATAGGGCAGCGCACTGTTAAAAGCCTTACCTGCACCGCTGCCGCTCTTTAACACGCCTCCCGCGTTTGCGTTTACGTTGTTTACATATGCTACGGTATAATCCTTATTCAGCCTTAATGCCGTTGTCCCGTCATACACACTTACCTGCGGCTTTAAAGCCTTGCCGGTATAGGTCATATCCCCTATCTCCTGCACCGAAAAATCGCCGCTGCTTATGAGCCACTTCGCGTAAAGAGTGATATCCGACTGCACAATGTCGCTCTTAAAATCCCATTTATTCACGCACGAAGGCTCCCTGTACCAGCCGTTGAAAAGATACCCTTCCGCTTCCGGCTCCGCCGGCTCTTCCACATTGGAGCCGGCAATAACTCCCGCGTAGCCGGTCGGCGCCGTACCGTGCCCCTGCACATCGAACGTGACGGTATACACGACTGCCTCCTCCGCCACCAGCAATGTACCGTTCTCATACGTAATAGTATAATTGCTTCCGGCATCCGCGCCTGACGGCACTATGTCGTAAGCCCCCGCCGCTTCCGTGCTCACAATATCACAGGTAAGGATCGGCTCTGTCACAAGCTTATCATCGCCAAACAGCCCATCCGTGCCATACGCGTAAGAGGACGGGATTTGTGCGCCGACCTTCACGTAAACATCCTCCGCGTATATAAGCAGTTCAGCCGGGCTTATTTCAAAGCTTTCATAAAAGCAGTCCTCATAATAACCGCAGCCGGTAATCAGTGCGCTCGCCGTCCCTGCATTTATATTGTCGTAATACAGAACCGTATAATCCTCATTCTCCGTCAGCGTATTTTTGTTAAAGGTCAGCACGACCGCAGGCTCCTTCTTTGTGCCGTCATACACCATCGTCCCGCCCCGGAATGATACGCTGACTGCGGATTTATTTTCCGTAAGGGAAGCATACACGTTTACCGTCGCCTCAATATCGGACAGCGTCTGATAGCCCGCAGTGTCATATGGGGTGAATATTGCGGGATAGGCAACGCTCCCGACTGTGTCCGGCTTTGTGCTGCCGTTCTGCCATGTGTAAATCCCGTACTCATTTTCCGGAAGCGCTATATCGGACAGCGTCTGCCCGTATGTGCCGCTCACCACCGGCTCAGCCACAATCAGCACGTCAAAGCTTGAAACGCAGCCCTCATAGAGCACCGAAACCGTGCATATGCCTGCCGTTGCCGATGAAAAACCGCTTATCATGGAGGACGTCATGCTCACGCTGCTCCCGGAATTAAGGCTTACCTTACCGCCTGTCAGGTCAATGGACTCCCCGACTTTATATGTAGTCCTGTCAGGAAGGGTAACAGTCAGGCCGCTGCTTCCCTTCTCCACGACGTTTATCGTCACGCTGTCGGTATGCCCGTTTGCCAAAGCCGTAACAGTAGTCGTGCCAACTCCGTATGCAAGCACCGTTCCCGTGTCATATACCACAGCCACATTCTCGTCAGCTGACGTAAATATCTTTCCCTCTGCAAGACTGCCGGAGAACGATTTATCATATTCTGCGGTAAGCGTTACCGGCAGCTTATACAGAGCGCCCTCCTCAATATACAGCTCCGAAGGCGTTATGCTCAGCTTTGTTATGCTTGAATTTGTTACCCTTGTGGTGAGCGTCTGCTTTCCGGAAGAGGAATCCTTTGACGTATCCAATCCCGAATAGCTCCCTGTCGCTTCATAGGCTACGGCATAAGAACCGCTGTCCGACAGCCTGAACGCGCCCATAGCCACATAGGTCAGAGACGGATTAATTATGTTTGTATAATGCCCCGTAACAGCGTTGGAATTTTGCGCAACCCAGTCCGCCTTTTCCGCATAAAACTGCTCAATCCCTCGCATCAGCCCGCTATAATTCCACGCAAGGTTCTCTGCATTACTGCCTACGCCGTTATTAGTTCTCGCGGTAAAGCAGGATGTTCCATCCGGTCTGGTATGTGAAGCTAATACATCCGCTTCCGCAGCCCGCAGCCTTGCTATCGCTTCCAGATCCGCCGACCACTCCAAGGGCACATAATCGTCCTCCGTAAGCGCTTCACCCGTATTCGGATTTATCACACCCTCCTTACACGCCTCGAGCCTGATTTCATTCAAACGCTCCAAAATGGTTTCCGCCGATTTCGTATAAAAATATCCGCTTATCTCCATACACGTCTGCGTACTCGTGCAGCTTTCCGGTACATATGGGGCTGTCCCGTCCGATTTTATCTCCGTTATGCCTGTATTCCGGCTCGAGTAAACAGCCCCGTCATACATGGTTTCACCCGTCGCTAAAGTCCATGATTCTTCAAGGCTCTCCAAATCATAGCCGTCAGTTGTATCATCAGCCGGCTCCTGCGTTTCAGCCTCCTGCAAGTCCGTAAGCATTTCCTCTGTTTCCGCCGCTTCTTCTTCTGCGGCTTCCTCTGCCGTTTCCTGCGTTTCAGATTCTTCTATGGAAGCTTCTTCCGTTTCCGTTCCATTTTCAGTACCGGCTTCGGACAGCTCCCCCGGATTTTCCGTTACCGCATCAGCTTCAGAAGCTTCCGCCTCACCTTCCGCACTCTCTTCCGGGCTTATCTCCCTGACTGCCTCGTGTTCCGCCGCATTGACCGGGAAAGGACATCTTGAAATAAGCATTACGCCTGCCAATAAATAACTAAGCATTGCTTTTTTTCTGATTTTCATTTAATCCCCCATTCCGGAGCGATTTATCGCGCAGGTCCGCGAGCCGAATATCAAATTCGGCTCTGCGATGCAAATTTGTGACGCTCCGGCACAAATTTGTGTGTGAAAAATAGGCTATCGAGCTTATTTTTCACACTAATCCCCCATTCCACATTTTCACCACTCATACGGTGTGTCCTGATACACGTAATAGTTCAGCCAATTTGTATAGAGATTATTGCTGTGCGAGCGCCATTGCAGGCTCGGTTTATTTTCCGGGTTATCGTCAGGATAATAATTTATCGGAATATGTATCGGGAGCCCTTTTCCCAAATCTCTTTTGTACTCTGCGTCAAGCGTGTATCTGTCATATTCGGGATGCCCGTTTACAAAGATTTTCCTGCCGTTCTCCGCATATGCCAAAAACACACCCGCCTCATCGGACTCCGCAAGCACCGTAACCTTGCCGCAATTGTGAATATCGGCTGCCGGCGTTTCCGTATGGCGGCTGTGCGGGGCAAGAAAGCAGTCATCAAAGCCGCGCACCAGCGGCACCTTCCTGTTCTGCACCTTATGTGAATAAATACCAAACAGCTTTTCGGGAAGCTGTCGTTTCTGAATACCGTAGTAATGATAAAAGCCCGCCTGCGCTCCCCAGCAGATGTGAAGCGTTGAGGTCACATGCTCCTGCGCCCAGTCCATGATGGCGCAGACCTCATCCCAATAATCAACCTCCTCAAAGCGGATATCCTCAACAGGCGCACCCGTGATGATCATTCCGTCAAATCTTCTTTCCTTTATCTCCCCAAAGGTTGTATAAAATCGGTTAAGGTGATTGGCGGAGGTGTTGAGCGACACATGGCTTGTAACCATGAGGAAGGTCACATCCACCTGCAAGGGAGTGTTTGACAGCGCGCGCAAAAGCTGCAGCTCCGTATCCTGCTTGACCGGCATCAGGTTCAGCACGCATATCTGCAGCGGTCTGATATCCTGATGCACCGCACGGTTTTCATCCATCACAAATATATTTTCAAACTCCAAAATTTCCTTTGCCGGCAAATCACTTTGTACTTTAATTGGCATTTCCTTTTCCTTCTCCCGTTTTCATCTTCAAAAAGCTTCGCTAAATCCCATTATCGGGACTCATTTCCAAATATTCCGCCATAAACTGCTCCTCCGTTACAATCGGCACATTCAGCTCCTTTGCCTTTTTGTTTTTTGAGGACGCCGAGGTAATATCATTGTTTATGAGGCACACCGTTTTTGCGGAAACGCTTCCTGCCACCTTGCCGCCCTTTTTCTCAATCAAAGCCTTTAGCTCATTTCTGCTTCCAAAGTGCGCAAGGCTTCCCGTCACCACGAAGGTTTTGCCCTCAAGCGTCTGCCCCTGCGCGTCCGTTTCTTCCCGGTTAATATGCACCTCTTTTAAGAGATTATCAAATTTTTCAACATTCTGCCCATCGGAAAAATAATCCTCAAAAGCCCTTCCTATAATCTCTCCGATACCGTCAATTCCGCTCAGCTCTTGCGCGTCCGCCTTACGCATAGCCGCCAGGTCGTAATCGTAAAATCTGCAGATTACTTTTGCGTTTGCAAGACCTATATTGGATATCCCAAGGCTGAATATCAGATTCGGCAGCTCTGTTTCCCTTGCCGCATTTATACTGTCCATAAGGTTTTGATACGATTTCTCTCCAAAGCCCTCCATAGCCACAATCTCATCCTTATGCTCATCCAAATGAAAAATATCGCGATATTGCCGGATAAAGCCCCTGCCGATAAATTTTTCAAGCGTCGCCTCCGAAAGCCCGTCGATGTTCATGGCGTCGCGCCCTACAAAATGCGTAAAGGTCTTAATTTTTTTTGCCTCACAGTCCGGGTTCATGCAGTAGAGAGATTGCGCCTCGCCCACAGCGCGCAGCCTTGTTTCTCCCCCGCACACCGGGCAATGCGCAGGTATTTCCACCGTGTCGCTCCCTGTCAGATTTTCGGCAATCTGCGGTATTATCATGTTTGCCTTATATACCGTTATCCTGTCGCCAATACCCAGCTTTAATCCCTTCAATATGCTGATATTGTGAACCGACGCCCGGCTGACCGTAGTGCCCTCCAGCTCCACAGGCTCAAAAATCGCCACAGGATTGATAAGTCCGGTCCTGCTCGGGCTCCACTCTATCTCCTTTAAAGTCGTTTCTCTAATCTCATCCGCCCACTTAAAAGCAATGGAATCTCTGGGGAACTTCGCCGTGCGTCCCAGCGAGCGCCCGTATTCCATATCGTCATATATAAGCACCAAGCCGTCGGACGGCACCTCATAGGTTTTGATACGCTCCTCATAATCAGCCACCGCATCCAAAATGCATGCCGCATCGACCCGCATATACTGCACCACATCAAAGCCCTGCCCGGCAAGGAATTGATACTGCTTTTCGCGTGAATTTTCAAAATCAACGGCTTCCCCGTTTTCCTGCGCCCGCACAAGCGAGAAAGCATAAAATCTTACATTTCTCTCTGCCGTTATCTGATTGTTAAGCTGCCTGACAGAGCCTGAGCAAAGATTTCTGGGGTTTTTGTATCTTGCTTCCACATCCGCAATGCGGCTGTTTATCGCCTCAAAGTCCTCATAGGTTATAACCGCCTCACCCCGGAGAATCAGCTCGCCCTGATATTTTATTTTAAGAGGAATGTTTTTAAATACCCTCGCATTGTTCGTAATGACCTCGCCGACCTCTCCGTTTCCGCGCGTAACGGCTTTTACAAGCTCACCGTTTTGATAAGTCAGCACTATCGTAAGCCCGTCAAGCTTCCAGCTCAAAAGCCCCTCCTTATCTCCCATCCAGCTCTTAAGCTCCTCCCTGTCCTTTGTCTTTCCGAGAGAAAGCATAGGGCTTTCGTGCGCCTCCTTAGGCAGCTCGTCAACCGCCTCATATCCCACATTCACGGAAGGGCTCCCCGCAAGCACCATGCCGGTTTCCCTTTCAAGCGCCTCAAGCTCGTCGCAAAGCGCATCGTATTCGCGGTTGCTCATAATTTCCCTGTCCTGCGCGTAATACGCCTTTGACGCCTCGTTCAGCCTTTCCACAAGCTCTCTCATTCTATGTAAAGCATTATTGCCCGCCGCCATTGATAAACTTCCCCTTTCCCGGTTCATTCATTCCGCACGCTTCATACAAAGCCGAAAGCTCTTCGCCGTGAAGCTCTCTGTATTCACCTGCTTTAAGTCCCCTAAGCTCAATATTCATAATCCTTACCCGCGTCAGGCTGCTCACACGGTAGCCAAAGCACTCACACATTCTTCTTATCTGCCTGTTAAGCCCCTGCGTCAGTATTATCCGAAAGGTATATTTGCCTGTTTTTTTCAGCTTACAGGGTCTTGTGGTTTTATCAAGCTCTTTAAAATACACACCCCTTGACATCCCCTCAAGAGCGCTGTCCGTAAGCTCCTTATCGACCCTTACCGCATATTCCTTTTCGTGGCGGTTTGCCCCCTTCATCATTCTTTGAATAAGCTCACCGTCATTTGTCATAATCATAAGCCCGTCGGATTCCCTGTCAAGCCGCCCCGCATAGGTCAGCCGCACAGGATATTGCAGCGCCTCGATAATAGTCATTTCCGCATGTCTGTCTTTCTCGGTGCAGGTAACGCCCACAGGCTTATTGTAAGCTAAGACCACCTTCTCAGCCGCCCGCCCTGCCGGGTTTTTGTCCACCTCCACGTCATCCGTATCCGACACCTGCATTCCGCTTACGGCAGTTTTCCCGTTCACGCTCACCCTGCCGCTTTCAATCAGCCTGTCCGCCTCCCTGCGTGAGCAGACTCCACATTCCGCAAGGAATTTATTTATCCTGGTCATAAAATCCCCATTTCCATCATTATAAAAATTTTTTAAGCCGTGCTATGGATTTTTCCTCGAAGGTCATAAACTCCCTTGCGATTTCCATTGATGTGCCGCAATAATTCGAGTGATGATTGACTGCCTTCCACATTCCGGTGAGCCCGCGGCTGCTGTTTCGTATCATAAGCTCCGCAAGCCTTTCGGCGCTGCAGTTGGTCAGTGTGCCGATATGCAGACTTCCCGTAAGAAGCATATCCGCAGCGGCGCTTGGATTATACCCCGCAATCCGCTCATTATTGAGCCTGTCCGTCGCCTTATTCCTGATAACCGAGTACATCAGCTTTTCCTTTGCAAGCTCATGCGTAAGCTCCGCGTCAAGCGCCTTTCCCTCTACAACGTCTATCGTTTTCATCGCCATATCGGCATTCTTCTGCACTGCCTTTAATATCTCCCTGTCATCACCGTTCATAGCTGCCCTCATTTCTGCGAACTTTAATTTTTTTACGCATAAAGCAATAAATCAATCCTGCCCGTTTAGTATTTCCGTCTTATTTAAGAGATATGCAGCTTGTCCGTCTTTTACACACAATAATTTCAAAACACCCATGCAGCCGTTTCGACCACATGGGTTTTTCATTTAAACATATATTACGCTATTCCGCTTCAAAAAATTCCGCCTTTACATAGCCTGTCATTCCGTTATATTGAATTTTATACCATTCGCCCAAATCCTCCAAAAGCTCATAGCTTGTTTCCGCCTCCGCTAACCCGAGCTTTTCGGAGTCCTGATCTGCCGCGCTGCGGACATTTACATTTGTAACAGCTTTAACGGAGCCGATTACTGTTTCTTCCTCTGCCTGCGTTGAAACAACCTCAAGATAATCGCTCTTTATGTACGCCTCACTGCCTTCATATATAACCTTGCTCCAGCCGTTAATCCTGTCCTCTATACGTGTGAGCTGCGTCCCTTCCGTGACCTTTCCGATGCGGTCAGCCTCCTCGCTGTCGGACTTGCGGACATTGACCGTGTCGGTTGCCCTTACAATCTGATTTACAGTCTGATTTTCCGTCTGTTCCTCAGCTTCAGACTGCTGCTCCTCCTCCGACTGCGCATCAGCGCTTTCCGTTTCCGCATCGGACGCAGTGCTTTCTTCCTCCGCCTGCGCCTGTGCAAGCGCCTCGCCCACCGACGTTTTCACCTTGCCCGGAAGCTCTGCCATAAATGTATTAAGCTCCTCATCGGACGCAACCGCCTCATTGTAGCTCACGTCAATTCTATTATATAAATCCACTACATCGTCCTGGTTTGTCACAAGCTTAAACGCCGCATCAACCTGCTCGTCCATGTCGCCGTCTATAATAAGGCTTCCGTCCTCTGTCGTATATACATAGAAAGCATTCAGCCCGGGAGCCGTCGTTTCAATGCCGGTCACTTTTACATCATACGATACATATACAAAATACGAGTCGTCCTCCAGCCCCGGCTTTGTATAGCAGGTTACATTCAGATACTCGTCAATAAACTCGCTTCTTTTTTCATACGTTATCAGAGATGTGTCGTCATTATAGTCCCGAAGCAACGCTATCGTTTCCATATCCGCGTCAGCCAGCGCCTTAAAAAACGTATTCATAAGCTCGTTCACATCATCATATGCGTTTTCAAGCAGCGGTTCATCGGTAAGCTCAACCGACTCATTCTCCGGATTAAGAGCCTCGCTGTCCGCTCCCCTTGAACCGACAAGGGATATGATAAACGCTATCACAATCGCACAGGCTGCCACCGGAAGCAGAATTTTAAGGGCGCTGACAGCAAAGGCTTTTATCTGATCCGCAGATACCGAGGTAATTTCCCTGCCATTTAAAATCGAGCTGACAATCTCAGGCTTATTTTCCTTTTTCTCAGGCTCTGCCTGCACCTCAGGGCTTTCAGTCTTATTTTCCGCACCTGTTGTTTCCGCGTTTTTTACCTTCTGCTCATCAGCCTTCATGCCGCTGATTGCTTCCTCTGCGGCATGATTGCCGTTCTTTTCAGCACCAACGGCACCACTGCCGGCATCACCCTTGATATTATCCGCGGTATTTTGGGCGTCCGCCAATTTCTCCGTATCCTTTTTCGGAGCAGTATTTATATTTTGATGATTTCCGTTCTTTTTTTTGCTTTTCTTTTTATTCATATAACCTCACTTACGCACTGTTCACATATGTTTTACGGCATATAAATGCACCCGACAGGAATCGAACCTGCATTAAAGGCGTCGGAGGCCTTCGTTCTATCCATTAGACTACGGGTGCGGTTTTTGTAATGATAACATACTTGCCTTATTTTGTCTACAATGACATTCAGGTATTTTCCGGCAGGTATTTTTTTGTAAGCTCGTCTGCCAAGGCAATCTGGCTTTGCAGCTCCCGAAAAGCCGCTTCGTCATTTTTCTCAAGCTCATCAAGAAAAGCATAAAGCCTGTCTCGCAGCTTATAATGCTCGCGCGCGTCAGCCCGATAGGTGTTTGCTATGCGTAAGATTTTTTCATAATACTTGACAATCTGCCTTTCATTATTCTTTTTTAAGGCATTTCTGAAAAGCTCCAAATTGTCAAGCTCGGGTGAACCGGTAAGCTTTGCGAATGTGTTGGAGCCGATGGCATAATAGTCCCCGCCTATCTGATAAATAAAGCTCTTCTTCTCAAACAGCTCTTCCTTCAAGGTACTCATGGCTTTTCCTCCCATCCGCTTTTGCCTTACAAACGAAACATCATTATTTTAACACCATTTCTCTAATTTGTCACGTTTTTTTAAATATTCCTTTACCTCCGCGTCGGGGGTTTTTGACTCCCGCAGCTTTTGGATTGCCTTACTTCGGGTTTTTTCATCCATCCGGCAGTCCCGGGCAAGCATCTGCACTGCCTCATACGGAAAGCAGACAAAGGTTTCCGCAAACAGCCATGCCGCCGCCATCTGCGCATAATAGCCCTGATAAAATTCGCGGTTCAGCGCGGCAAGTATTTTTTCAAGGTACGGGTACATCATCACAGTATGCACGGATATCTCCCTGTTTGAGAAAGAATCCGCTATGTCACACATAGCAACCCTTTTATTTCTCGGGCGTTTTCTGTTTTCAATATCATATTTAAGGTACTGATTTAAGAGCATGATAAGTGAAACGCGCACTTCAAACTCCCTATCCGAATATAAATACTTCTGCAGCGTTTCCCACATTGCATCGCGATGCCTGTTTGCGAACGTAAAGGAGCTGCAAAAGCTGTCGCAAACGGACCAGTCCCGAATCATCGGCACGAACTCTTCAAAGTACCGTATGCCCTCGCTTTGCGTCACATCGCTTTTTGCCGTGCCGTACCCGATGACCATGCCGCGAAGCATCGTTTCCTCAAACCAGACATCCTCACATTCGCCCTCTGCGCTTTCTATCTCACCGCGCCAATCTCCCTTCGCAAGCTCCTTTGCGATTTCACGCAGCCTCGGCAGCCTGACCCCCAAAAGCCTTTTTGCACCCGGGATAAGCGCCGCCGAAAAATCACGGTATTCCTCCTCCGCGTACTGCAAAAGCCTGCTCCGCACCTCCTGCCTCATATTAAATCGCACCTGTTCCGGCTTCATCCTTTAAAGCCTTATAAAATATCCTCATGCTTTTCGCCCTTCCTGTACTGAACAGGAGTCATCCCCATTTTCTTTTTAAACACGCGGTTAAAGTGCTCCACGTTCGGATATCCCACCGCCATCGCCACATTTTCCACGGTCATGTTTCCGTTCCTTAAAAGCGTCTTTGCCTTTTTCAGGCGGATATTTATGAGCAGATCTCCAAAGGTTTTTCCGGATTTTTCATGGATATATTTGCTTAAATACGGCTCTGAAAGGTGAAAATGCTCCGCTATGTCGCTCAGAGCTATTCCCTGATAATTTGCCTGTATATAGTTCATAATCTCCATCATCCGCTCATCCTGACAGGCATCGTTGCTTTGAATTTCAGGCAGCTTGTTGACGCTCACGCAAAGCGCATGGATTGACGCTTTAATGATATCGTCGTCCATTCCGACTCCCCAGTATTTTCTGCCGTTGCAGGTAACGCTCACATATGCGATTGCCTTTGACGACGAGCCTTTTGTAAGCGCATGCTCCTCATAGTCCGAGAGCTGATAGCTTACTCCGAAATACTGCTTGATTGTATTGCTCACCGCGTCAAGCCTGCCGTTTCCGTTTGCGTCAACCGTCGTCTTTTTATCCCCGCAGACGATTACCGCCTCCGCCATGATACCGTCTATCTGTTTAAAATGACATTCGTTAATCTGGAAAAACGGCGTGTTGTACACATAATTTTCGGTAAAGATGTCATACACCCACTGCGGAGAAAGCTCCTTATGCTCGTTATCCGATACATCCTTTACAAGATAGCCGACCTCCTCACGCATTGCGTCAGGAAGCGAGATGCCGAAGTTCTGTTTTAAGATATAGTTTACGCCGCCCTTGCCCGACTGGCTGTTGATGCGGATAACGTCCGCCTCGTAGTTCCTGCCCACATCCTTCGGGTCAATCGGCAGATACGGAACGGTCCATTTATCACTTTTTTTGTCCTCACGCCACTGCATACCCTTTGCAATCGCATCCTGATGGGAGCCTGAAAACGCCGTAAACACCAAATCTCCCGAGTAGGGCTGGCGCTCATGCACCCTCATGCGCGTAAAACGCTCATATTTTTCCCGTATCTTGGGCATATTCGAAAAATCAAGCTTCGGGTCCACACCATGAGAAAACATATTCATTGCCACCGTGACAATATCCACGTTACCGGTGCGCTCGCCGTTACCGAAAAGGGTTCCCTCTATGCGGTCTGCTCCCGCAAGAATACTAAGCTCCGCGTCGCACACGCCGCAGCCCCTGTCATTATGCGGATGCACGGAAAGTGTCACCGCGTCGCGGTATTTCAGATTTTTATGTACATACTCAACCTGTGTCGCAAATACATGCGGCATGGCGTTTTCCACCGTCGTCGGTATGTTGATGATTGCCTTATCGGACGCTGTGGGCTGCCACACGTCAAGCACTGCGTTGCAGACCTCTACCGCATAATCGACCTCTGTTCCGTGGAAGCTCTCGGGGCTGTACTCAAATGCGAAATTACCATCCGTTTCGTCGGCAAGCTGCTTTAAAAGCTTTGCACCGTCTATTGCAATCTGCTTAATCTCTTCCCTGCTCTTTTTGAACACCTGCTCGCGCTGCGCCACGGAGGTGGAATTATAAAGATGGATAACCGCCTTCGGCGCGCCCTTAACAGCGTCGAAGGTTCTTTTTATAATATGCTCTCTTGCCTGTGTAAGCACCTGAACGGTAACATCGTCAGGTATCATATCCTTCTCAATCAAGGCGCGCATAAATTCATATTCCGTTTCTGAAGCGGCAGGAAATCCGACCTCAATTTCCTTAAAACCAATATCCGTTAAAAGCTTAAAAAACTCCAGCTTCTCATCCAAGCTCATCGGCTCTATCAACGCCTGGTTCCCATCCCTCAAATCCACCGAGCACCAAATCGGCGGCGCGGTAATTGAATCCTTTTTCACCCAGTCATAGGTGCAGACGGGCGGTAAAAAATATGTTTTTTCGTACTTGCCTGCATTATTCATCGCAAAATCCTCCATTAGGTATCTAAGCATAGCACTTATTTCAGTATTTGAAAATGATTAAAATTAATCATTTTTATTGATTAATTTTAATCATTTGTTTATCATTCATTAATTCCACTGCGGTACTGTGCCAGCTCCCTTTGAAATTCCCCGGTCTTATAGTACCCGCACGAAAACATTTCCGGGCAGAAGCCTCTGTAAATACATTCCTTCACCATACAGCCCGCAAGCTCCGGCTCCGTCTTTGCAATTTCATCCTTCACAAGCTGCCACGCTTCCCTTGTTTCCCTGCTTGCGCAGGCGCAAAGACGCTTTCTGCTGATGTTTATGAGCGCCTGTGCGTCCGCCTCGCAGGCATGGTTCACAAGCGCGCCCTGCGGCAGCTCGTCGCGGTTTACTCCCGTCCTGTCGCTGCGCTGCGTGGAAACCCAGTGCTCAATGCCGATTTTATGTCTTACCATATGAACGCTTACCCACGATTTCAAATCCTTCCAGCGCCAGTAAAATCTCATGCGCCTTATCGGAGAGTGTTCCGACATGATAAGCCTTCTTTTCCATTCGGAATCGGGGTATTTCCCTGTCGTCTTTCCGATGGTATTCATGGTGGAATCCTTGATATCCTGCCAATTATCGTCATGCTTAAAACAATCTATATACATGCTTTCTCCTCATTTTCCGCCTTTTCGTGCCGGCGCACCCTACATCCTCTCTTTCATGGCGAGTATTTCATCATACGCCTGCCTCATGCTCCAGCCGTTCCTGTCCGCAAGCGTTTTTGCAGTATTGCCGTCTATCTCAAGCATACCCATCGGCGGAAACTCTCCGTTCCTCACCGATGAGGCAAACTCCACAAACACATCCTTATCGGACTTTAGTTTTTTATAACAGCAAACCGCCTTGTCATACTCCAGACCGCAGCCCTGCGTCATGTAAATCAAAAGCTCCTCCCGCAGCGCCTCCGACTTCTTCCACTGCTTTGCGGCTTCGCTCATAAGCCTTGTGTCCATCAGGCAGACAGTGTTCGGACCGTCCGTTAGCACCGCCACCTTAGCCTTAGCGCAGAGCTTCTCCATAAACTGCGCATTGTCAATTCCCGCGGGCATCAGTCTGCCCTCGCCCCGGCGCCCCGCCTCAAAGCGGTCTGTCACAATCAGGTAGACAAGGTTATTTTTCAGCGTAAAATCGCCGTCCTTCTCCTTCAGCGTATAAATATACGGCTTCTCGCAAAGCGCCTCCGTAAGCGGCACCGTAAACCGGTTCATCATGCGGCTGTACATTCGCTTTGCGTCCTCATCGTTGTCGCTCCTTGCCTTGTCAAAGCGCTTAGCCGTTTCATTCATAATCACCATAAGCTCGGGAACGGTCAATTCCGCCATATAAGACAGTCCCGCATCCGCATTTTCTCCGATATGCGCAATCAGCTCCGCCCTTCTCTCTTCGCTGACCGCATAATCGTTATGCCTGTCATAAAACGGTATAATCGGAAGCCTGTACTTATCTTCCCCGTTCTCCCTGCGCATGACCTTTTCCAAATCCTCCGCAGACAGCAGCTCCTCCATATTTTTATCATAGCCTGCCGTCGTTTTAAAGTATTGGATATTGCCCGCAATCGCGTTTTTCGTGTCCGCGTCAAGGCAGACCATCGTCACGCCCAGCCTGTCCGCAAGCGTAATCAGCGTTTCAAGCCTGTAAAGCGGCTTGCCGGCTTCAAGCACGCCAATCGGAAATACTGAGTCAAATACGGGAAGCAGATTTTGGTTTTGAAGCACATAGCTTACCGCATCATCATATTTTTCAAAAAGGTAAAGCATGATATTTTTATCATCACGCTTCAATAAAAAAGGATTTCCAACCGACGCGCCGTAATCGCTGTGAAGAGGGTTCAGCAATATGTATATCCTTTCCATATCCGCGTATTCCCTAATCCTTGCCTGCGCCATCTCCTCATTGTACTGCGGAATGTCCAAATACTCCGAAAGCTCAAGCCCAACAGGGTCAAACTCAAGCCAATAGCTTCTGTGCGGCTCGATAATGACCTTAAGCCTTCCTCTCACAAGCTGCGCGAGCATCGACAGCTTATATTTGCCGACAGGCTTCTTATCGGGATTGTAGCGCATGGCGCTTTCCGCCGTCAGAAAGACCTTTAACGACTCATAGTCAAAATCCTGCGCCGTCGCATTGCCGCCATCGTTCTTCCGTTTCATTGTCATCAGCTCAAAGACCTGCTTTTCCCCTGCGGCGGGCTTCTTCCTCATATCGGGAAGCTGCCCGATAATATACACGTATCGCATCCAAAGTCCCGCAACTGCCTTCTCACGCACGCAGCGGTCAATCGACGTCGTGTACAAAAGGTGGTAGCTGTCCGCAATTTCCCTGCATCCGATTAAATCGCCCGCAGAAATATATTTTTCATCGCCGAGCTGATTTTTCGGTGCTTTCGGGTCGGTCTGCATATGCAGCACAAGCCCCGGAATCCCTTCGTCAAAAATCTGATTTACGACCTCGCCAAGCTTATCCTCATGGTATGCATAGCGGTGGCTGCCGTATTTAACCGCCTTTGACACATAAGCGTCATAGTATTCCCTCTCGAAAAATACATGGATTGCATCGTCAAAAACCTCCTGCTCATCCCGCTGCATGACCATAATATCCCTGTCAAAGCCTTCAAAAAGCCCAAGCTGCCATACTGAAATGTTTGATTTTCTTTCCAATTCTAACTCCCTTCCGCAAAGCGTCAGCTTTCCACAATCAGATATCTGCCGTTGCCAACCTCAAAAACCTCTGAGGCAGTAAGGATATCTTCCTTATCCTGTCCCTCAAGGTCAATTCCTTCCTCGTCAAAATATTCCCATACCTCGTCAACGGAATCGACCACAACCGCCATACATTCCTCAAGAAACGCCTCCGCCTCGTCAATGGTTCCCGCTATTTTCTCGGGAAAAAGCTGAAGTTGCTTTTCCAAAAAACAATTTAATACTGCCTCATCATATTCCTGCATATCACACCAATCCCCCATTCCTGCCGAAGCCCAGCGCCAGCAGCTCCTGCACAAGCCTTGCCACGGGAAGTCCCACGACATTATTATATTCACCGTTTATGCTCTTTATAAATGCGGCGCATTTCCCCTGAATGGCGTATGCGCCCGCCTTGTCCATCGGCTCACCCGTCGCCACATACGCGCGAAGCTGCTCCTGCGTCATCGGGTACATGGACACATCCGTTTTTTCATAAAAGGTCACATACCTTCGCGCGCCGTTTTCAAGGATTACAAGCGTCACGCCCGTGTACACCTGATGGACATTTCCCGCAAGCTTTGTGAGCATGCGCACGGCATCCTCCACGTCGCGCGGCTTTCCCATGATTTCATTTTCAAACGCCACGATAGTATCCGCCCCAATTATGACACACGTGTCATTTTTATACGCATCCGAAAATCTTTCCGCCGCCTCGTCCGCCTTTTGCCTTGACAGCTCCCGGACGATATCGGCAGGCTGCGTCCCCTTAATGACCTCCTCGCCGGATGCGACGGCAATCTCAAACTCAAGCCCAAGCTGCTCCAAAAGCTCCCTGCGCCGCGGAGAGCCTGAAGCAAGCACATATTTTACCATAGCCCTATTGTCCCTTCAATTTTTATATTCCGGCCGGAACACACGCGCCTGCGCCTCAAGCTTATGCTCATTGGCGGCCAGCGCCATATATTCCTTACAGAACTCCTCCTGTGCATTGTACAGTTCTTTCCCGTGCCTGTCAACCTTTTCATAGCTTCCGTCAGGCTTTAGCTCCTGCGCCTTCTGCGTATCGCCAAGCTGCACCTCAAGAATATGCCACACCTGCTCCTTAAGCTCCTGATTTAAGACAGGGAACAGTATCTCCACGCGCCGCTCCAAATTCCTCGGCATCCAATCCGCGCTGGACATATAAATTTCGGGAGCGTCCGTATTTTCAAAGTAAAAAATCCTCGCATGCTCCAGAAAATTTCCGACTATCGAACGCACGTGAATATTATCGTTCGTGCCCTCCACGCCCGTCCGCAGACAGCAGATGCCCCTAACGATCAAATCAATTTTTACTCCTGCTGCCGCCGCCTCATACAGCGCCCTTATGATATCCGCGTCACACAGCGAATTCATCTTTGCGACGATTCTCGCCGGACGCTTTTCCATTGCGTTTTCCCTCTCGCGGTTAATCAGATATAAAAACTTATCCTTAAGCCAAAGCGGCGCCAGCGCCAGATGGTTCCAGCCAAGCGGCTCGGAATATCCCGAAAGCATGTTGAATACCGCCGTTGCGTCCTCACCGATTGCCTCGTTGCAGGTAAGAAGCCCTAAATCCGTATAAAGCTTTGCCGTCGAATCATTGTAATTGCCCGTGCCCAAATGGACATACCTGCGTATGCCCTCCTCCTCGCGCCTCACCACCAGCGTTATCTTGCAGTGCGTTTTCAGCCCGACAAGACCATATATTACATGGCAGCCCGCCTGCTCCAGCTTTCTCGCCCAGACAATATTGTTTTCCTCGTCAAACCTTGCCTTAAGCTCCACAAGCACAGTCACCTGCTTCCCGTTTTCAGCCGCCTGCGCAAGAGCCGCAATAATAGGCGAATTGCCGCTCACGCGGTACAGGGTCTGCTTGATTGCAAGCACATTGGAATCCCTCGACGCCTGTTTGATGAAGTCCACCACAGGCGTAAAGGTCTGATAGGGATGATGCAGCAGAATATCCCGCTTTTTTATCTCATCAAAGATACATTCCCCTGCGGTAAGCCCGGGAACTGGCTGCGGCGTATACGGCTTGGTTTTTAAATGCTCAAACCCGTTTAAGCCATACATCTTCATCAGGAAAGTCAAATCAAGCGGTCCCGGAATACTGTATATATCCCGCTCGTCTATCATAAGCTCCTTTCTTATGATATCCAGCAGACGGCTGTCAATGCCGTCCTCCACCTCCAAACGGATTGCCTGACCCCACTGCCGTTTCTTTAGCTGCTTTTCTATTTCCTTGAGCAGGTCCTCCGCTTCCTCCTCCTGAATATAGAAATCCGCATTGCGCATCACGCGGAAAGGAAAAGAACATTCAATGTTATAATTCAGAAACAGCTTATCCATATTCCGCTCGATAATCTGCTCAAGAAGTATCACACGCTGCCCGCCGTCCTCACCGTCCGGCAGCCTGACAATGCGCGGCACGCCGCCCGGCACCTGCACGGTCGCAAACTCAAGCTCCTTGCCCTGAGATGATTTTTTTTGGAACAGATGCTTTCTTCCCTTAGTTTCCTTCCTTGACACCAATGCGCCCAAATTCAAGGTCTTGTTTCTTATAAGAGGAAACGGTCTTGAGGAATCCACCGCCATCGGCGTAAGCACGGGATAAACGTTATCCTGAAAGTATCTGTCCACAAAGCGGCAGTCCTCCCTGCTTAAATCCTCATGCCTTTCCACCAACATCAGACCGTTTTGGGCAAGCAGAGGCAGCAGCGAGCGGTTGAAAACCGAATACTGCATATCGACCAGCTCATGCGTCGCCCTGTTTACCTCGTCAAGCTGCTGCGCCGGCGTCATTCCCGCAATATCCTTTTTGGTATAGCCTGCATTCACCATATCCTTCAGGGACGCCACCCGCACCATGAAAAATTCGTCAAGGTTAGATGCGGTGATGCTCAAAAATTTCAGCCGTTCAAAAAGCGGTATGCTCTTGTCCTTTGCCTCGCCGAGCACGCGATGATTAAAGCGAATCCAGCTAAGCTCCCTGTTCAAAAAATATTCCGGCTTCCGATAGTCAATTCCGTCATTTGATTTTTCCGATTTGTCGCCCATTGAAACCCTCCCCTAAATATTGCTCTTTTTCTGCCTGATTACAGGCTTTATGTTAAACACTTCCTCAAAAAACATCGAATTTCGCCCGAACAGCTCAAGCTCCAGCGTCATGTCCGCGTTCGTTTCCACCGTAAGCACCATCTGATTGCCGTCGTTTGTAATCTTTAAGCTGCCAAACTTCCCCTTATGGCTCAGGTCAAGCCCCTCCGCAAGCCTGATAATAGCGGTAAGCTTTGCTATGCGAAGGTAAGAGCTTACGTCAAGCGACCCTGCTCTGCCGAGAGTGCTGTAATATTCAAAGCTTTCCGTGGAATATTTGGCAATTTTTGCCACGATTTCCCTTTCCAAATGTGACAGCCCTATGATTTCCGTAGCCATGATTATGCTGTATGAGCTTTCCCCCACATTGGTAAGGCTGATATATCTGCCACATTCGCTTAAAATTGCCGCAAGCTGCAAAAGCAGCCTGTCGCGCGCCGAAAAGCCGTAGCTTTTTTTCATACTGTCAAAAATCGCAAGCGCAATCATTTCCCTGCCTGCCGTTCTTCTCTCTATGCTGTGATATCGCCTGTTGATATCCCTTGCACACGCAAGGATATCCCTTTCAAAGCTGTGCACGCTCCCCTCCTGCGATACCGATAAGAGCTTATTGTTTTCCGCGTATTCATACGCCATTCCGTCGCAAAGCCCCACGCCCGGCGCCCACAGCATCTCCGCGCCGAAGGTTTTTACCATATGCTTAAGCATCAGCGACGACAGATATAAAAGGGAAATATTTTCCTGCGCGATACCCAGTGAAGGCGCGATTTCCTTTGTTTCCTTCTTTTTCATGGAGTCCACAAATTCCAAAAAAACCGAGGCGTCGACCTGTCCCTTTTTATTCATCCGCAGATAATTTCTCCGCAAAATCAGCGACACATAATCGTCAATCAAAATAATGTTTTGTATTCTCCTGTCGCCCATAAACATTTCTTTGAAGCTTTCAATCCCCTCACCGACAATCTCCTCCACCAGCTCCTCAAGCTGATAGCTGCGATATGACACGCGTGTCAGTTCCTCCCTCATCCGGAGCACGCCGGGACGCATGTTCTGTGTGGTCACAAGGCTGTCCTCGTCAAAAAGCGAGATTTGGACGCTTCCGCCACCGATATCAATGAACGCCGTGCTTTTTTCGATGATGTTCTGAAAATCATCGCCAACCGACGCCACGGATTTATAGTTCAGGAACCGCTGCTCGGAATTGCTGAGCACCTCAATCCTGATACCGGTCCTCGTCCGTATCTGGTCGAGCAAAATCATGACATTCTGTGTTTCCCTTATCGCGCTGGTGCCGTATGCCTTGTAGTCGTCCACCTTATAGGCTTTCATAATCTGAGTAAATTCTCCCAAAAGCCTGCAAAGCTCATCAACCCTGTCATTGCTGATTTTCCCCGTAAAATAAGAGTCCGTTCCAAGCTCTATTCTGTGCCTGATGTGGTCTGTTTCCTTAATTCCGTTTTTAGCGGATATCTCGTAAATCTTCATAGCAAGCTCATATGAGCCGACATCAATCGCGGCAAAGGTTTTGTATGCCATGCTTTCACCCCATTTCAATCAATAATTTCCGAGTATTTTCATATTATGCGTTTCTTCCCTTAAGCCCCGCAACGCGTTCTTTACGTCACTGTCCGTAAGCTTCCCCTCAAAATCAAGGAAAAATCTGTATTCCCAGTTTCTTCCGGGAATCGGTCTTGACTCCACCTTATTTATATTCAGCCCGTTATACAGCATATGCGAAAGCGCGTGATACAGTGCGCCGCTCTCGTGATTGAGTTCAAAGCAAAGGCTGATTTTCGAGGCGTCGCCCGTAAATACCTTTTGGTTCGTCACGATGATAAAGCGCGTTGAATTTTCCTTTAGGTCATTTACGCCCCGCTCAAGGATTTCAAGCCCGTATGTCCCCGCTGCCGCCTCACCCGCAATCGCCGCCTGCGTCTTATCTTTATCGTCTGCAACCTTCTTTGCCGCAAAGGCATTGTTTTTCATGCTTATCTGCTGCCAGCCCTTTTCCAGCAGATAGTGCGCGCTCTGCATAAGCGACTGCGGGTGTGAGTAAACCGTCCTGATATCCTCAAGCCTTGTCCCCGGAACCGCCATCAGACATTGCTCAATCCTTATCACCTGCTCACCGACAATATAATTTTCAAATTCCACCAGCAAATCATAAATCTCGCTCACTATTCCCGCAGATGAGTTTTCGATAGGAAGCACCGCAAAATCCGCGCTGCCCTCGTCAATCGCAAGCATAGCGTCCCGAAAGGTGTCCACATTAAAGCTGTCCACATTTTCTCCAAAATATTCCATCATGGCAGCCTGCGAGTACGCACCCTCCGCTCCCTGAAACACCACACGGCACTTCCTGACGTCCAAACGCTCAAGCTCCGTAAACGCAAGCCGCCCGCCGCCTGTGTGCTCCTCGATTATCCGATATTGCAGCTTCCTGCTTATTGACATTATCTGCTCATACAAATCCCTTATTCCATGCGCGTTAAACTCATTATGCGTCAGCGCGCTCACAGCCGCAAGCTTCTGCTCCTCACGCTCCTTATCAAACACGCGCATACCGCACTGCGTCTTATACTCCGCGACCTGTGCGCACAGCTCCATTCTTTTCTCGTAAAGCTCCACAATGCTTTTGTCAATTTCATCAAGCTTTGTCCTGAGCAAAGATAAATCCAAGTCCATTTTTCCCTCGTTTCCGCGAATTTCAGTCCGCTGATGTTTTTTGTACATTATTTCTTTTAGTATAACACACCCCGGATATTTTGTAAAAAGCAATAGTAATGAATTTAAAAATTATAATTGAGATTTTTTCTTTTCTTTTTGTGCCGGATTCATTATAATGGAAATGGAATTAAACCAAAACGGAAGGTTAGTGTGAAAAATAAGCTCGATAGCTTATTTTTCACAGAACAAACTTTGTTTGTTCTCGCTATTTGTGCCGGAGCGTCACAAATAGCTTTGATGGCAGACGCAAATCTGATATTTGCGTCGCCCCGTCGCGTAAAACGCTCCGGAATGGAGATTATTATGAAAAAAAGGGTCATTGCAATAATTTGTATCGCTTTTATCGTGGCAGGCTGCGCGCTTTTGGCAGTATATGAGCACATTCAGAGCAGCGTGCCCGAAAATCCGGCAGGGACAGTCGGAAATACCTCGGGAAATCTCTATAACGGCGGTCTGTTCTGTGAAAATGACGGGTATGTATATTTTTCCAACGCCTACGACTCCGGCACGCTCTACCGCATGCTCCCCGACGAATCAGCAGTTGAAAAGCTAAGCTCGGCATCCGTATCGTCCATCAACGCGGACGGCAAATTCCTGTATTTTTATCAGAGCGGTTCAAGCGGGAGCGCGGGGCTTGGCTATCTGATAAATTCCTACGGCGTATTCCGCATGGCAAAGGAGAAGGCAGACAATATTTCCTGCCTTGACCGGGTTCTTGGGCAATACGTGATTTTGGCGGACAACACGGTTTACTACACCTCGTTGGAAAGCGATGTGTCCCTGATGAGCCTAGGAACGGACGGAAGCGATAAGGAAATGCTCCTTCAGCTTGACATTCTTCCTGTCAGCGTACAGGACTCAACCTTTTATTACATAAACAATACCGACAACCTTCACCTGATGGCATTGGACTTAAACACAAAGACCTCAAGGCAGGTGCTTTCCGAGGACGTTTACATGCCGATCATCGAGGGAAACACTGTTTACGGCATCGACATTCACGATAACTACTCGCTTATAAGCCTTGATATCTCCACCGGCGAAAAAACGCTGCTGGACAGCGACAGAACCGACATGCTCAATGTGACCGACAGCTATATTTATTACCAGACCTCCGGCGAAACGCCGCAGTTAAAGCGCATCAGGCGCGACGGCTCGGACATGGAGATAGTGATGGACGGCGCTTATTCAAACATTAACGCCACCTCAAGATATGTTTATTTCACGGACTTTAACAGCGATGTCCCTGTTTACAGGACCTCCGTGTCGGGCGCAGTCAGCGTTGCCGCCTTTGACGCTGCCTCAGACGCGGCGCTTGAGGAAATAAGCGGGAACGATGATTAGCGCATCCTCGCGAAACATTTTATCGTATAAGACGGGCTTTCCCATACAATGAATAAGGCAAGGGATAACAGGTTATGCTGATAGCATGAAAAAAAACGTTAATCCCTTACCTTTTTTATTGGAAAAGCTTTTAAATATTTTTAAAGACTTTGTCAGATGCGGCGTGACCGGCTGGTGCATGGAAATTGTCTTTACCTCTTTGGGGGCGCTCCGCCGCCGCCAAATGCAGCTCGTCGGGCAAACCTCCCTGTATATGTTTCCCATTTACGGAAGCGCCGCCCTTTTCAAGCCCGTATTTTCCCTTACCAAAAGGCTTGCCCTGCCTCTGCGCGGTCTTTTTTACGCGGCGGCAATATTTACCGCAGAGTTTTTAAGCGGAACGCTGCTCTCAAAGCGCCGTGTCTTCCCGTGGAACTATGACCGTTACCGCTGGCATGTAAACGGACTCATCAGGCTTGATTTCCTGCCCCTCTGGTTCATGGCAGGTCTTTTATATGAGCATATCCTCACGACTCCGGCAGAAAATACTGATAAAACGCCACATGGTCCTTAATGCAGCGCCATGCGGTTGTTGAATGTGCGCTCACGCAGATATACAGCTTTCCGTCGTTTCCGATGCTCAGGCTGGCAGCGCAGTTTCCCGACTGCGCAACGTAGCCCGTCTTTGCGCAGAGCACCTCGCCGTGCGTATCGCTGTCCTCTATCCTTCTGAGAAACAGGTTTGACAGCGTGATACCGTCCGGATGCTCCGCCGTGGATGAGGTCGTGTACATATGCGTTGAAAGCACCTCCCGGCAGAACTCATTGTCATACGCCGCTTTCAATATGACAGCCATGTCATAAACCGTGCTGTAATGGTTCTCGTCATACAAGCCCACACAGTTTGTAAAATGCGAGGTTTCCGAAAGACCAAGCTCCTCAAGCTTTTCATTCATAAGCTCCACAAACTCCTCATGCGAGCCCGCCACATACTTTGCAAGCCCAAGCGCCGCGTCAGCGCCCGACGGGAGCACTGTCCCGTAAAACAAATCATTGACGGTAACACATTCCCCGACCTCAAAGCCCGCGCTGCTGCAATCGTTTGAATAACTGTAATCCGTTATGTCAATGGTAATCTCAAATGTGTCGTCTGCATCCGTGATGTGCTCCGCCGCCACCAAAACCGTCAGTATCTTTGTCATGGAAGCGGGGCTGATACGCTCCTTTGCGCCCTTCTGCGCAAGAATCCGTCCCTCCTCCACATCAATAAATACGATATTTTCACTCACCGAATCGCCCACTGTGCCTATAGTATTTTCGTCCGCTTCTGCCGTAAGCGCCGGCTCGCTGTTTTTTCCGCCAAGCGTTTGAAGACCCTGCTCCTCAACAAAAGCGGTCTGCTCCTGCGCAAGCCCCGAAAACGGCATCGTAATATCGGTACAGGCAAGGTTTACGCCCGACGCCAAAACAATCTCCTGCGAGTCTGCGCTCTCCGATACGCTCTCCCGGCTGCCCGACGCAAGCTTCACCACGCCGCACGCCAATAAAATACACAGCAGCACACATGCCGCCGCAATCGGCGCCGCCAGCCTGCGCATACGAAGCTGCCTCTCCTTTTGGCGCTTCATTTCATTTATCCGTTCCCTGCGCCTGCGCGCACGCTCCTCGTCCTGCGCGGTAAAATCGTACTCCTCTTCCTCCAAAACCCTCAGTGCCGCCGCCCTGCTGTCGTTTTCATAATCCCCGGCCATCAATATCGTCCATTCCTCCTGCGCCAATAATTGCTATTTTTCCGACCGTCCTGCGCGGTAAAAACAGACGGCTTATTTTTACATGTACGAATAAGTATAACATATAATCCGACAAATTTGTATAAAAAAAGTGCCATACGGCACTTTTTTTACTGATTTTATTAACCCTTCACTGCTCCTACCGTCATACCGTCAATGATATAACGCTGGAAAATAAGGAAAATCACAAAAATCGGAACAATACCAAAGATTGAACCCGCAATAAGAACATCATAGTTATTGCCGTATGGCGTCAGCAGCGTGTTTAAGCCAATCGGAAGCGTAAATTTTTCCGCTCCTCTGAGCACCAAAAGCGGCCAAAGAATGGCATTCCAGGTTCCCATCGCGCAAAGGATTCCCATTGCCGCAAACGCCGGCTTTGTAATCGGAAGCATGATTTTAACGGAAATTCCATACTCCGTCGCACCGTCAATGCGCGCCGCATCCAAAAGCTCCTTTGGCAGACCCATCATATATTGCCGGAAGAAAAATATTGTCGAAGCCCCACACAGCCCCGGAAGCATGACGCCCGCATAGGTATCTACCAAATTGAGCGAAATAACCTCCTGATACAACGGAAGCATCAGTATTTCAAACGGAACCATCATCGTCGCAATGACGAGGAAAAACAGCAGGTTTTTCAGCTTATACTCATACATCGCCAGACCGTATGCCACAAAATAGCAGATAATCAGGGTAAGAACCACGGTCAAAATCGTAATGAGCAGTGAATTTTTATACCACATGAAATATTTTTTTCCATCCGCATTGTTGCCGAACAGATACTTGTAGTTATCCAGCGTCATTGTGGAAAAATCCAAATTGATTGCCAAGCCCCGCCGTATCAGCTCCGTACCCGGTCTGAAGGACGCCAGCAGGCCCGCAAACACCGGGAAAATAATCAATGCGCAGAGGATTGCGAAAAATCCCGTGGCAAACACCGAAGCTACCTTTGTTTTGGTCGTCGTAACCTTTGAGTCCTTTGCCATAGTCTACTTCTCCTCCTTCTTAAACGTGCCGTTGAGCACAAGCTGTACCATATTGATTATAAGTGCAATCACAAGGAGTACCACGCCAACCGCACACGCGTATCCCATCTGATTTTTCTCAATACCTCGTTTATACAGATATCCGACAATCGTAAGTCCGATGTTGTTCGGCGAGTTGTTCCCCGCCCACAGCATGTAAGACTCCAAAAACATTGAAAGCC
The DNA here is from genome assembly GCA_021202335.1 of Lachnospiraceae bacterium. Taxonomy (GTDB): domain Bacteria; phylum Bacillota; class Clostridia; order Lachnospirales; family Lachnospiraceae; genus COE1. Next base: position 102,113 of record JAJQDE010000053.1, read on the forward strand.
CTGCATAAACGGAAATTGTAACCACATAGACAGTGGTCGGCTTTAAGAGCGGAATGGTTATGTACCTGAACTTTTGAATACCGCTCGCGCCGTCTATCTCAGCCGCCTCATACAGCGATTCATCAATGCTTTTCAGACCCGACAGGAAATAAAGCATATTTACGCCGGTCCATCTCCAGCACGCCACAAGCAGCAATGCGCCCATAGCAGTTCCTTTCATTTTCAGCCATTTAAATGTACCTAAGCCGAGCGCCTGTGTAATCACGTTCATCTGACCTGTTGAATATTCCGAAAACATCAATCGAAACAGCGTACCTGAAATAACCACCGACGTCAGCGCCGGCAGATACATCAGCGCCTTCCACACACCCTTTGCCTTCACAAGGCGGCTGTCCATCAGTACCGCAAAAAGCATCGGGAACGGAATAAGCAGCACCAAGGTAAGCAGCATGTATTCCGCGCTGTTCAGGATTGCCGTGTGGAAAACGGTATCCTTCAGTAATTTTGCATAATTATCCAGCCCGACCCATGACGTGCCCTTCGGTTCAATATTTTGGAAGCTCATCACAATGGAGCTGCAAAGCGGATAAATCCAAAAAATTGCAAAGCTCAAGATAAACGGCAGCACAAACACATACGGAGCCACCTTCTGTGAATAAAGAAATTTTTTAATCTTCACAAGCCTCTCTCCTTTTCTTTTCAAACAACAAGGGCACCCCAAAAGCCTATGACTTTTGATATGCCCTTATCATCGCCTTCCGTTGAATGATTTTATATTATTGTTCCAAATCAACGGCGTCCTGCAGCTCCTGCAAGGCCTCGGCTACATCCATGCCGTCCTCAAGCACCTCGTTCAATGTAGTATTGCAAACATACTCATTGATTGTGGGGCTTATCGCTACTACGGAAATTTTTCCGATTTCATCTTTAATTTCATTCAGCACGTCATACGGATAATTTCTGAAATATGCATTGTACTTGTTACTGTCGTCATGCGCGAACTCATCGTCATCCCAAAGAGCCGTGTTGCAGACATCAAATCCAAGATTATCCCAAATGAGCTGCTCGCCCTCTTCAGACATCTTTGCCCAGCAGAGGAACTCTGCCGCAAGCTCAACATCAACCGACTGCTGTGTAACAACCGTACCTGTACCGCCGATACCTACGGAGCAGGGCTGTCCTTCTTCAAATACAGGACACTTTGCAATATACCAGTTGCCGGACTCCTCAGGCATATAGTTTGTGAAACGGCTCATATACCATAATGCTTTCGGGAAAGACACGATATTATGGTCAAGGATATTTTGGAAGCCTGCCTCAAGGTCAACGTGTCCGTCGGGAGAAACCTCCGCAAGGCCCGATTCCAGCCATTCCTGCTGCATTGTCAGCATATTTGACACGGACTCCAGCTGAACGTTTGCGGGATCGTCAAAGCCGCCGGTCCAATCCTCGCCGTACTGTGCCATCGCAATCCATAACCAGTCTGTTCCCGCAGTATCTACCGATGTCCAATACTTGCCATCCTCGTTTCCGATTGCCTCTAAGTATCTCTCACCGAGCGCCGCGTAATCATCCCATGTAACAACGGCGTCCACATCGTCCTGCGTAATTCCCGCTTCCTCAAGAACCGCCATGTTGTAGTACATTACCGTTGCGCCTACGTGATAAGGCGCGCCGTAATAATTTCCGTCTGCGCCCATGTATGTTTCCATACGTGAAGTAACCATGGTATCCAAATAAGGCGCCGCCGCGTCATTCAACGGGTACAGCCACAAATCCTCTCCCGCAACCACGTTCGGGAACTGTCCGACCTCCACATCGCAGATATCCGGCGCGCCGGTACCTGCGTTCAGCGAAGTCAGAAGCTTTGTGTGCATATCTGAATACGGATATGTAGTACAGGTGATTTCAATCGTGCGATCGGGGTTCTCCTCATTCCACTTCTCAACCATATTACCGTAATGCTGTCCGTGCAGTTCCACAAATGTCCACATCTCAAGATGTGTTCCGTTGGGATCTCCGAAGGTACTGTTAGGAATTTCCTCCTCTGTGGACTCCGTTTCCGCTGCCTCCTCGCTCCCGGCAGTATCTGCGGACGCCGAACTGTCCGTCGCCACATCCGAGCTTGAACCGCAGCCTGCCAGTAAGGAACCCAGCATTGCCGCACATAAAATGCTGCTTAACACCTTTCTCTTCATAAGCCATCTCCTTTTCATTATTACTTAAGCTGTTATTAATAAATTTCAAAGGAACTAAGCGGTTCTAAAAATTGCACATATCTTTTTTTGATTTGAATTATTTCTATTGTTGATTTATACATTTTTGGGCTTCGTTTATTTCCTTTTATTGTTATATTCTACAATCTGTACGCTGTCTTGTCAATAATTATTTTAGTTTTTTTTTAAATATTTTTGTTTTCCTTTAATTTTAAACAATTTCTAAAATATTTTAACCCAAGTTGACATTTCTCCCTGCTTTCTGTTCCCCCAACTGTGGTACGGGACAAAGATAAGCTCCGTTTCCTCAAGCTTCGGCTTTCGGGTTCCGTACAGAAGATTTTCCCAGCCCTCCTCCGATATCCGTTTCCCCCGCGCGTGAATGACCACCGTTCCTCCAAGCAAATCCTCCCTGTATTCTTCACCCAGCGGCGCATTAACATCAACATAAAGCGCACTCAGATTTTCTCCGTTGTCCGCCTCCTCCAGGCAATAGACGAGCGGTCCCTTCATGACTGCCGCCTTGCCCGCGTCCGCGCGTACCTTCGGATTTGCATAGACAAAATGCGCCTCCATCGAAAAACTCAGCTCAACCGTCTGCTTTTTCCATACGCCGGACAGTACGGCATACCCTTTTTCGACGGTGGGCGTAATCTTCTCTCCGTCCAAAAGAAACACGGGATTTTCCGCATAGGCCGGGATACGCAGACGCAGCTCCCCACGCGCTCCTTCAGACTCAAGCTTTACAAGCGCCCTTCCCTCATAGGGCAGCCTGCTGTCTATGGTAAGCGTAAGCCCTGTCCCGCCAAGCTCTGTTTCTATTTTTCCTCCCGTCAGCAGATTAAGCCAGACCGAGGTTTTTCCGGTAAAGCAGGCATATTCGCCCAACGATGCCAATGTTCTTGCAATATTGGGCGGACAGCAGGCACATCCGAACCATTTTTGCCGCACCGCCTTTACATGATTTTTGTCCGTGGACGGAATACAGCTATCCGGCCACACCTCAAGCGGATTGACGTAGAAAAAGCTCCTTCCGTCCATGGCAATCCCCGCCGTCACAGTGTTTATAAGCGCCAGCTCCATCGTGTCCGCATATGAGGAGTCCCCCGTAATCTGCGCCATTCTCCGGCAAAACAGCGCCAGCCCTATGGAAGCGCAGCTCTCGCAATAGCCCGTATCGTTTGGCAGGTCATAGTCCGTGGTAAAGCGCTCCAGGGTTCCGGAGCTGCCAATACCCCCGGTAATATACATCCTCTTTTCTATTATATTCCGGTACAAATACGAACATGCCTCAAACAGCGCTTCATCCTGACAGGCGTAAGCCAGGTCCGCCATCGCGCAGTAAAGATATACCGCTCTCACCGCGTGCCCCTCCGCCGTTTTCTGCTCCCGCACCGGAAGGTGGTTCTGCCCGTAGGCGTTCAGATACGGATTGGAGTCATGCCAGACGTCGACAAAATCCTCCCTCTCGCTTTCATGATAGAGATAGTTCGGCTCCGTCCCCCTGCGGTTGACAAAATCATATGCCATCTGCCGATAGGATTCCTCTCCCGTCACCTCATAAAGCTTCATCAGCGCAAGCTCAATCTCCTCATGCCCCGGCACGGCGTTTTCATAGCGCGGCGTATGGAAAACCTCACAGATTAAATCCGCTGTCCGGCGCATAATCTTAAGAAATCTGTCCTTTCCCGTCACCTTGTAATATGCCACTGCCGCCTCAATGAAATGCCCTGCGGTGTAAAGCTCGTGCCCCTCCTTTAAATTCTTAAACTGCTTTCCCGGCTCTGAAATCGTAAAATACGTGTCCAGATACCCGTTTTCCTCCTGCGCCCTTTCAATCAGGTCGATTGCCGCGTCCGCAAGCTTTTCAAGCTCTTTATCTTTCTCATATGACAGCGAATACGCTGCCGCCTCAAGCCATTTTGCCAAATCCGTGTCCTGAAAGACATAGCCGTGAAACGTCCCCTTCTCCAATCCTGCCGCCACGCGGAAGTTTTTCATGCAGCTGCTTGCCTCAGCGCCCTCCGCCTCATCGTTAAGCACGCTCCACTGGTAAGGAATAATTTTCTTTGTCACAAGGGAGGTATAACGATTCCAAAAAGAATCATCAATACGTATTTGCGTCAGCGGAATTGTCTGTAATTTTTCTTTTCTCATACCTTTTTTCTCCTTTTAACGATTTTTAAAATTATTTGACAGTTCTCTTTTTATTCCTTATAATT
>JAJQDE010000011.1 GCA_021202335.1 Lachnospiraceae bacterium
GCAAGTTTCTGCGAAACTAGCTGATGAACGCAGCCCTTGCGTTCATTATATCATCTTTGCTGCGCCGATTTTTGCGCATAAAGCAAGTTTCTGCGAAACTAGCTGATGAACGCAGCCCTTGCGTTCATTATATCCAATTCGGCGGCAGAGTTCAACTTTTCCGTAAGCCGGATTTTTATTAAATTAAGAGAAATGTAACCATTGACCGTCAAAGTGGTATCGGATATACTAAGTAAAGCAGGAAATATAACAGCGTTCCGGAAATACGGATGGAAAGGCAGGATGAAATGAACGGCAACGAAAATAATGAGCCAAACGGCTCCGGAAGGGAAGGCTTGGAGTCAAAGAGCGCGCAGGGAGAAAATTCACCGCACGAGCAGGCGGATGATTTTAACTTTCTGCAGGAAAAGATAAAGGAGCGGCCGATTGACAAGAAAAAGCTGCTGCGCAGAACCATGATAACGGCTTCGCTGGCAGTGCTGTTCGGGGTGCTTGCCTGTCTGTCGTTTCTGCTGCTTGAGCCTGTGCTGAATAACTGGCTTTACCCCGAGGAGGAGGCGGAGGTGGTCACATTTCCTCAGGAGCAGGAGGAGATGCTTCCCGAGGATATGCTTACGGAGGGAAACACGACTCAGACCGGGCAGGAGGAAGAGCAGGAGCAGAGCGACGCCGACGCTGCAAATGAGGAGGAAACCGAGCCGGAAATTCCTTTACAGGGCTATATGGAGCAGTATGAGGAGCTGTATAAGGTTTACAGAGAGATATCCTCAAGCATGGTTACGGTCACGGCGCTCCATTCGGATGTTGACTGGTTCAATAACACTTATCAGAGCGAGGGCACTACTGCGGGAGTGATTATCGCAAACAACAACAGGGAGCTGCTGATTTTGTCGCATCGCACCGCTTTAAGCGATGCGGAAAGCATACAAGTGACCTTCTGCAACGGAGTGTATGCGGATGCGTCGATAAAAAAGTATGACGTTAATACCGACCTTGCGGTTCTGGCGGTGGACTTAAAATATTTGGAAAGCCCGACGCTTGATTATGTGTCCGTGGCAAAGCTTGGCAGCTCGGCGGCATCGGGGCTTATCGGGACGCCCGTGGCAGCTTTGGGCAATCTGTTCGGTTATAGCGATAACGTGTGCTACGGCATTGTGACCTCAAAGGACAATAATGTGGAGCTTGCCGACAACCAGTATAAGCTGGTTACGACGGATATTTACGCGGGAGAAAATCCGAGCGGCATACTGGTAAATCTTTCAGGCGAGGTGATAGGCATTATTGACAACAGCTACAACAATTCCGACACAAAAAATCTGCTGTCCGCAATCGGGATAAGCGAGCTTAAGGGCATGATAACAAAGCTGTCAAACGGAGAGGACTTACCGTATCTTGGAATTTACGCGCAGGATATCACCGCGCAGGTCAGAACAGAGCTGGGGCTGCCACAGGGCGCGTATATCTTTGACATTGATATGGACTCGCCCGCCATGCTGAACGGGATGCAAAAGGGCGATATTATTGTACAGATTGGGACGCAGGAAATACGCAGCGCTTCCGATTATATGAACGCGCTGCGCAACGCAGAGATTGATAAAAATTTGCGGATTGTAGTGCAGAGGGCGAGCGTGGACTCGTATGAGGAGATGACCTTCAACGTGCAGCCCGAGATATTGGAGTAAAAGCATAAAAAGAAATGGGGGATTAAATTCGATGAAATATATAAAAGATTATAAGGACGGCGACAGGGTTTTTGATATTTATTTCTGTAAGTTTAAAAGCTCCGCCGTGACCAAAAACGGAAAAAGCTATGATAATGTTATCATACAGGACAAAACCGGCACGCTTGATGCAAAAATATGGGACCCGAACAATGCGGGCATTGCAGACTTTAACGCGATGGATTACATAGAGGTCTATGGCGAGGTCACAAGCTTTAACGGAGCTTTGCAGGTAAACGTGAAGCGCGTGCGCAGATGTGAGGAGGGCGAGTATGATGAGAAGGAATATATGCCCGTAAGCAGTAAAAATATTGATGAAATGTTCGCTGAGCTTTTGCGTCTGATTGACAGCGTTGAAAATCAATATCTCAACCTTTTGCTGAAAAGCTTTTTTGTGGAGGACGAGGCGTTTGCAGAACGTTTTAAAAAGGCATCTGCCGCTAAATCCATTCACCACGGCTTTATCGGAGGGCTTTTGGAGCACACGCTTAGCGTTGCAAAGCTCTGCGACTATTATTGCACTGCCTATCCCATCCTTAAGCGCGACCTTCTGCTGACAGCCGCCATCTGCCATGATATAGGAAAGGTGAGGGAAATCAGCGCCTTTCCCGTAAATGACTATACTGATGAGGGACAGTTTTTGGGGCATATCGTGATGGGCGCTGAAATGATAGGCGAAAAGATAAAGGAAATTCCGGGGTTTCCGCAGATGCTGGCGATGGAGCTGAAGCACTGTATTCTTTCACACCATGGCGATTATGAATTTGGCTCACCCAAAAAGCCGGCAATTATCGAGGCGATAGCGCTGACCTATGCGGATAACACGGACGCAAAGCTCGAAACCTTTAAGGAAATTCTTACTTCCACGCATGAAACGGGCTGGCTGGGCTTTAACAGATTGTTCGAATCGAACCTCAGAGACAGCAGCTTGGAATAGAAGGATAGTGTGAAAAATAAATTTTTCACAAGAACCAACTTTGTTGGTTCTGCAAATATTGTGCTTGCGCAGAATGAACAAAGTTCATTCTGAATTTGCGGGTTTGAGCAAGAATGGGAAATTAAGATGGAATATAAAAAGGATGATTTAGTAACGCTGGTTATTGAAGATATGGGAACTGACGGAGAGGGTATAGGAAGGACAGAAGGTTTTACCTTTTTTGTGAAGGACGCTGTTATCGGAGATACGATTGAAGCGAAGGTTATGAAGGTAAAAAGCGCTAAACCCAATCGGCTTGGCGCCGGCAACCCGCAGAGGTTTGCTTACGCACGCCTGACGAAAATAATAACCCCCTCAACGGAACGAACTGAGCCTGTGTGCCCATACCATAAGCAGTGCGGCGGATGCCAGATACAGGCATTAAGTTATAAAAAAACAACTGATATTTAAAGAAAATAAGGTAAAAAACAATCTGCAGCGCATCGGCGGATTTTCAAGGGAGCTGCTTGAGCGCGTCATGGAGCCGATTATCGGAATGGACGGGGAGGGAGAGACCCCGTATCATTACAGAAACAAGGCGCAATTCCCGATAGGACAGGACAAAAACGGCAGAATCGTGGCAGGCTTTTATGCGGAAAGAACGCATGTTATCGTACCGAATACCGACTGTGCGCTGGGGGTAACTGAGAATAAAGAAATCCTCGAGGCTGTTATTGAATATATGGAGAGATATAAAATAACACCATATAACGAAACGAGCGGCAAGGGGCTGGTAAGGCATGTGCTGATACGCAAGGGCTTTGCGACGGGTGAATTGATGACGTGCGTTATTATTAACGGCGATACGCTCCCGCATCAGGATAAGCTGATAGCCGTGCTCAAGCAGATTAAAGGCATGACGAGCATTTGCATCAATATAAATAAGGAAAGAACGAATGTGATTATGGGAAAAGGCTGCCGCACGATTTGGGGCAGCGGAACAATCACGGATACGATAGGGGATATCAGCTTTGCCATATCGCCTCTTTCTTTTTATCAGGTAAATCCCGTGCAGACTCAAAAGCTGTACCGCACGGCGCTTGAGTATGCAGGTCTTACGGGCGATGAAACCGTTTGGGATTTGTATTGCGGCATCGGCACAATCAGCCTTTTTATGGCGCAGAGGGCAAAACAGGTTTACGGCGTTGAAATTGTGGAGCAGGCAATCGCGGACGCAAGAGAAAACGCCAAACGCAATCGGATTGCCAACGCAAGGTTTTATGTCGGCAGGGCAGAGGAGGTGCTTCCGCAGCTCTACGAAACCCACGGCATTTATGCGGATGTCATATGCGTAGATCCGCCACGCAAGGGCTGCGATGAAGCGTGCCTTGCCACCATTGTCAAAATGGCGCCAAAAAAAATCGTATATGTAAGCTGCGACAGCGCCACACTGGCAAGGGACTTAAAGTATCTGTGCGAAAACGGCTATTCCTTGGAGCGTATCAGGGCGGTTGACCAGTTCCCGCAGGGGGTGCATGTTGAAACATGCGTCCTTTTGTCCAAAATAAAATCGAGTAAGTTTATTGGGGCTGAAATTGACCTTGACGAATTGGATTTGACTTCAAGATGATTGATAAACTTATCATATCACGCTGTGACTATCTCCACAATGCTTTTTTCAGCCCCGATTTTAGTCTTAGACCATGGTAATCTGCCTTTTGTATGAAAAATTACAGAGCCACATGGCAACTTCGTCTGCCATAATCTCAAAACCGAATTTATCAAATTTATAATCCGCTATTAAATTTCATAGCGGATTGCATTTGTCGGCAGATGGTGTTATAGCATAACCGTCATATGACGAAAATCACGAAAGGAAGTGTTTTTGTGCCGCGACCGGTAAAAAGCAGGCGTGTCTGTATGGAGCCGGAATATACAGGCTTTTTGCCTGATGGAATTGCATCCGGAGAAGATATTATCTTAACGGTAGATGAATATGAGGTCATCCGGCTGGTAGATATGGAAAAGAAAACACATGTGCAGACTGCCGGGCAAATGGGAATTTCCAAAACCACGGTGACAGAAGCGGTTGCGGCATATATCGCAGGAAAGCTTGATTATAACCCGGATGTGAAATGCTCACACCATGAGCATGGAGAGGGACATTCCTGCGGCGAACATTCCTGCGGCGAAGATAAGTAATCCCCCTCGTTTCTGATTATCCATGTAATTTCCGGATTTTTGGATAACTTTTTGGAAATCACGGTGATAGCGAATGTGTTCAAGGGCGTCAAGGTTGCTCTCAGCATTTTGGGGCATTGCAATCTACGGCTTTTGATAAGAGAAATTATCCTCCGGCTTCATTGCCTTTAGCCTTTCCTCGCCGCCATCCGCGATAGCCTGCTCGTAATACCAACGCTTATATTTCAGCAAATCAAGGACGCGGTTCATGCGCTCTATTTCAGACTCGACAGTTTTAATCTGACGTTCAAATAATTCTTTGCGCTGCGGATAGGTTTCACTTCCCTTTCAGCACCAATCCATGAACCGCTTTATGTCTTTTATTTCCAGCCCTGACTGCTTCAGACATTCAATCACGCGTAAGGCTTCCAAATCAGTGTCGCCAAACCTCCTTATGCCCGAAACACGCTCAATGCAGGGAAATAACCCTTCCTTATCATAATAGCGCAGGGTTGAGATAGGCAGTCCGAACATTTTCGATACTTGTCCGATTGTATACATGGCAATTTTCTCCCATTCATAAAAATCCATAAAATTAAAAAAAGGGTATTGACCTAAAGTCAGGTTTAGGTATTACAATAAGACTATCATAAAAAATTTTAAGAGTCAAATATATTTCGACTTTCCCGACACAAGAGTGAAAAATAAATTTTTTACTCACAAACATCGATTTATACACAAAGAGCAGAAGAGAGGTAAATATGGAAAAAATAGTACAGACAGCAGGGCGTGGCGCTTTGGGAGATTTTGCGCCGGATTTTGCGCATTTCAACGATGATATTCTGTTTGGGGAAAATTGGAACAATCACGACATTGACCACAAGACAAGGTGCATTGTCACGGTGGTTGCGCTGATGTCCTTCGGCATCACGGATTCTTCTCTCAAATATCATTTGGAAAATGCAAAAAAAGCAGGAGTGGCCAAAAAGGAAATTGCGGCGATTATCACTCACACAGCCTTTTACGTTGGCTGGCCAAAGGGCTGGGCTGTGTTCAATATGGCAAAAGAGGTTTGGGCGGAGGATGAGTCCCCGGCAGATGCAAAGGCTTCTCATGCGGCTGAAATGATATTTCCCATAGGCATGCCAAATGACGCTTTTGCCCAATACTTTATCGGGCAAAGCTATCTTGCCCCCGTTTCGGCATCGCAGGTTGGCATATTCAATGTGACATTCGAGCCGGGCGGCCGTAACAATTGGCACATACATCATGCGGATAAGGGTGGCGGTCAAATTCTTATTTGCGTGGCGGGGCGTGGATATTATCAGGAGTGGGGGAAGGATGCCGTGGAAATGAACCCCGGCGACTGTATTAACATTCCCGTTGGTGTAAAACACTGGCATGGCGCTGCGCCTGACAGATGGTTTTCACATCTTGCCGTAGAAGTGCCGGGAGAAAACACCTCCAACGAGTGGCTTGAGGCAGTTGACGACAGTCAGTATGGAATTTTGAAATAATTGTTGAAATATTTATGCAGGAGCGTCACGGATAGCTTTGACGGCATCCCGTTGCTAACGCTCCGGAATGGAGGATTATCATGGAAGAAAAATTAAACCTGACAATGGAGTGGGATAAGGTTTTCCCAAAAAGTGAAAAGGTAAACCACAGAAAGGTGACATTCCATAACCGTTACGGAATCACCCTTGCGGCGGATTTGTATGAGCCAAAGGACGCGGACGGGCAGCTTCCCGCAATCGCCGTATGCGGTCCCTTCGGCGCGGTTAAGGAGCAGTCCTCCGGACTGTATGCGCAGACGATGGCGGAAAGAGGCTTTCTGACGATTGCCTTTGACCCGTCATACACGGGAGAGAGCGGCGGGCAGCCGCGCTATATGGCTTCTCCCGATATCAAAACGGAGGACTTTATGGCGGCTGTGGATTTTCTCTCTGTGCAGGAAAATGTCGACCCGGAGCGAATAGGCATCATAGGTATCTGCGGCTGGGGCGGCATGGCGCTGAATTCGGCGGCGCTCGATACCCGCATCAAGGCTGCGGTTGCCTCCACCATGTATGACATGACCCGTGTGAATGCCAACGGCTATTTTGACAGCGAGGATAGTGAGGAAGCAAGATATGAAAAGAGAAAAGCGCTCTGCGCGCAGCGTATCGCTGACTACAAAAACGGCAGCTATGCTTTGGGAGGCGGAGTGGTCGACCCTCTGCCTGATGACGCGCCGTTTTTTGTAAAGGACTATTATGATTATTACAAGACGAAACGAGGATATCATCCCCGCTCGTTAAATTCCAACAACGGCTGGAATGTGACAGGCTGTGAATCCTTCCTGAATATGCCGATTTTGCAGTATAGTCATGAAATACGAAACGCTGTCCTGATTATCCACGGGGAAAAGGCACATTCCTGCTATTTCAGCAAGGACGCTTATAAAAAGCTGACAGGTGATAACAAGGAGCTGCTGCTTATTCCGGGAGCAGTCCATACGGATTTATATGACAGGACTGACATTATTCCTTTCGACAAAATAACCGGATTTTTCAATAAGTATCTGGTGTGATTTAGCCGAGCCGGAGCAATGCTTCTCCGATATCTGCATCAATACAGACAGATTGCTTTGCAATTTCATTTGGGCAGAAAGCTTCCCCGTGATTCACGCAGGCATAAACCGCGTTTTTATTTTCTGCGGTCATCTGCCAAAACGGATATTTTATGATGACCGGGGTGTTCCTGCCGACTCCAAGCTCCAAAAACAAAACCTTCAGATTTTGATGGCGGCGGATGAAATCTTCATATCTGTCCGCTGCCATATGCCAGCCCTCGTCCTCCGCGAAAGTATCATCGCAGCGCAAATTCATGGTCATGGGTCTGCCGCAGACAGGACAGCGAGGAACAAGCTCACTCGGAATTTTCATATCCTGCTGCCGCTCGACCATCTGCCTGATGACGCTTTCGTTGTCGTATGTTTCGTGCCGGCAAGGCTTAGAGCATTGGAAAAGACCGTAGTCGCCCTGCGTGTAAAACAGCCGCTTTTTGTCAAAGCCCGCCTTTTGAAAGCAGTGGTCAACATTAGTGGTCAGAACGAAGTAATCCTTGTCCTTCACAAGCGCGAGCAATTTCTGATATACCGGTTTGGGGGCGTCTGGGTAACGGTTTATGTAAACAAAACGGCTCCAATACGCCCAATATTCCTCAAGCGTATCATACGGATAAAAGCCGCCGGAATACATATCATGAAACCCGCACTTTGCCTCAAAATCAGAAAAATATTTTTTAAAACGCTTTCCGCTGTACGAAAATCCCGCCGATGCGGAAAGCCCTGCTCCCGCTCCGATAACGACAGCGTCAGAATTTTCCAGCGCGGATTTCAGCCGCTCAATCTGCTCGCAAAAGCTCTTTGTAGATTTGTAAGTCGATATCCTTGAAAACATTGAAAACCACCTCAATTTCGCTGTGTGTCTGTTCCTTATATTCCTTCACTGTTTGGACGGCAATCTCCGCCGCCCTGTCATTCGGAAAATGAAATTCTCCCGTTGATATGCAGCAAAACGCAACGCTTTTAATTCCATTCTGCTCTGCAAGCTCCAAGCAGGAGCGATAGCATGAGCTAAGCCGCTCTTTATCTTTCGCGGTAAGCCGCCCGCGGACAATTGGCCCTACGGTGTGAAGCACATAATCGCACGGCAGATTAAAAGCCTTTGTTATTTTTGCCCCGCCCGTTTTCTCCTCGTGCCCCTGCCGTTCCATAAGCCCGGCACAGGCGGCGCGAAGCTGCACGCCCGCATAAGTATGGATTGCGTTGTCAATGCAGCCATGATTAGGGCAAAAGCAGCCCAACATCTGTGAATTTGCGGCGTTCACGATTGCCCCGCAGCGAAGCGTTGTAATATCGCCCTGCCAAAGATAAATTCCGTCCTGAAGCGGTGTCAGGTCAGCAATATCCGTAATGCCCTTTTTGCGGGTTTCCTCCTGCAGATACGCATTCTGAATTTCAATGAAATTGTCACTGACCTGTTTTGGCATACGGACATTGAACAATGCCCGAAGCAACCGCCGCGGCCCCTGCGCGTCAAACGGAATTTCCGTCTGACGGTATTGGGGATTTTCCCTAGTAAGTTCTTTAATCAGATAAATTCTGCGCTCGTCCTGTGTCATGGCTGTCCTTTCACGTTGTACATTTCTTTGTTACAACAAGAATATATCACTTCACGGTTGTAACATCAATAGTTACAACGAGATTTTCTTATTTTTTTCAATCCTGCATTTTAATATACCTCTGTGTGTCCTTTACAACATCCGCAATCGTAATCTTCTGCATTTCCGCTTCCATCGCGTTCTGAACCCTCAAAAGCTTTTCGTCCAACGCGTTGTGAATGTTTTTCCCGACAGGGCAGTTTGGATTGGGATTTTCATGAAAGTGAAAAAGCTCGCCGCTCTCCACACATTCAACGGCATTATAGACATCGAGGAACGTGATTTCGTCCAACGGCTTTGCAATCGAAGCCCCTCCGCTGCCGCGTGCGACCGTTATCAGCCCCGCCGCCTTAAGCTGTTGGAGAATGCGCCGTATCACAACAGGGTTGACGTTTACGCTGTCCGCCAGAAACTCGCTTGTCAGCTTGTAATTATCCTTAAAAACATCAATACAGGCAAACACATGGATTGCTATTGTAAATCTGCTTGAAATCTGCATTGCTTTATCCTCCATTCCTGCGTATATCCGTTTTTGAATTCACAACATTCCGGTCAATTCCCCTGAGATATGCGTCAATGTTTGCGGCGACCTCCTCCACCGAGCGCTGCCGCGCTTCCACGCTTGCCCAGCCCACGTGCGGCGTGACCACAAGCCTTGTGCCGTCCTGAATGGAAAGCAGCGGGCTGTCCTGCGGCAGCGGCTCCTTCTCAAGCACGTCAAGCCCTGCCGCCGCAATAAGCCCCTCATTTAACGCTCTGGCAAGGTCGCGCTCATTCACGATCGGACCTCTTGCCGTGTTAATGAGAATTGCCGTTTCCTTCATTTTCCTAAACACACGGTAATCAAATAAATTCCTGCTTTTTTCGGTAAGGGGAGTATGTATGGAAATGATATCGCAGACCGTTATCAGCGTTTCAAAATCGACCTGCTCAAAGCCCTCCTGCGCCCTTTGCCCCGAAACGGAAAAGGAAACAACCTCCGCGCCCAAAGCGCACGCTATCTGCGCAACTCGCCTTCCGATATTTCCAAGCCCCACAATGCCCCATTTTTTTCCGGCAATTTCATGATAGTTCATATTATAATACGCGCCCGTGGTATCTGCCGAGTACGCGCCGCTTTTGACAAAGGAATCATAGTAGCTTAGCTTATCCGCCAGGCACAGCAGCAGGGAAACCGTATGCTGCGCAACCGAATCGGTGGAATAGCCCTTTATGTTTGCGACCTTAATTCCGCGTGAATTGGTATAGTCAAGGTCGATACAGTCGACCCCTGTGGCAGTGAGTGTAATGTATTTTAACTGCTTTGCCGTCTTTAATGTCCGCTCATTCATTTTAAGCCTGTTGATTACCAAAATATCTGCGTCCGTAATCCGTCCGGCGATTTCCTCCTCCGTGGTGGTCTGATAAATGACGACCTCCCCAAAGCGGCTTAAAATGTCCAAGCTTACTGATTTTCCGAGACTTGCCGCCTCCAATACCGCAATTTTCATAGCCCGCTCCCTTCTTTTGCGCCCATTATAGCGTAATCTGCGGGATGCTGTCAATGCAGGGTTTCCCGCAATGCGTATTATAAATGAGCCGGGTTTGTCGTAATATTCTCAAAGAGAACAAGGTTTGGTTGATTAATTTGGTGATTTTGCTATAATTATTAAAGACGATTAATGCTCTGACATCAGTCGTTCCTGTGGTCGTGAAATGGATTCAAGGCATGAATAAACAGCAGTCGGTATGCCTTGGAATGATGTTTGCATAGGAGGATTTTGGAAAATGGGGAAAATAATACTGTTTCATGGAACTGCTGATAAAGCAGTCGTGCCTGTTTTCGGCTGCGGAAATGACAGGCATGATTACGGAAAAGGATTTTATCTGACAGAAAATCCGGAATTGGCAAAAGAATGGGCAGTTTGCAGACCAAATGATAAAAATGGTTGGGTCCATAAGTACGAATTAGATACTAGCGGATTAAAAATTCTTGATTTTCAGGAAAAAGACATTCTATGTTGGCTGGCTGAACTTATGAAACACAGAGATGCGGCAGATACGAAACGATATAGAATGTTAGCTCTAAAGTTTATTGAGAAATACGGCATAAACACAAGTGAATATGATGTTATAAAAGGCTGGAGAGCTAACGCTTCTTACTTCTATATTGCAAAAGAATTTGTAAAGGATAATATTGACGTTGATATTCTTGAAGAACTGTTATCTTTAGGCGGATTGGGAATCCAATATTGCATAAAAACGGAGCTTGCATATTCAAAACTCCGCGAGGTAAAAGAAGCATTGTTATCTGTGGATTATGCTGAATTTAACGAGAAATATAATTCGCGGGATATTGCAGCAAGAAAGAATATGAGAGAATTGGTAGAATCCGATGCAAATAAGGTAACTAAGGTGTTCAGTACACTTTTTTAGTGAGGAGGCGAATCATGCGGGCATATTCAGACGCCTATTTGGATGATGTTGTGGAAAATCAGGGGAAGCTTTTTGATTTTGTGGCATATACATTCCCGGATTGCGATACAATAGATTTTATTAAAACATATATGAAAAGTAAGACACGAAAAAGCATTGATGAAGCGCAAGCGTATGTAAATACAATGGATGCAAAACAGTTATGGCAATATTTTTCTGAAACGGAAGGATATACGCCACAGCAAGGTAAGGCGCTTAATGGGTTTATGCCGGATTGGATTGGTGAATTTTATGCGTATTATCAATGGTATTACAATATGCCGAGCACTGAAGTGCTTGAAAGAGTGCCGGTTGATTTTTTGATGCAGGCATATTACGGATTGCATGATTTGGATTTGGAACTGGCGGTAAAAAAGGTGGGTAAAGTGTAATGGATATTATATGCTTTCATAACCCTGACGAAGAAAACGGATATTTAAGTAACTGGTATCCATCTTTTTCTGTTGGGATATACACTTATGATGGTAAGAGATAGTTTGTAAATTGAGTTTTATTTGGCGGAGAAATTATTTTATCAGTCAGGCTGACGGGCTTGTCTAAATCAGTAAAGTATGGTAAAATCAGATACGAGCAATCGTGTTACAGGGTGGGCTGACCTCTCATTTTTAAAGAATGGGGGTGATGCCTATGAAAAAATCAACTTGATAAATCAAGTTGATTCATCAATTCGATTTTAGGGATATGATGCAATTTGGTCTATTCCTGTTGGCGGCATGAAAATCCATGATTTTCATGCTGATTACAATTCGTTTTTACGTTTTGTAAGTAGCCATACATAGAAAACCACCCCTAAAACTTTGGTCGAGTAATGGGGTAGTTTTCTGCTTTCAAATTCGGTCAACCCACCTTGTGGGCGGTTGCTTTTTATAATTCTATTATATCATTGTCGGGCGTGTTTGTAAACTGTCAATTTGTCAAATACGGGTAAGTCTGAATTTAGAAAAGTTTTAAGATAATTTAATATAATTTTAGAATTGCCTTGAAAAATCTTATGAATACCGATATACTGGAAACGCAGACCATATGGAACCCGCAGCGCACAATAAAATCAGGCTGCGGAGAATGAGCTTAACAAGGAGGAAATGTGAGATGCGAAAGAAAGCATATTGGAAGAAAACTCTCGCAGTCCTGCTTGCAGCCGTGATGATACCTGGGGGGGGTACGGTACTATAACTGTCCGTGCTTCCGAAGCCGTATCAGCGGATGCCCGGCAGGAGCAGGAGGAAACAGAGGAAGCGGGCGATGTGTCCGCGCAGGAGCAGGAAAACACAGAGGAAGCACAGACGCAGGAGTCTGTGGAAGCGACGGAGCAGCCGCAGACCGAAGCGGAAACAGCCGCAGAGGAAGCAGCCGCAGCGGAAACGCAGACCGCAGCAGAAGCAACCGGGGAGGAAACAGCTGCAGCGGAAGCTTCAACAGAGGAAGCAGACACAGAGGAAGCACAGACGCAGGAGTCTGCGGAAGATGAAACAGAGGAATTGACTGCGGAAACAGAGGAAGAGGAAACAGAAACGGAGACGGTTTCGGAGAATGAGTCGGAAGAAACGGTCTTATTTTTGACCTCAACGGGAACAAAAACGTGGAGCACCGGCACCGGAAGCGGTACATGGAGCGTGGACACGGAAGGTAAACTGACAATAGAAGGAACAGGAAACTTTACTTCAGCTTCAGGAAGCCTTTATTACAGAGCGCCATGGTATAAATACAGGGCGAATATTTCAAGCGCGGAGGTAAAGCTGTCGGGGGCGACTGATTTATCAAGCATGTTTTACGGCTGCGCCTTTTTGGAGGAGGCGGATTTAAGCGGACTTGATACAAGCGGCGTGACGAATATGAACTATATGTTTTACGATTGCAGAAGCCTTAAGAGCTTGGATTTGAGCGGTTTTGACACAAGCAGCGTGACATATATGTTGAGCATGTTTTACGACTGCGAGAGTCTTACAAGCTTGGACATAAGCAAATTCAACACAGGCAGCATTACTGACATGAGTAATATGTTCTACAATTGCAAGAGTCTTACAAGCTTGGACGTAAGCAGCTTCGACACAAGCGGCGTGACGAATATGAACTATATGTTTTACGGCTGTGAGAGCCTTACAAGCTTGGATGTGAGTAAATTCAACACAAGCAGCGTGACGGATATGTCTGTTATGTTCTACAATTGCAAGAGTCTTACAAGCTTGGATGTAAGCGGTTTTGACACAAGCAGCGTGATATATATGAGGAATGTGTTTACCGATTGCAGCAGTCTTACAGGCTTGGATGTAAGTAAATTTGACACGAGCAATGTGACGAGCATGTTCAGTATGTTTTCCGGCTGTGAAAGCCTGACAAGCTTGGACGTGAGCGGCTTCGACACAAGCAATGTGACGAATATGGGAAGAATGTTTTGGAAGTGTGGCAGCCTTACGGGCTTGGATGTAAGTAAATTTAACACAAGCAGCGTTACGGACATGGAAGATATGTTCAGCAGCTGTGAGAGCCTTACAAGCTTGGATTTGAGCAGCTTTGACACAAGCAATGTGACGGATATGGAGGGTATGTTTTCCTATTGCAGCAGCCTTACAAGCTTGGATTTGAGCAGCTTTGACACAGGCAGCGTGACTGCCATGCAGAATATGTTTTATGGCTGCGAAAGCCTTGAGAGCCTGGATTTGAGCAGCTTTGATATGAGCAATGTGGCAAGTGCCTACTCGATGCTGGCGAGTATGACTGTGCTTACGGAAATCAATACCCCTAAAAATATTTCGATTTCCATCCAGCTGTATGATACCTTTTATGACAGTGACGGCAGCACATATACATATCTGCCGACAGATTTGGAAAGCAGCATAAGCCTTACCTGCCTTTCCGACGGCGCCATTCCGACGGGAGGGACAGACTGGAACGTTACATGGAGCATAGACAGTAC
This sequence comes from Lachnospiraceae bacterium, assembly GCA_021202335.1. Lineage (GTDB taxonomy): Bacteria > Bacillota > Clostridia > Lachnospirales > Lachnospiraceae > COE1. Next base: position 14,414 of record JAJQDE010000011.1, read on the forward strand.
GGGAAAACTGACAATCAGCGGAAGCGGTGACTACGGACTCGTGGACTTCTATCCTGACTGGTATGCCTATCGCGCTTATATTACAAGCGCGGAGGTAAGCTATGATGCTGAACCGTCTCGCTTGAGCTTTATGTTTTATGGCTGCAATAATTTGAAAACGGTGACTTTCACAAATATTGACACAAGCAGCGTGACGTCCATGCAGGATATGTTTTACGGCTGTGAGAGCCTTGAGAGCTTGGATTTGAGCGGGTTTGACACAAGTAACGTTGAGTATATGAGCAGTATGTTTGAAGGCTGCAAAAGTCTTACAAGCTTGGATTTAAGCAGCTTTGACACAAGTAACGTTAAGTATATGGGCGGAATGTTCAGCGGCTGTGAAAACCTTAAGAGCTTGGATTTAAGCAGCTTTGACACAAGCAGCGTTAAGTATATGGGCAGTATGTTCAGCGGCTGCGAAAACCTTGAGGGCTTGGATTTGAGCAAATTAGACACAAGCAGCGTTACTGATATGAGCAGTATGTTCAGCGGCTATGGAAACCTTAAGGATTTGGATTTGAGCAAATTAGACACAAGCAGTGTGACGACCATGAGCGGAATGTTCAGCGGCTGCGGGAATATTACAAGCTTGGATTTGAGCAGCTTTGACACAAGCAGCGTTAAGTATATGGGCAGTATGTTCAGCGGCTGCGAAAACCTTGAGAGCTTGGATTTAAGCAGCTTTGACACAAGCAGCGTAACGTCCATGAACGGTATGTTTAGCGGCTGTACGTCACTGACCACTCTGGACCTGAGTGGATTTAATACAAGCAGTGTTTATGAAATGGGCAATATGTTTTACAATTGCAGCGGTCTTACAAGCCTGAACCTGGGCAGCTTTGATGTGGGCAATGCTACGAATATGAACCAAATGTTTTATAATTGCAGCAGTCTTAAGAGCTTAGACCTGAGCAGTTTTAATGCGGGTAAAGCTGAATACATGAATGAAATGTTTTATAATTGCAGCAGTCTTACAAGCTTGGACCTGAGCAGCTTTGGCGCGGACAGCGTTAAGTATATGAGCGGTATGTTTGAAGGCTGTACGAGCCTTGAGAGCCTGAATATGAGCGGCTTTGGCGCGGGCAATGCAACGAGCATGAGCGAAATGTTTTACAACTGTAAGAGCCTGATAAGCTTGGATCTGAGCAGCTTTGGCACAAGCAGTGTGACAGGAATGGAATATATGTTTTGCGGCTGTACGAGCCTTGAAAGCCTGAATCTGAGCAGCTTTGACACAAGTAATGTTGAAAATATGTACGATATGTTTGCGGACTGTTACAAGCTTGAGAGCTTGGATTTAAGCAGCTTTACGACAGATAAGCTGCAGAACATGAACACGATGTTTTATAACTGCGCGTCACTGACTGCACTGGATTTGAGCAGCTTTGACATGAGCACCGTGACGAGCGCAGGGACTGTATTTTATGGAGCTTCAAGCCTGACTGACATATACGCGCCGTTAAACGTGTCCGTTTATGTTGATTTGCCGTCCATAAACGGCAAATGGTACAGGGAGGACGACGGCAGCGTGGTAACATCTCTTCCGACAGGACTCACCCAAACCGTACACTTATACGTCGTTGACAACTCGGGCAGCGGAAGCACGGGCGATACAGGTGACACGGGAAACACCGGAGATACCGATGATACAGGAAATACGGGTGACACGGGAAACACGGGAGATACCGGCGACACAGGTAATACGGGAGATACCGGCGACACTGATGACGAAGAGAGCAAAATTGATGTAGGCACCGGGCTGCAGGCGGCGGCGATAAGCGACCAGACCTACACGGGCAGCAAGCTCACACCGGCAGTAAAGGTGTATGACGGAGATACGCTCCTTACGGAAAAGACGGACTATACGGTTTCGTATAAGAATAATATAAACGTAGGTCCGGCGACGGTGACGATAAAGGGTAAGGGCAGCTATACCGGCACGGTGACGATGAGCTTTAACATTGTGGCGGCAAGCCTTGAGGATAAGGACAGCGTGGCTGTTGACGACATCGAGGTGCTCTCAAACGGCAAAGAGCAGAAAATATCGCCGACGGTGACGTTCAACGGCAAGAAGCTCAAAAAGGGCACGGATTATACGATGTCGCTTGAAAGCGCGTCAGAAACCAAGACATATGAAGTCACGCTTACCGGAATTGGCAACTTTACCGGCACGCGCACGTTCAACTTCACGATTGCCGACAAGGTGACGGCTAAGCTTATAAGCAAAGCAAGCGTGAGTAAAATCGAGGCGCAGACCTACACGGGCAGCGCCATTGAACCCGCAGTAACGGTTACATATAAGGGCACAACGCTTACGGAGGGCACGGATTACACCGTTGAATACACCAACAACACCGACGCGGGCACGGGCTATGTGGTCGTTACCGGCACGGGTACAACGAATTACTACGGCTCTAAGCGCGTAAGCTTCAAGATTAACGGCACGCAGATAAAGAGCGTGACAATAAGCGGTGTGAATGATGTTGTTTCCTACACAGGCTCGGCGCAGACGCCGGAGCCGGTGCTCAAGGACGGAGGAACGACGCTGACTAACGGCACGGATTACACCGTTGCATACAGCAATAACACCAATGTTGGAAAGGCGACGCTTACAATCACGGGAAAAGGCGGTTACAGCGGAACCGTTAAGAAAACCTTTAAGATTAACGCGGTCGAGGTAAGCGATTCTGCGGTTACGGCAGACATAAGCGCTGCGGCTAAGTACCTTAAGGGCGGCGCGGTGCCCGACATCACGCTCACGTTCGGAGGAAAGACGCTTGTCGAGGGCACGGATTATACCGTAAGCTGCAAGAAAAATAAGACCGTAGGCGAAACGGCGTCGTTTGTAATAAAAGGCAAAGGCAACTTTACCGGCAGCATAGATGGCACATTTAAAGTGGAAGCAAAGGCGTTGAACGACACGGAATCGCCCGTGACGCTCCTTGCGCCGGATGTGGCTGTGGCGACAAAGGCAAACAAGTATCAGAGTAAGATTTCACTTATCGATGCTGACGGCAAGGCTCTTAAGGCGGGTACGGATTATGAGGTTGTTTCATACACGATGAACGGCGGCGCGGATGTGCTGGGCGACACAAGTCAGCCCGCTCTTGGCGACGAGATAACAGTTACCGTGAGCGGAAAGGGCGCGTACGAGGGCGGAACGCTTTCGGCGATGTATAAGATTATCGACAAGACAAAGGATATTGCAAAGGCTAAGATAAAGATTGCCGCGAAAGAGTACACGGGCAGCGCGGTGACGCTCGAAAACGGCGACTTTACGACCTTTACACTCGGCGGCACATCGCTGACGCTCGGAACGGATTATGAGATTGTTTCCTACACAAACAACGTAAAGAAAGGAACGGCAAGCGTGACCGTCCGCGGCATCAATAGCTACGGCGGAATGAAAACAGTCAAGTTCAAAATCGGCGCAAAGGTGCTGAAGTAATTTGTAATACACAATACAAAAAAACCGGCGTTAAGCTAAAGGCAGAAGCCTGCGGCTTAACGCTGGTTTTTATCGTATAGAAAAGCTCGTCCAAAGTGAAATTTATTTCCAATTATATGGAAACGTGATATAATCATTTCATGGAAAATTTGGGAAGCATTTTAAACAATTATATACAGAAAAAAGAAACAATCCTCAGCATGACGCTGAGCAATCCGCGCGACAGGGAAAAAATCCAAAAAATTAAAATCCGCCCCATGCTCAAAAGGGAGGAGCTTTTTTATCAGGCGGAAAGCTTTGTCGGAACCCGGGTATTCCACAAAAACATGAAGCCCGACGAGCTTGCGGATTTTGTGACGGACGCGATGGAACACGATTTTAAGCAGCTTGAGGCAAAAACGGAGGAGCACAGCCTGATTGCGCTTGTGAGCAAAAAGGGGCGGCTTACGGTCAAGGAAAAGGCAGCCGCACTGCCCGAAAATACCGTGCGGGATTTTTCGCATAACAGGGCAAGGAAGTATATTCTTGAGCAGGATAAGCCCGTGCCCTTTTTGGTCGAGCTGGGAGTGCAGACGCGCGAGGGGAAAATCATAGCCTCAAAGTATGATAAATTCCGTCAGATTAACCGATATCTGGAGTTTGTCAGGGATATTCTGCCAAGCTTAGGGTATGAGGAAGGAAAAACGCTGAATATCATTGATTTTGGCTGCGGAAAGTCCTACCTGACCTTTGCGCTGTATTATTATCTCAAGGTGATGAACCGATATGACGTCTGCATCACGGGCTTGGATTTGAAGAAGGACGTCATAGAGAATTGCAGCGCGCTTGCGGATAAACTCGGATATCATGGGTTAAAATTCCTTGTGGGAGATATCGGAGCCTATGAGGGCGCGCAGGAGGTGGATATGGTGGTAACGCTCCACGCCTGCGACACGGCGACGGACTATGCGCTTGCAAAGGCGGTGAGCTGGAATTCAAAGGTAATCCTATCCGTGCCGTGCTGCCAGCATGAGCTGAACAGGCAGATAAAGTGCCGTGAGCTTGAGCCGGTTTTGAAGTATGGCATTATAAAGGAAAGAATGGCAGCGCTCCTGACGGACGCAATCCGCGCTAATCTGCTGGAAAGTCAGGGCTATGAAACGCAGCTTCTTGAGTTTATCGACATGGAGCACACGCCCAAAAATCTCCTTATACGGGCGGTGAAAAGCGGTAAAATGCGCTATGGAAATCAGACGCGGCAGCTTAGGGAGCTTGAAGAGCTTTTGAATGTCAGCCCGACGCTTGAGAGTCTTTTGCCTGATGCGGCTTCTAAGGACAATTGTGGCAGGATGGAGACGGAATATGAAGAAAACGATTACTAAGCTGCTTGTCTGCATCGTGGTATTTATCATCACTCTTTTTGTGAGCAGCAGTATTTACAACAAGGGCAACGAGGAAATGACGGCAAAGATGGCGGAGGCGTCGCTGCCGCTGGTGTACATCACCACGAACGGCATGCCGCACAATTATCTGCACGGTTTTTTGCAGGAAATGGACGGGAGATTTCTCAGGGACACCATCACGCCGCTTGACGAGGGAAGGACGCTGGGCTTTACAATAGATAAATACGGAAACGCCATTGACAGAATATACTTCGAGGTGCGCAGCATAGACGGAGAGCGCCTTGTGGAAAGCACGCCTGTCGACAGCTATGAGGAGGACGCAGATCAGATCAGCGCCACCGTGACAATAAAGGATTTAATCATAAGCGGCACGGAATATAATTGGATACTGATACTTGAAACGGGCGGCGAAACCGTGCGCTACTATACGCGCATCATAGACGGCACGGATTATTACACGCGTGAGAAGCTTGCCTTTGTGATGGATTTTCACGAAAAGACCTTTGACAAGGAGCAGGCAAACGACCTTGTGACTTACCTGGAGTCCAACGCAAAGGGCGATAATACGACGCTTTCCTATGTAGACATACACTGCAGCTTAAGTCAGGTGACATGGGCTGATCTTAATGTAAAGAAGGTGACGCAGCCGCAGGCAGTCATCAGCGAAATCGACCAAAGCACCGCCTCGATAAAGCTCTATTACAGGGTGCAGACCTCGGCGGGCGGCTCGTGGAGCAAGGAAAATTATACCTACAATATTGTGGAGTTTTACCGCATAAGGTATACGGCGGACAGGATTTATCTGCTTGACTATGAGCGCACCATGAACCGGATTTTCGACCCGCTGGCGGATGTGTATGCGAGCAATAAAATCATGCTCGGCATCAGGGACAGCAGGGTGCAGATGATGGAGAGCGACGGCGGCTCCAACCTTGCCTTTGTCAATGAAAATCAACTGTTCTGTTATCACTCCGTGGACAAAAAGATGGCATATCTGTTCAGCTTTTATGACGGAGAGGATTTGCGCAGCAGCTATGACAATCACGCGATTAAAATACTCAACGTGGACGAAACCGGGAATGTGGAATTTATTGTTTACGGATATATGAACCGGGGAAGCCACGAGGGGTGCATGGGCATTGAAATATATGAGTACAACGGTATGCTCAACACGGTGGAGGAGCTGATGTTCATTCCATACGATAAATCCTTTGCCACGCTGGAAACGGATATCAATCAGTTGTCCTATATGAACAAAAGCGGCATCTTCTATCTGTATCTGGACGGCTCTATTTTGGCAGTCAACCTGACGGAGCGCACAAGCAGCGTGGTGGCGGACAATCTGCAGCAGGGAAGCTTTCAGGTATCGGAGAGCGACCAGATGCTTGTGTGGCAGAATTCTGCCGACGCCTATGACTGCACGCGGCTTATATGCATGAACCTGAATACGGGCGTGCGCGGCGAGATAAAGGCGCAGTCGGGCACAAGGCTTTTGCCGCTGGGTTTCATTAATGAGGATTTAATCTACGGCGTGGCAAGGTATGACGACATACAGGTGGACGTTTCCGGCGCAGTGACCTTTTTGATGTATGTGGTGTATATACAGGACGAGCAGGGCGAGATTTTAAAAACCTATATGCACGATGGCGTATATGTCACGGGAGCCTCGGTTGAGGACAAGCTGATTACTCTTACAAGGGTGGAAAAGGACGCTCAGACGGGCGCTTATAAGGATATCGAAACGGATCAGATTGTAAACAATGTGGTGGAGGAAACGGGCTACAATTCGTCGGAAACAGTCACAACGCAGAACTATGAAAAGATTGTACAGCTTGTGCTCAAAAATGTTGTGGAGGGAAGTCAGTTAAAACACACAAACCCGATGTTTGTGATGTTTGAAGGCTCGCGCGATATGGAAATAGAGGTGGAAAACCCTGTCAGCCGCTACTACGTGTATGGAAAGTACGGGATAGACGGAACCTTTACGCATGAGGCGGATGCAGTCAACCTCGCATACGACATAAGCGGCACGGTGGTTGACGAGAACGGGGACTATATTTGGAAAAAGACCTCGCGCAGCACAAGAAATCAGATTATGGCGATAACGGGTAAGGCTGTGGAGGAAACCGGCACGGAGCTTGCCGCCTGTCTTGAAACAATCCTTGAGCTTGAGGGCGTTGTGAAAAATGTGGCGCCCCTTCTTGAGGCAGGCAGCAGCGTGCAGCAGATACTTGAGGAAAGCTTAAGCGGCATAAGGGCGCTTGAGCTTCGGGGAGTGAGCCTTGACGCGGTTCTGTATTACGTCAATAAGGACATTCCCGTGCTCGTGACCCTTGGGGATGACAGAGCAATGCTGATTGTCGGCTTTAACGAGCTGAACGTGGTCGTCATGGATCCTGCGGAGGGAAGCGTATATAAAATCGGCATGAATGACGCCGTAAGCCTGTTTGGGGAAAACGGCAACGCGTTCGTGACGTATATCGGAAGCTGAAAACTGCGGGCAGGAATTTTGCGGACCGGAATATATTGTAATTAGCGGTCGGAAATGTTATAATTATCCGTATCGCACAACTAACAGATTAGATTTATTATGGAGGTATTTCATGAAAAAGGAAGTAACGCTTTGGGCAGCGCTGTGCATGACGCTTGTATGTATGATGTCGGTGACGGCATCGGCTGCCGGGACAGCAACCATCACACAATGTATCATCAGCGGCTCTGACCAGATAACGGTAACGGCGACGGTATCGGGAGTGGCAAGCGACGACGGAAATCTGTACCTGTTTGAGCTTAAGCCCTATCAAAGCTCGATTACCGGAAGAACGGATTACTGCGCAGTGGCAGCAAACGCTTCCACGGTTACCTTTACGACGGCGCTTGGCGACGGCACGTCAGACTCAAAGCTGTACTCAAAGTTTGTGGTAGCGGCTTTGTCGGGCGGCGCATATACGGCAGTGAGCGGCGAATATTATATCACAAATCCGGAGGCGCTGGCTGCGCACACGGCGGCAAACCCCGTGACAACGTCAATTAAGGGGCTTACGGTGGACAATGCGGCGATTACGACGCTCACCGACCTTGGCGTGCAGCACGCAAGCTATGAGCTTGCCATCGACCGTTTCTTTCAGTCGGGCGCAGGCATTTCCTACACCTACAATGGAAAAACATACAGCTTTAACCAGTCGGTAGTGGCGGAGTATGATATGGTCATGACGCTTTTGGCTTCGCAGAATGTGGAAGTGACAATGAACATCATAAACTACTACGATGCGGCGACGGCGCTTACCGTAAAGCCTTCCGCAAGGGTAAGCGGTTACAGGCATTACGCTTTTAACACGGACGAGCAGCTCGGCGCGGAATCTATTGAGGCTCTTATGACCTTCCTCGCTTCACGTTACAGCAATGCGGCGACAGGTCTTATTTCAAACTGGATTATCGGAAACGAGGTAAACAACAATAACCCGTGGTATTATGCGGGAAATTACAATGTGGCGGATTTTACGCTGGAGTATGAGAAGGCATTCCGCATGTGCTATAATGCCATCAAGAGCCAAAACGCGAATGCGAGAGTGCTCACCTGCATTGACCAGAGATGGACATGGGAGGACGGCACGGCGAACCAGTACGGAGCAAAGAAGTTTATCGATGCCTTCAACGCGGACGTGACGTCGCACGGAAATATTGACTGGGGAGTGGCATGGCATCCGCATCCCGTACCGCTTACGGCGGCAAAGTTTTGGGATATGCCCTCAAACTATAAGGCATTGAATTTGATAAGCAATAATGAGAACACAAAAATGATTAACCCGCAGAACATGGATGTGTTTACAAACTATATGTGTCAGTCGCAGTTCCTTGCGCCGGACGGACAGGTCAGATATATTATCGTATCGGAAATCCTGTTTAACTCTCAAAGCTCGGACGAGGCGACGCAGGCGGCTTCCTTCGCATACGCATACAAGCTTGCTGAAAAGAACCCGTATATAAAGGGCTTTATCGTTCACAGGGCAGTCGATAATATTTATGAAAAGACATCTGACGGTATTGCGTGCGGACTCTACAACTGCGATGCGAACGGGCTTCCGACCACGGCAAAGCAGATTTGTGATGTATTTAAGTATATTGATACGGAGCTGTCGGATGCATATACGCAGTTTGCGCTTCCGATTATCGGCGCGTCAAGCTGGGCGGCGCTCGGAGTGAGCTGAGCGGAGCCGCAGGAGAGAACTAGGTAAAAGGAGAAAAAAGCGATGTATCAAAAGGTTTCAACAAACATGAATTTTGTCGACCGTGAAAAGGAGGTCGGAAAATTTTGGAAGGATAATGATATTTTCAGAAAGAGCATGGAGAACCGCAAGGAGGGTGAAACCTACACCTTCTACGACGGACCGCCGACCGCTAACGGAAAGCCGCATATCGGTCATGTGCTGACGCGCGTTATCAAGGATATGATACCCCGCTATCGGACAATGAAAGGTTATATGGTTCCCAGAAAGGCGGGCTGGGACACGCACGGGCTTCCCGTCGAGCTTGAGGTAGAAAAGCTTTTGGGCTTAAACGGCAAGGAGCAGATTGAGGAGTACGGCATGGAACCCTTCATCAAAAAGAGCAAGGAATCCGTGTGGAAATACAAGGGGATGTGGGAGGACTTTTCAAGCACGGTCGGCTTTTGGGCTGACATGGAAAACCCTTACGTCACCTACGATGATAATTTTATCGAGTCGGAATGGTGGGCTTTGAAGGAGATATGGGACAAGAAGCTTCTCTACAAGGGCTTTAAGATTGTTCCCTACTGCCCGCGCTGCGGCACGCCGCTCTCCTCGCAGGAGGTTGCGCAGGGTTATAAGACCGTTAAGGAGCGCTCGGCAGTCGTGCGCTTTAAGGCGGTGGGCGAGGACGCGTATTTCCTTGCGTGGACGACCACGCCGTGGACGCTGCCGTCAAACGTGGCTCTCTGCGTGCATCCCGACGAAGCCTACTGCAAGGTAAAGGCTGCGGACGGCAAGACCTATTATATGGCAAATGAGCTTTTGGATAAGGTGCTGGGCAAGCTTGCAGGGGAGG
>JAJQDE010000050.1 GCA_021202335.1 Lachnospiraceae bacterium
GTTAAAAACATTTTTAGTATTTATTTTTTCTTAATTTTGTGTTAGATTAATATGAGGTTGGTCAGATTAATAAATTTGTACACGGAAACGGAGGATTACAATGGCAAAGTTTAAGAAAAAAAATGCCGATGAAAATGCAGAAGTCAGCAAGAGCAAGGCAAAACGCAATGCGCGCAGGAAGGAAGTCGCAAAGGACAGGAGGCTCCATATTTTTTCCCGCATTGTCAGCATCGCAATTGTTGCCGCGATTGCAGTTATTGTGATATTTTTTGCAGGAAAGAGCATCTATCTTGCTGCTATCCGCACCACCTCAAGCTCGGACATGAGCGCGGGGCTTACGCAGGACGGTAAAATCGACGGCGTCAATCTCTCTGAGGCGCTCACTTTGGTTGATTACGAAAATATCGTAATTTCAGAGGAGGATGTAAGCACGGACGAGCAGGTCGAAAGCGATATCAGCGAGCTTTTGGAGGAGTTTAAGGAGCTTAAATACGACACAAGCCTTGAGATTGCAGACGGCGATGAGGTAAATATTGATTATGTCGGAACCATCGATGGCGAGGAATTCGACGGAGGAAGCAGTGACAGTGCGGGCTATGACCTCACAATCGGTTCCGGTTCCTTTGTCGATGATTTTGAGGAGCAGCTTATCGGAGCGCACCCCGGCGACGACGTAACCGTGGAGGTGACTTTCCCTGATGATTACTCAAGCGAGGAGGTAGCGGGAAAGGACGCTGTTTTTGCGGTCACTGTAAACGGTATTTATCAGGAAGCGGAATTTAACGACGAGTTTGTTGTCAACAACGGTCTTGCGACGGACGAGATTACCACTGCCGAGGAGTACCGCGCTTCCCTTGCCGAAAACTATTATGAGGAAAACCTCGAGGAATTTCTTTCCGATTACATTGTCGAGAACTCAACGGTAAACTCTTATCCTAAGAGCTATCTGAAAATTATGAAGGCTATCACGAAATACAACGATGAGTATACGATGAGCTATTACAATCAGATGTTTGCGTCATACGGCATAACCTCGTATGAAAACGTTTGGGATGTGACAGGCGATGAGGACGAGCTTGCTTACGAAAAATCGCTTACTGAGCGCGCGGAGGAATCCGTGAAGGAGGCTATGGTTTACCAGGCTATCTTTGAGGATGCGGGTCTTACCATCGACATGGATGCCGCAAAGGCTGAAATGAACGAGGAAAATGACGACGAAACCTACGCCGACAGCATGGTTGAAACCTACGGCGAAGGGTATCTGGCGCAGGACGAGATACGTAACGTGGTTTTGGAATATTTGGTTGAGCTTTATAAATAAAACGAATGTGCCGTTGGCACATTCGTTCAGAAAATATACCGCCCGGTAAGGGCGGTATATTTTTTTACCAGTCAAGCTCAAATGCCGCAAACGCATCCGAGGCGCCGAAATGCTCGTCCTTGTATTTGAGCAGGTATGCTTTTATCTCCGCGCTGCAATCCGAAAGCGCCGTCAAAAGCGCGTCAAAATTCTCCCGCGTGATACATCCCGCATCGGCAAACAGGCGGTAATACTCAAGCTCATCGGCATGCTCCTCCATGATAATCTCCCACGACTGCGCGGACTCTCTAAGATATTCCTTTAAAGCACGCTCCGACTCTTCGGAAAGCTTATACGGATTTAAAAGCCGAAAATACACTATTCGCAGCTTCATCTTTCTTTTTTCCACAGGGTAGGACTTGATATCATATTCCTTTCCCTCATAATCCTCCTCACCGCAGGTCCAAAGCTCCTCATAGCCGTCCAAATCGTCCAGCCTGATAAGCTCCAAAAGCTTCGCGTCCCAACGGCTTACCCACGCGTCGCTCCCCACCTCTGGCGGATTAAAAAGCACATAATCATGCAGCGCCGTGACAGCTATCGCCAGCATCCGCGGCAAATCAGCCTGCGCCCGGCCGGCAAGCCCTCTTATTCGTATTTCCCTTAGACGCGCGCAGCCCAAAAACAGCTCCTTTCCGCGCGCCAGCGCATGATTCGGTATCGTAACCGTCCGCAGCTTTTCCGTATGCGCAAATGCCCAATCGCCCAGCTCCTCTATGGTATCAGGCAGACTGATTTCCTTTATGGTTTTGCAGCTTAAAAATGCCTTTCTCTCTATGGCTGTCACAGAGCAGACATCAGATTCCGCCGTTACGCTTTCGGGAATTTCCACCTTTTCGGCAATCCCCCGATAGCGCTTAAGCGTGGCGGCGTTTTTATTCAGCGTAAAGCAAAGCTGTCCGCCGCCCGTATTTTCCACTATTTTCTCCGCAGCCTCCATCGTCAAATCCCCAAATCGTTAATTTCCTGCATAATGTCGCCCTCACGCTCATGAAGCATTAAAGCCTCGTTGTGCCTTGCATAGTCGGGGCTTCCGTAAAGCCCGATAAACCGCGCGCTGTACGCGTTTATGGTAAGCTCCGTGACAAGCACAAGCACCTCATTTCCGTCCATAAACGCCGCCTCACTGAATGTAAAAACGTTATGAAGGCGGCGCTGTATTTTTGCGTTCTCCTCTTTCATTGACGCAGTTTCCCTCTCAAAGGCTGCCTTTAAAGCCGCAAGTGGATTTTCCTCCTGCCTAAGCTTGCGCCCCTGCTGCTCCAAAAAACGAATGACTGCCTTGTTCTTTTTCCTGTCTGCATCCGAAAGCGTGCCCGCCGCGCTCATTGACTCTATAAGCTTATATCTTGCCTGAAGCTGTCCCTCAATGATATAACAAATGACACCCGTGTCATTTGTTTCCGTTTTCCTCTTTTCATACAACGCCCTGATTGCGTTAAGCGCTTTCATAAGCTCCGTAAGATAATCCGCCGTTTCAAGGTTTTCCCGCATTTCGCTCTCAAGTCTGTCCAGCAGCATACCCAAAAGTGACAGCCTCTCGTCAAATTTTGCAATGCGGGCGCGCTCTATCTCCTGCGCGGAATTGGCGCCGTCGAGAATATCCTCCACCTTATAGTCCTTTTTGTATTTATTGTACAGCTCGTAATAGGCGGTAAACTCCCTCACAAGCTTTTCATTGTGAAGATACTGCCCCACCAGCGTTTCATCGACCGCGATGCCCTCCTCCTCGCAAAGAAGCATTGTCGCGGACAAATCCTCCCAGCCTCTTGCCGTCACATATGATTTTCCGCTGACTGTCGTTTCCACGCGGTAAAAATCGTTCTTTTTCATGTCAAGATATGTGACGACCGCATTATGGATTCCCTGCTTTAGGGCATATTCCTTCCATGTGGGATAATCCGCTTCCACCTCCACAAGCTTCATTCTGTCCATAGTCACCACGTCAAATTCCCGCACAGACTTATTGTATTCGGGCGGATTTCCCGCCGTCACGATAACCCAGCCATCGGGCACCTTATGCCTGCCAAACACCTTGTACTGCAGGAATTGAAGCATCGACGGCGCAAGCGTTTCCGACACGCAGTTGATTTCATCAAGGAACAAAATCCCTTCCTTTATGCCCGAGCTTTCCATCACCTCATAAATCGACGCTATTATTTCACTCATGGTATATTCGGAAATGTCAAATTCCATGCCCTGATAGCTTTTGTGCGTAATAAACGGAAGCCCTAGCGCCGACTGCCTTGTGTGATGCGTCATGGAATAGCTGACAAGCGCTATGCCAAGCTCCTGCGCAATCTGCTCCATAATGGCTGTTTTGCCTATTCCCGGCGAGCCTAGGAGAAATATCGGGCGCTGACGCACCACGGGAATACGATAATCCCCGAACTCGTCCTTTTTCAGATACAGCCTCACTGAATTTTTGATATGCTCCTTTGCCTGCTTAATGTTCATTGCCTCAAGTCCTCCTCAAAATCCTCAAGCTCCTCTGCGGGAAGCACAAGCTTTACCGCCCACGGGGGAGTCGGCGGTCCGCCGGGATTGTCGTCCAAATAAACAAACGCCGTGTCATACGGATACGGCGGCTTATGCTCAGGAACTACCCCGTAGCCGTCCGTAAAATAAATCAGCCCCTTAAGGTTTTCAAACTCTCCGCTTTCAATCGCCTGATCCACATATTCAAAGACCGGTCTGAAATCGGTAGCGCCAAAGCCCTCAAGCTGCCCCTCCCTCATAAATGCCTCAAACTCATCGTCATTTGTGATTTTCGTGTCCCGGCGCACCTGCGAGTCGCACTGGATAATGTGTATGTTGACCTTGCGGAAAAAGCTTTCGCTGCTTTTTAAAATGGCGTAGGTTTTGTTCAGGAAGGTCTGCGCCAATTTCCCGCGGCATGAGCCGGACGTGTCGATTGCCACCACAAATTCCCTGATTTTATTGACGTCCTTATATTCAAGCGGCTCCACAAGCGGCAGATTGCCGTACAGTGAAAGCCCGTAGGTATAATATACATAGTCAAATTCATCGTCATTAATCCGCATGTCCTCTCCCGACACGCAAAAGCGCCGCAGAAAATCGCCGTAATCGTAGGTTTCCCTCGTCGCCTCCTCAAGATTTTGCAGGAGGGTTTCATCGCCGCCGCGTTTCGCGGAAAAGGAATTAAGCTCCGTCCTGATGCGCTCGCTCAGCCTTTTCCACTGCTCCTGCGTAATCTGAAGCGTATCCGCGTCCTCTTCCTGCGCGCGGCTCTCGTGGATATCGCTCCGGAATAAACTGCCAAGCTCTAAAAGCTCCGTCAAATCAGGTCTGTCCCTTTTGAGGCTTTTATAAATTCTTTCGGCAGTGAGCAGTCCTGCTTTTTTGCGCCATTCCTCAAGCTTTTCCATACGCCGGAAATCCCCCGGCGTTTCCAGCCCCGATATGCCAAGCGAAAGCACGGCATTTTCCGCCGCCATGTCAGCCGCCACGTCCCAAAGGTCGCGCTCCATGCGCTCGTAACGATGGAAATGGCTGAAAATACAGTGCATGAGAATATGCAGGTGTGCTCTGATTATGCTGTTTGGCGCTCTCTTATAACGCTGAATGACCGCCATCGCATCATACCGGATAACTGCCTCCCCGGGCGCTCTGATGTCGCTCGCAATCCCGTCCGTTCCCGCTCTTTCCTCAAGCGCTATTGCAAAAAGCGCGGCATCAAGGAACCTGAGATTGACCAATATTCTGTCACGCGACAGGCTCCATATACGTGCCGCAATTTCCGATTCCTGCGTCATATCCTCCTCTTTTCTGCGCTGACCTCTGCGCATAACGCAAGTTTGTGCAACTACAAACTTGCTGAGTGAAAAATTTATTTTTCACTCTTTCCCCTTTTCTGCGCTGACCTATGCGCTAAAAGCTTGCAATCTCACCGCTGCACGCCTGCTCAATAATCGCCTGCACATCCGCGCCGTCAAGGTCAAGCCCCTCAGCGCACACAAGATGCGTATTCTCCACGCCGTAAAGCCGGCAGAGCGCATTGGCATATTCAAATCCGAAATTGCAGTCCCCTATGCTGCCGCCGCTTGTCGTCACATAATACATGTCGCGCGCGTTGGTAAGCCCTATCGGCGTTCCGTCCTGCGCGTATGTGAAGGTAATCCCCACCACGCTTGCCAGTTCAAAGAATATCTTCAGATATGCGGGAAATGACATGTCCCAATAGGGCGCGGCAATCACGAGCATATCCGCAGCCGCCACCGCGTTTGCGCAGTCGAATATCGTATCGTCAAGCTGTCCCGCCGCCAAAAGCTCGTCGCGCCTTTTGAGCCTTTCGTAGTTCAGCGGCAGTATATTTTCCGCCGCCAGCCGTATCTCTTCTATACGAAATGCCAAATCGCGGCTGTTTTCCTCGCTGATACGCTCCAAAAGCCGCTCTGCCAGCGCAAGCGTCCTGGAATCTCTTCCGCGCACGCATGCATTGATAAAAAGTAATGTGGGCATTCTTCACTCTCCTTTGATTGTTTTGCCCTTGGTCTCATCATCATTATATAAACTATTTCATATATTCGCAAGCATTAGCGCGCCCTAAAACAATATTTTCTGATTAAAGAATGTGCCATATTTCATCTTTGTGCGAGTGCGCATCCTAGCGGAGCGTTTTATCGTATAGGACGAACTTTCCTATACGATAAAAAGACAAGCAGCGCCGCGCATATCGCTGCTGCCGCCGCACATATGAGCAAAAAGCGTCCAAGCTGCGCCTGCATGGGCTTATTGACAAGCTGCACAAGCTTATCCGTGGTCACGAGGAACTCCTCCTTTGCCTGACTTTCTCCCTGCAAAGCCTCAGCCCTGTTTCCTGCCGCATCCGCCGCCCTGTCTAAGAGCGATATCTCCTCATTGTACTCGCCTATGGTGATGACCGCCGTATCGCCGGCGCTGTTTGCCAAATCAAAATAATCCCAG
The DNA here is from genome assembly GCA_021202335.1 of Lachnospiraceae bacterium. Taxonomy (GTDB): domain Bacteria; phylum Bacillota; class Clostridia; order Lachnospirales; family Lachnospiraceae; genus COE1. The sequence continues at coordinate 6,308 of JAJQDE010000050.1, forward strand.
CTCTCAAGTGTTTCATTATCTTTATTTACGAGCAGAAGCTCCGCCTCGGCAAGCTTAAAATTATCATCGGCGACGACGCTCACCCGGCGTGACTCCACATCATAAATCCGGTTGCTCTCCACACCGTCTATCACTACGCGCGGCGGGGTGTTGTCAATAATAAACTGAATTTCCTCCCCGTTGAGCCTAAGCAGGTTGTTGACCTCATTGCCCGCCTTATCCCTTGAGTAAACGCCAATCCTGTAAGTTCCCTCCGCCGCAAAATTTTCGCGGTAAAGCGTGTAGGTATAGATATACCCCGTGTCCTCATTGCCCGACACCTCCACGTCGTACAGCACGGACTCAGGCTGCTGCCCTTGCGTTAGGGCTGACGGTCTGCCGCCGCGCCTTCCGTAGATAACATCCGTGTTGTAGGAGAGGTAGAGCGCAAAATCCTCCAGCCTGTCCACGTTCATTTCCATTATGGTTATATCCTCAAAGGAATCGTAGCTGTTGTAATACTGCTCCATAATCCCCGCCATATCCGTAAGCTCATATGCGGAGCCGCGCCTGTTAAGGGAAAAGCGATATGTCAGCTCCGCCTGATTTCCTGCCATGTCGACGGCATCCACGGTCAGATAATAAATATCATCCGCTCTCACGTCAAGACCGTTTAACGTATATGCAAAGCCTCCCTCCGTGGGCGCGGTACCAATATCCTCCGCGATATCGCAGGACTCGCCCCTTCCCGTTGTGAGCGTGATTTTTACGGCGTCCTGCTCCGCATTGGCGTCACGCACGCTTATCACCGGCACTACCTCGCCCGCGTTTGCGGAATTGTCCTGCACGCCTGATATTTCAATGGCAGGCGCCGTCCTGTCCACGACAAACGTAAGCGGCAGCTTCGCCTTATCCCCGTCATCCAAATCATTTCCCGCCAAATCCTGATAGCTGCATGAAACAGCGTAATCGCCCTCCTCCAAAAGCTCCAGCTTTATGACATGCGTGTCGTTTTTATGCTCCCAGCTTCCCGCGCGCGCCGACGGCTGCACGTCTATCCGGAAATCATCGGCGCGGAAATTGTGCTCCGTCACTGTAATGACCGCTGTCTGCGCGCCGCTGTAATATCCCTTCCTCGCATTGTCTGACTCCCGGGCTTCAAGCTCTGCCGTAACCCTCGGCGCGGTCTTGTCTATTGTAAACAGCTCCGTGCTTACCTCCTTCGCCTCATTTCCCGCCAAATCCGTGCAGTTTACGGTAAGCGTGTAATCGCCGTCCGTATTGAAATCAACATAGGCGTAATTTTCTTTCTTTTCGCTGTGCCACTCCGATATGGAGGGGGTAAATTCCTCCCCGTTCCTTTCCGCGGTTATTTCAACAAGCGAGGAGTCAAAATTCAGCTCTCTGATATTTATTTTTGCCCGTCTGTCTGCGGCGTAATACCTGCCGTTTGCCGCGTCCTCCCTGTCAAAGCTTATTTCTATTTCAGGCTTTGTGACGTCGATTTTAAGCTCCTGCGTGTATGTGCTCATGTTTCCGCAGCGGTCAACGGCGTTCACGGTGATATACGCCTCATTTCCCTCATTTGCCGACGCGTCAATGGTTTCCACGCAGGTAAAACACTCCGTTTCAGCAATGAGCGCCTCCGAAACGGTTTCCTCCGCGCAGAAAAACAGCTCCTTTTCCGAAATAGTGTCCGCTCCGTCCGTACCGACGCAGGCGCTTACCAGCTCCAATGCCGCGCAGTCCCCTGCCGCAGGTAAATCCTGTATGCTGACGCTTACCTTTATATCCTTATTAAAAAAGCCATGCTCATTTGCTCCCTCAGGTTCGATTATCATTTCACCGCCGCCCTGACCTGCGGGCGCCTCGCTGTCAGCCACAAGGCCTCTCGTCCATCCCTCTGCCATATTTCCGGCACCGTCGACCGCCCTGATGTAGAGCAGACAGCGCGTGTTCGGCTCAATTGTAAACTGCTCCGCGTCCAAGCCCGGCTCCGTGTCCTCCCACTCGCCGATTGCCTTTGCCTTGAGCAGCTTCAGGCTTTCCTTCCCGCTGATCCCGTACTCCGCCGACGCTTCGCCCGAAACACTGCTCTGATAAAATCTGTCGTATACCAGCGTGCTTTCATTCTCAAGCGGCCGTTCCTCGCCGCCGACCTTTATCTGAAGGTTTGTCGGCGCGCTGCAGTCTATATTATAGGTATAAATCTGCGTTTCACTCTCGTTTCCTGCCGCGTCCGTTATCCGGTATTCCAGCGTGTAAATACCGTCTGCGTCAAAGGTCGTCTGCATTTGCGAAAGGTCGTCGCTCTCGGACATGATTTTTCCGTCCTGCGTGTATGCGCGGATTGTCGCCGTCTTATCGTCCGCAAGGATTGTCGTGTTCTCCTTTTCGTCCATAGCCTTGAGATTACAGTGAATGGTAATCGGCGCCGCATACTCGCCCGAAACAGCTCCGGCATCATATTCCGGATATGCAAAATCTATAATCGGCGTGCCGGTTTCCATATTGTACCACCCGTTATGGCAGTCCTCCTCCGACGCGCCCGTCTGAATAAGAGGCGCCGGCGCGGACGGGTTCTGCCACAAAAGAATACGCTTTTGAACGGGTGCTTCGCTTTTTATACCCGCACGCGATATGCCCCTGAAATAATAGCAACCGTTCCGATTAACGGGATTTTCCGGGTTTTCGCCGACGAAAAGCGACGCGGCGCCCTCTCCGTCCAAGGAAAGCTCCTGCCAGCTCTCCTCGTCTATCGGCTCGCCGCAGAGCACATCGGCAATGCTCTGATAGGAATATTCCACCCCGTAAAGCCCCGCATAAATGTCGCAGGCTGCAATCTCCAAAGCCGCATGGCTCTCTGCACTGTCTGAATTTTCCGTATTTTCGGCAATGCAAAATTCTATTGCCGCATTAGTCCACTGCTCGTTCTCCGCGCTGTACTCGCTGCCGTCCGACACTGCCGATACCATGATATCAGGCGATGTATCGTCAACAATAATCTGAATAAAATCACCGTTTTCGTTTTTCAGGCATACCGGAGCGCTGACGTTTCCCGCCGTATCCTCAGCGCGCAGCGCAATTGCGTTATATACGCCGTTTTCAAGCGTAAGCGAAAATCCTCCCTCATCCGTAAGCGGCGTCCATTCCGCCCCGTCCGCCGCATTGATATCAGTAGTGTACTCTACTGCCGCCACGCCGCTTGCCGCATCCGTAAACCTTCCCTCCAGCACAAAGCTTTTGGGAAAATACTGCTTATCCTCCGTGCTCGCCGGCGCGTAATAATCCGTTGACGGAGTCCAGCTTGAAATTTCCGGTGCGTCAGTGTCTATTCCCAGCGTAAAGCTTCTTGTGCCGTTTTCCGCCGCCTTGCTTGTATCAGCGTTTGTCGCGGAATTTTCAGCCCATAACACATATTCCGCCATTTTCCCGGTGTCTGCCAGGGTAAGCGTTTCTGACTTCTTTGCGGCTTGCCCGTTTTCCGAAAGGCACAGCCGGTCATAATAATCCTTCCCTTTTTCGGTAAGAATAATACTCACGCTTGCGTTAAGCCAATTATCATGCGCCTCCAAATATTCCTCCCACTTCTCAAAGCCTGTCTTTTCGCTGTCCGCGCAAAATTCCCTGTCCCCCTCGTTTTTCATGCCGGAAATGCTGATTGCAAAATCCTCATCAAAGAGCGGGCTGTCTTTTACCTTAAGCTCAATTGTCCGCGCATTGACCGTGTATACGCTGCTGCCGTCTGCCTTGACGGTAAGCGTCGTCGTACCCACGCCGTGTATGCTGACTGGTATTTCCATATTCTCCGCAGTATATACCTCCGCGCCGTCCACTGCTGCCACAGCTTCATCCGAGGAGCTTACGTAATACCGTATCTGCCCTGCCTCCTGCGACAGTGCGGCTTCCTCACCCGGCACGCCGGTCGTGTCGATTAACGTTGTCGAAAGCGTCGGCTGTTCAGCGCCATAGCAGGTGCGGTAATCATAAACACCGTCATTTTCCGCCGACACTAAAAGCTGCGCTTTTCTGCCAAGCAGCCTTACCTGCATTTTCTTTGCATCCGCGCTGTACGGAAGAATTTTCTCCGTATCCTGTGCATATTGGAGCTGCGCCGTAATGCTGTATTTTGTTCCTTTTGAAAATTCCTTGAAATATTCCCTTGTCACCGGAATATAGCAGATAAAAGAATTGTCCCATTCACTGTTCAGATTGGAAGATTTTACTGTATATGCTTCCGTGTCGGATTTTATTGAAAATTCCATGCAAAATTCTCCGTCCTCCGAAAGAAGCTCCTTCGTATGATCAGCCACTATGTTATTTCCCTGCTTCTCCGACAGTATTATTTCAACCGCAAGCGTATCATACATATATACGGCTGTGTCGGCATACGCTTCCATATAAAGCTCTATCGGGTTCACCTTCACTGTCAGGGTCTTTTCCTCCGATGCTTCAAAAAACGGCGTTTCCGCAAGCCTTAACACCACGGTTGTAAGCCCCTGTTCGGTGTCGTTCATTCCGACCGCCTTGAAATAATCTTTTTCCGACTCCTTTCCTATTTCCAATATCGCCGCTTTTTTTCCACTGTCCTCTTTTATTTCCAAATCCGATGCATAGCTGCTGCCGACGGCGGCAATATCGTCTATGTAAACGGTTTCCCCGTAGCTGATTTCAAGCGTTGTTTTCCGAAGCGATATGCTTTGGCTTTCCTTTTCAATCGAAAAATCATGGCTTCCCAGCTCTACCCGTTTCGGCTTTGTTTCACTCTCCGCATCCTCATTTTTAAGGTCTGCGCTTATGACAATGCAATAATTACCGGCGGCAGTGTAGTCCGCCTCTACGGCGTTTTTAACGCTTTTTTTACTGCCTTCCGGCATCTCAAGCAAGCCTTCGTAAAGTGCCGTCCTGCCCTCGTCAGTATTTTCATATATTATGTAGGAAACAGCGGTATAGCTGCCGTAGGCCGCGCTGCCTCCCGAAAGCGTAATGGTGTGCTTTGCATGCTTCACATATATATCATTCTTAAGCTCAAGCCCGCTGTCAATATTGTCCCTTATTTTTACAACAGGCGTACCCGCATAATTTTGCTCTATTTCCGCGCTGTCAGGCTCTGCGCTTACTTCTTCCGTTTCCGGCTCCTCCGCGGAAAGCTCCTGCTGCGTTTCGTCCGTTTCCGGCTCTGTAGGCTTCTCCTCCATCGATAAGGTTTCCGGCGGTTCGGTTTCCTCCGTTTCGCTTTCCTGCGTTTGCGCCTCTTCGACTTGCGTTTCGCCCTCCTCAGCTTCCTCCGGCGCCGCTTCTTCCTGCGCTGCCGCTGTCGCTGCTGCTGTCGCAGTTTCTTCCTGCGCGGTTTCTTCCTGCTCCAAAAAAACCGCCGCCCGCAGCGTCTGCACACTGCCAAGCGGCAGCAATGCGGCAATTACCATAGCTGCCGGCAAAGCCGCAAGTGTTCTTTTAAATTTTTTCATATCCTCTGTACCTCTGCTTGTATTATTAGACTGCGCCTTTTGGGACAGCCGCTATCTAACATATCCGATATTAATTTTACAGGCAATGGTACATTGGTACTAAAAGGGATTTAGCATCCTTTAAGCTTCCTCTGCTGCTGCCGCAGATAAAACAGTGACAATCGCTATTATTACCACCACGGCGATAATCACAAGAAGCGCGCCTGCCATCAGCAGAAAAACCGCGCCGCTCCCGTCGTCCGCTGAGGCCGCTGCCGCCGCTGTTTCCTCTGCCGCCTGAACGGTCAAAGCGCCGAACAGATACATCGAGCTTAACACTCCCATAACCATCGCCATCAGCTTCTTCAAAATTCCTGACTTTTTCATCTTAATCCTCCATTCCTGCATCAGCATCACAGCCTGACACATTCACCGCCTTTTACTTCAACATACGTGTCGTCGTCAACTGCAAGCCACAGACTCTTTGCGCAGGGATTATAAACAAACGAGTTATCCGCCGCAAACCGTGCCATCCTCACGACGTCCATATAATCCACAATCTCTATGTTTGTGGCATACCATATATCATCGCGCCCGCCCATATACTTGCAAAATTCCTCTATAACCTCCCAGTTATCATTCTCCGCAAACTCATAGCTGTGTCCCCACACATACATGAGCTTAAGATATTGCTTTTTCTGAAATTCCGCAAAATACCTTGCGTATTCCATGAGCTTAGGGTCATTGTGATGGCATGTGGCTTTCCATTCCATAGGGTCGTCCGGAAGCGCAAAGCCCGACATCCCAAAATCAGCGCTTGTGTCCGTAACCCTGGCATAGGCAATTCCAAGCTGACGGAACAATTGCTTTATTTCCTCATTATAAGAGCCGTTTGGATACGCATGCCCTCTTACAATCGTGCCGGTTATCTCCTCAAGCCCTTTCCTGTCCTCAAGTATCTCCATCGCGACCTCCGTGAGAGGGCTTCTTGCTATCGTGGGATGCGTCATGGTATGTGTGGCAATTTCGTGTCCCTGATACAGCCCGGCTATTTTCTCCTTTGGAATACGCGGGTGCTTCTGCCCTGTCTGGTCGGAAATCATAATGCCGTAATTTAAATTGAATGTTCCCTTTATGCCATATTTATTAAAAATTTCCAGCAGGCGGATGTCCTCCACCTTTCCGTCGTCATAGCTCATAGTAAGCGCCTTTGCCTTTCCTTCCGGAAAGCAGGCATAAACCTTTTTTATCCGTCCCATTTTAATCCCCCATTTCTGAGCAACTCTGTTGCGAAGAGGCGGCGAGAAAGCCGCAAATGCGGTTTCTTGCCTGCCATCAGGGCTATTTGTTTTCGCTCAGAAACAAATAGCCAGAACAAACAAAGTTTGTTCTGTGAAAAATAAGCTATCGAGCTTATTTTTTCACACTAATCCCCCATTCTTACTCAATTCAAAGCATCCGCTGCTTTCTTTCTTATATTCTGTTCAAAGTGGGCTACCAGGCTTCTTGCGCTTTCCTCATCGGAGTTCTCAAGAGCCTCTATAAACTCCTGCAAAGGCCCGAGCGTCTGCTCATCCGCCATCGCCATGGAATGTTTCAGGCTTACGACGTAATCAGCAATACATTCGCTGAACTCAAAGGAAACCCTGCCGTCCAGCAGCATGGTTATGTTCAGCGTGTATGCCGTGTTTGTCCATTCCACTCCCTGTGTCTGACCGCACAGCTCCTTTACACGCTTTAAAAAATGCATTCCCGCATCTGTCCTGTCAAGCACATCGTTAAAGGTAGCTCCGAGAAACTCAAAGTCCGCCTCCGATACAATACATTCAACCTTTAAATCCGCCTTTTTCCTGTATTCCATAATGATAACCCCATTGCACAAAGCCGCCGCGCTAAGCGAAGCAGTTGATTGACGGAAATTTCCGTCACGTAATCGATGCTTTTATTATAGTCATTCTCTGATTTTATTTCAATACTTTTTCCTGCTATTCCCCCGCCGCGGCATATTGTTTGGGTGCAATGTCATAGAGATTGCTGCCCTTTGAATCGATTACAACGATTACGGGAAAATTTTCCACGTGCAGCCTGCGTATGGCTTCCGTGCCCAAATCATCGTATGCAATTACCTCCGAGGCAGTAATCGCTTTTGACAAAAGCGCTCCCGCTCCGCCCACTGCGGCAAAATATACGGCTTTGTTCCGCACGATTGCCTCCCTGACTGCATCGCTCCTTTTCCCTTTGCCGATCATGCCCTTTAGTCCGAGGTCAAGCAGCCTTGGCGCGTATTTATCCATACGGCTTGCGGTGGTAGGTCCCGCGCTTCCTATGGGTCTGCCTTCCCTTGCGGGCGACGGTCCCATATAATAAATAATGTTATTTTCAAGCTCAAACGGAAGCTGCCCGTTCCCTTCAAGCGTTTCCTGCATACGCAAATGCGCGGCATCTCTTGCGGTGTAGATTGTTCCTGTTATATATACATAATCCCCTGCGCTAAGACCTTGTATATCTTCCTGCAAAAGGGGCGCTTTAATATATTTGTCCATTTTTTCTCCGTTCTGACTACAATATTTTAACGGCATGGCGGTTCACATTGCAGCATATATTGACAGCCACGGGAAGTCCTGCTATGTGCGTGGGGCAGGTGTTGATGCTGACGGCTAACGCCGTTGTCGTGCCGCCTAAGCCGCCGGGGCCAATGCCCGTGCTGTTTATTTTTTCAAGAAGCTCCTCTTCCATCTCTTTTACATAGGGGATTTCCGAGTGGCTGTCCACGGGACGGGTCAGGGCTTTTTTCGCCATCAGCGCGCACTTTTCAAAGGTTCCTCCAATGCCGACGCCGACTACCATCGGAGGGCACGCGTTAGGCCCCGCATCCTTTACTGCAGTAAGGACCGCGTTTTTTACGCCCTCTATTCCGTCTGCGGGCTTAAGCATGAATATGCGGCTCATGTTTTCGCTCCCGAAGCCCTTTGGCGCGACGGTGATTTTTACCTTATCGCCCGCGGTTATTTCGTAGTGAATAACTGCGGGTGTGTTATCGTTTGTGTTTTCGCGCAGCAGCGGGTCTGCTACCACGGATTTCCTTAAAAATCCTTCCCGGTAGCCCTGCCTGACTCCTTCGTTTATTGCGTCCTCCAGGCTTCCGCCCTCAAAATGTACCTCCTGCCCTATTTCCATAAACACCACCGCCATTCCCGTGTCCTGGCAGATGGGTATTCTGTCATCGCCCGCGATTTGGAGATTTTCCTCGAGCTGGTTGAGAATCTGCTTTCCGAGAGGGCTTTTTTCGGAAGCCGCGGCGGCTTTAAGCGCTGCGCGCATATCCGGAGTAAGGGTGTAATTGGCTTCTATGCACATTTCCTTTATGCTTTTTGTAATTTCGTTTACGCTGATTGTTTTCATCGTGAACGCTCCTCGTTAAATCAATAATGTAAACTCGAAAGCCCGCGCTTTCGCGCTCTTTGTTCTGCAAAGCAGAATTTTTCTGCTTCGCAGAACGCTTTCTCGTTAATGACGCAAGAAAAACAAATGCCGCTTCGCGTCGCTTGTTTTTCTTTTGCGTTCATTATATCTTGAACTTCCCGACTTCATCATTCAGGCTGCCCGCGACCTTTTGGTTGCCGCGCGCCTCCTCATTGATGGAATTTACAATTTCCGTAAGGTTGACTGACATTTCCGAAACGTTCGTCACGCCCTTTGCGCTTTCCTCGACGGCAATGTTGACTGCCTCCACCGCCTCCTTGATGCTGTCCATATTTTGCCGCAGGTCATCGGCGGTCTGCGAAAAGCCCTCCATCATATCGTAAAGGCTGCCCGCGTCGCCCTGATAGCTGTCGCCGGTGGATACAAGGTTTTTATAACCGCTCATGGTCGTCTTATTGACAAATTCCACCATTAACTCCGCCTCTTTAGAAAGATCGTTTACCGCCGCGATTACCTCACCGCTTACCTGCTGAATCCTTTCAGCCGCCTCCGATGAGCTGTTAGCCAGCTTTCCGATTTCGTCCGCCACTACCGCAAAGCCTCTTCCTGCCTCGCCCGCGCGTGCGGCTTCTATTGACGCGTTCAGTGAAAGAAGATTTGTCTGCTCCGTAATACTGATAATATTCTCCGTGAGCGCGCTGATTTCCTGCACTGCCTTCGAGCGCTCGATTTTTTCGTTCATTGCCGCGGTCATGCTGTCCACCTGATTTTTTGCGCCGCTTTGGCTTGCAACGGCGTCCGTGCGTATTTGCACCGCATTGGTACGGATTTTATTCGTATAATCCATACCGTCCTCGGCTTTTTTGTAAATTGCTTCCACCTGACCGTAAATACGGTTTACCGACTCCGCAATCTGATTCATTGACGCTGATGTTTCTTCCATGGCGGCGCTCATCTGTTCCATCGTCGCCGACACGTCCGTTATATTCATCTCCGCATCGGAAAGGCTGTCCGCCATACTGTGTGAGGAATCATTTATCTGCGTTGAATTAGATGAAATATTCTGCATGATCGTGCGCATATATTTCAAAAGACTGTTTATGTTTTCGGCAATCAGCTCCATCTCGTCACCGCTCGAAACGCTCAGGGTCTGAGTAAGGTCCCCTTCATTGTTTACAAGGTCGTAGATTTTTTGGTTGATAACCATAAGATTTTTCATGATTGCATTGATAATGACATGCAAAACCACAATAGCCAAAATCATGCATATCAGCGCGATTTCAATTACGCGCGTCGCCGTGCCGTTTATTGTTTCCTGCGCGCTTGCCGCGTTGTACTCGCAGCCGAGTATGCCGACAACCGTCCCGTTCTCATCAGTCACCGGAGCATAGACGGAAATCAGGGCATAACCCTCGCTGGTCTCCGTATCTATACTGCCTTCCGAAGCAGTTTCCCCATCCATTACGGATAGGAGCATGTCATAATCTATGTCAGCCTCGTCGCCTATCGCATATTGACTGCTGCCTTCGTCCGAATCGACGCCGTAATACACCTTGCCGTTTTCGAGATAAAGGGTCAACATATAGAGCATGCCGCATTGATCCTTGAGCTGGCGCAGCTGCGAAAGAAGCAGATTATATGTCACGGAGCCTTCATCGCCGGGCTTAATGTCCGCCACCCATGTGCTGTTTACCGAGTCCGTGGCAATGTCGGCAGCAAGTGTCGCCTCCTCAATCGCCATGTCTATCAGCCCTTCCTTTATGCGCAGATAAGAATTGCTCCCAAGCACGACGCACACCAAAACTATGATGATTGTCGCCGGTATCAGAATTTTATATCTGATACTTAATCTTCGTGTTTTTTGTTTCATAATTGCGTTCCCTCCTTTACATACACTCGAAAGCCCGCGCTTTCGCGCTCTTTGTTCTGCAAAGCAGAATTTTTCTGCTTCACAGAACGCTTTCTCGTTAATGACGCAGGAAAAACAAATGCCGCTTCGCGTCGCTTGTTTTTCTTTTGCGTTCATTGTATCATCTTTGTTGCGCTGTCCTTTGCGCATACCGCAAGTTTCGCAGAAACTTGCTGATGAACGCAGGTACTGCGTTCATTATATCATCTTTACAGCGCCGTTCTTTGCGCACAACGCAAGTTTCGCAGAAACTTGCTGATGAACGCTGTCCTTGCGTTCATTGTATCATAACAATTTTGTGCAAATTAACGATTATTCCAATGATATTTTACTATTTTTTCACACATTAATCAACCAATTATTTATTTTAATTTATTGCGCCGTATGCTAAACTGTTTTTCAGAGTACGGACAGATTTATAAATGAATGGAGGATTACTTATGTTTCAATTTACGGATGACTGCATGATAGGGATTGAGCAGATTGATGACGAGCACCGCGCCCTGTTTAACCTGCTCAATAAGGCGGGGGCTTTGCTTGCAAACGATTTTGGCAGCGACTGCTATGAGGAGCTGAAGGAAATTATCGGGGAGCTTGATTCCTACGCTGAGCAGCACTTTGCGCACGAGGAGGCTTATATGCTGGAAATACGTGACCCTGAGCTTATCAGGCAGCGCGCGCAGCACTCCTATTTCCGCGAAAAAATCCGCGATTTTGAGTTTGTGAACATTGATGCGGACGAGGAGCAGCAGCGCGTTCTGACGGAGCTGGTCAATTTTCTTGCAAGATGGCTTTACCGCCACATTCTCGGAAGCGATATCATGATCGGAAAGATGCCGCCTCTTGAGGAGTGGATGCTGCGCGAAAACCCCTGCGAATTTACGGACGATTATCTGGTAGGCATTGAGCTTATCGATAATGAGCACAGGGAGCTTTTCAGGATTGTCGATAAGGCAAACCGTTTGGTAAAATCCTATGACGAGGCGTCCGGCTACGATAAGATTATTGATATTTTAAATCAGCTAAAGGACTACACTAAGGAGCATTTTGCCGATGAGGAGGAATATATGGAGAGCATCGGCTATGACGGCCTTGAGGCGCAGAAACGAGCACATGACGCTTTTATTGAAAAGCTGGAGAATATTAATTTGGATGAAATTGACGAAAATCCGCAGGAGTCACTGGAGGAGCTTTTGGAATTTCTGCTGGGCTGGCTTGTAAACCATATTTTATACACGGATAAGAAAATACCTCTTAACGAATAGAAAGGAGCTTTTTATGGCGCTTATTTTATGCCCCGAATGTAAAAGCAGCATCTCCGGCGCGGCGCACTTTTGCCCGAGATGCGGATATCCCTTAAACGAGCCTGCTCCGAAAAGGCGCAAGCTTCCAAACGGCACAGGATGCATTAAACATTTATCCGGAAGGCGCACCCGCGAATGGGCGGCGTACCCGTCGACAAAAAAAAATTTCTCCTGACATTAAAATGTCTGACATTAAAATGTCTGACGCCACAGCGTCCGGCGCTGCTGCAATCGGGTATTTCAAAACCTATGAGGAAGCGTATCAGGCGCTGATTGTCTACAATGCGACAGCCTGCGCGCAAGCCGGGGCAAATGCCGGCATCCCGCGGCAGTATTGGGACATTACCTTTGCAGAGCTTTATGAGCTTTATTATTCAAGCAAATTCAACAATTCCAAGAAAAAGCTTTCACGTTCCTCCGTCTATTGCACCAAAGCCGCTTTCCGCAACTGTGAAAAGCTTCACTGAAGAAGATTTGCGGATTTGAGAAGGGTTGATCTGCAGGAGGTTGTCGACAGCTGTCCGCTGAAGCATGCAAGCCTTGAATTGATTGTTTCGCTTTTTAACGGTATGTATGCGTATGCAATTCAGAATGATATTATCGAAAAGGATTACTCTAAATATGTAAGCATTAATATTCCCGACGACGATGTGAACGGCGTCCCCTTTTCGCAGGCCGCTATTGAAACGCTTTGGAAAAACCGGGACGTCAAAAATGTCGATATGGTTCTTTTAATGATTTATACGGGATTTCGCATATCCGCATTTAAAACCATACGCTATGACAGAGAGGGCGGATATTTTCAGGGCGGCGTAAAAACTGCCGCTTCCAAAAACAGGATTGTACCTCTCCACCCTGCCATACGCGGCTTTGCGGAAAATTTTTACAGCAGATTTCTGCGCGAGGGAAGCGAAAGCTTTCAGCCACATACATGCCGCAGGGAATTTTACAAGACGCTTGACGCGCTGGACCTTACTTATTCCGAAAGCGGGATTAAGCATACGCCGCACGACTGCCGGCACACCTTTTCATGGCTGTGCGACAAATACAAAATAGACGAATTGTCCAAGCACCTTCTTATGGGACATTCACCCGGAGGCGATGTGGAACGCGCGGTTTATGGTCACAGGACGCTTGATGAGCTTCGCGCGGAAATAGAAAAAATCCAAATCCCGTATTCTTGTCGCTAATTTGTCACTAACGCGATTTTATAAAACGGTAAACAGCGCGGTTTTCTCGGTATTTTTTGTCACTAATTTGTTCGCCGTGACAATACTTTACCCTATCAGCACTGTTTTTCCATCAAAGGCGAAGCCGTATCTGCGGATGCGCTCCGCCGGGATGCCCTTCGCCGTCAGGTACGCATCGTATTTTTTATCCTCTATCTGCGCGAGCGCCGCCTGCACGGTTTCCTCAAGGTCTTTTTCCTTTCTTCTGTTATATACCTTAAATTCCAGCACTATCGCATCGTCCGCCTCCATGTTTTCCGGCTCAAGCATCACATCGTACCTGCCGAAGCCGCTCTCGCGGTTGGAGGTTACGGTGTATTTCCCCTGAAGCTCCACCAACAGTCCCAGCACAAAGCCGTGGTAGAAGCGTTCCGGCTCCGCAAAGCCCGACGCACGCTTCCCCGTGTCGAAGCTGCTGAAGGTGGCGAGCGCCACGCGGTTCATGTATTCGTTCATTGCGTCGATGTCGTCCGTAAGCAGCGCTTTCACGAAGTCATTGTAATCATCCTCCGCAGGCGTGAACCAGCCGCGCACCATACCGTCAAACATACGCTCAACCTCGTGGTTGGTCAGGGCAAGCTCATAGAGAGGTTCCCTCCTGCCGGGGACTTTTTCCATATCCTCATGATCTATTACTTTTAAATAGCCGCTTGCAAGCAGAAGGCTCCATATGGCGGCTTCGCTGCTGTCAAGCTGGTTATACACTATCTGCTCGTCAATCGGGCATTTTAAATGCTCCCCTTTCAGCAGCCCCTCAAATGACATCTTTATCTGCCGGCTCCCCTCGCGTATCAGCTTCCCTGCAAGGCTGTTGGAGCTGGTGTTCGCCCAGTGGGTTCCATATTTTCCCGTATCCAAAAATTTCAGTATGGACCACGGGTTATAGATATCCCCGTGTTCCCCGAAAATGAAGCCGTCATACCACCTTTTCACTTCCTCCTTCTCGCCGCCGAGCCCGCACTCATCCAGCGCCGCAAATACTTCCTCCTCCGTGAAGCCGAAGGCTGTCGCGTACTTATCCGATGTGGTAGTCACGACTTCCAGATTGTTCAAATCTGAAAATATAGATTCTTTACTTACCCTCGTGATTCCTGTCATAATCCCGCGTTCAAGCCACGGGTTCGTCTTGAACGTCGAGTTGAACAGGCTCCTTGTGAACGCCACCAGCTCATCCCAATATCCGGACACGTATGCCTCCTGCATCGGGGTATCGTATTCGTCCAATAGAATTATTACCTTCTTGCCGTAATAGCGGCACAGGAAGTCGGAAAGCTGGTACAGCGCCAAAGTTGAATCCGCATCGTTCATATTTTCCGATACCCGCTTGAAATAGCGCTTATCCGCCTCATACAATACATCGCTTTCAAGCAGGAAGGAATTCTGCGCGTACAGCTTTGTAAGCAGCTGGCAGATTTTGATTTTTGTCATCTCATAAGACGGCTCCTTTACATTCGCAAACGACAGGCTGATAACGGGATATGTCCCCTGCAGGCTGCGGTATTTCTCATTCTGCCATATGGAAAGCCCCTCAAACAGCTCTCCCCTGCCCGCGTATTTTACGGAGAAAAACTGCTCCACCATGCTCATGTTCAGGGTTTTCCCGAAACGGCGCGGGCGGGTTATCAGGGTCACGTCGTCCTGGCTTTCCCACCACTCCCTGATAAAATCCGTTTTATCCACATAAAAGCACTGTCTTTCCATGATTTTGTCAAAGCTCTGTATACCTATCCCTACTGTCCTTGCCATAATATCTCCATTCCTGCGGTCCGTTGGTTTATCTCCACCGCTGTTACCCTATCAGCACTGTTTTTCCATCAAAGGCGAAGCCGTATCTGCGGATGCGCTCCGCCGGGATGCCCTTCGCCGTCAGGTACGCATCGTATTTTTTATCCTCTATCTGCGCGAGCGCCGCCTGCACGGTTTCCTCAAGGTCTTTTTCCTTTCTTCTGTTATATACCTTAAATTCCAGCACTATCGCATCGTCCGCCTCCATGTTTTCCGGCTCAAGCATCACATCGTACCTGCCGAAGCCGCTCTCGCGGTTGGAGGTTACGGTGTATTTCCCCTGAAGCTCCACCAACAGTCCCAGCACAAAGCCGTGGTAGAAGCGTTCCGGCTCCGCAAAGCCCGACGCACGCTTCCCCGTGTCGAAGCTGCTGAAGGTGGCGAGCGCCACGCGGTTCATGTATTCGTTCATTGCGTCGATGTCGTCCGTAAGCAGCGCTTTCACGAAGTCATTGTAATCATCCTCCGCAGGCGTGAACCAGCCGCGCACCATACCGTCAAACATACGCTCAACCTCGTGGTTGGTCAGGGCAAGCTCATAGAGAGGTTCCCTCCTGCCGGGGACTTTTTCCATATCCTCATGATCTATTACTTTTAAATAGCCGCTTGCAAGCAGAAGGCTCCATATGGCGGCTTCGCTGCTGTCAAGCTGGTTATACACTATCTGCTCGTCAATCGGGCATTTTAAATGCTCCCCTTTCAGCAGCCCCTCAAATGACATCTTTATCTGCCGGCTCCCCTCGCGTATCAGCTTCCCTGCAAGGCTGTTGGAGCTGGTGTTCGCCCAGTGGGTTCCATATTTTCCCGTATCCAAAAATTTCAGTATGGACCACGGGTTATAGATATCCCCGTGTTCCCCGAAAATGAAGCCGTCATACCACCTTTTCACTTCCTCCTTCTCGCCGCCGAGCCCGCACTCATCCAGCGCCGCAAATACTTCCTCCTCCGTGAAGCCGAAGGCTGTCGCGTACTTATCCGATGTGGTAGTCACGACTTCCAGATTGTTCAAATCTGAAAATATAGATTCTTTACTTACCCTCGTGATTCCTGTCATAATCCCGCGTTCAAGCCACGGGTTCGTCTTGAACGTCGAGTTGAACAGGCTCCTTGTGAACGCCACCAGCTCATCCCAATATCCGGACACGTATGCCTCCTGCATCGGGGTATCGTATTCGTCCAATAGAATTATTACCTTCTTGCCGTAATAGCGGCACAGGAAGTCGGAAAGCTGGTACAGCGCCAAAGTTGAATCCGCATCGTTCATATTTTCCGATACCCGCTTGAAATAGCGCTTATCCGCCTCATACAATACATCGCTTTCAAGCAGGAAGGAATTCTGCGCGTACAGCTTTGTAAGCAGCTGGCAGATTTTGATTTTTGTCATCTCATAAGACGGCTCCTTTACATTCGCAAACGACAGGCTGATAACGGGATATGTCCCCTGCAGGCTGCGGTATTTCTCATTCTGCCATATGGAAAGCCCCTCAAACAGCTCTCCCCTGCCCGCGTATTTTACGGAGAAAAACTGCTCCACCATGCTCATGTTCAGGGTTTTCCCGAAACGGCGCGGGCGGGTTATCAGGGTCACGTCGTCCTGGCTTTCCCACCACTCCCTGATAAAATCCGTTTTATCCACATAAAAGCACTGTCTTTCCATGATTTTGTCAAAGCTCTGTATACCTATCCCTACTGTCCTTGCCATAATGCCCTCCTAAAAACCACTGTGTTTCAAATGTTGCTTTTAGTATAACGGATTTGCCTTGAAATTACAACATTATGCTGTTTCAAAACCATTGCCGGATGGCTTACGCGGTACAAAATTATCTTAAGCCCCCCTTAACGCACGCGGTGCGGGCGGGGCGGCGCAGTGAGGGCGCACAAGGGAGGAATGTAAGCGTATGAGTAAATTGATAGGCAGTATTGCCTGCAATCATGCCGGCAGAAGCAGGCTTACAAGGCGCATTTTGGCGATGATGTTATCGTTCGCCATGGTGATGTCGAACATGTCGGTGTATGCGGCGGAGGC
>JAJQDE010000035.1 GCA_021202335.1 Lachnospiraceae bacterium
GATATATGACAAGATTGTTTAATTTGTCGCTTTTTTTGTTGACTTTTACCAATATATATCTATGTGCAAATTTACTCAAATTGTCCGACAGCTTTGTATATTTTGTCCAAAGAAAAGCCTTTTCGGTACAAAGACGCTATGATTTTCCGGCGTTCCTCAAAGGTGGCGCTGTTTTCGCCGTAATGCTTTTTTATCAGAAATTCTTCTATTAATTGCTCCTCATCAATAAGCAGCTTTTGTTCCTCACATTGCAGATACGCTTTCATAATATCCTGCGCGGACACTCCCTTTTTCTGCAGATCGTACTCTATCCGCTTTCTGCTTTTTGATGCCCCCGCATACCCGATATACGACGCCGCATACCTCACATCATCTCTATATCCATAGCTTACAAAATAATCAATGGCTGCTTCTATCACCGAATCTGGATATAATCCCTGCTTCAGCTTAGTCACCATCTGATATCTCGTATAATCACGGCTCTTTAACAGGTTCAGCCCCCGCAGCCTTGCTCTTTTCACGAGCAGCTCGTCCGTAATATAACGGAATTTTTCATCGGGAAGCTCTCCGCCCTTATTGATGCTCATGGCTTTGATTTCTTCCCTGTAAAGCACAAAGACCGCGTCGTTGTCAAGCACTATTTTAAATCTTGCCTTTGATATTTCCACGATATCCGTAACCGTCATTGCCATTCACACCCGTGCAGTTTATCCTTCCTGCTCTGCCTTCTCTGCTGCTTTATCCGGTTTCTCTGCCGTCTTTGCGGCTTTCGAGCCTGTCTTTACGGCAGCCTCCTCCGGCGCCTGCGTATTCTCCGGCGCGCCCTGCAAGCCAAAATGCTCGCGCACCTTTCCTTCTATTTCTTTCATGATTTCCGGATTATCCTTTAAATACTGTTTCGCGTTTTCCCTGCCCTGTCCGATTTTATTTCCCTCATAGGCATACCACGCGCCGCTCTTTACGACGATGTTCTCATTTGCCGCCAAATCAAGTATATCGCCCTCTGCCGATATTCCCTCGCCAAACATAATGTCAAACTCCGCTTCCTTAAAGGGCGGGGCTATTTTATTCTTAACAACCTTTACTCTTGTCCTGTTGCCCATTACCTCTCCGCTCTGCTTTAAGGACTCTATTCTTCTCACGTCAAGTCTGACTGAGGAATAAAATTTAAGCGCGCGTCCGCCCGTCGTGGTCTCGGGATTGCCGAACATAATGCCCACCTTCTCGCGGAGCTGGTTAATAAAGATAACCGTGCAGTTCGACTTACTGATAACGCCCGTAAGCTTCCGAAGCGCCTGCGACATCAGCCTTGCCTGAAGCCCCACATGTGCATCGCCCATCTCTCCGTCAATCTCCGCCTTTGGCACAAGGGCGGCTACCGAGTCCACTACCACAATGTCAATGGCGCCCGAGCGCACCATCGTTTCCGTAATCTCAAGCGCCTGCTCGCCGTTATCCGGCTGTGATATGTAGAGATTATCAACGTCCACACCTATATTTTTAGCATAAACCGGATCCAGCGCATGCTCCGCATCAATAAAGCCCGCTATGCCGCCCCTTTTCTGAACCTCCGCAATCATATGGAGAGTAACGGTCGTCTTACCTGACGACTCCGGACCGTATATTTCAACTATCCTTCCCTTAGGTATACCTCCCAGTCCGAGTGCGATGTCAAGGCTTAAAGAGCCTGTGGGAAACGTTTCCACATTCATCTGCGCGCCTGAATCCCCAAGCTTCATGACTGCACCCTTTCCATACTGCCTTTCTATCTGTGAAAGCGCGGCGTCCAATGCCTTTAATTTTTCTTCTCTTTCCATTCTTATCAATACTCCTTTTATCATTCTCATTCAACATACGTTCGGAACAGGTGTTTCCCTTTATGTATACTTTAAAACATAAGTTCGTATTTGTCAATACAATATATAAAATATAAATAAAAAAATAAATACCGCACCTGCCGCAATAATTATGTCCGGCGACTAAAGCCGCTTACTATAAGTTACCATAATATATAAGGCAAAACAAGTGCGATTTTTGACATTTCAGGGTTAAAAAAGCATCAAAAAAAGGCAAACATCCGGCTGCTTACCTTTTCTTTCAGCTTCACGGGCATTAAATTTTCCCATCCAAAAGCACGCCCTTATTTTTTACAAGATAATCCGCAAGCGACACCACGGTAAGCGCCACCGCAATCCACATGACGGCCTGAGTAAGTACGTAAAGAGCATCGATATCGGCAATCATAAGGCACACCATTATCATTTGGAAGGTGGTCTTAAATTTCCCCCAGTAGCTTGCCGCTATGACGACGCGGTTGTCCGCCGCCACAAGCCGGAAGCCGCTGATAATAAATTCCCTGCTGATAATAATAATCACAATCCATGCGGAAATTCTTCCAAGCTCAATCAGGCAAATCAGCGCAGAACAGACAAGCAGCTTGTCCGCAAGGGGATCCATAAATTTTCCGAAGTTTGTCACAAGATTATATTTTCTTGCTATTTTACCGTCAAGCATATCGGTAAGGCTTGCTATGATAAAAATTGCAAGCGCAATATAATCCGTATATCCCGATATGCCGCCAAAAATCGCATCAAAACGGCTTCCTGCGGCATGTCCGCCCAGCAGTAAAATCACAAACGGAACAATCAGTATGACCCGAAAAACAGTCAGCTTATTTGGTAAATTCATCGTCAATCTCTCCTATTAAATCATATTCATACGAGCCTGTAATTTTGACACGCACAAAATCGCCCGTCAAAAGCTCGCGCGAGGTCTGTATGAACACAAGACCGTCCACGTTCGGCGCATCCTTATAACTTCTTGCGGCATAGACATTCTCATCGGGCAGCTTCCCTTCAACCATGACTGTCAGAACGCGCCCCGCCATATCCTCTGCTTTCTCAAATGCAATCTCCTGCTGCAGCTCCATCAAATCCGCCTGTCTGTCGAGCTTTACCTCCTCGGATATCTGATTTTCAAACAGAGCCGCGGGAGTACCCTCCTCCGGCGAATATGTAAACACGCCAAGCCTGTCAAACTCCATTTCGTCCACAAATTCCAAAAGAGCCTCATGATCCTCTTTTGTTTCCCCCGGAAAACCCGTGATCAAAGTCGTCCGAAGGCATATATCGGGGATTTCCCGGCGAAGCTTATTTACAATATCCGTCAGCTCCCGTTTGGTCGTGCGTCTGCCCATCCGTTTTAAAACGGCATCTGACGCATGCTGTATCGGAATATCGAGATAATTGCATATTTTCTCCTCTTTGCGAATGGTATCCGTCAGCTCGTCCGTAATTTCCTCCGGATAACAGTACAAAAGCCTTATCCAATAAAGCCCCTCGATTTCGCAGAGCCTCCGCAAAAGCTCCGGAAGGCGTTTTTCTCCATATAAATCCACCCCGTAAAGCGTCGTTTCCTGCGCCACAAGAATCAGCTCCCTGACGCCAAGCTGCGCAAGCTCGCGCGCCTGTGCAATCAGGCTTTCCTGTGGAATACTTCTGTATTTTCCGCGTACTGAGGGAATAATGCAATAGGAGCAGTGCTTATCGCACCCCTCCGCAATTTTAAGATACGCAAAATGCCCGCCCGTGGTCACTATACGCTTTTTATCATACACGGGCTTTTTGTCAATATTTTCTATATGGTTCCGGGCGCTTCCGGAAAGCGCCTCGTCAAGCGCCTCGGTAATGGCGTCAATTGCGGTGGTTCCCACAATCGCGTCTACCTCCGGGATTTCCTTTTGGATTTCCTCCCTGTATCGCTGGGCAAGACAGCCTGCCGCAATCAATGCCTTAATCGCGCCGTCCTTTCGAAGCTGAGCCATCTCCAAAAGGGTATTGATGCTCTCCTGCTTAGCGTCATTAATAAAGCAGCATGTGTTGACAACAACCGCCTCCGCCTCTGCTTCATCGTCCGTTATCGTATGCCCCTTCTGCACAAGCATGCCAAGCATCATCTCTGTATCGACAAGATTTTTGTCACAGCCAAGTGAAATGAATAAAATTTTCATATATGCCCTTTAGTCCTCTTCCGGCATAATCTTTATCTGTCCCTGAGCAAGCTCCTCTATCGCAATGGAAAGCGGCTTTGTCTGCTTTGTCTCCACCAGCGGCTCCTCGCCGTCGATAATCTGCCTTGCGCGCTTTGCCGTTGCCATAACGATGGAATAGCGGCTGCTCACGACAGGAGTTTCTCCCTGCTCAACATTGCTGTTTACTACATTTATTAAATCTGCGTATGATGGATGTAACATAAATTCTACCTCTCTATTCTTTTATTTGTTTATAAAGCTTCCGTGTCCTTTTCACCGCTGTCATACGGCTCTCCCGCAGCTCTGCCCGCGATTGTTTCCGGCAATAACGCCGAGAGCACAAGCTGGCTGCTTTCCATGACAAGCACCGCTTTGGTCTTTCTGCCCTGCGTAGCGTCAATCGCAGTGCCGGATTCCTTAGCCTTTTGCACCATGCGCTTTACCGGAGCGGAAACAGGGCTTACAATGGCAATTATTTTGGCGGTATTTACAATATTTCCAAATCCGATATTAATCAGCTTATCCACGGCGTACCTCCCTGCTGACATGCAGATTGCAATTAAAGCGCAAAATTCTTTTTGCTACTCTATGTTCTGTATCTGCTCCCTGACCTTTTCTATCTCGGTTTTAAGGTCAATGCCTCTGTCCGATATCTTTAAATCGTTTGTCTTGGAAATAATGGTATTTGCCTCCCTGTTCATTTCCTGTGCGATAAAATCAAGCTTTCTGCCGATGCTTCCTCCGTCGGTAAGCGCCTGTTTCATTGCCTCGATATGGCTCCTGAGGCGCACCAGCTCCTCGTCCACGCACACCTTGTCGGCATATAAAACCACCTCCGTCAAAAGCCGGGACTCATCGATGGACGCGTCAGCCAAAAGCTCTTTTACCTTTTCAAAAAGCTCCGCCCTGTATTCCTCAATAATCTGCGGCGAACGCTCCTCGATAAATGCCACATGCGCAAGCATTCCGTCAAGCTTTGCCGTTAAATCCGCCAAAAGGTTTTCCCCTTCTTTAATCCGCGTCTGCACAAAGCCCTCAGCCGCGCCGCGCACAGCCTTGGCAAGACCATTCCAGATTTCCTCCTCGTCGATGGTCTGCTCCTCCATCGAAAACACCTCCGGATATCTTGAAAGCGTTGATACCCTGACGTCATTGTCAAGCCCGAAATCCTCTGACATTGATTTTAAGTGCTTAAGGTATTCCGCAGCTATTTCACGGTTGTATTTGATACCGACTTCATTTTCCGAGTAGTCCTCATAGGTGATGAACATATCTATCTTGCCGCGCTGCACATAATTTTTCAGCTCATTTCTGATGGAGCTTTCAAAAAAATTCAGCTTCTTTGGCATCTTGATATTTACGTCAAGGTATCTGTGGTTTACGGATTTCATCTCAACCGTATACTTGCGGCTTCCCTCCGTAACCTCGCACCTTCCAAAGCCTGTCATACTTTTTATCATTTAAATCCTCATTTCCATGCATGATGTTCCATGACTTTTACGGATTGTGTCCGCATTTCTTCTTATTCTAATGTATTATAAAATAATCCAACCGCCGCGTCAACAATTTTAAGCGTATTACTTGAAATGCATCTCAAAAAATGCTATGGTAATTAAAGTTATCGGGACATGCGTTTTCATGCCCCGGCGCTTACAATCAGTCGTATCGTTTTCGGAGGCTTCAAATGAAAAAAATATCCGGTATAAATACCAAAATAATATGGACGCTTCGGAATTTTATTCCCATGCTGCTCTTTCCCATTGCCAACTTTTATCTGTTCGACTTATACACGCACAACCCCTTTACGGATATCAAAGTCCAAATACAATTAATGAATATTTTTCTTTTTGAACTGCTCATGCTGCTGTTTTTTATGCTTTTCGGGCGTTTAAAATGGTCGCTGCGCTTACAGACCGTATTTTTTATGATTGCGGGGCTTGCCGATTATTATGTCCTGACATTCCGTTCCGCTCCGATCATGCCGTGGGATTTTTACTCAATCGGTACCGCAATGAGTGTGGCGGGAGATTTTGAATATACGCCTGAAAGGCGCGCCGTGCTTGTCCTCATAGGCTATGTGCTGCTTTTCATATTGGAAGGAGTCGTAACACTTCGGATAAGCATACCCGACCGGATTGCAAAAAAGCAGGATAAAGTCAAAATAATCGTTCCCGCCCTGCGTGCCGCCGCTTTCTGCGCATGCGTGTGCGTTTTGTTCAGCTTTACCCACATGCTGCATCAGGAGAGTACCATATCAAAGTACGGCATGTACGACAAGCTGTTTACGCCGACGGTTATCAGCAAGCGCAATGGCACTGCGGTGGCATTTCTGATGGAGCTGCAATACATATCTGTTGACAAGCCCTCAAATTACAGCGAGTCACTGGCGCAGCAGATTTTGACCCCCTATCAGGAGGATGTGCAGGAGGCTCCCGAGCGCACGCCGAACATCATCGTTATCATGAATGAGGCGTTTTCCGACCCGGCAGTGCTTGGCGATTTTGAAACAAACTGCGACTATATGCCCTTTGTCCGTTCGATTTTAAACGGCGAGGTTGAAAACACTGTTTCCGGTCTGCTGAATGTTTCCGTACTCGGCGGCAACACCGCAAACACGGAATTTGAATTTCTTACCGGAAACACCATGGCATTTCTGCCGCAGGGAAGCGTGCCCTATCAGCAGTATGTCAAAAACGATTTGGATTCGCTGGCATCACACCTTAAATCCCTCGGCTACCGGACAATCGCAATGCACCCTTACAACAGCACGGGCTGGGACAGGAACAAGGTATATCCGCTGCTCGGGTTTGATGAAATGTTTTTTATAAAGGATTACAAAAATCCCGAAAAAATCAGGAAATATGTCAGCGACAGGGCATGCTATGACAAGATTGTGGAATTATATGAGGAGCGCTCCGATGATACGCCGCTGTTCGTGTTTAACGTGACGATGCAGAACCACTCCTCATACAGTGAAGAATTTGACAATTTTACGCCCGACGTCGAGGTTGAGGGCAGCTCTTCAAAAACGCTCAACAATTATCTTTCTCTCATTAAGATATCAGATGAGTCTGTGGAATATCTGATTGATTATTTTTCGGGAGTTGATGAAGATACCATGATTGTCTTTTTTGGCGACCATCAGCCGACAAATTCCGTGGTGTCGAACATTTGGAAGCTGAACGGCAAGAACGGAAGCGACCTCTCGGACGAGGATGAGGCAAAGCGCTACAAGGTTCCGTTCTTCATTTGGAGTAATTTTGACATCGGCACCGTGACGGACATTGAAACAAGTGCGAATTTCCTTTCATCCGAAATATTGGAGCTTTCGGGACTTCCTTTGTACGATTACGCAAAATATCTCCAAAAGCTTTCGGAAAGCTATCCCATTATCACCGCATTGCGCGCCGAGAGCGCCGACGGTGAAAGCACAAAGCTTCAAAACGTACCGGGCGAGCTGAACAACTACGCAATATTTCAGTATTACAGGCTGTTTGGCAAAAATTGAAAAGGAGGAAGCGTTTGATGAAGGAAAAGATAAAGGGACTTATCAAAAAAACCGACAAGCTGTATTGTCTGTCTTTTTTGATACCTGCGATTATTTTGCTTGCCATATTCATAAAGAATGACATTTATCCGTTTGGCGACCGTTCTTTTTTGCACATTGACATGTATCACCAGTATTTCCCGTTTCTGGTCGAGTTTTACCATAAGCTGCGGGGAGGCGAAAGCCTGCTCTATTCATGGAACACAGGCATAGGCTCCAACTTTGTCGCACTGTACGCGTATTATCTTGCAAGCCCGTTCAACTGGCTCTGCGTGCTTGTCCCCGAGCATTATCTGATGGAGTTTTTATCCTACATGGTAGTTTTTAAGACGGGGCTTTGCGGGCTCAGCTTCACTTATTATATAAGGAAGCATTTTAACACCGGCTCCTATGCCGTCCTCTGTTTTTCGATGTTTTATGCGCTTTCCGGATTTATGGCTGCATATAACTGGGACGTGATGTGGCTCGACGTTGTGGCTCTTGCCCCCGTTGTAATACTTGGGCTGGAACGGCTTGTATATCAGGGACGCTGCAAGCTGTACTGCATTTCTCTTGCATTGTCCATCCTCTCAAACTATTATCTGTCCATTATGCTGTGTATATTTTTAGCGCTTTACTTTATCGTGCTGCTGATTGCAAAGAGAAGCGGCAACGACAAAAATCCGGCTGCGCTCTCATTTCCAAAATTCGGCGCTGTTAAAAGCTTTTACGGAAAGGCTGTCATCCGCTTTGCCCTTTACTCACTGCTTGCGGGCGGCATGGCTGCCATTCTGCTGCTCCCCGCCTTTGAAGCGCTCAAATTCACGGAATTCAGCGACATCAGCTTTCCGAGCAAGCTGAGCCTTTATTTCCCCGTGCTCGATATGCTTGCACGGCACTTCTTTAACGTTGCCGTCGAAACGGGGCTTTACCATTGGCCAAATATTTACTGCGGCGTTGCAGTGCTGCTTCTGCTGCCGCTTTACGCGCTGTCAAAAAAAATACCCTTGCGTGAAAAGGCTCCAAAGCTGGCGCTTATCGGCTTTTTGTTAATCAGCTTTTCCGCAAATGTTCTGGCATTCCTGTGGCATGGCTTAAACTATCCGGACTCTCTTCCCGCAAGGCAGTCCTACCTGTATATCTTTTTGGTGCTCGTGGTCTGTTATGAGGCGTTTTCCCATATACAGGAACATTCAGTGCGGGAAATCATGTATGTGCTGGCGGGCGCGCTTGCCTTTGTTGTTCTGTGTGAAAAGCTTGTGACGGACGAGGCATTTTCGGATTTGTGTTTTTTGGTAACAGGTATCTTTCTTTTGTTGTACGCAGTCATTATCTGCCTTTACAAAACGGGCAGGCAGCTTCCTGTGATTGCCGTTATCGTCTGCCTTATGGCGACTTGCACCGAGGCAGGCTTAAACACCTACCTTACAAGCGTTCCCACCGTTTCGAGGGATACGTATCTCTCAAACTATGACTCTTATCAGACGCTGACTGAAAGGACTGTGGAAAACGAGGGCGGCGACTTTTTCCGCTTTGACAAGTTTGCAAGAAGGACGCAGAATGATGCAATGCTGATCGGCTTTCAAGGCTCCTCGCATTTCTCGTCGACCCTAAATTCGCTTGTTTCCGACTTTTATGAAACATATGGCATGAAGGGCAGCCGCGTCAATTACTGCTTTGACGGAGCTACGCCCGTGACTGCGGCTCTGCTGGCAAACAGGTATATGCTCTACACCCTTGACAGGGGCTATGACAACCTTTTTGAGCTTGCAGACACCCAGGGGGCTGTTTATCTCTATAAAAACAATTATTCCCTGCCGTTTGGCTATATGATTACGGAAACGAGCGATACCGACCTTTCCTCGCTTTTTGTCAGCGCGGATTATATGGACGAAAACATTCATGAGGACGACGACAGTGACGAGAGCGGTTTAAACCCGATTGATCGCCAGAACAGGCTGGTACACAGGCTCGGCATTTTCGGGGATGTATTTACCCCCGTGGACATCAATCTGTACGGCTCTGACGCAGAGCTTACCGTAAGCGAGGATGCTCACTATTACGCATATACATCCAATACGAAAATCAGCGACATTGAGATGGAGTATGAGGGCAAATCCAAAACATACAGCCAGATTAAAAAGAAATATATTCTCGACCTCGGCTGGCACAGCGCGGGAGAAGCCTTGAGCTTCAGCTCCGAAAACGGAGAATCGCTCAAGCTTGAGGCATATAAAATAAACACCGATGTGCTTGAGCAGTTTATCAATCGGCTCAGCGAACAGACGCTTACCGTAAACGATTATGATGAAACGAGTCTTACAGGAGAAATCACCGTGACTCAAGCAGGGCATTTGGTAATGTCTGCTGCCTATGAGCCGGGATGGACGCTTTATGTTGACGGAGCCAAAACGGATATGGAGCTTTTTGCAGACACCTTTATCAGTGTATATCTTGAGGAGGGAACACATACCATTGCATTAAAATACTTCCCCAAGGGGCTGATTGCCGGAGCGGTAATCTCCATCGCATGCATCGCGCTGTTTGCTCTTGTGTGCAGAAAAAAGCAGCCGGAGGCTTAATCCTCCGACTGCTCAATGCCCGTAATATCAGAGTCAATCACAAGCGAATAGTTTGTATAATACACCACAAAGCCGGGCTTTGCGCCGCCGGGCTTTTTTACGTTCTTCTTCTGCGTATAGTCAATCTCAACCTTCTCCTGACCTCTTGCCTGTGAGTAGTAAGCCGCAAGCCTTCCCGCCTCCTCAAAGGCTCTGTCGGGCGGCTCGCTTCCGTCCGATTTCAGCACTACATGCGAGCCGGGGATTCCCTTGGCGTGGAACCACCAGTCGCCTCCCGATGCGATCTTAAAGGTAAGCTCGTCATTTTGAAAGTTGTTCTTTCCCACATAAATATGAAATCCGTCGCTGCTGATGTAGTGAAACGGCTTGCTCGTTATCCGCTCGCTCTTTTGGCGTTTGCCGCCCTTTCGCCTGACATAACCGCTTTCTATCAGCTCCTCCTTAATCTGCACCAAATCCTCCTCCTTGAGCGCAATGTCAAGCGAGGTGCTGATTGAGGAAAGATGCTCTATCTCTGCCCGTGTTTCCTCCGTCAGCGTAGTCAGCGCTTCAAAGGTGCGCTTGAGCTTTTGATATTTTTCAAAATATTTTTTAGCATTCTCACCTGCGGAAAGCGTCGGATCCAGCGGAATGGTAATCATTTGGTTCTCATAATAATTAAACGCTTCAAGTGATTTTGCACCCGGCTGCGCGCCATATCCGTAGGTATTCAAAAGCTCACCGTATATCCTGTATTTCTCACGCTTTTTCGTGTCCTCAAGCTGCTTTCTCTGCAAATCATATTTCCTGACATTACGCTCCAGCGCCGTCTGCACGATTTTCCGCAAATCCACCGAACGCTGCCTGATACGCGTGACTGCGTTTTTTTCCGCGTAATAGTATTCAAGCAGCTCCGACACGGTATCAAAAAAGCGCGTATTTTCATCAGAATACGATGTGAGCCTCGTGACCGCATACTCCCTTGGCTGTCTGTTCTCATACACGACATTCGGGCAAAAGCTGCCGTTTTTGATATCCTCACGAAGCGCGCAAAGCTTACCGGTAATCCTGTCAAGCTCTGCCTCTGACAAGTCTGCCGACGCTTTGTCAGAATCTATCCCCGCACGATAGCAAAGCTCATGCGCAATGCACGGCGAAAGCCCCGTAAAGCCTGAATATACAGCCTTATACAGAGGCATATTCTTAGCAGTCAGAATACCTGCCAATTCCTTTTCTTCCAATTCCAAAAGCTCCGCCTTCTCCTGCGTCTTTGGGATAAAGTACGCACGCCCCGGAAGCACCTCACGCACGGAGCTTACCATGCCTGATATATGCTTGATGCTGTCGATTATCATGCCCCTGTCATCACAAAAAATAATATTGCTGTGCTTTCCCATAAGCTCTATTATCAGATATTTTCTGCACAGATCGCCCAGCTCGTTTAAATGCTCAAGCTCAAAGCTCACAACGCGCTCCAGCCCCGGCTGCGACACGGAAACAATCCTTGCGTTTTGAAGATGCTTCCTTAAAAGCATACAGAAATTCGGCGCGGTCATAGGGCTTGTCTTATTTTTATTCGTCATATACAGAAGCGGCAGCGATGCGTCCGCCGACAGCACAAGCCGCACCTGACCGCAGCTTCCCTTTATAGTCAAGAGTAGCTCATCCTTTTCAGGCTGAGCTATCTTGTAAATACGATTCCCCGTTATGATACCCTTTAATTCATTGACAATCCCCGCGATTGTCACTCCGTCAAATGCCATTTGCTTTCCTACCCAATCATCCAATCATACATTTCCTGATACTTGAGCGCGGACACTGACCATGAGTAATCCGTTCCCATCGCGCGGTCGACAATTTTATTCCAATCACGCTTTCTGTCATAATAAATCCGCTCCGCGTACCTTATCGCGCTAAGCATTTCATGCGCATTATAGTTCGTAAAGCTAAATCCGGTGCCTGTGCCCTCATACTCGTTATACGGCTCTACCGTATCCTTCAGACCGCCCGTTTCGCGCACGATGGGTACGGTACCGTACCGCAGCGCCATGAGCTGGCTCAGACCGCAGGGCTCAAAGAGCGATGGCATCAAAAACGCATCGCAGGACGCATATACTCTGTGTGAAAGCTCCTCGGAATAGTATATATTTGCCGATACCTTTCCGTGATATTTCCAATCAAAGTGGCGGAACATGTTCTCATAGCGCTCCTCGCCGGTTCCCAAAACGACAAGCTGCACATCGTCAGTGCTGCACATTTCGTCCATAATGTATGCGACCAAATCCATTCCCTTTTGGTCCGTAAGCCTTGACACGATTCCGATAAGCATCTTCTTATCATTTTCCTCAAGACCAAGCTGCTTTTGCAAATCCCTCTTGTTTTTAATCTTTTCCTTACGGAAATTGCCGGCATTATATTTGTGCACGATGTACCCGTCAGTTTCAGGATTATACTCACCGTAATCGATACCGTTTACGATACCCCTGAGGTCGCCGGACCTTGCGTTCAGCAGACCATTCAGCTTCTCTCCGTAGAAATCGGTTTTAATCTCCTCCGCGTAGGTTTCGCTCACCGTTGTGATGGCGTCCGCATAGGTAAGCCCGCCCTTTAACAGATTGCCGTCCTTAAAAAATCCGAGCTTATCGGGCGTAAAGTCCGAATTATCAAGCCCCGTTATACCCTGAACGGTCTTTATGTCGTAAATCCCCTGGAATTTGAGGTTGTGAATCGTTATAACGGATTTAATGCCTCTGTAAAATTCTCCCTGTGCAAACCGCTCCTTGAGGTATACGGGGATAATGCCCGTCTGCCAGTCATGACAGTGGATGATATCCGGCCGGAACCCGACCACGGGGAGAATTGACAACGCCGCCTTTGAGAAAAATACAAACTTCGTAATCTCTCCGATGGTGTCATCACTGTACGGCTTAAAGCCGCCAAACATCTTCTCATTATCTATAAAATAATATGTGATACCCTCGTATTGCGCCTCCAGTACGCCTACGTACTCATTCTGCCCCATAAAATCCATATAGAAATGCGTCCTGTATTGAATCAAGGATTTCATATGATCCGACATACACATATATTTGGGAAGAATAACCCTCGCGTCAAAATATCGCTTATCATAATACTTTGGAAGAGAGCCTACTACATCCGCAAGTCCTCCCGTCTTAATAAATGGTACGCCCTCTGAAGCCACAAACAAAATATTCTTCATAGTATCAAATCCCTTTCTCACAATTTATCCGCATGAAATACCTGTAATAATTATACAACACCCTCCCTTGTAATGTAAAGAAATTTGAAGCAATTTTATTCGTCTAAGCCCTGTAACGAAGTCTTATTCTGTCGGCAATCAGGGCGATAAATTCCGAGTTGGTCGGCTTACCCTTCCCGATGTTGATAGTATATCCGAAGAGCGCGTCAAGCGTTTCCATTTTCCCTCTGCTCCACGCCACCTCAATTGCATGCCTGATGGCGCGCTCCACGCGGCTCGGAGTTGTCTGGAATTTCTTCGCGATTGACGGATACAGAATTTTGGTAATGGAATTGAGCATATCCGGGTCCTCCACCGACATCATTATCGCTTCCCTAAGATATTGATATCCCTTAATATGCGCGGGGACTCCTATCTCGTGTATCATATCCGTGACGTCCTTTTCCAAATCATGCGTCTTTCTGTTTTCCGCGCCGAAAAGCTTCTTTGCATCGGTTTCCGCGCCCTTATCTTCCGCAGGAACCGTTATCATAATCTGAAATGCTTTATCCTTTGACAGTAAATCGCTCAAAATACTAAAAATCTTTTCGTTATCCTGCTGTGACACCACTTTGAATTGTTCCATAAACTTTTCCTCCATTTTCAGATACACATACTGTGTATGCAGACCTTAAATACTTTTATTTTTCAAAATATACCAACATTTGGTACGATTAATTATATAAGATTGTCAAATTATCTTGCAACTGTAATTTATCGCACAATTCGCGTGGTATCGCCATATTAACCTACTGTTCTTCACAAATCCCGAAAAATCAGTAAAATAAAGTGTTGTCCGGTGTCGAAAAATTCGGAAATTTTACTCAAATGTGTCAGTTTTCTACACAATTTGCGCGATTTATTTTTTCTTTTCCCTCAATTTTTCCCGCAAAATCAGGCATTTTGGGGATATTCTTATAGCGCAACAGGTAACAGGGAAGCCTTCCGGCTTCCCTGTTACCTGTTGTCTTTTTACATCCTCTCCGGCGCGGAAAAGCCGAGCAAATCAATCGATGCTTCAAGCACGTCGCAGGTCAGCGCCAAAAGCGCTATCCTGCCCGCCTTTCTTGCCTCGTCCTCCTCGCTGATGATTTTCGTTTCATGGTAAAAGCGGTTGAAGGCGTTTGCAAGCGCGTAGATATAAGCGCATATCTTATGCGGCGCAGTTTCGTCATATGCCGCTTCTATGGCCGCGTTGAAGCCCGAAAGCTCAAGCATAAGCTGCTTTTCGCTGTCGTTTTCCGGCGGTCTGATGCCAAAGCGCACCGCCTCCACGCTTCCGCCGTTCTCCCTGTACTTTGCAAGTATTGACTTTATACGCACGATTGTATAGAGAATATAGGGTCCCGTATCTCCCTCAAAGGAGGTAAAGCGGTCAATGTCAAAGATATAATCCTTGCCCGCCTGATTTGACAGGTCACCGTACTTGAGCGCGGACAGCGCGACAATCTCTGCCGTTTCCTTCGCCTCGTCCTCACTTTGCCCCTTGCGGTTCTCCATGATTTTCCGAAGCATTTCCTCATTAATTTCATCAATAAGACATTCAAGGCGCATCACCCCGCCGTCACGCGTCTTAAAGGGCTTGCCGTCCTTGCCGTTCATGGTGCCGAAGCCCACGAACTTAAGCTGTGTATCGTCGTTTACAAGCTTCGTCTTTTTCGCGCAGCGGAATACCTGCTCAAAATAAAGCTCCTGACGCTTATCCGTAAAATAAATAAGCTTGTCGGGCTTAATCTGCTCCATGCGCATCATAATCGTTGCAAGGTCAGTGGTGCCGTAAAGCGACGCACCGTCCGATTTCAAAATCATGCAGGGAGGAATTTCCTTAGTGTCGCTTTCCTCCTTCACGTCCACGACAAGCGCACCGTCGCTTAAATATGCATAGCCGCCCTTTTTCATGTAATCGACCATGCCGGGAATAAGGTCATGCACTGCGGACTCGCCGTTCCAAAGGTCAAAGTCGACGTTCAGCCGCCCGTAGATTTTCCTTAAATCCGTGACCGATACCGCTATGATATGATTCCAAAGCGCGCGGTAGCCTCTCACGCCGCTTTGCAGCTTATAGGTACACGACATGGCGTCCGCCTTGTACGCGGCATCCTCCTTTGAACGCTTGCTTGCAAAGGGATAAATCTCTTCCAGCTCGGAAACGGTAAACGGCGGCTCCTTCGGATATTCCCCCGTGTAGCTCTCATCAAAATATACTAAATCCGGCTGCCTGATTTTCAGCTCGTTCATAATCAGCCCCATCGGCTGCCCCCAGTCGCCCAAATGCACATCGCTCACGACCTCATGCCCCATGTAGCGCGCAATGCGCTTTACGCTCTCGCCGATAATCGCGGAGCGAAGATGCCCCACATGCAAGGGCTTTGCGACATTTGCCCCGCCGTAATCAAGCACAAGCTTTATGGGCTTTTTTGCCTCCTCCAAACCGTACTTTTTTTCGGCACGCATGCCTTTTACGTATTCACCAACAAACTCACCTTTGAGCGTCAAATTCAAAAAGCCGGGCGCGACTGCCTGCGCCATCTCAAACACGCTGCTGTCCGCAATCTTTTTTGCCACCTCGTCCGCTATCACAAGCGGCGCCTTCTTATACCGCTTTGCCCCCGCCATCGCACCGTTGCACTGATATTCGCAAAGGTCGGGACGATTGGAAACAGTCACCTTGCCAAGCTCGCGCTCATAGCCCGCCGCCTCAAAAGCGTTTTTCATTTCCTCGGAAATCAAATCCATCAGCTTTTTCATTTCTTTTCCCTTTCTCGCTCTATTTTGGAATAAATGCAGCCGCAATAATCCTGCCTGTATAAACCGTACTCCCTTGAAAGCTCTATTGAGCGTTTATATCCGTTTTTTTTCTTAAAATCCGACACGAGCCATTTTACGCCATATTCCGCCGCAAGGCGCTCTCCTATCTCATTTAGCTTTTTTGCGTTTTTCAGCGGACTTATCGTAAGAGTGGTGGCAAAATAATCATAGCCTCCCCGCTCCGCCTCAAAAGCCGTCCTTCCAAGACGCAGCTCATAGCACCCAAAGCACCTCTCGCCGCCCTCGGGGCAGTCCTCCAGCCCCTTTGCCATCTCAAAAAAAAGCTCCGGCTCATAATCGCCCTCTGTCACTTCAATCGGAAACCCCGTTTCCTGCTTATTATACTCACCGATAAGCCGCTTTTGCTCAGCCACGCGCTTTTGGTACTCCTCCTTAAAGGAAATATTCGGATTATAGTAAAAGACCGTAATCCGAAAATACTGCCTGAGATATTCCAGCACGTAGCTGCTGCACGGCGCACAGCAGCTATGCAGAAAAAGGCGCTTTCCGTTTTCATTATTCTTATCCTGCTCTTCAATCAGCTTATCCAGCTCTTTTTGAAAATTGCGCGCATTTTCCACCGCTCTTTGAACCTCCATAAAATCCTTTACGCCTGACGCGGAAAGGATTTTGTTCTTTACAGCTCCGCAATATTTACAAGCGTCAGGGGATTATCGTTTTTATTCTCCAGGCTTGTCGCCAAAGCTTTCGCGGTGTCAAGCGCCGTAATGCAGTTGACGCCGGTTTCTATTGATGTACGCCTGATCAAAAATCCGTCCCTCGACTTATCGCGCCCCTGCGTCGGCGTGTCAATCACCAAGTCAATCCTATGACCCAAAATCAAATCCATGACTGTCGGCGACTCCTGACTGATTTTGTTGACCTTCCTTGCCTTCACGCCCGCGTCATTTAACGCCTTAGCCGTGCTTCTTGTCGCGTAAATCGTATAGCCGAGCTTCTCAAAGCGTCTGCCGATTGCGATTGCCTCGCCCTTGTCCGCGTCCTTGACCGTAATAATCATCTGCTTATGCTTCGGAAGGTCAATGCCTGCTCCCAAAAACGCCTTGTAAAGCGCCTCATTAAAGGTCTTTGAAATGCCAAGGCACTCGCCGGTGGACTTCATCTCAGGTCCAAGGCTGATTTCAGCGCCTCTGATTTTCTCAAAGGAGAACACCGGCATCTTGATTGCCACATAGCCTGCTTCCTTTTGCAGACCCGGCTCATATCCAAGCTCCCTGATAGTCTTTCCTATAATGACCTCCGTGGCAAGGTCTACGATGGGTATTCCCGTCACCTTGCTGATGTACGGCACCGTTCTTGAGGAGCGGGGGTTTACCTCTATGACATAAACCTCCTCGCCGACGTCGATAAACTGGATATTGATCAAGCCTCTTACGTGGAGAGCCTTTGCAAGACGCCTCGTATACTCCGCGATTGTTTCCTTAACATGGCTGCTGATTGTATGTGCGGGATATACGGAAATGGAGTCGCCGGAATGAACGCCCGTCCTTTCAATATGCTCCATAATCCCCGGAATCAGTATATCCGTGCCGTCGCACACGGCGTCAACCTCCAGCTCCTTACCCTGTAAATATTTATCCACAAGAATAGGGTGATCCTGCGCGATACGGTTTATGATTTCCATAAACTCCTCAATATCATCATCCGAAAATGCAATCTGCATACCCTGCCCGCCAAGCACATAAGAGGGTCTGACAAGCACCGGGTAGCCCAAACGGTTCGCAACCGCCTTTGCCTCATTGGCAGTATACACGGTGCCGCCCGCCGCGCGCGGAATCTGCGTTTCTTCAAGGATTTTGTCAAACAGCTCCCTGTCCTCTGCCGCGTCCACGTCCTCCGCCTTTGTGCCAAGAATGGGAACTCCCATTTTCATAAGGCTCTCAGTCAGCTTGATTGCCGTCTGTCCGCCAAACTGCACGACTGCCCCGTCCGGCTTTTCCAGCCTTACAATATTTTCCACGTCCTCAGGCGTAAGCGGCTCAAAATAAAGCTTGTCGGCAATGTCAAAGTCAGTGCTGACCGTTTCCGGGTTATTGTTGATGATGACCGTTTCATAGCCCGCCCTTGAAAATGCCCATGTCGCATGCACGGAGCAATAGTCAAACTCGATACCCTGTCCGATACGGATAGGTCCCGAACCGAGCACCAGCACCTTCTTCGGCGGATTTGTTTCCACCGCCTCATTCTCACCGTCAAAGCACGAATAGTAGTAGGGAGTGCTCGCCTCAAACTCAGCCGCGCAGGTGTCAACCATTTTAAACGCCGCCACAATGTTGTTATCGCAGCGCATTTTCCTGATTTCCTCTTCCTCCCTGCCCGTGAGTCTTGCTATCACGTTATCCGGAAACTCTATCCGCTTTGCCTCTCTCAAAAGCTCCGGAGTAAGCGGCTGAGTTTCAAGCGCATGCTCCATCTCAACGATAATGGCAAGCTTATCGATAAACCATCTGTCTATCTTTGTGATTTCATAAATCGTGTCGTAATCAATGCCCTTTCTGAGCGCCTCGGCAATAACATAAATTCTTTGGTCATCCACCCTCTCAAGGCGTTTTAAAAGCGCCGCCCTGTCAAGCTCTGAAAAATCATAGCTTCTTAAGCAGTCCACATGCTGTTCAAGAGAGCGGATTGCCTTCATGAGCGCGCCCTCAAAATTGGTGCAGATGCTCATTACCTCTCCTGTCGCCTTCATCTGAGTGGTAAGCGTCCTCTTTGCCGTGATAAACTTGTCGAACGGCAGCCGCGGCATCTTCACCACGCAGTAGTCAAGCGTCGGCTCAAAGCTAGCGTAGGTCTTGCCCGTGATGGCGTTTTTAATCTCATCAAGCGTATAGCCGAGCGCAATCTTTGCGGCAACCTTCGCAATCGGATAGCCCGTCGCCTTTGACGCAAGCGCCGACGAACGGCTCACACGCGGGTTTACCTCAATCACGCAATACTCAAAGCTTGTGGGGTGCAGGGCAAACTGCACGTTGCAGCCGCCCGTGATATTAAGCTCCGAAATAATGTTAAGCGCCGACGTGCGAAGCATCTGATATTCCTTGTCGCTCAAGGTCTGAGAGGGCGCAACCACGATGCTGTCGCCCGTGTGTACTCCGACCGGGTCAATGTTTTCCATATTACATACCGTAATGCAGTTGCCCGCGCCGTCGCGCATTACCTCATACTCAATTTCCTTCCAGCCGGCAATGCAGCGCTCAACCAATACCTGCCCCACTCTTGAAAGCCTTAAGCCGTTCTCAAGGATTTCCTCCAGCTCAGCCTGATCGTGCGCTATGCCGCCGCCGCTTCCGCCGAGTGTGTATGCCGGACGGAGCACGACGGGGTAGCCTATTGTATTTGTAAAGGCGACTCCGTCCTCCACGTTTTCCACCACGAGAGAGGCTGAGCAGGGCTCGCCGATTTTCTCCATCGTGTCCTTGAACTCCTGCCTGTCCTCCGCTTTTTTAATCGTAGCCGCCGTCGTTCCCAAAAGCTTTACGTTATGCGACGCCAGAAAACCGCTCTCCTCAAGCTCCATGCCGAGGTTCAGACCTGCCTGTCCGCCAAGCGTGGGCAAAATGGAATCCGGCTTCTCCTTTTCGATAATCTGCTCCAAAACCTTCACGGTCAGGGGCTCTATATAAACCTTATCCGCGATATCCCTGTCTGTCATGATTGTGGCGGGATTGGAATTTACGAGTACGACCTCAATGCCCTCCTCCTTTAACGAACGGCATGCCTGTGTGCCTGCATAATCAAACTCTGCGGCCTGTCCGATGACAATCGGTCCGGAGCCGATTACCATTACCTTTTTCACATTAGGATTCTTTGGCATTGCTTTTCACCTCCATCATTTTGATAAATCTGTCGAATAAATAGCCTGAGTCCTGCGGACCACAGCACGCCTCGGGATGGAACTGGACCGTAAAAATATTTTTCCCCGTGTAGTTAAGCCCCTCATTTGTCCCATCGTTTACATTAATAAAGGCAGGCGTCGCAATCCTTGAGTCAAGCTTGTCCGTGTCTACCACATAGCCATGATTCTGAGAGGAAATATATACTCTGCCCGTGGCTAAATCCTTGACTGGATGGTTGCCGCCCCTATGACCATATTTCATTTTGTGAGTGTCCGCGCCCGTTGCAAGCGCCATAAGCTGATGCCCGAGGCAGATTGCAAAAATAGGGATGTCCGTGTCGTAAAGCTTTTTCACCTCGGCAATAATCGACGTGCACTCCTTCGGGTCGCCCGGACCGTTGGAAAGCATAATGCCGTCCGGTCCTGAGGCTATGATTTCCTCCGCCGGCGTGCCGGCAGGATAAACCGTCACATCGCAGCCTCTTATCTGCAAAGAGTACGCGATATTGCCCTTTGTCCCCAGATCAAGGAGAGCGACTCTCTTGCCCGCACCGTTCAGCTCCTTTACAAGCGACGGCTTCAATTCCCTTTTCCCCGCCTTATAGTCCGCCTCGGAGAATTTTGCGCTGCCCGAGAGCGCGCCGTTTTCGGATAACGCCTTTGAGCCTTTAAGCTCATACCTTTCCCTGCATGTAACCTTTTCAACCACCTTTCCCGTGGTATATGCCTTTAATTTAGGCAGAATTTCGCCAAGCGCATAGTTTTCATTTGTGGTTATCATCCCGTTCATTGTGCCCTTTTCGCGCAGTATCTTTGTGAGCGCTCTGGTGTCAATGCCCTCGATGCCCGGCACGTTATTCTCTTCCAAAAACTGCTGAATGGAAAAATCTGCTCTGAAATTGCTGAAATTACGGGACAGCTCCCTGACAATAAATCCGTCGGGCCACGGTCTGCAGGATTCCATGTCATCCTTACAAATGCCATAATTCCCGATTAACGGATATGTCATGCAGACTGCCTGTCCCGCATAAGACGGGTCTGTCAATACCTCAAGATATCCCGCCATCGATGTGTTAAACACGATTTCACTGATGATTTCCCTGACTGCACCGATATGCTTTCCCTCAAATACCGTGCCGTCCTCCAATATTAAAAACGCTTTCATGCTCAACCTCCCTTACCCAAACCCATCAACTCATAATCGGTTTATTATACCACAATATGGTTTGGGCTTGCAATAGTGATAAGAACATTAATCCCGAACATTAATCCCAAACATTAATGTTCAAAAGCTAATGAGCCGCAACACCTGTAAAGGTGTCACGACTCATTTTTTTAACATGCTGCGTCAATCCTTTTTAGACTTTTTCCTATATAAGAAAATTATCCACACAACTCCGATTGCCGCGGCTGCAAGCATTACCGCAAGCAGCACAATCCACGCAAAGCCTGTGTTTTCTTCATTTACCGCCGGGGCTGTGTCTGCCACTGCCGCCGCGCTTTCCGTACTGACATACGCGATTGCATACGTCGAGAAGAGATTCGAGCTTATAGTCAGCGTTTCCGCGTCGTCGTCCGTGTCGCTAAGAAGCGCGCACTCGCCCTCGTGTAAGCGGATGATGTAATACTCATCGCTTAAGCCTTTTATGTCATCAGGTATCTCAATCACTATCTCTATCGGCTCGCCTGTCTGCGTGACGGCGCTCCACACGCCATCCCCGTCGTCAACGCGAAGTGATATGTCGATATAAGCGCCGATTACAAGCCCGGGAATATTTGCTTTGTACTCCTCAAGCGCGTTTTCAATAAGCTCTCTGTCCTCGTCCGGCACCTCGCCCGAAATGACGTTTAAATCAAGCTGTATGGCAACGTCTGCGCCCTTGCCGACCATCTCAATCTGCCCCGAGGTCAGGACGGCGTTTGCAAACGCGACCGTGTCCTCCACGCCAGCCGCGAGCTTATCCGCTTCGCCCAAAACCGTCACCGTCACGCTGCCATCACCGACCTCAAGCCTTGTAGACGACGCTGCCGCGCCGCTTATGTTTCCCGTCGCAATGACAGAGCCTGATGTCGCTCCCGCCGCTTCAAGCCTGCCGTCCTCAACAACCGCCTCTGCGCTCTGCACAGTCTGCTCTTCTTCCTCTTCCTGTGACAGCTCCTGCGCGCCGCTATCAGCCGTATCGCTCTGCAACGCGTCTGTATTTCTTTGCGTCGCGTCCGTGTCCGTATTGCTCTGCGTCGCATCTGTTTCATTCTGCGTCGCGTCCGTATCGCTCTGCGCGGTGTCTAAGCTGTCCGCGTCTGACGCCGCCGTCTGCGTGTCTGATTGGCTTATTGCTTCATCGTCCGCGTCTGTCGTTTCGGCGCTCTCAGGAGCCACTGCCGCGCTGCTTGAACTGCTGTCCGAGCTGCTGTCCGAATCCGAACTGCTGCTTGACGAGCCTGATGATTTTTTCTTTGAAATTGTCACGCTCACGCTTGCCGCTTCAGTGTCGGTGTGGTTGCTGTCCCCGATTACCTTATAGTACACTGTGTAATCTCCCACATCCGTTCCCGTCGGTATCTCCGTACTCCAATCGCTGTCGCCGGTCAGGCTGTAATACATTGTTCCGCCGCTTGCCTCTCCCGCCGTTACAAGCTCCTGCGCCTCTTTGGTATATTTAAGCGTATTTGCGGTTGGCGCGGTCACGCCCGGCGCCGCTTTGGCTATTGTCACGCTCATGCTCGCCGCTTCGCTGTCGGC
The DNA here is from genome assembly GCA_021202335.1 of Lachnospiraceae bacterium. Classification (GTDB taxonomy): domain Bacteria; phylum Bacillota; class Clostridia; order Lachnospirales; family Lachnospiraceae; genus COE1. Next base: position 22,784 of record JAJQDE010000035.1, read on the forward strand.
GTGGTTGCTGTCACCGACTACCTTATAATAAACCGTATACGCTCCTGCGTCCGTTCCTGTCGGTATTGTTTCCGCATATTCGCCGCTTTCCGTCAGACAATATTTCATCGTTCCGCCCGTCGCTTCTCCCGCTGAAACAAGCTCCTGCGATGAGCCGGTGTATGTAAGCGTATTTGCTGTCGGCACCGCCGCAACGCCTGACGCCGCCTTTGACACCGTGATTGTCACTGTCTGCGTAAGCGTCACGTTACTATAATCATAATTTGCCGTGTCATTCGGCGTAAACGTCACCGTATAGCCGCTGTTTTCCACTGTCGGAACAGTATCAGGGTCAGACCACGCAAATGTACCGTCGCCGCTGCCGCCCGTAAGCTCCGACGCTGAAAGCGCCTCGCCGTAGGTTATGCCGCCTGCTGTCGGGAAAATTATCTCCTCAGGCTCTGCCTTGGCGATTGTCACGCTTACGCCTTTCGCTTCAATATCGACGTGATTGCTGTCCCCGATTACCTTATAATAAACCGTATACGCTCCCGCGTCCGTTCCCGTCGGTATAT
>JAJQDE010000055.1 GCA_021202335.1 Lachnospiraceae bacterium
TAAAAGAGGCTGTCGCCTCACGAAATTTTATTCGTTAAAGCGACAGCCCCTTTTACATAACGCACAAGGGAGCGTTAAGCGCTGTATACCAGCGCATAGATTGTGCTGGGCGTATCTGTCATAAAAGTAATGGTTGAATCCGAAAGGTCCAAATCCTCATGAACTGTCACCGTACCCTGGTCGACTGATATGAGCCGGAAGGTTCTGCCGGCAAGCTTGTATTCCTCAGGAATGGTCAGCTCATAATACAGCTCGCTCAGAGTCTTTCCGACAAGCACGTCATTGCGCTCAACCTCCATGACGTAGGTGGCCGCAAGTGTGTCCGTGCCGATTGCCGTGGCAAACAGCTCGTAATAGTCCTGATTGACGCACTGCTTATAGCAGGTCACGGAGAGGTCGCCGTCTGAGGTCGGGGAAATAATCCGGCATATGTCCGTATATACATTGCCGTTTTCATATTCGTCCAAATCCTCCCAGGGAGTGGTGGTGTCATAATTACAAAAGACGTTGGTAATCGTGGGATTGCCGCTGTTTTGGAAAAGCGTCACCATATATGCCTCATCAAACAAAAAGCTTGCGCGCATGTAGGTGCTCTGCGCAAACGCCTTGATGCTGTCCAGGCTGGTGTAGGGAATTGTGCCTATATATTTGACCGTTTCGGCATAGCCCTTGATATGGAACACAGGCTCGTAGGCAATGCCCGTGAACGCGTTGTTGTTCTCGATGAAGGTCTTGCTGCTCATCGTGATATCTTCCAGGTATGACAAATTGGCAAAGGCATACTCGCCGATTGATGTGATTGTTTCGTCAATCACAAGATTGGTGATGGCGTATTTATGCCAGGGGCGTACGGACCAGCTGCGCTCGGTGTAGTCCGGGATGGCTCCCGTTCCCGAGATGTGGAGGTTATGCCCGTCAATCGTGGCTGTGACATCCGTGCCGTCCAGCGAGTATGTGGTGACGGTGACGTCCGAAATGATGGTGGTTTCATTGTCCTCGTCGTCCGTGACTACCGTGGATGTTGTATAGGTGTACTCATCGGTTTTTGTCCAGCTTATACCTGACGTGTCGACTGCATAGACTGCATGGACATTTTCGGATGGAAGCGTGATGCAGACAATCGCAAGCGCAATAAGCGCCGCAGAGAACCGTTTCATATTTTTTCTTAGCATAAGGTGAAAATCTCCTTCCTTTTTAGTGTAATGAACGCTTGAATTCATTATTATGGGAAACGACTTTTGTCATTTACTATAATTTATCTTGAAAACACCTTAAGGTCAACGGTTTTAAGGTGTTTTTTTCGTGGATTTTCCGTGAAAATTCTGTGAACGGGAGAAGCAAGTCCTGAATTTTCATGTTGTAAGTAACGCGATTTAATGTTACAATTTTTTCAGGTATGTTACAGCCGGTATGAGGATAAACAGAAAGGTACGGTCGGGAAAATGGATAACTTTATCGATAAGCTGGCGCAGAAGTTTAATGCGCAGGAGATAATAAAGGCAAATTCACAGGCTGAGGCGGAGGAAATGAAGAAGCTGCAGCAGCAGGTGGCGGAGTATGAAAGGATTTTGCAGGACATACGGAAGCTGAATTACAAAAACACGGAGCTGTCCCGGCAGCTCGGAGAAGAAATTGGCGACAATGCCGACAAAATCGCGGCGATGCGTGAGGACGAGCAGCGGCTGATATCCGCGCTGCGCGATATCACGCAGGAGCAGTCGAGAAACAGGGAGGCTGACCTCGAAAAGCGTGAGCAGGAGCGTCTTGAAAAGGATAGCAGCGAGGAGTCGGAGCTTGCGGCGATGCGTGAGCTTTTGGAGGAAAAATTTCAGAGTGCGGACGACTTTGTGCATAAGGAAAACGTCAAGGTGTACCGGAATGTGCAGGCTGTGGTGGTAGACGAGCTGAAAAAGTATGCCGAGGGCAGCGGGGAGTTAAAGAGCGCCGTGGAATCGATGGAGAATACTCTTAATAAAAAAATACGCAGAAAATTGAATGTGATGCTTGCAGTGAGTGTGCTGTCGATGCTAGCCGCCCTTGCGGGCGCGGCGTTGTGCGCGCTTATGGCGGCAGGGCTTATTAAATAGGAGCAGAGGAATGGGAAAAATTTCATTTAAGCCGGGCAACATGCTTTATCCGCTGCCCGTGGTTTTAGTAAGCGTGGCGGACAAAAAAGGAAATTCAAACATCATCACGGTGGCGTGGGCGGGAACCGTCTGCACCAATCCGCCGATGCTTGGCATCTCCGTCAGACCGGAGCGATTTTCTCACCACATGATAGAGGAAACGGGTGAATTTGTCGTAAACCTCACGACAAAGGAGCTTGTGTTTGCCACGGATTACTGCGGGGTCAGAAGCGGCAGGGATGTGGACAAGTGGAAGGAAACGGGGCTGACGCCTGTGCCGTCGGAGGCGGTAAACGCTCCGTGCATCAGTGAAAGCCCGGTAAACATTGAATGCAGGGTGACGCAGGTCGAGCGTTTAGGCTCGCACGATTTGTTTATAGCCGAGGTAGCGGCGGTTCATGCGGACGAGCGCTATATGGATGAAAAGGGCGGGTTCCGGCTGTCGGACGCCAAGCCGATTGTGTACAGTCATGGTGAATATTTTGATTTGGGTGAAAAACTGGGGAAATTCGGTTACAGTGCGAGGAAGAAGCGTTAAAGCTTCTTCCTTTTTTATCGTATAGGAAAGTTCGTCCTACACGATAAAACGCTCCGCGTGGATGCGCACTCGCGCAAAGATGAAATATGTCGCAAGCGACCGCGCTCGGCGCGAGAATGTGCCGACGGCACATTCTTTATATAACTGTTTTTTTATGCCGCAAATATTTTGTTGCGCGCTTTGTTGCGCCAAAACTTGATTCCAAAAATTTGCAAAATGAAAGTGGGGCAGTTAAAATGAAATCAGTTGTATTGATGTGCTTTAAAATAAAAGGCGGATTTGAAAGAAAAGGGAGGATTGGTTATGAGAAAAAAAGGTATGCTGAAGCGTTGGCTTGCGCTTGGTCTTGCGGCAGCCATGACGTTTACGGGACCCGGAGTGTCGGGGGCGTATGTGTATGCGGCGCAGGAGGAAAGTGCGGAAAATGCTTCGGAGGAGGAAACTACAGAGGCAGCAGAACAGGCGGCAGAAGAAGGGGAACAGGAAAACCCGGCATCGGAAATAATTTCCGAAACTGAAACAATTTCCGATGCGGAAACTTCCGAAAAGGAAATGTCCGAAGAGAATATGTCCGAAACGGAAACTTCCGAAGCTTTGACCGCATCTGACGCGGAAGAAACGACAGAAACGGAAACGACAGAAGCTGAAACGACTGCCGAAGAAACAACGGAAGCTGAAGAAACAGAGGAAACGGATGCGCAGGATGAGGATTTGACGACAAAATACGGCGCGCCGCTGCTTAAGCTTGGCACAAATGACGGATATGTTTTTTATGAATCGGACGGAAGGGAAAAGAGATATTTTGCTTTTACTGCGGACGAAAGCGGCGTTTACAGCGTGGACCTGACAATGCTGTACCCGGCAGACTTTACATTGGAGCTGATTAACTATGACAATGAGGTGGATTCGAACAGTGAATGTGATGATGACCAGACTTTTGTAACAAACGAGATTATATTTCCGCAGAATGCGGGTGAAACTGCTTATTTCTATGTTCGTGTTTGGAATGGAACATGGACAAGCGTGGAAATCGAGCCTGCAACCGAATTGGATGCGGTGTTTACGGTAAGCAGAATTGACCAGTCAGGGGAAACGACCGTAACACAAAACAGCGACACGAGCTACACGCTGTCATGCGGCGATATCAGCTTAAGCCTTGATTTTGATATTTCCTATACAGGAATAGAGATATCTAAATCGACAACGGGAAAACGAGCTTATGTATTCTGCAATGGATTGGAAGATATTGATTATGAATATAATTTGGGCGTGGGTACGGAATGCCACTTTACATATGTGGTGCAGGACGACGACGGAAATTATTATTTCTTTGACGGTACCGGGATGCCCTTTGATGTTAGTACAAAGGACACGGATAAAGAGGGCATTATATCTGACATCAGCGCCGATGCAACCTCTTTTACGGTAAAATGTGAAATCTTTAATCCGTCCTATGGCTGGCTTAGGTATAGGAAAGCGGAGGACGATGCGGAATGGATTTATGATTATGTGGAGAAATCTTTAGGTACGACTTATTCTTTTTCCGCTGACAGCGAAACAACTTATGATGTGGAGCTGGTAAGCTATGACAAGCAGACAGTTTACGACAGCGCTGAGGTGACGACGACAGTAGCAGGAGAAGATGGCATCGTTAACATCAGTATAGATGAGGACGCTCTTACCGCTGACACGGCGACAATAACGCTTTCGGATTATGAGTATGACGGTACCTATACGTATCTGTATGTATATGTAGATTATACGAACAGCTATGGCGTCAATTATGCGAATTCTTACAAATCCATATCTTACCGTGCTTTTACGGATGGAGTGTATTCCTTTAGCATTGATAACCTAAAGGCGGGCACGGCTTATGATGATGTCACGGTGAAAGTTAAGGGTTCAACAAAAACGGCGGCAAAGGTTTTGGCGTCTGCGACGCTTAGCTTTACCACTAAGGAAGCTTCCTTTGATGAGGACGCTCTGACGTTCACGTTTGAGGAGAATGGGACGAACGCAGTTACCATGACGGCGGAGATAGCGGATTTATCCGAGGATTCCGTGAGTGGAACATACAGATACCGGATTGCGGGTGACGATGACTATGGTTCAGTCACAAGCTTTACCATTTCAAAGGATACTCAGACAAGCGTTTCACTTACGGGGCTGAGTGCCGGCACGGAATATGAGCTGGAATATAATATTGGCGGCATTACGGGCAGCAAGACATTTCAGACTGCCGAGCTGTCGTATGCCGTGCCCGTTATAGAGGTCGAAAATGCCTATTTTAACGGATTAGAGCTTGCATGCAGCCTGACGGGGGAAATAGACGATTCGACATACAGAGGATATATATATGTATATAATTCCAAATGGCGGGACATGGGGTCGGTGACCTTTGACGGAACGGAAACGGTTACAAAGAAAGTCGCTTCTTATTATGTTATCCCTGGGCAGACGCAGCAGTGGAAGTGCGAGGTATATAGGGGTAGCAGCTTGTATTATACACAATTTTTTGAGGCTGAATCGAAAAGCGACCTGACGCTGACTGACTTATCCGCTTCGGGAACGCTCCATAAGCAGACATTGAAGTGTACTGCGGAGGACGCGGTGATTACAGGATATGCCAACATCAAATCCCAATATAAGGTAAGTGATGACGAGGAGTGGAGTGATTGTGACAGTAATTACCTGTATTTCGACAGTGAGGGTAATGGTAAAATAACGCTTTATTTCTATAAATGGGACGGTGAAAACATACTGGTTCCCGGGAAAGAATATGAGTTTAGGCTGATAAACGGCTATGACGAGAGCATTGTCTATGGAACCACAGGCTGCACGGTAGAGGCGGACTGGCAATTTGACATGGACGATATGGAGAATGTTACCTTCATTTATGACACGGCAGGCACGCCGTATATTACCATTGAAGGAAATGTAGGAGCGCCGACGGCAGAGGCTGCTGACGAGAGTGTAGTAAGCGTCAGGAAGATAATGGATTCGGAGACGAAGGCAAAGATTTACCTTAACCTTAACGGCATCGGCAGCACAACGCTTTACGTGACCGCTGACGGTCTGACGCAGGAAATTGGAGTGACGGTTTCCGTGGCTTCGGAGCTGTATTACCTTGAGGGCGCGGACGAATCGCTTGACAGCATCCCGCTTCCGTCAAAGTACAGTTGGGCGGAGCCTGATACCGTACCGGTCGCGGACAGCGAAAATGAAATTCAGTATTTTGAGGTCACATATACAGAGGACGGAGAAACAAAGTCCGGAACGGTTCCCGTATACGTAAGCCGTTTGGATAATATTACGATAGCGGGCGACGATACCATCGGCGCGGGCAAGGAAAAGGTATACAGCGTATACTATTCGGGAACAGGATATTCCGTGACGGACGGAGGCGCCTACAGAATAACACAGGAGTGGAGCTCATCCGATGATGAAAACCTGATTATAAGCAGCAGGAGCGACGATACGAACGTAAATGTATTCGGCGGGAACAATTCCGAGGGAACATATACGCTGCTGCTTGATGTGACAATCGAAAACATCAGAAGCGGAAACTGCTGGCAGGTAACAGCCGAGCAAGAGGTGAGAGTGATTGCGCAGGGCTTGATTGACAGCATCATTATAAAGCCTGCGGAGGTTCAGCCGACGGATGCGGTGCCGTATACGGTAAGCGGCGCGGTGGCAAGCGGTTCCGTGGCGGTAAGCTGTTCGGTAATCGTAATCGACGGTGATGATTACGACGCTGATACGAAGTCAAAGGTGCAGCTTGCGGCATGGACAGCGTCAGGCTCGGCAATTCAGGCGGCGGATTTGATTTGGGAAAGCCAAAGCGACTCTTTAGATGTAGACGACACGGGTCTTGTGACAATCCTTAATTTGGATTCCGCACAGCCGCAGCTTAAGGTATCGTCAAACGACGGCGGCAATTATTCAGTGCCCGTTGTATTCAAAATATTCAGCTATGTGCCTGTCTTTGCATCAAAATCCCTGACGGTGACGACGGGAAGCGCAAAGGGAGCAAAGCTGGAATATACGGCGCAGAACGGCAACAGCGTCACCGGCATGGCGATTAAGGACAATACGTCACAGCTGGAGCTTAGCGAGGCTGACGACGGCTGGTACATCAAGGCAAAGGACGGCAACACCTATAAGGGAATAACAACAGAGGATATTACGCTTACGGTTTCTACCCTTAGGGGCGATTATGAGCAGGCTATAAGCGTTAAGGTTGACGCTACGGCGCCGACAGAGCTTTCCGCAGTATTTACCCAGACTGAAACACCGAATCTGTTCTTTGTTAATTCACAGGCAGTGTTCAGCGTAAGCAGTGGATATGAGATTGAAGATATAACTACTAAGGACAATACGGCAGTGAACTTCCATGTCAGCGAGTATGACGCTGACGCTAAGGAGCTGAAGCTTGCGGCATATGACCTCAAGAATAATTTAAACGATTATACAGCCAAAAACTCGTCGAACGCGACGGCGGATATTTTGGTAAAGTTCAAGGGCTATGACAATGCGGTGGAATACAATCTTACCGTGGCGGTGCAAAATAAGGCGCTGACGCTTAAGGCGGAGGATGCGTGCGTACTGTCCGCATCAGGAAGCGCGCTTGTGGCTGCTTTATCCGGAAAAGAGGAGTATGATATTTCCGGAGCCGAGGTTAAGAGCGTAAGCGCATCAAAGAATGATGTTACGGCATCGGTAGAGGACGGAAAGCTTAAGCTTGGCTATACAGGTTCAAAGAGCACAAGCTATAAGCTGACACTCGAAAATGATAATTGGGCGAAGGATGTGACAGTCAGTGGAAAGATATCAAAGACGGACTTTTCAAAGCTTTCGCTTAAGGCGTCAAAAACAAAGGCGACGATTAACACGAAGTATCCCGAGAGCATAACGGTTTCATTTGCGATAAAGGGAAACAGCGGGCTTGAGTTTACGACTAAATATCAGGTGGCAAAGAGTGACGCGCCGATTACCGTGGCAGAGGATGGAAATTCGCTGGTGATTTCTGCAAACACGGGCGCAAAGAAAGGAAACTATAAAATATCCGTGTGGGGACAGTCCGCGGACGGAAGCGCTGAGACCAAAAAGACGACGCTTACCGTAGCCGTGACGGATAAGGAGCCTACCGTAAAGCTTTCAGCAAAGGGAAGCCTGAATGTATTAAACAGCGAATCAGGCATTACCTATACGGCTGTCATCAAGAATATGGATGCGACGGTAGCGGAGGTAACAAATTTAAATAACGACAATTTTGAAATTACAAACGACGGTAATAAGCTGTTCCTAAAGGCGTCGGACGGAGCAAGCATCAAGGCGGGGACAAAGTACACGGCAGGGTTTGATCTTGAGCTTTCAAATAACCATACACTGCACGTAAATGAGGTTAAGATAAAGCCCGTTTCAAAGCTTCCCAAAATCAAGGCTGTCACGACAAACGCTTCAATGGCGTCGGACGACAGCGCAGACATCGGGCTTACATATGAGGACGGATATACGATAAGCAGTGTTGAGCTTGTAAGCAGTAAGGACAGCGCATACTTTGATATAAGTATTGACGAGCATAACACAGTTACGATAGGTCTTAAGGATGCCACAAGCAAGCCTTCCAAAAAGTCATGCACTTTGAAATATAAGGTTTATTTGGAGGGTACGGACAAGGCGGTATCATTAAAGCTTAAGGTTACTTTTTAACGCCATTAACTAATTTTCGATAGGTGCTTTGGAGAAAGCGGGGATTATCATATTTTATGGTAATCCCTGCTTGACGTAATGCAATGCCGATGCGGCTTGCGCGGAAGGGGAGGTTTGATGTGAAAAAGGAGCGGCTGCCATTTTATTTAATCATGGCTGTCCCGCTGATTGTGTACGGGAAGCTTTATGACACTGGCTTAGGGGAGTTTGCGTGGTACTCTGACGTCACGCAGGCATTTGATATGCTCTTGTATTATAAAAAAAATGCGGTTATCCTGGCGGGCTGCCTGATTTTGCTTTTGGTTGTATCGGCTGTGTTTCGCAAGGCTTTGGACTTTAAAGCCTGCCGGAGCAAAAAAACGGCGCTTTTGTTTACCCCGCTTGCGGTATATGGACTTCTTGCGCTGATTTCATCACTCCTTTCGCCCTATGGGAGCTTTGCGGTCAGCGGGATGATGGAGCAGTTTGAAAGCATTTTTGTGATTGGCGGATATTTGCTGATATGCGTTTATTCATATACATATTGCTGCGAGGGATTTTTTACCGCCATAGGTATTTCCTGCGCAGTTATCGGAGCAATAGGCACGTTGCAGATGTTTGGCTTTGACATTTACAGGACTGCATTTGCTAAATGGCTGTGTATGCCGCAAAGCCTGCGCGATATCGACCTTCAGGTCACGGTTGAGCAGGGGCGTACCTATTGCTCGCTCTCAAACCCTAACTATGTGGGGATGCTGTGCTGTCTTGTGGTGCCGCTTCTGACAGCGCTTGCCTTCTGCGAGGAAAAACGATGGAAGAGGATTTTATATGCGGCGTCGGATATTCTTATGCTTTGCTCACTGATAGGAGCGTGCTCTAAAAGCGGGATAGCCGTGCTTGCCGTGTGTATGCTTTTGCTCGCCGCTGTGTTCAAAGCGCAGATACTTCAAGGCGTGAGGCGATTTTCTGTGCACGCGGCGCTGGGAGCGGCTCTTGCGCTTTGCGTCGTGTGCGCGCTGTTTGCATTTAAGTGGAGCTATTTTGCGGACTGCCTCCATTCCATACTGGAGGGTGATGATTCTGCGCAGACAAAGATAAAGGAGATTGCCACAAACGACGACAGCGTAAAAATCGTATACCGTAACAGGACGCTTTTTATCAGCGTGGATTATGATAAGACGACGCTTGAGGAGGGGCTTTGTGTCGCTGACGAAAACGGAAAGGCGTATCTGACGCAGGAGGAGGACGGCGCGCTTATTTTTCAGGACGAAAGGCTCTCTAAGCTTAAGCTGTCGCTGGTGCAGTACGGGGATTACATAGCCGTTGAGCTTTGGGACGGAAGCTTTTACTGGTACTTCACGAACCTTACGGGGGACGGCACATGGTATTATCTGACAAGATACGGAAAGCCGGATAAGCTGTTTTCTGCCGAAACGCCGGTATATAAGGGGCTTGAGGGCAGGGAAAAGCTGCTTAACGGCAGGGGATATATTTGGTCGAGGACAATCCCGCTGATTAAGGAAAATCTGCTTCTCGGGAGCGGTCAGGACAGCTTTGCCGCGGTATTCCCGAATGACGATTACCTTGGGATGGCAAGATGGGGATATAAGGATATGATTATCACAAAGCCGCACTGCATGTATATGCAGATTGCCGTTCAGTCGGGGCTTTGCTCCCTGATAATGCTCGTGATTTTTTGGGCGGCATATTTCATTATAATTATGCGCGATAAGCGTCAGAGCCAGTATTCGGCAATATCAAAGTCAATAGCGATAGGCGTGCTCGGGTATCTGCTGACAGGGCTGACAAATGACTCCAATGTCGGAACCGCGCCGCTGTTTTGGGCTATCCTTGGTATCGGGCTTCACCTTGGAATTGCCGGCACGCCTGCCAGAACATGGCGCCAAAACATGGCTGTCAAAGCGCGAAAAAAAGACTTGACGGCGCGAAAAAAAATCATTAAAATATGAGTATCGGAATATTAAATTATTGTTACGAAGATGTAGCATCAAAACATCCCTTTGCGGATTGTTTTGGTGCTTTTTTATACGTAGGGGCAACTGCGCCGCAAACGGCAGAAATGGGGATGCTTATGAGTCAGTTGGATAAAAATATTGCAGCGAATTTGAAGAGAATCAGAAAGTCCAAAAACATGAGCCTTGACATGCTTGCGGAAAGAACAGGAGTGAGCAAGAGCATGTTGGGTCAGATAGAGCGCGGGGAGTCCAATCCCACGGTGGCTACGATTGAAAAGATTGTGGAGGGCATCAAGGTGCCGTTTGAGGATTTGATTTATCAGAAAAAGGAACCGATTGTCATTATAGACAACGAAAAGCTTCCAATGTATAAGGCGCAGGAGGGCGCATATCAGGTGCGGGCGATTTTTCCCTATGACAGACACAGGAATTTTGAGGTATACGAGGCAAAAATTGAGCCGGGCGAGGATTGCGAGCGCTTTGTCAGCAATGAGGGAAGTTGTGAGTATATTATGGTACTGCAGGGAACGCTGACGCTTGAAACCGAGTCGGGCACCTATGAGGTGTCGGCAAACCATGCGATAAAGATGGACTCGCTAAGGCGCCACAGCTATCACAACAGGGGTATGCAGAGGCTGATTTTGAACATATTTGTTTCTTATGAGGCGCTGACATATTGAAAGCTTAAGAATTATCAAAGGGACTTCGGACAGGGGTTCCTTTTTATATGGAAAGAAAATTACTTTACATTATTCTGAAAGACTGTTAAGATAAATAAGAGTGTATTTAATAATTGCAGATTTAGGGTTGCTGTTTACGGGAATTGGAGAATTTCATATAGATGAAAAAAATACATTATTATAGAAGATTCAGGCTGTGCTTCATTGAAGCGGCGTTCATTACGCTGGCAGTGTGCGTTTTTTTACTGCCTTCGATTCAAACCTTCCGGCGCACGGGCGACAACTATTTTGTGGTGAGCATAAACGGTACGCAGGTGGGCAGGCTTGGCTCTGCGCAAAAGCTTGACAGTATGCTTGCGGCTGCAAGAAAGCAGGTCGTTGCAAACGTGCAGGAGAATGAAGACCTCGTATTTATGGATTTGGATATTGAAACGGCGGCGGACGAGAGGATATTCGGATGTGTCGACGATGACGGGACCGTTATTGAAAACATGATGGCAGTCATGGAAACCGCCATAAGGAGCACGCTGCACCGTTCATACACGGTAAAAATCAATGAAACCTCCGTAAATTTGGGGTCGTATGATGAGGTACATGAGCTGCTGGAGCAGGCGCTTGCGCAGTATGACATGGATAACGAGTATCAGGTGGAGCTTGAGATTGACGGCGAAAGAGAAATTAACGTGCTTGAGGCGGTGGTAACTTCAAAGGAGGAGTCCGCTCAGGAGCTTGAGCAGGGCACTGCGGCGTCGGCAGGGATAGAGGCGGAGCTGGAAAAGATGTTCGCTGAGGTAGAGCCTGCCGTGGAAAAGGACTTTGAAGATTATGAGCTTGGGCTTGTTGACATTGACTATGCGGATAAAATAGAGGTAGTGGAGGCGTATCTGCCGGAGGACAGGCTTGCCACTGTGGAGGAAGCCGTAAATCTTGTGACAAAGGAGCAGGAAACGCAGGTGGTCTACAAGGTGGTGGCGGGCGATACGCTTTCGCAGATATGCCTGGCAAATAATATTCCCATGGACGAGCTGATTGCGATTAACGACGCGCTTGAGGACGAGAACACCGTAATCCGTGTGGATCAGGAGCTGGTAATTACGGTTCCGGAGCCTGAGCTTTCCATTATATGGAAGGAGGAGCAGGTTTATACGGAGAGCTATGAGGCAGAGGTACAGTATGTCGCAAATGACGAATGGTATACGACGCAGAGCGTGACGCTCCAGGAGCCGTCGGCAGGGCGCAGAAAGGTAGCTGCCATTGTGGAATACCAAAACGGGAACGAAACAGGCAGGGAAATTTTAAAGGAAGAAATCTACGCCGAGGCTGTTCCTAAGATTGTGGAGCGGGGCACCAAGATACCGCCGACATATATTAAGCCCGTTTCGGGCGGCACGCTAAGCTCGGGCTTTGGCGCAAGAAGCGCTCCCACAAGCGGTGCAAGCACAAACCATAAGGGCGTGGACTGGGCGGTTCCCATCGGGACCTCGGTGGTGGCGTCTAATGCGGGAACGGTATCCTTTGCGGGCTGGGCAAGCGGGTACGGATATGCGGTATATATCAACCATGCGGACGGCAGGCAGACGCGCTACGGGCATTTGAGCAAGGTGCTGGTCAAGGCGGGACAGACAGTGGCGCAGGGTGAGAGGATAGCGCTGAGCGGAAACACGGGTCGGAGCACCGGACCGCATCTGCACTTTGAAATCCGGATTAACGGAACGGCAGTCAATCCGTTGCAATACCTGAATTAATTCGTGGTTTACAAAACCGCAAAAAGGGAATATAATCAGATTTTGATGTATAAGAGTGGATTGTTATAATAATTGAATTTTGAGAGGTGGACGATGGAACAGTACGCAATTAAGGGGGGAAATCCTCTTGTTGGTGAGGTTGAAATCGGCGGCGCAAAAAATGCAGCGTTGGGTGTACTTGCCGCAGCAATTATGACCGACGACATGACAGTGATTGAAAATCTGCCGGATGTAAGGGACATCAACGTGCTTTTACAGGCGATGGAGAGCATAGGCGTCATTGTATACAGAATAGACAGACATACCGTAAGGATAAACCCTTCGATGATATCGGGGCTTGTCATTGAGGACGATTATATCAAAAAAATCAGAGCGTCCTACTATCTTTTGGGCGCTCTGCTCGGAAAATACAGGCATGCGGAGGTGGCGCTTCCGGGCGGCTGCAACATAGGCAGCAGGAAGATAGACCTTCACATAAAGGGCTTTAAGGCGCTGGGCGTGCAGGTTAAGATTGAGCATGGTCTGATTATCGCGGACGCAAAGCAGCTAAAGGGCGCGCATATTTATCTCGACACGGTTTCCGTGGGCGCGACGATCAATATTATGCTGGCGGCGGTGCTTGCGGAGGGAAAGACCGTGATTGAAAACGCGGCAAAGGAGCCGCATGTGGTAGACGTGGCGAACTTCTTAAATTCGCTCGGAGCGAATGTAAAGGGCGCGGGAACGGATGTCATAAGAATTTCAGGCGTGCAGAAGCTTCACGGCTCGGAGTATTCGATTATTCCGGACCAGATTGAGGCAGGCACTTTCATGTTCGCGGCGGCAATCACAAAGGGTGATGTGACCGTGAAAAATGTTATTCCGAAGCATTTGGAATCCACGACTGCCAAGCTCATTGAGATGGGCTGTCAGGTGGAGGAGTCTGACGATGCGGTGCGCGTCGTGGCGTCAAAGCGGCTGGAATGTACGCATGTGAAAACGCTCCCGTATCCGGGCTTTCCCACGGATATGCAGCCGCAGATATCGGTGACTCTTGCGCTTGCAAAGGGCACGAGCATTGTGACGGAGAGCATTTTTGACAATCGCTTTAAGTATGTGGATGAGCTGGCGAAGATGGGCTCAAACATTAAGGTTGAGGGAAATACGGCGATTATAGAAGGTGTGGATAAATTTACCAGCGCAAACCTTACCGCGCCCGATTTGCGGGCAGGGGCGGCGCTTGTGCTTGCGTGCCTGACGGCGGACGGCTTCAGCACGGTGGAGGATATCAAATATATTGAGCGCGGTTATGAGGATTTTGACGTGAAGCTGCAAAACATCGGCGCTCACATCGCGAAGGTAGACTCCGAGAAGGAGCTTCAGAAATTTAAGCTCAAGGTTGGCTGAACAGGCTTATGTTTTTAATATGAAAATAATTCGAATAATAAGAGAATTTAGGAGGAAAAACAAATGGAGAAGCTTTTATTTACTTCAGAATCGGTAACTGAGGGACATCCCGATAAGGTATGCGACGCCATATCGGACGCCATTCTTGACGCGCTCATGGAGCAGGACCCGATGAGCAGAGTGGCATGTGAAACAGCGACGTGTACAGGCTTTGTGCTCGTGACGGGAGAAATCACAACGAAAGCGTATGTGGACATTCCGAAGATTGTGCGCGACACCGTAAAGGAAATCGGCTATGACAAATCCGAATACGGCTTTGACGGAAACACATGCGCGGTGTTTACTGCTATCGACGAGCAGTCAGGCGATATTGCGATGGGAGTTGACAAGGCGCTTGAAGCAAAGCAGGCAAAGGACAATTCGGAAAACAAAATGAGCGACGCCGAGATTGAGGCAATCGGCGCGGGCGACCAGGGCATGATGTTTGGCTACGCGACAAACGAAACAGAGGAATATATGCCCTATCCCATCTCTCTTGCACACAAGCTTGCGCGGCAGCTTACAAAGGTGCGCAAGGACGGCACGTTAAAGTATTTAAGGCCGGACGGAAAGACGCAGGTTTCCGTGGAGTATGATGAGAACGGGAAGCCCAAAAGGCTTGAAGCGGTTGTGCTCTCCACACAGCATGACGATGATGTGACGCAGGAGCAGATTCACGAGGATATCAAAAAGCATGTCTTTGATGTGATTCTTCCAAAGGAGCTGATTGATGCGGACACTAAATTTTTCATTAATCCGACAGGGCGCTTTGTAATCGGCGGACCGCACGGCGACGCAGGACTTACGGGGCGTAAAATCATCGTGGACACCTACGGCGGATATGCGCGTCACGGCGGCGGCGCTTTCTCGGGAAAGGACTGCACAAAGGTCGACAGAAGCGGCGCATACGCGGCAAGATACGTGGCAAAGAATCTTGTGGCTGCAGGTTTGGCGGACAAATGCGAGATACAGCTTTCATATGCGATTGGCGTGGCACAGCCCACATCTATCAACGTTGATACCTTCGGAACAGGAAAGCTTGACAGCGAGAGGCTGGTTGAAATCGTCCGCGAAAACTTTGACCTTCGCCCGGCGGGAATCATCAAAATGCTTGACCTTAGGAGACCGATTTATAAGCAGACGGCAGCGTACGGGCATTTCGGACGCAACGACCTTGACCTTCCGTGGGAGAAGCTTGATAAGGCGGAAGCCTTGAAAAAATATTTATAGGATTGCAATTGCTTTGCAGGAGTACATAGCAGACAGGCTGACGATAAATCAGCCGGTCTGTTTTATGCGCAGGGCTGCGAGAGGAATTTTTCCGGCTGTCGCCGGATGCAGCCCGCGCGGCGAGTAGGGAAAAATTCCCATACTCGATTCGTACAGGATTCGTACAGGATGATAAAAAGGTATTGACATGAAAAATGCGAGTGCTATAATAGTATCTATAATCATACTAACCCGATAGGAAAAGTATAAAAATAAGAAAGGACGATAAATCCATGGATAGAGTTATTTATTTGGACAACGCGGCGACAACCCGGGTCAGCGAACCGGTGCTTGAGGAAATGCTGCCGTTTTTCAGGCAGACTTACGGCAATCCCTCCGCCATATATACCTTTGCGGGGGAGGCAAAGAAGGCTGTGGACAGGGCAAGGGCGCAGGCGGCGGAGCTGATTGGAGCAAAAACGGAGGAAATTTATTTTACGGCAGGAGGAAGCGAGTCCGACAATTGGGCAATCAAAGCCACGGCGGAGGCTTATGCCGCAAAGGGGAAGCACATCATTACGAGCAAAATCGAGCATCACGCGGTTCTGCATACATGCGAATATTTGGAGAAGCAGGGCTATGAGGTGACATATCTTGATGTGGACGGCGACGGCAAAATATCACTTGAAAAGCTGCAGTCCGCAATCCGTCCCGACACGATATTAATTTCCGTTATGGCGGCAAACAACGAGATTGGAACGCTTGAGCCGCTGGCCCAAATCGGAAAGCTTGCCCATGAAAACGGCGTGCTCTTCCACACGGATGCGGTACAGGCATACGGGCATATTCCAATTGATGTGGACGATATGAACATCGATATGCTTTCCGCCAGCGGGCATAAGCTCAACGGTCCTAAAGGAGCGGGCATTTTGTATATCCGCAGAGGCGTAAAAATCCGTTCTTATATTCACGGCGGGGCGCAGGAGCGCAGCAGACGGGCGGGAACCCTGAATGTACCGGGGATTGTCGGCTTCGGAAAGGCGGCGCAGCTTGCAGGTGAAACAATGGAGGAAAGAAGCAGGCGGGAAACAGAGCTGCGCGAGCATTTGATTGAGCGTGTTTTGGCGGAAATCCCCCATACAAGGCTGAACGGACACAGGACGGATCGTCTGCCAAACAACGCAAGCTTCTGCTTTCGGTTTATCGAGGGAGAATCCATGCTTATTTTGCTTGACAGACTCGGGATTTGCGCCTCAAGCGGTTCCGCATGCACGTCGGGAGCCTTGGACCCTTCCCATGTGCTGCTTGCAATCGGATTGCCGCATGAGATTGCGCACGGCTCGCTGCGCCTTACTTTGTCGGAGGAAACGACGATGCAGGACATAGACTTTGTGGTGGACGAGCTGAAACGGATTATCGAACGGCTGCGCGCAATGTCGCCGTTGTATGAGGATTTTATGAAAAAGGGTAAAAATAACGGTTAAAGGGAGGCAGGATAAATGTACAGCGAAAAGGTGATGGATCATTTCAATAATCCGAGAAATGTCGGCGAGCTGGAAAACGCGAACGGCGTCGGTACGGTCGGCAACGCAAAATGCGGCGACATTATGCGGATGTATTTTGACATTGATGAGGACGGAATTATCAGGGACGTAAAATTTAAAACCTTCGGCTGCGGAGCGGCAGTCGCGACAAGCAGCATGGCGACGGAGCTTGTCAAGGGCAAAACGATACAGGAGGCGCTGGAGGTTACGAATAAGGCGGTGATGGAGGCGCTGGACGGGCTTCCGCCTGTCAAGGTACATTGTTCACTGCTTGCGGAGGAGGCAATCCATGCGGCACTTTGGGACTATGCCCAAAGGAACAATGTCGTAATCGAAGGCCTGCAAAAGCCGGTCAGCGATATTGCGGAGAAAGCGCCGGAAGAGGATTACTGAAACACATCGTAGTAGCGTAAAGGCGCATGGAACAGAAAATCTGTAAACCATGCGTTTTTTTTTGATGTGTGTCTGCACGCATTGCCCAACCGGGAGGAATAATGAACAATTTCATTTACGCTTGAAAAATAAGCAGTAACATAGTACAGTAAACATGTTTTGCAAAAGCATTAAAAGCGCGATTCGCGCAATAAAAACTTTAAAATCCGCCATTATTATATGCTCTTGTGATGCAGTACGAGGGTTCATAAAATGAGCCGTTATTATAGTCGTCTAAAATATCGCACAATTCATCATTATATACCCGCACGAAGCCGTCTATATAATTTTCATTCGGACGCATGGTACTTAAAATCAGGCGCTTGTATACTTTCCCCATTTGTGTTGCAGTTGGTATATGCTCAACCAATGTTTTGTCCACCAAAAGCCTGTCATAGCTTCCCTGTTCCAAATGATATTCCTGAATCCATTCCCATTCGGTTTTTTCAGGATTTTCACAATGCAGCACACTTGCCAGGCTAATCAGGCGTAACCATTCATTATATTCAATCTTATTGACGATATATTTGTTTTTTTGGCATATTTTACGCCCTACACGCTCCACCATGTAACATATAAAATATAAATCGTCATCCGTTACTGTTTCATCTTCAAATACTATATTTTTCAAACCGTATAACTCCCTTCATATTTAATTGTTTCCAGTGCTGCGTTGGTACAAAAAACAATTTGATGTGTCGGATATTTAAATTTTACCAATACCCAAAATGCTTCTCTTGTAATAACTCCATCCACAAAATCCTCAATATAATCCCAAATTGTATCATCAGCCATAGGACCTTCTACAATGTCATAATCGTGTTCCTTGCCCTGCCTGCACGCCACAACAAAATCAAGCCATTCCTCTGACATTTCCTGAAAATGGCGTATTTTTAAACTTTTATCCTCTTCATAGTGATATATATTTACTACGTGATTTTGTTTTTTGGTTCGAGCCCATTTTTTTGCCTGATTTTCCTTATTTGTGCAATAAAATCCAAACCCAAAATCCTTATAAAATCCATCCGTTAATATTTTAGGATTTCCCACAACCGTATAGCTTCCGTGATATATCTTCATAGCTAATCTCCTGTTTTTGAATATGCCTTTCTCATCTGCATCAATTGTACCATATACAATCTATTTTTGCCACTTTTAACAGGGTTTGGAATGTAAAGCTTGAAAATGGAAAATGCAGCGAAGACTGCAGATAAAAATTAATACTGGTCAAAACCATCGAATGGGATTATAATGGACAAAGGATGGCAAAGGCGTCACTCATGGCTGGAATGGAGTGGCGCTTTTTATCGTGTGTAAAATAAAAACACACCGAAAAGAGGAATATTATGAACATTTTTGACATCGTTGGTCCCGTGATGGTGGGACCGTCAAGCTCCCATACGGCGGGAGCGGTAAAAATAGGATATGTTGCCGGAAAGCTGCTTGCCGAGCCGGTTGCGGAAGCGGAAATACTGCTGTACGGCTCATTTTTGGCAACGGGTAAGGGGCACGGCACACAGCTTGCGATTGTCGCGGGGCTTTTGGGAATGGAGCCGGACGACGTGCGCATACCGCAAAGCTTCAGCCTTGCAAGGGAAAAGGGAATGAAATTCAGCTTTGGAGAGGCGAAATTAAAGGACGGGCATCCAAATTCCGTGCAGCTTAACCTGACAGGCGTAAGCGGGCGGCGGCTGGAAATCGTAGGGCAGTCGCTGGGCGGCTCGCTTATCAATATTGCAAGCATCGACGGTCTGTCCGCGAATTTTTCCGGTGAGTACCCCACCCTGATTGTCCACAATATGGATCAGCCCGGGCATGTGGCGGAGGTGACGAGTATGCTTTCCCATAAGTCCGTGAATATAGCGACCATGCAGCTATACCGTGCGGGAAGAGGGGGAAATGCCGTTATGGTAATTGAGTGCGACCAGGAGATACCCGAGGAATCCGTGCAGTGGCTTGCGCATTTGGAGGGAGTAAATAAGGTTACATATTACAGCTTAAATAAATAGGAGCTGACGCTCCGGAATGGGGGTATTATGAGCTTTGCAATGCTAAAAGATATTGTGGCGGAGGCGCAAAATATGGAATGTCCTTTTTGGAAGGTGATTTTAGATGAGGACTGCAAGGAAAGAAGCGTATCTAAAGAGGAATCCTTTGAAATGATGCGCCATATGTACCGGGCGATGAAGGAGGCTGATGCCTCCTATGATTCAAAGCTTCGCTCGGCGAGTAAAATGGCAGGCGGGGACGGCGAAAAGCTGGAGCGTTACAGAAAGGAAAAGACGCCCCTGTTTGGGGAATTTTTGGCGGAGGCTGTGGAAAAGGCAGTCAAAATGGGGGAATCCAATGCGTGTATGAGGCGCATTGTCGCTGCCCCGACGGCAGGCTCATGCGGTGTGATACCGGCAGTGCTTTTGACCTATGAAAAGCAAAAGCATACGGCGGAGGAGCATATTGTCGAGGCGCTTTATGTGGCGGCGGGCATCGGGGAGGTGCTTGCGGTCAGCGCAAGCATTTCCGGCGCGGGCGGCGGCTGTCAGGCTGAGATTGGCTCGGCGGCGGCCATGGCGGCAGGCGCGCTCACTTACCTTGAGGGCGGTGCAAATGAGCAGATTGTAAAAGCCGCTGCTTTAGCGTTAAAGAATATGCTAGGGCTTACCTGCGACCCCGTAGCGGGGCTGGTAGAGGTTCCCTGTATCAAGAGAAACGCTTCCGGCGCGGTTAATGCGGTATTGGCGGCGCACCTGACCATGGCGGGTATTCAAAGCGCGATTGAGCCTGACGAGGTGGTGGATTCGATGCGGCGCATCGGGGCAATGATTCCGGCATGCCTTAGGGAAACAAGTCAGGAGGGTCTTGCCGCCACGGCGACCGCCCGGCGCATCGCTGACGAGCTGGCAGCCGGAGAACGGTAAGGCGTCGATGATAAGATATCGCAAACAACAGCTTGCCAAAGCCGGAATAACAACATATAATTACATTAATATATAATTAATAAATAAAAATAAGACCGGAGGACTTGTATGAAACTGATTTCATGGAATGTAAACGGATTAAGAGCGTGCCTGCAAAAGGGATTTTTGGATTTTTTTGAGGAAATTGACGCAGACATTTTCTGCCTGCAGGAAACAAAGCTCCAGGCAGGTCAGCACGACCTTGCGCTTCCGGGATATCATCAATATTGGAATTACGCGGAGAAAAAGGGCTATTCCGGGACAGCCCTCTTTACCAAAACACAGCCGCTGCATGTGGCTTACGGAATAGGCGTGGAAGAGCATGACCATGAGGGGCGTGTGATAACAGCGGAGTATGAGAAATATTATGTCGTTACGGTGTATGTGCCCAACTCGCAGCGGGAGCTGACCAGATTAGAGTACCGTATGCGGTGGGAGGAAGCCTTTTTGCAATATCTAAAAAAGCTTGAGGAGAGTAAGCCTGTAATCTTCTGCGGCGATCTGAACGTTGCGCACAAGGAGATTGACCTTAAAAATCCCAAAACCAACCGCCATAACGCGGGCTTTACGGACGAGGAGCGCTCCTGCTTTGACCGTGTGCTTGAAAACGGCTTTGTGGATACGTTCCGATATTTTTATCCCGATGTGACGGGCGTGTACTCATGGTGGTCTTATATGCGGCAGGCGCGAGCAACAAATGCCGGATGGCGTATTGATTACTTTGTGGTGTCGGAAGCGCTCAGGGAACGGCTTTCGGACGCCAAAATCCATACGCAGGTGTTAGGCTCCGACCACTGCCCTGTGGAGCTGGATATGGAATAAAAATTAAAGGAGGGTTCTGCGATGAATACAAAAAAGGCGCTTGTGGTTGTGGATATGCAGAAGGATTTTATCGACGGCGCGCTTGGCACAAAGGAAGCCGTGGAAATTGTCGATAAGGCTGCGGAGCGGATAAAAAGCTTCGACGGCGAGGTGATTTTTACAAGGGACACGCATTTTGACAACTATTTGGACACGCAGGAGGGGAAAAAGCTTCCCGTACCGCACTGCATTAAGGGAACGGAGGGCTGGCAGATAGATAAAAAGCTTGAGGCGCTTTTTCCTGACGGCATGAAGGTGTTTGACAAGCTGACCTTTGGCTCTGTCGAGCTGGCACAGTATCTTAAATCGCGCGGTGACCTTGAACAGGTGACGCTCATAGGACTTTGCACGGACATCTGCGTCATTTCCAACGCGCTTCTAATAAAGGCATATCTTCCCGAGGTGAGCGTAAGCGTTGTGGAAGCCTGCTGCGCGGGAGTGACGCCGCAAAGCCATAAAAATGCGCTTGAGGCAATGAAAATGTGTCAGATAGAGATTGTATAAACAGGCGGTGTTAAGCTTACAATGTGGGACAGACTCAAAAAGGATATAAAAAGCTTTTATCCTGCCATACTGCTGTTTGAGCTTTACAACATAATTGTGAGGCTGCTGTTTCATGCCTATTGCCCGTTTTTGATTGTAACGGGCTTTCCCTGTGCGGGCTGCGGCATGACAAGAGCCGTGTTTTATATCCTTACGGGCAGATTTGCAAGGGGGATGGAATTAAATCCCGCCGCGCCCTTGTGGATTTTATTTATCATATGGTTTTTTGCCGAGCGCTATCTGCGCGGGCGTACTCCAAGGGCGCTGAAGCCCGTGCTTGCCGTTGTAGCGGCGGTCACGTTTGGAATTTATCTGTATCGGATGATTTGCTTCTTTCCGGGCAATCCGCCCATGGTCTTTTACCGGAATAATCTTATTTCAAGAATACTGCGGCTGTAGCATGCGCTGCTTAAGCCTGCGTACCGGGAAACGGGGTCAAAATGTCGATATTTGTTGCGTGAGCAGACCGCCGTATGTTATCATAGGACATAAGAGCGATACGGCTCAAGCTTATGGGAGGAGATGTCGGAATGGACAACAATAATTCATACGAACAGGGAAATCAAAACACGGCGCAGTCGGAAGGATTTAATCAGGACCGGCAGCCGCAGCCGGAAAACTTCAATCAGAGCCGGCAGCCGCAGCCGAACTTCAGCCAATCCTATTATCAACAGCAGCAGTATGATCAGGGCCGGCAGCAGCCGCCATACAATCAGGGTTATCAGCAGCCGCCATACAGTCAGGGTTATCAGCAGCCCGACGGTGATTTGGAGGAGCCGGTAAGCTTTGGCGACTGGATGTTGACAATGCTGCTGATGATGATACCGTGTGTGAATATTATAATGGTGTTTGTGTGGGCGTTCGGCAACGGCACGAAAAAGAGCAAATCCAATTATTTTAAGGCGACGCTTGTTTGGGCGGTCATATGGATTGTCATTGTATTGCTTATGCTGATTGGAATTGGCGGTATGGCGGCGTCGCTTACAGGCTTATATTATTATTGAGCAGTGTGACGGGTCCATCTCCCGCTTGCGCCGCACGGCAGGATCAATCCGTTTGACGACACGGGAAGTCCTATTTCAGAGGCTTCCACGTGCCCGCCAAGCTGCGGCACAAGCGCGGCGCCCAGCATATAGCTTAAAACGGCAGGCTGCAGTCCGGTTGTATAGGAGTTTATCAGGAAAAACAGCGGCCGGTCGTTTAACAGCCGGACGGTAAGCTCAATAAACGGAAATATGGACTCCTCCATTTTCCAAATTTCGCCCTTTGGGCCTCTGCCATATGAAGGCGGATCCATAATAACGGCATCGTAGGTATTGCCGCGGCGCAGCTCACGCTCCACGAATTTCACGCAGTCATCGACAAGCCACCGTATGGGCGCATCGCTAAGCCCGGATGCGGCGGCGTTTTCTTTTGCCCATGCGACCATTCCCTTTGAAGCGTCCACATGCGTGACGGCAGCCCCGGCAGCCGCGGCGCTTAAGGTAGCCGCGCCCGTGTATGCAAAGAGATTGAGAACCTTGATTTTTCTTTCAGGCTCCTTCTTAAGCGCGCCCTTTATAATAGAAGAAACCCAATTCCAGTTTACCGCCTGTTCGGGAAACAGCCCCGTGTGCTTAAAGCTGAACGGCTTAAGCCGAAAGGTTAAGCGCGGCATTCCCGGTCCCTCGTAGCATATGCTCCATTCCTCGGGAAGCTTGAAAAATTCCCACTCGCCGCCTCCCTTTGCGCTTCTGTGGTAATGACCGTTCGGATTTTTCCAGCCGCGCGCCTCCCGTGGCGTGTTCCAAATCACCTGCGGGTCGGGGCGCACAAGGATATATTTCCCCCAGCGCTCAAGCTTTTCGCCGCGAGATGTGTCCGTCAACTCATAGTCCTTCCAATTATCTGCAATCCACATAGTATATTAATCCTTTCGA
The DNA here is from genome assembly GCA_021202335.1 of Lachnospiraceae bacterium. Lineage (GTDB taxonomy): Bacteria > Bacillota > Clostridia > Lachnospirales > Lachnospiraceae > COE1. The sequence goes on from JAJQDE010000055.1 coordinate 23,644, forward strand.
GTATATTCCGACATTACGGTTTGATAGTGAACGGTAAAAAGCCGTCAGTTGAATAATAATAACAGTATACTATAATAAGGCGCTGCATTACAAGCTTTAAGAACCGCCGCCGTGCGGATTGTATGCAAAAAAATACAATAAATAAAGAAAAAGTGCTTGCAAAAGGAATTTTACTGCGATATACTGTTAATTGCTGTGACATGATAGCGTTGAAACGTGAGGTTGCTGTCGGCACCGACAAAGGAACGGCAGGTTTTCCGCGGAGCGAATGTCAAGTTAGGAAACTGGCGACAAGTCACTGTACAAAGTAATAAACGATGTGAGAGATTGCAGCAGAAATTCAGGGCAATGGGCTTTGATAAGAAATGGCATGACACACACGGGAGAGTGTACAGTCACCGCTTGTCGTACTTATTAATAAAAAGTGCGAAAAGGAGGCGACTTTTTTTATGGCAAGTCAGGTAATGAGAATTACATTAAAAGCTTACGATCATCAGTTAGTTGATGCATCTGCCAAAAAAATTATCGAAACAGTAAAAAAGAACGGATCACAGGTGAGCGGACCGGTTCCTCTTCCTACAAAGAAAGAGGTTGTCACGATTTTGAGAGCGGTTCACAAATATAAGGATTCGAGAGAGCAGTTCGAACAGAGAACGCATAAAAGACTGATCGATATCATCGCACCGACATCAAAGACAATGGATGCATTGCAGAGATTAGAGATGCCGGCGGGTGTTTATATTGATATTAAAATGAAGAACAAATAAGCCTTCTACTAGAATGAGCGCGGCAGAATGCGCTCCGCTGTAGAACAAACGGAGGTAAGGAAATGAAGAAAGCTATATTGGCTACGAAAGTCGGAATGACTCAAATCTTCAACGAAGACGGTTCGCTGATTCCCGTAACCGTGCTTCAGGCCGGTCCCTGTGTGGTAACACAGATTAAGACGGTTGAAAATGACGGCTACAAGGCAGTTCAGGTGGGCTTTGTGGACAAGAAGGACAAGATTGTCAATAAGGATAAGGGCGGAAAGAGAGAGGTTATACACAGACATGGCGTCAACAAGCCGCTCAAGGGTCATTTTGACAAGGCGGGTGTTTCTTCCAAGAGATTTTTGAGAGAATTTAAATTTGAAAATACTGAGGAATATGCATTGGGAAGCGAGATTAAGGCTGATATTTTCTCGACAGGAGATAAGGTGGACGCTTCTGCCATTTCTAAAGGAAAAGGATTTCAGGGCGCGATTAAAAGACATGGACAGCACAGAGGTCCCATGGCGCATGGTTCCAAGTTCCATCGCCATCAGGGTTCAAACGGTGCCTGCTCATCACCGAGCCGCGTGTTCAAGGGCAAGGGTATGCCCGGACATATGGGCTGCGTAAAGGTGACGGTACAGAACCTTGAAATCGTAAGAGTAGACGCAGAGAAGAATTTGCTTTTGGTTAAAGGCTCAGTGCCCGGACCCAGGAAAGCATTGGTAACACTCAAGGAAACTACCAGAGTAGAAGCTTAAAAGGTGGTTCGCATCAGAAGCGGACGAAAGGAGGACCATACAGATGGCAAAAGTATCTGTTTATAATATGGAGGGCAAGGAAGTCGAAACAATCGACTTGAGCGACGCCGTATTCGGTGTTGAGATAAACGAGCACCTTGTACACCTGGCAGTCGTTCAGCGGCTCGCAAATAAGCGCCAGGGCACTCAGAAGGCTAAGACTCGTTCTGAGGTATCAGGCGGCGGAAGAAAACCGTGGAGGCAAAAGGGAACCGGTCATGCAAGACAGGGTTCTATCAGGGCTCCGCAGTGGAAGGGCGGCGGCGTGGTATTCGCTCCCGTGCCGAGAGATTATTCATTCAAGCTTAATAAAAAGGAAAAGAGAGCTGCCTTAAAGTCGGCGCTCACGAGCAGGGTTCAGGAGAATAAGCTTATTGTGCTGGATGAGCTTAAGCTTGATGAATTTAAGACAAAGAAATTCAAGGCTGTTATGGATAACTTAAACGTAGGCAAGGCGTATGTCGTTATGAACGAGAAGGATGAGAAGATTATAAAGTCTGCAAAGAACCTTCCTAATGTACAGACCGCATTGACAAACACAATCAATGTTTATGATGTTATGAACGGCGGTACGGTTATCCTCACGAAGGACGCCGTAAAGACGATTGAGGAGGTGTACGCATAATGGCAGACATTAAGTATTATGATGTAATCCTTAAGCCGGTTATCACTGAGAAGAGCATGGCAGGCATGGGCGATAAGAAATATACATTTTTAGTCCATACGGAAGCTAACAAGGCTCAGATTAAGGAAGCGGTTGAGAAGATGTTTGAGGGCGCAAAGGTTGCCAGAGTAAACACAATGAACCTCAACGGCAAGAAGAAAAGACGCGGCGCTACTGTCGGAAAGACAGCTAAAACGAAGAAGGCAATCGTGCAGCTTACACCGGACAGCAAGGACATCGAGCTGTTTTCGGGATTATAAAACAGGCTGCGATGAAATCTATACACAGTTAAAAGTGTGATAATAAAATTTAGAAAAGGAGAAAAAATCATGGGAATTAAGACATATAACCCATATACACCTTCGAGAAGAAACATGACCGGCTCGGATTTTGCTGAGATTACCAAAAAGACTCCTGAAAAGTCGCTTTGCGTATCAAAGAAAAAGCATGCCGGACGTAATAATCAGGGTAAGATTACGGTAAGGCACCAGGGCGGTGGAAACAGACGTAAATATAGAATTATTGATTTTAAGAGAAATAAGGACGGTATCTCTGCAAATGTTATCGGTATTGAGTATGACCCGAACCGTTCGGCAAACATAGCGCTTATCTGCTATGCGGACGGACAGAAGTCATATATCCTTGCGCCTGAAGGCTTGACGGACGGCATGAAGGTTATGAACGGTCCCGAGGCGGAAATAAGGGTTGGCAACTGCCTTCCTCTCTCAGAGATTCCCGTTGGTACAATGGTTCACAACATTGAGCTTTTGCCGGGAAAGGGCGGACAGCTCGTTCGTTCCGCGGGCAACAGCGCGCAGCTCATGGCTAAGGAAGGAAAGTATGCAACGCTCAGGCTTCCTTCAGGAGAAATGAGAATGGTGCCCATTCTCTGCAGAGCGTCAATCGGTGTTGTGGGAAATGGTGATCACAACCTTATCAAAATCGGTAAAGCAGGACGGAAACGTCACATGGGTATCAGACCTACGGTCCGCGGTTCCGTTATGAACCCTAACGACCATCCGCATGGTGGTGGTGAAGGTAAGACCGGTATCGGAAGACCCGGTCCGTGCACACCTTGGGGCAAGCCTGCGCTTGGTTATAAGACAAGAAAGAAGAAGAAGGCTTCCAACAAGCTTATTGTGAGAAGAAGAGATGGCAGAGCAATCAAATAAATGATTGCTCCTGCAAAAAAACAGTTTATCGATTATAAGGAGGAATTACCTAATGGCTAGATCATTAAAAAAGGGACCCTTTGCAGATGCGAGCCTTTTGAAAAAGATTGATGCAATGAATGCGTCAGGGGATAAATCAGTAATTAAAACATGGTCACGTCGTTCTACAATTTTCCCTTCGTTTGTAGGTCATACGATTGCGGTTCACGATGGAAGAAAGCATGTGCCTGTATATGTAACGGAAGACATGGTCGGACATAAGCTCGGTGAATTTGTCGCAACCAGAACTTACAGAGGACATGGTAAGGACGAAAAGAAATCAAAGGTTAAGTAATCAGTTGAAAGGAGGTTCAACCATGGCTAAGGAAAAGTATAGCAGAACAAGTTATAAAAGAAAGAGAAATGCAGAGAACAGAGAAACCAGACCGTCAGCAAAGCTCTCTTATGCCAGAATTTCCGTGCAGAAGGCATGCTTTGTGTTAGACGCTGTCAGAGGCAAGGATGTACAGACGGCTTTGGCTATTTTAGAGTATAGTCCCAGATACGCTTCAGGAGTTATTAAAAAGCTTTTGGAATCAGCAATCGCAAATGCCGAGAACAATAACGGCATGAACGCTGACAACCTTTATATTGCAGAGTGCTACGCAAACAAGGGACCCACAATGAAAAGAATAAGACCAAGAGCACAGGGCAGAGCTTACAGGATTGAAAAGAGAATGAGCCACATTACAATTGTGCTTGACGAGAGATAGGAGGAAGAAAATGGGACAGAAAGTTAATCCTCATGGACTGAGAGTCGGTATTATTAAAGATTGGGATTCAAAATGGTATGCTGATGCTGAATTTGCTGATTTCTTGGTAGAAGATTATAACATCAGAAAGTTTTTAAAGAAAAAATTATACAGTGCAGGTATTTCAAAAATTGAAATTGAAAGAGCTTCCGAAAGAGTTAAGGTTATCGTGTATACGGCTAAGCCGGGTGTTGTGATCGGCAAGGGCGGCGCTGAGATAGAGGTAACAAAGAAGGAGCTTCAGAAGCTTACGGGCAAGAATGTACTTGTTGACATTAAGGAAATTAAAAGACCTGACAGAGATGCGCAGCTTGTGGCGGAGAATATTGCACAGCAGCTTGAAAACCGTGTGTCTTTCAGACGTGCAATGAAATCCTGCATGGGCAGGACGATGAAGGCAGGAGCCTTAGGCATCAAGACGGCTGTTGCGGGAAGGCTTGGCGGAGCAGATATGGCCCGTACTGAGTTTTACAGCGAAGGCACAATCCCACTTCAGACACTTAGAGCAGATATTGACTATGGTTTCGCAGAGGCAGATACAACCTACGGCAAGATTGGCGTAAAGGTTTGGATCTACAAGGGCGAGGTTCTCCCTACAAAGGGAAATACGGAGGCGAAGGCATCCAAGGAAGGGAGCGATAAATAATGTTAATGCCAAAAAGAGTTAAGCATCGTAAACAATTTCGCGGTTCCATGAGAGGTAAGGCACAGAGAGGCAATACAATTACTTATGGTGAATATGGTATCGTGGCATTGGAGCCGTGCTGGATTAAGTCAAATCAGATAGAAGCAGCCCGTATCGCAATGACGCGTTATATCAAGCGTGGCGGTAAGGTATGGATTAAGATTTTCCCGGATAAGCCCGTAACGGCGAAGCCCGCAGAAACCCGAATGGGTTCAGGTAAGGGTTCTCTTGAGTATTGGGTAGCGGTTGTTAAACCCGGTCGTGTAATGTTTGAAATCAGCGGAGTAGCTGAGGATGTGGCTAAAGAAGCGTTACGTCTTGCGACACACAAGCTTCCTTGTAAGTGCAAGATTGTTTCTAAAGCAGATTTGGAAGGCGGTGCAGTGAATGAAAACCAGTAAATATCTTGAAGAATTAAGGACCAAATCAGATGCAGAATTATCAGAGGAATTAGTGGCTGCAAAGAAAGAGCTTTTCAATTTGAGGTTTCAGAATGCAACTAATCAGTTGGACAATACGGCAAGAATCAGGGAAGTAAGAAAAAACATTGCCAGAATTCAGACTGTAATGAATGCAAATCTTAAAAACGTAGAGTAGGAGGAAAACGGTCGTGGAAAGAAATCTGAGAAAAACACGTACAGGCAAGGTTGTTAGCAATAAAATGCAGAAAACTATCGTAGTTGCTGTGGAAAATCATGTAAAGCATCCTCTTTACGGGAAAATCGTTAAGAGAACGTATAAATTAAAGGCTCATGATGAGAATAACGACTGCAACATTGGCGATACGGTAAAGGTAATGGAAACAAGACCCTTATCAAAGGATAAGAGATGGAGACTTGTTGAGATTGTTGAGAGAGCAAAATAGATTTTAAAGGCTGCATGTATGCGGCTTTGGAAGGAGAATAGGCATGATACAACAGGAAAGCAGACTGAAGGTCGCTGATAATACCGGTGCAAAAGAGTTACTCTGCATCAGGGTTATGGGTGGATCTACAAGAAGATATGCAGGCATCGGCGATATAATCGTAGCCAGCGTTAAAGATGCAACACCAGGCGGCGTTGTAAAAAAGGGCGATGTAGTTAAGGCTGTGGTTGTACGTACTGTAAAGGGCGCTCGTCGTAAGGACGGTTCTTATATAAAATTTGATGAAAATGCTGCTGTTATCATTAAGGAGGATAAGACTCCGAGAGGAACACGTATTTTTGGACCAGTGGCAAGAGAGCTTCGTGAGAAACAGTTTATGAAAATTGTTTCCCTGGCTCCTGAAGTATTATAGGGAGGTGCCAGAATGTTAAAGATTAAGAAGGGTGATACTGTAAAGGTTATTACCGGTAAGGATAAGGATAAAGAAGGCAAGGTATTGTCTATCGACAGAAAAAATGCCAGAGTATTGGTAGAGGGCATTAATATTGTGACAAAGCATACGAAGCCTTCCGCTGCAAATCAGAACGGCGGCATTATCCAAAAAGAAGCTCCGATTGATATTTCAAACGTAATGTATCTTCACAAGGGTAAGGCGACAAGAGTCGGCTTTAAGTTTGAGGAAGGCAAGAAGGTACGCTACGCAAAGACAACAGGCGAGATTATTGATTAATTCTATGGAAGGAGGTCTGGACCGGTGAGTAGACTGAAAGATATGTACAAAAATGAAATCGTCGATGCCATGATTAAGAAGTTCGGTTATAAGAATATCATGGAAGTTCCCAAGCTTGATAAGATTGTTATTAACATGGGCGTCGGTGAAGCAAAGGATAATGCGAAGGCATTGGAGTCGGCTATAAAGGATATGGAAACAATATCAGGTCAGAAGGCTGTTGCGACAAAGGCAAAGAAGGCTATCGCTAACTTTAAAATTCGTGAGGGAATGCCGATCGGCTGTAAGGTAACTCTTCGCGGCGAGAAGATGTATGAGTTCCTTGATCGTCTTGTGAACCTTGCGCTTCCCCGTGTACGTGACTTTAGAGGCGTTAATCCGAACGGATTTGACGGAAGAGGTAATTATGCGCTCGGTATTAAGGAGCAGATTATCTTCCCCGAAATCGAGTACGATAAGATTGATAAGATAAGAGGTATGGATATCGCATTTGTAACAACTGCTAAGACAGACGAAGAAGCGCGTGAACTGTTAAGACTGTTCAACATGCCTTTCGCTAAATAATAAGGAGGTAAATTCTCATGGCTAAAACAGCAATGAAAATAAAACAGCAGCGTAAACCTAAGTTTTCCACACAGCAGTATAACCGCTGCAGAATTTGTGGCCGTCCGCATGCTTACTTAAGAAAATATGGAATTTGCAGAATCTGCTTCCGCGAGTTGGCATACAAGGGTCAGATTCCGGGCGTAAAGAAAGCCAGTTGGTAAATTGATATCTGAAATAATTCAGCGCGTATCGGCGCTGCGGATGTCGGACGGTAATAAAAAGAAATCCATAAGGAGGAAACTGAAATGACAATGAGTGATCCTATTGCAGATATGCTTACAAGAATTCGTAATGCGAACACTGCAAAGCATGATACAGTAGATGTCCCTTCATCAAAGATGAAGCTTTCAATTGCGCAGATTCTTTTAGATGAAGGTTATATTAAAGCCGTTGATGTTGTTGAGAACGGTACTTTTAAAACAATTCACATCACATTAAAATACGGAGCAGACAAGAACGAGAGAATTATAACGGGCTTAAAGAGAATTTCAAAGCCGGGGCTTCGTATTTATGCCGGCAAGGATGAGCTGCCGAAGGTGCTCGGCGGGCTTGGCATAGCTATCATTTCCACAAACCGCGGCGTTATCACTGACAAGGAAGCAAGAAAGCTTCAGGTTGGCGGCGAAGTGTTAGCATTTGTATGGTAATGGCAACAAAGTGCAATATTTTATATAAATAATAGGAGGTACGGGCATGTCACGTATAGGAAGAATGCCAATCGCAATTCCTGCAGGCGTAACTGTGGAGGTTGCAGAAAATAACAAAGTGACTGTAAAGGGTCCTAAGGGAACGCTTGAGAGAGTGTTGCCGGCTGAGATGGAAATTAAGGTTGAAGGCGAAGTGGTAACTGTTGCAAGACCGAATGATTTAAAGAAAATGAAATCGCTGCATGGTCTGACAAGAACACTGATCAATAACATGGTTGTCGGAGTGACAAGCGGTTATGAGAAAAAGCTTGAGATAAACGGCGTTGGTTACAGAGCGGCGAAGGCCGGGAAAAAATTAACATTATCCTTGGGATATTCACATCCTGTTGAAATGATTGACCCGGAGGGCATCGAAACAGTGCTTGACGGTACGAACATTATCATTGTTAAGGGTATTGATAAGGAAAAGGTCGGACAATTTGCGGCTGAAATCAGAGATAAGAGAAGACCTGAGCCATACAAGGGCAAGGGAATTAAGTATGCTGATGAGGTAATCAGACGTAAAGTTGGTAAAACCGGTAAGAAGTAAATAAGGAGGGCGTAGGAAATGGTTAGTAAGAAATCAAGAGCAGAATTGCGTACGAAAAAGCACAAGAGAATACGTAACCGTTTAAACGGTACATCTCAAAGACCACGTTTAGCGGTATTTAGAAGCAATAATCATATGTATGCTCAAATTATTGACGATACAGTTGGAAACACATTGGCAGCAGCTTCTACGGTAGAGAGTGAAGTGAAGTCTGAGCTGGAGAAAACCAATAACGTTGAGGCAGCGGCATACTTGGGAAAAGTGATTGCAAAGAGAGCGCTGGATAAGGGCATTACGGAAGTGGTTTTTGACAGAGGCGGCTTTTTGTACCATGGAAAAATCAAAGCTTTGGCTGAGGCGGCAAGAGAAGCCGGCTTAGTATTCTAGGAAGGGAGAAAATCACATGAAACGTACAATCATTGATGCCGGTCAGCTTGAATTAACAGATAAGGTTGTTACAATTAAGAGAGTAACAAAGACTGTTAAGGGTGGACGTAACATGCGCTTTACCGCTTTGGTAGTTGTAGGTGACGGTAACGGTCACGTCGGCGCCGGACTTGGTAAGGCTGTAGAAATCCCTGAGGCAATTCGTAAGGGTAAGGAAGATGCAATGAAGAATCTGATAAGCGTTGCGATGGATGAAAATCAGTCAATCACGCATGATTTTATTGGAAATTATGGCTCTTCCAGCGTATTATTGAAGAGAGCTCCCGAAGGTACAGGTATTATTGCGGGAGGTCCTGCACGTATCGTGTGCGAGCTTGCAGGTATTAAGAACATTCGTACAAAATCATTGGGCTCAAATAATAAACAGAATGTTGTACTTTCTACCATTTCAGGTCTTTCACAGTTAAAGACGCCTGAGCAGGTAGCTGCAAACCGCGGGAAATCCGTCGATGAGATTAGGGCTTAAATAAAGCTGGAAAATCACTGGTTTTTCAGCCTGCAAATTTGCGCCTGCGGTTCAATTCGCAGGTGATGAGAAAGGCATGGTAATTAAAGATGGCAAAAACATTAAAGGTTACTTTGGTTAAATCAGCAATTGGGGCGGTTCCCAAAAACAAGGCTACTGTTGTGGCTATGGGCTTAACAAAGCTTAATAAGACTGTGGAGCTTCCTGACAATGCTGCAACCAGAGGCATGATTCGTAAAGTAAATCACTTAGTGAAAGTTGAAGAAGCAGAATAAGGAGGTGTCAGAATGGAATTATGTAATTTAAGACCTGCTGAGGGCTCTAAGCACAGTAATAATTTTAGAAGAGGCCGTGGACACGGTTCAGGCAACGGTAAGACAGCCGGCAAGGGTCACAAGGGGCAAAAAGCCCGTTCGGGAGCTCCGAGATTGGGTTTTGAAGGTGGTCAGATGCCTTTGTACAGACGTATTCCCAAGAGAGGTTTCCACAATATAAACACAAAGGAAATCGTTGCTATTAATATTGAAGTATTAGAGGAGAAATTTGAAGCAGGCGCTACTGTTTCAGTAGATACTTTAATCGAAACCGGAATCATTAAAAATCCTAAGGATGGAGTAAAGATTTTAGGCAGAGGAGAATTAACTAAGAAGCTCAACGTTCAGGTAAATGCATTCAGTGCATCTGCGAAGGAAAAGATTGAGGCACTTGGTGGAACAGCAGAGGTGATCTAATGTTTTCTACATTAAAGAACGCTTTTAAGATAAAGGAAATTAGAAATAAGCTGCTGTTTACATTCTTTATGCTGATTGTCATCCGTTTTGGCTCGCAGCTACCCATTCCGGGTGTAAACAGAGATTATTTCTCTTCATGGTTCGAAGCTCAGACCAGTGGTGCGTTCAGCTTCTTTGATGCATTTACGGGCGGTTCCTTTGCGAACATGTCTGTATTTGCATTGAGCATAACGCCATATATCACATCTTCCATCATTATACAGCTTCTTACAATTGCAATTCCAAAGCTTGAGGAGATGCAAAAGGATGGGGAGGATGGAAGAAAGAAGCTTGCTTCCATTACGCGTTATGTGACCGTTGCGTTGGCTCTTATTGAAAGCGGCGCCATGGCAATCGGTTTTGGCAATCAGGGTCTGCTTGAAAATTATGCTCCCCTGGAGGTTATAACCGTAATCGCAGTATTGACTGCGGGAAGTGCATTCCTTATGTGGATTGGCGAGCGCATTACGGAAAACGGGGTTGGCAACGGTATTTCAATCGTACTTGTTATAAATATTATTTCCCGACTGCCTGATGATTTCAGCAGCCTGTATGAGCAGTTCTGCAAGGGAAAGTCGATTCCTTTGGCAGTAGTCGCAGCGCTCGTTATTATTGCAATCGTTTTGGCAATGGTTGTCTTTGTAGTTATACTTAACAGCGCCGTGCGTAAGATACCGGTGCAGTATGCTAAAAAGATACAGGGAAATAAGATGGTTGGCGGTCAAAGGACCTACCTTCCTTTAAAGGTCAACACTGCGGGAGTTATCCCCATTATCTTTTCATCTTCGCTTATGCAGTTCCCTATTGTTATATCTACATTAGCGGGATATAGCGGAAGCGGTGTGTGGAGCCATATTATCAAGGGCTTAAATCAGGATAATTGGTGCAATCCCGACCAAATGATTTACTCGATAGGCTTAGTGGTATATATTGTATTGACTGTATTTTTTGCATATTTCTATACGTCGCTGACATTTAATCCGTTAGAGATTGCAAATAATATGAAAAGGCAGGGCGGCTTCATTCCGGGAATCAGACCGGGTAAACCGACAAGCGATTATCTGTCAAAGGTATTAAATGCAATTATTTTCATTGGTGCTATAGGCTTGGTAATCGTTGCAGTTGTGCCATTCTTTTTCAACGGTGTATTTAATGCGTCTGTTTCATTTGGAGGAACAAGCTTGATAATTATTGTAAGCGTTGTACTCGAAACAATTAAACAGATTGAATCGCAGATGCTTGTACGCAATTATAAAGGCTTTTTGAATGATTAAGCATTGATCATGGACAGCCGGTAACGTACGGAAGCAAAGCATAACAGGCTTTGCTTCTATACGTTGTCATAACGCGGTCATGGCATTGTCATAAAACGGAACCGTAAATGCTTTGAATTGAGGATATGCAAATGTTTTGAATTGAATGTATTTGACGGTTTAAAATAAAGGATTAGTGCCTGAGCGCGCGGGTGCGGATCCGGGCGTATGGCTTTAACGGGCAGTGCGCTGATAAGCGCGCAGAAATGGAGAATTGATATGAAAATTATTATGTTGGGAGCGCCGGGCGCGGGAAAAGGGACACAGGCTAAAATGATTGCGGAAAAGTTTTCGATTCCGCATATTTCAACAGGTGATATTTTCCGTGCAAATATCAAGAACGGCACAGAGCTGGGAATGGAGGCTAAGAAGTACATGGATCAGGGACTTCTTGTCCCGGATGAGCTTACCGTAAAAATCCTTTTGGACAGAGTCGCAGACGATGACTGTAAAAACGGTTATGTGCTTGACGGCTTTCCGAGGACAATACCTCAGGCAGAAGTGCTTGATAAAGCACTTAGCGAGCTTGGAGATAAAATTGATTATGCTGTCAACGTGGATGTCCCGGACGAAAATATAATCAGCAGGATGTCCGGCAGACGCGCATGCGTAACCTGCGGTGCAACATATCATATTGTACATATCCCGCCTAAAAAAGAGGGAATCTGTGATAAGTGCAATTCCGAGCTTGTTCTGCGGGATGATGATAAACCGGAAACGGTTAAGAACCGCCTTGACGTGTACCATAAGCAGACGCAGCCGCTGATTGATTTTTATTCAAAGAAGGGCGTTTTAAAATCGGTTGACGGTACGGCTGACATGAATGACGTGTTTGCAGCGATTGAGGATATATTGAAGGGCTGCGATTAAAGAGGGGCGCGGCTAACGCTCCGGAATGGAGATTAAGATGGCTGTAACAATTAAATCGCAGAGGGAAATAGACCTGATGAGACATTCGTGCAAGCTTCTTGCGAAGGTGCATGAGGAGCTTGGGAAAGCGATTGAGCCGGGAATTTCCACATTGGATATCGACCGGCTTGGCGAAAAGCTTATCAGAGGCTATGGCTGCGTACCAAATTTTTTGCATTATCAGGGATATCCCGCATCAATATGCGTTTCGGTAAATGACGAGGTTGTGCATGGTATTCCGAGAGCGGATCGTATACTTCAGGAGGGGGATATCGTAAGCCTTGACTGCGGGCTGATATACAAGGGATATCATTCCGACGCGGCGCGTACCTATGGAGTGGGGCGCATCAGCCCCGAGGCGAGGCAGCTCATTGATGAAACCCGGAATTCGTTTTTCGAGGGAATCAAGATGGCGAGAGCGGGAAATCATCTTCATGATATTTCAAACAGAATCGATGAGTATATTTCACGTTTTGGCTATGGCATTGTGGAAGATTTGGTTGGTCATGGCATTGGCACATCGCTTCATGAGGATCCGCAGATACCTAATTTCAGACAGAGAAGAAAGGGAGTGCGGCTTCAGGCGGGTATGACGCTTGCCGTAGAGCCCATGATAAATATGGGCGGCTATGAGGTGGAGTGGCTGGACGACGACTGGACGGTAGTGACAGAGGACGGTTCGCTGTCCGCTCATTATGAAAACACAATTCTTGTCACTGACGGAGAGCCTGAAATCCTTACTCTGTTGTAGACGGAAACAAACTCTAAGAAAGGGAAAAGCAAACGCAGGTGCAACATATGACAGGGTATTTGGCATATTCGCTTTCGGGACACGATAAGGGAAGGATATATCTTATCCTGAGAGAGGATGAGGATTACGTTTATTTGGCTGACGGAGATGTGCGCACCATCGACAGACTGAAGAAAAAAAATAAAAAGCATATACAGATTATAAAAAAAATGACAAGAGTGGCAGACACGGAGTCTGTCACAAACGAAGAGGTTAAGCATTTAATAAAGCAATATTGCAAAGCCGGTCAGGAGGTAAAATAATGTCAAAGTCCGATGTAATAGAAATAGAAGGAACAGTAGTTGAGAAGCTTCCGAACACTATGTTTCAGGTAGAGCTGGAGAACGGTCACAGGGTGCTTGCCCATATCAGTGGAAAGCTGCGCCAGAATTTTATACGTATTCTTCCGGGCGATAAGGTAACGCTGGAGCTTTCGCCTTATGATTTGTCAAAGGGAAGAATCATTTGGAGAGATAAGTAAAAGCTTTTAAAAAGTTTTTCTTATAGAATGATTGTATCAGGGCTTGCTTTTTAAAGCGATGCGTGGTATAATGAAAAACGGTCTTTTTGAAAGGAGGGTTTAACATGAAAGTTAGATCATCAGTAAAACCTATTTGCGAAAAATGCAAAGTTATCAAGAGAAAGGGCAGAATCAGAATTATCTGTGAAAACCCTAAGCATAAGCAGAGGCAGGGCTGAAAATCCAGTGTCTTTGTTTTTGGTTCAAAGAGCGGCTGATGTACGCATCGTTTTCGTCAAGGCGGATGCGTACTATAAATATATGACAGATATAACTGTTATGTGTTTACTTCTTGATACCGAGAAAATTTTCGCGTAAAGCAGAAAATAATAATATTCTGCGCACACCCGTTTAATATGCGAACGGGAAACCGATTAGTATCGGAAAAATCGGATGCTTATCCGATCGGGTATGTGATACCCCAATCAATTAGTTTACTATTAATATATGACAGCAGCGCAATATATGACGGCTGTCCTGAAACAAAATGGAGGAATTTAAAATGGCTCGTATTGCTGGTGTTGACTTACCAAGGGAAAAACGTGTGGAAATCGGATTGACTTACATCTACGGAATAGGCAGAGTAAGCTCCAATAAAATCCTCGAGAAGGCAGGCGTGAGTCCTGACATCCGCGTAAGGGATTTAACGGATGACGATGTCAGGAAAATCAGTGCGGTTATTGATGCAGATTACATGGTAGAGGGTGACTTGCGCCGTGAAATTGCATTGAATATCAAGAGATTACAGGAAATCGGATGCTATCGCGGTATTCGTCACAGAAGAGGGCTTCCTGTCCGTGGTCAAAAGACAAAGACCAATGCAAGAACAAGAAAGGGTCCGAAGCGTACGGTAGCAAATAAAAAGAAGTAGCTTCAGCAAATGCTGAGCTGAAAGATATGGGATTTAATTTCATATTTCAGATGCGAACAATGAGTTTAATGAGAAAGTAGGTTAGTTTAAAATGGCTAAACAGGTTGCAAAAAAAGTAACAAAGAAGCGTGTAAAGAAAAACGTTGAACGCGGACAGGCACATATCCAGTCGTCATTTAACAATACGATTGTTACACTGACAGACACAGAGGGCAATGCGCTCTCATGGGCAAGTGCAGGTGGTCTGGGATTTAGAGGTTCAAAGAAATCTACTCCGTATGCGGCGCAGATGGCAGCAGAAACGGCTGCCAAGGCAGCATTAGTACATGGTCTTAAGTCCGTAGATGTTATGGTTAAGGGTCCGGGCTCAGGCAGAGAGGCTGCTATCCGTGCGCTTCAGGCGTGCGGTCTTGAGGTAACAAGCATCAAGGACGTGACTCCCGTTCCGCATAACGGCTGCCGTCCGCCTAAACGTCGTAGAGTTTAAAGAATGAAGAGTTTTTCTAAGGCAGTAAAATACACTGCCCAAGAAAAACTAAAGCTTCATCCTATGATAAGCAAAAGCTGCATATATTCTATAAGCCTGTGTCTGTGCGCTGCGTGACACGGGGCAAGCGGGCGTATTGCAGTTTGAGATTAGATTAGAGCAGCGCAGAAATGAGGTTAAACATGGCAGTTAATAGAGTTCCTGTGCTTAAAAGATGCAGATCTCTTGATTTGGATCCGGTATTTTTAGGATATGATAAGAAGTCTAAAAGAAAGTCAGCAAGAGCCGGCAAGAAGATGAGCGAGTATGGCTTACAGCTTAGAGAGAAGCAGAAGGCAAAGTTCATTTACGGCGTGCTTGAAAAGCCTTTCCGCAATTATTATGAGAAAGCGGACAGAATGAAGGGCATGACAGGTGAAAACCTTATGGTGCTTCTTGAGAGAAGGCTTGACAGCGTTATATTCCGCATGGGTTTTGCCAGAACGAGGAAAGAGGCAAGGCAGATTGTAGACCATAAGCATGTATTGGTTAATGGAAAGAGCGTAAATATACCTTCATACTTAATCAGTGCGGGCGATGTCATTGAAATCAGAGAGAAGTCAAGAGGCTTACAAAGATATAAGGATGTCGCGGAAGTTACGAACGGCAGACTGGTTCCTGAATGGATGGATGTTGATAAGGAGAATTTTAAGGGAACGATTAAGGAGCTTCCTACAAGAGAAGTTATTGATGTTCCTGTAAATGAGATGCTTATCGTCGAGCTGTACTCTAAGTAATTAACATCATTATAATAAACATCTGATGTGAATTGGACAGTAGGAAGTGCGCAATGCGTACTTTCTATTGTTGCACTTATTAAAATTTTATTCATCACATTCATTAAAGGAGGGTATTACAGTGTTGGCGTTTGATTTTGACAGTCCCAATATTGAAGTGGCGGAAATCTCTGAAGACAAAAGGTACGGTAGATTTGTAGTAGAACCTTTAGAGAGAGGTTATGGAATCACACTGGGTAATTCTCTTAGAAGAATTATGCTTGCTTCCCTACCCGGCGCAGCTGTAAGTCAGGTTAAGATTGATGGTGTATTGCATGAATTCAGCTCAATTCCCGGAGTCAAGGAAGATGTGACTGAGATTATCATGAACCTCAAGAGCCTGGAGATTAAAAACAGCAGCGATACTGATGAAGTTAAGAAGGCAGTTATTGATTTTCAGGGAGAGGGCGTTGTCAGGGCATCTGATATACAGGTGGATCAGGACATTGAAATCATGAATCCGGATCAGGTTATCGCCACATTGAATGGCGGTAAGGACAGCAAGCTTTACATGGAGATACTTATAACAAAGGGCAGAGGATATATCAGCGCTGATAAGAACAAGGGCGAGGATTTGCCGATTGGGATTATTGCAGTGGATTCTATATATACTCCTGTAGAGAGAGTAAATGTTACCGTAGAAAATACCCGTGTTGGTCAGGTTACTGACTATGATAAACTGACACTGGATGTATACACGAACGCCACGCTTGAGCCTGATGAAGCAGTCAGCCTTGCAGCTAAGGTGCTGAGCGAGCATCTTAAGCTCTTCATTAATCTTTCAGAGCTTGGAACGGGCGCTGTGGTTATTAATGAAAAAGAGGATGATGAGAAGGAAAAGGTGCTTGAAATGAGCATCGATGAGCTTGAATTATCAGTTCGCTCTTACAATTGCCTTAAGAGGGCAGGCATTAATACAGTCGAGGAGCTTACGAATAAGACGTCTGAGGATATGATGAAGGTACGTAACTTGGGACGTAAGTCATTGGATGAGGTATTGGCGAAATTAAAGGAGTTAGGTTTACAGCTTAATCCTATGGAGGAATAATAAGCCTGTAAATTTAACATATAAGAGCGTATTTATACGCCGCAGATGCGGTAATTCCAAAGTGTTCGCATTTGTGCTCAGAGATGGAATTTATGAATGACATTTGATAAGTAAGTCCAAAGGGCGTTGTCATTTGTCCCACCAATGAGGTTAGCCTGCCAATATATGTGCAGGCGGTATGTCCTCAAAAAGAAAGGAGCCTATTATGGCAAAGTATAGAAAGCTTGGAAGAACATCAAGTCAAAGAAAGGCATTGCTCAGAGGGCAGGTTACTGCTTTGGTTGCGAGCAAGAACGGCAGGATTATAACAACTGAAGCAAGAGCAAAGGAAGTTCAGAAAATTGTTGAGGGTCTTGTTGCATTAGCCGTAAAGGAAAAGGATAACTATGAGATGGTTAAGGTTATGGCTAAGGTTCCCAGGAAGGATAAGGACGGCAAGAGAGTAAAGGAAGTAAAGGACGGCAAGAGAGTTACCGTTTATGATGAGGTAGAGAAGGAAATCAAGAAGGATATGCCTTCAAGAATGAATGCAAGAAGAAAGATGCTTCGTGTATTATATTCCGTAAAGGAGGTTCCCGAGAAGAAAGCGGGAAGAAAAAGAAATACAAAGCAAATCGACCTTGCAGCAAAGCTGTTTGACGAAATCGCACCTAAGTATGTTGGACGTAACGGTGGTTATACAAGAATAATTAAGGTTGGTCAGCGTAAGGGTGACGGCGCTATGCAGGTGGTTCTTGAGTTTGTATAAGAGCAAAGAATAATGTATTTGAGGCGCTCCCATATTTTGGGGGCGCTTTTGGTATAATAAGGGGTGTAAAAATTTCACATTTGAACCCGGATATCAGATTTTGGCACCGGCTTTGCGAAAGGAAACAGGCATAGATGGATAAGTATGAAAACATGACAAGGAAGGAAGCCTGCTATTTTCTCGGAGTGAGAGAAAATGCATCCGATGAGCAGATAAAACGGGCATATAGGTATAAGGCGAAGTTGTATCATCCTGACGCCAACCCGACAGAGGACACAAGGGAATATTATATTAAAGCACAAAAGGCATATGAGTATCTTATCAGCCACCCTTATGTGACAAAAGATTCGGAAAATGCTCCCGCAGGTAATACGGCTTCGGCGTCGTATCGGCAGCCGGTACCCGGCGGAGCGTATTTCTATCAGACACCGCTGCAAAGGCCGGCGAAAATATTTGCGACAAGCGCGGCCACGAGGGAAAGCTATAAAAAACAAAAGGAAATGGCGAGCGAACGGGAGAAAATTGAGAAGTGGGATAAGGATTATAAGGACACCAAACGCAGAAAACGGCAGATGCAGATGTACGGAAAGGAATATATGGATGAGGCCGATTTGGGGCAGAAGAGCGAGGAGGAGAAAATCCTTGACAAAATCAGGGCGATATGGATTGCCGAAAATATAAAAAGACAGATCCAGCAGGATAAGGAACAGAAGGAAATGCTCAACAGACGTAAGCTGTATCAGGCATTTATGCAGCAGAAGCTTCAGGATGATAATAAATAGCTTTGGAATGGGGAGTTACATGGGAATTATTAAGGTTAAGGACTTAATATATGAGTACATCAGACGCGACGAAGAGGGCAATGTTGAGGGAATTACAACAGCGGTTGACGATGTAAATCTGGATATCAGCCAAGGCGATTTTGTTGCGATTTTGGGACACAACGGCTCCGGAAAATCAACGCTGGCAAAGCATCTTAACGCCATACTTTATCCTACGGAGGGTACTGTGTGGGTTGATGGAAAAGACACGCAGAAGGATGAATATATATGGGAAATCAGGCAGACTGCCGGAATGGTCTTTCAAAATCCCGATAATCAGATTATAGGTCAGATTGTTGAGGAGGATGTGGGTTTTGGACCGGAGAATATGGGTGTACCTACGAAGGAGATATGGGAGCGCGTGGATGAGAGCCTTAAGGAGGTGGGGATGTATGAATTCAGGCATTACTCGCCCAATAAGCTTTCCGGCGGACAAAAACAGCGGGTATCGATTGCAGGCGTCATTGCCATGCACCCGAAATGCATTATTCTCGACGAGCCTACGGCAATGCTCGACCCTAAAGGGCGCAGGGAGGTCATACGCGCCGTGCGTGCCCTGAATGATGTTGAGCGCATAACGGTAATCCTTATCACGCATTACATGGAGGAGGTCATTTATGCCGACCGCGTCTATGTAATGGATAAAGGAAAGATTACGCTGCAGGGAACGCCGAGGGAGGTTTTTTCGGAGGTAGAGCGGTTAAAGGAGCTTCGTTTGGATGTGCCGCAGGTGACAGAGCTTGCTTATGAGCTGAGACAGGACGGCTTTCCCATACCGAAGGGTATATTGACCAAAGAGGAGCTTAGGGAAGCGCTTGACGCCTGCGCAGGCAGGATGTCGGAGAAAGCGCGGGAATAGTGTGAACAGGAATGGGGATTAAAGATGCCGATAATTATAGATAAGGTGAGCTATGTTTACGAAGATACGGGGATGTCGGTCAGGGCGCTGGATAATATTAACCTGGTAATCCCTGACGGTCAGTTTATAGGAATAATAGGCCATACGGGTTCGGGAAAGTCAACGCTTGTGCAGCATTTGAACGGATTGATAAAGGCGACAAGCGGCAATATTTATTTTAACGGCGAGGATATCTATGCTGACGACTTTGACAGGAAAAAGCTGCGCAGCAAGGTAGGGCTTGTATTTCAGTATCCCGAGCACCAGCTTTTTGAAACGGATGTCTTTACGGATGTCTGCTTTGGACCTAAGAATTTAGGGCTTTCCAAAAAGGAGGTTGAGCTTAGGGCATATCAGGCATTAAAGCTTGTGGGGCTTCCGGACGAATATTTTTATCAGTCGCCATTTGACCTGTCGGGGGGACAAAAAAGGCGTGTGGCAATTGCGGGCGTGCTTGCCATGAAACCGCAGGTGCTTGTGCTGGATGAGCCGACGGCGGGGCTTGACCCTAAGGGCAGGGACGAGATTTTGGATCAGATATCAAAGCTTAAGCGTGAAACGGGAATGACGGTAATTTTAGTTTCACACAGCATGGACGATGTTGCAAGGTATGTGGACAGGATTATTGTCATGAACAAAGGAAGCGTGATGTATGATGATGTGCCAAGGCAGGTCTTTCGCCACTATGCCGAGCTTGAAAAAATCGGACTTGCGGCGCCGCAGGTCACATATATCATGAAGGAGCTGCAGGAGCACGGGTATGACGTGAGCGACGACGTGACGACTATTGACGAGGCAAAAGAGGAAATAGAAAGATGCTTTACAAGGCTTGCGGCAGCAGGGAAGGAAAAAGGGTGACAGCTTATGCTGAGAGATATTACACTGGGACAATACTATCAGGCGGATTCCATTATTCATCGGCTGGACCCCAGAGTTAAGCTTGGCTCGACGATTTTGTTTATCATATCGCTTTTTGTGTTTGATGGCGCGGCTGCATATGCGGTAGCGGCAGTTTTTTTGGCGATTGTGATAAAGCTGTCTAAGGTGCCGTTTAGATTTATGGTTAAGGGAATGAAAGCGATTGCGTTTTTGCTGCTTATAACAGTTGTGTTTAACCTTTTCCTGACGCCCGGAGAGCCGCTTGCGGCAGTATGGAGGCTGACGATTACAAAGGAGGGACTTCAGCTTTCGGTGCTTCTTGCAATAAGGCTGAGCTTTTTGATCATAGGCTCCTCAATCATGACGCTTACGACAACACCCAATCAGCTTACGGATGGTCTTGAAAAGATGCTGGGTCCGTTAAAAAAAGTAAAGGTGCCGGTGCATGAAATTGCGATGATGATGTCAATTGCGCTCCGGTTCATTCCGATTCTTATGGAGGAAACGGATAAAATCATGAAAGCGCAGCTTGCAAGGTGTGCGGACTTTGAGAGCGGGAACATCATTAAAAAGGCAAAGAGCCTTGTGCCGCTTTTGGTGCCGCTTTTTATATCGGCATTCAGGCGGGCAAATGACCTTGCGATGGCGATGGAGGCGCGCTGTTACAGGGGAGGAGAGCACCGCACGAAGATGAAACCGCTCCATTATGCGCGGAAGGATTTTATCGCATACGCAGTGGTCCTGTGCTATCTTGCAATCGGTGTGGCGGCGGGGCATCTTCAGGCAATTCTGCCTGAAATAATGAAAATCGCGTAGAACGCTCCGGAATGGGATTATATTGAAAAATCATGCTTATGCACTGATTTTTCAATCGGCAATTTGAGGCTCTGACATGGGAGATTGATATGAAAAGAGTAATGCTGAGGGTGGCATATGACGGTACCAATTATCACGGCTGGCAGCTTCAGCCGAATGTGGCAACGATAGAGTCGGAGCTTAATGAGGCGCTAAGCGGACTCTTTCGAGAGGAAATCAGGGTAATAGGTGCGTCGCGGACGGACACGGGCGTGCACGCGCTTGGAAATATAGCCGTCTTTGACACAAATACGCGGATGCCTGCCGAAAAAATAGCCTATGCGTTGAATCAAAGGCTTCCGGAGGATATCCGCGTTCGGGAGTCTGTGGAGGTAGAGCCGGATTTTCACCCAAGACGCCGAAGCTGCAAAAAAACGTATGAGTATAAAATCCTAAACTGCGAATTTCCGCAGCCTGTGTACAGGCTTTATTCCCATTTCACATATGCAAGGCTTGATGTGGAAAAAATGCGCCGGGCGGCGTCGTATCTTGTGGGAGAACATGATTTTAAAAGCTTTTGCAGTGTCAATACTGTGGCGGAAACAACGGTCAGGACTATTTATGATATCAGCGTGGTAAAGGCGGGAGATATCATAAGCATACGCGTTACGGGGTCGGGTTTTCTATATAATATGGTACGGATTATTGCGGGAACACTTATTGAGGCAGGACGCGGGAGGATTGCGCCTGACGACATGGAATCAATCTTAAAAGCTCTTGACCGTACACAGGCGGGACCTACTGCTCCGGCATGCGGATTGACGCTTGTTGAGTATGAATATATGTAAAAGCACGCGTGTGAAAATCTTGGCAAAAACATGTTAAAAAACATGTTAAAAAACACGGCAAAAGTGTTGACACCAAAAAAAACCTATAATATAATGTTCTAATGTGGCGACATGCGAATGGACAAATATCAAAGCCCCGATATTTGATGAGAGGGTCGCTGCAAGGTGTTTGGGTGACTCGCGGATTTAGTGGTACGGCCGGACATTCCGTATCTTATGAATCAGGTGGGGATATCCGTTAAAGGAGAGCCGAAAGGCTGAATATATATGGAGGTAACATAATGAAAACATTTATGGCTAGTCCGGCTACAATTGATAGAAAGTGGTATGTAGTAGACGCTACGGATATGACATTGGGACGCTTGGCATCAGAAATTGCAAGCATATTAAGAGGAAAGAATAAGCCAATCTTTACTCCTCATATGGATACAGGTGATTATGTAATTGTTATTAACGCTGAGAAGATTGCGGTAACAGGCAGGAAGCTGGATCAGAAGATTTATTACAGACATTCCGACTATGTTGGCGGTATGAAGGAAACGACTTTAAGACAGAAGCTGAATAAAAAGCCCGAGGAGGTTATAGAGCTTGCTGTTAAGGGAATGCTTCCTAAGGGACCTTTAGGCCGTCAGATGTACAGAAAGCTTTTTGTGTATGCAGGACCTGAGCATAAGCAGGCAGCTCAGAAGCCTGAAGTTCTTACATTTTAATCAGCGTGACAAATAAAGGAGGAAAAGAAAATGGCAAAGTCAGCAAATGCGTCAAGATATTATGGTACAGGTAGAAGAAAAAAGTCTGTTGCCAGAGTTTATTTAATGCCCGGTACAGGAAATATTACCATTAACAAGAGAGATATCAATGATTATTTCGGTTTGGAAACATTAAAGGTTATCGTTCGTCAGCCTTTAGCTGCCACTGATACGGTTGAGAAGTTTGATGTCCTTGTAAATGTAAAGGGCGGCGGATATACAGGACAGGCAGGCGCCATCAGACATGGTATTTCAAGAGCTTTATTGCAGGTAGATGCAGATTACAGGCCTACACTCAAAAAGGAAGGATTTTTGACAAGAGATCCTCGTATGAAGGAAAGAAAGAAGTATGGCTTAAAGGCGGCTCGTCGCGCACCGCAGTTCAGCAAGAGATAATTTTTCGGAAATTAAACAAATTATTAAACCCCTTGAAAACGTTGATTTTCAGGGGTTTTTCTTATTGTGCGCCTTGCGGCGCACGTTTCTAAATAGCCAAGCTGGGATATACGTCCATGCTTGACTATTGTCTAAAAGTTTGTGAAGACGAAGGAACCGCCGTGTACCGAACGGTACGCACAGTGGTGTGAGAGGACGGCTAATCAACTAATGGTTAGCCTCCTACTCGATTGGTTTTACTAAGACCATAGTAAAAACCATTCGTCTTAAAGGACGAAAACCCCGTTAAGAGAAACCGTGTCTTGTATATTCTTCATCAATGGCGAGTGCTGCCCTGCACGCCTTTTTCTGTTCACGTCACTTTTCCCCACTTTGAAGCAGCAAAAACTTGATATTTTTTGCTATTTATATCGTATCGCCAAAAAATAAAAAAGGCTTTTCAATCATCGTAAGCTATGTTAAAATGTGACATGAAAGCAATCGTGTTACAGGGTGGGCTGACCTCTCATTTTTAAAGAATGGGGGTGACGCTTATGAAAAATCATTATGATTTTAAGGATTTGATGCAGTTTGGTCTTTTCCTTTTGGCGTTGCTTACATTCGTTTTTACGTTTTGTAAGTAGCCATACATAGAAAAACCACCCTTAAAACTTTGACGAGTGCTAGGGTGGCTTTTTCTACTCTATACATTGGTCAACCCACCTTGTGGGCGGTTGCTTTCTTTAGATTTACTATAGCATATTCCATGCAAAGATACAAGATGAAATTTTAAATTCTAAGTGGCTTTAAATAGTTTTTGATGGCTGAAAATCGTGGATTGTGCTGTGCAAACTATATACAAAATGCTGTAAAAGCTTGTATTTATGCGCTCCGCAGTTCAGCAAGCGATAATTCAAACAGAAAAAGAGATTTTCATTCCCCGGAAATGCTTATTTTCCGGGGGGGGGGTTAATGAAGTTAAGGAGATATATTGTGTAAGAATGCGAATTAAAGTGACGATGGAAGCATTGTCTGACTTTCGGGATAAAAAGGAGCGGCTGACAATATGGAAAGAAAAACGGCAATGATAACCGGGGCGTCGAGAGGCATCGGGAAAGCAATCGCGCGCGAGCTTGCGGGCAAGGGCTACGATTTGTTTTTGACCTGCCGCAGAAATGAGCAGATGCTTTCGGAGGTCGGGCGCGGGCTTGAGCGGGAATTTGGCATACATTGCAGGACGGACTGTTTCCCTATTTATATGGAAGAAAGACTTGCGATGCTGTTTGAGGATATTCCGTATCTTGACGTGCTTGTCAATAATGCAGGCATTTCCCATATCGGGCTTTTGGCTGATATGTCCTTTGACCAATGGCAGGAGGTAATCAACACCAATTTAAGCGCATGCTTTCTTACCTGCAAATATGCAATACCTGAAATGATTAGGCGGAAAAAGGGTAAAATAATCAATATATCGTCGGTGTGGGGAAATGTTGGTGCATCAATGGAGGTGGCATATTCCGCATCAAAGGGCGGAGTAAACGCATTTACAAGAGCGCTTGCACGTGAGCTTGCGCCATGCAATATTCAGGTCAATGCGGTTGCCTGCGGAGTGATAGACACGGATATGAACCGATGCTTTGACCGTGAGGATATGGATGAGCTGATTAGCGAAATACCTGCCGACCGCATGGGAAATCCGGATGAGGTCGCTGCGCTGGTCGGAATGCTTTGCAGCGGAAACGAGTATCTTACGGGACAGATAATAGCGCTTGACGGCGGATGGATGTAAAATTAACATATAAAGGAGAAGAGAACAAACAAGGTTTGTTTTGTCATCAACGCTCTGGAAGGGGGATTAAAATGTATGATATATTGATAATCGGCGCGGGTCCTGCGGGGATGGGCGCGGCGGTATATGCGGCAAGGGCAGGGCTTTGGGCGGCAGTGATAGACCAAAGCCCGATAAGCGGCGGACAGGTGCTGAACACCTGTGAGGTGGATAATTATTTGGGGCTTATGGGCGAAACGGGCGGCGGGCTTTCGGAGAAATTCCGGGAGCACGCAGACAGGCTCGGCACGGTGTTCATTACGGATGAAGTGAAATCCGTGGAAAATCAGGGCGGCAAAAAGGTGGTGCATGGCTATGAGAAGGATTATGAGGCGAAAGCCCTGATTCTTGCGACGGGCGCCGCCCATGCAAAGCTTGGCGTGCCGGGAGAGGAAGAACTTTCGGGAATGGGAGTGTCCTATTGTGCTACCTGTGACGGTGCCTTTTTTAAAAACAGGACGGTTGCAGTCATAGGCGGCGGCGATGTGGCAGTGGAGGATGCCATATTTTTGGCAAAAATCTGCAAAAAGGTATATCTGATACACAGGCGCGGCGAGCTTCGCGCGGCAAAGAGCCTGCAGGAGCGGCTTTGGGAGAAGGAAAACGTTGAGCCGGTCTGGGACAGCGAGGTCATTGAAATCTGCGGAAGCGATGCGGTTGAAAAAGTAACGGTTTATAATAATAAGACACAGCGGCAGACCGGGCTTGCGGTTGACGGAATATTTATCGCAGTGGGAGTTGTCCCAAACACCGGCTTGTTTAAGGGGCTTGTGGAAATGGACGAGCGCGGATATATAAAGGCAGGAGAGGACTGCGTGACCTCGTGCAGGGGAATTTATGCGGCGGGTGATATAAGATTAAAACCTATGAAACAGATTATCACGGCTGTTTCGGATGGAGCCAACGCCGTGAATTCGGCTCAGGGCTTTTTGGCGTAAAAAAATATTAAAAAATTTATTACAAGGTTTATTATATTATGTGAACCATAATTGAATGAAAAGTGTCAAAAAAGAATATGAATTTGAGCGAAAACGCATAGTTTTGTAACAAAATCGTAAAAAACAAAGAAAAAATGACGCAAAGCGCTTGCAATTGACAAAACATTGACAATGTTTACCGTGAAACGCGGCTTGACAAGCAGGTAAATATATGATAATTTATTCCTTGGACGTAACAAATTTGTAATAATTAACATAACACAGTATTAATTGATACACCAAAGTTGGAGGAATGAATTATGAACAAGCGCGGCGTTAGGATTGCGGCATGTACAATCGCAGGTACAATGGCTCTTTCCGGATACCAAATGTCACTTGAAGCGAAAATTTATAATACAGCAAATGTTCCGTCAGCAGGCTTTGGCGCAGTTGTAGAGCAGGGAAGCACAATACAGGATCTCCAGGATGATGTTATTCAGAATATTGCATATTTGGAGAGCGCATCCGGATTGCAGCATAATATTGTGCTTGCATCGGAGAAGGCAGCATCGGCGGAAACGCTTGTAAGTGCGGTTCTTGTCAATCCCAAGACAGTTCAGTCCAAGGCATCTGCAGAAGTAATGCAGGTGATTCTTGATGAAATAGGCGAGGTAGAAGCAGAGGTTATTCCCGAAACATCCGGGCAGGAGGAAACGGAGCAGACCGACGGCAGCGAAACGGAAGCGGAGTCTGAAACGGATGAAACGGAAACTACTCAGACGATAGAGTCGCTCATTGATGAAATCAGGGAGTCGGAGGAGAGCGGGCAGGAAGAGGACGACAGCGCAAGAACAAGCGCAGGCTTTTCCGCTACGGACACCTATGACGATGCGGAGCTTGAGGAGGCTGTTCAGGAAGCGGTCGGGGAAGCTGTTGAAGAAGAAACCGTCAGCGAGGAAGAAACCGGGCTTGAGGAGGATGAGCAGGACTTTTCGGGTTTGGTCATCGCGAGAGTAAGCAATTACGTGAATGTAAGAAGCATACCGAGCGAGGAAGGCGAGATTGTCGGTAAGCTTTACGACAAGTCAGTCGGTGAGTTCATCGAGGAGGAAAACGGCTGGTACAAGATTACTTCAGGTAACTGCACCGGATATGTGAAAGGCGAGTTCTGCGTGGTAGGTGAGGAAGCGGAGGCTCTTGCAAAGGAGGTCGGCACTACCTACGCGATTGTAAACACTACTACTTTGAAGGTCAGGCAGGAGCCGAACACGGAATCCGCAGTTTTGGGGCTTGTCCCGATTGATGAGGAACTGGTAGTCGTTGAGGAGCTTGACGGCTGGGTTAAGATAGCCATTGAGGAAGGCGACGGATACGTATCAAGGGATTATGTAAGCCTGAGGACGGATTTTGTACATGCGGAATCAAAGGAAGAAGAGGAAGCAAGACTTGCTAAAGAGGCTAAGGCACGTGAGGAAGCGAGAGCGGCGGCTGCGGCAACGGAGTCGGCAAGAGCCGCACAGCAGGTAACGCAGTCTGAAGCCAATCAGGAGGTTATTGCCGCAGCGCAGAGCACGGTGGCAGCTTCAGAAGGCAGCGCTATGGGTAAGGCAGTCGTTGACTATGCAACACAGTTTGTCGGAAATCCCTATGTATATGGCGGTTCAAGCCTTACGAACGGTACGGACTGCTCCGGCTTTGTGATGAGTGTATATGCGAACTTTGGCGTGAGTCTTCCACATTCATCATCGGCGATGAGAAGCTTAGGCACGGATGTGGGCGGTCTGCAAAATGCACAGCCGGGCGATATCGTATGCTATTCAGGTCATGTCGGGCTGTATATCGGCAACGGACAGATTGTACATGCCAGCACGGCTAAGACGGGTATTATCGTGTCGAACGCATCTTACCGTACAGTTTTGTCGGTGCGCAGGATTTTCTAAAAATAAAGCAGGAAATAAGCGGATAACATGTTCCTTAACGGATTGTGTTATCCGTTTTTATGACACAAACGTCACTTTCCCACAAATCCACAATTTATTCACATTGAAAAAGCTCGAAAATGGCGAAAAATGGACTTATACACCGAGTTATCCACACAATCCACATAAATGAACAGGGTTTCTTGTGAAAAAAACTATGATAATTTGGGAAAATTGTTGAAAAATTATAGGGATATGATATAATTTAAATACAATTAAATAGTGGATTATACGCTATTAAGTAACAATGAAGGGATGTGGATATAATGAAATTTATTATCAGCGGTAAGAGCATCGATGTAACACCCGGTTTAAAGGCAGCAGTGGAGGATAAAATCGGTAAGCTTGAAAAATATTTCACACCGGAAACAGAAGTACATGCAACGCTAAGCGTTGAAAAGGAGCGGCAGAAAATCGAGATTACAATTCCGATTAAGGGGACTATCATCCGGACGGAGCAGGTAAGCAGTGATATGTATGTGTCGATTGATTTGGCTGCAGAGGTGATAGAAAGGCAGCTTAAAAAATATAGGAATAAGTTTCGGTCAGAGCAGCAGGCGGGAGCGGCAAGCCTGCGAACCGATTTTGTTGAAAAGGATTATGACGATGAAGAGGAGGAAATCAAGATTGTCCGCACAAAGCGGTTTGACATTAAGCCGATGTATGCGGAGGACGCATGTGTTCAGATGGAGCTTTTAGGACATGACTTCTTTGTATTCTGCAACGCGGAAACGGATGAGGTGAATGTGGTTTATAAAAGGAAGGGAAACACATACGGATTGATTGAACCGGAATATTAAGATTATTGGAAAAACGACAGGTATTGGAGTAAAATTCAATACCTGTTTTTATTTGCAGGGAAAAATCGCCCTACTCGACTGCGCATCTTTTTATCCGAATAGCTGCGCCGTTTCTTTCATATATTTAAATATCTGAAACGCAATGATGCATAAATGAAAGTCTGCGCCGCTTGTTTATTACGAATATATAAAGGGGTGCGGACAATCGCTTTGGAATGGGGATTGGAATGAAAAACAAAATTTTTGCAGGGCTTGTGTTGGCGGTATTTCTCCTGGCGGCAGGGATATATTTATATGAAAGCAGACAGGAAAGCGTCTATACGGCGCAGACGGAGGGCAGCAGCATAAAATGGGTTGATTTTAACGCGTCGGCGGAAGCGATGAAAAAGGCGTGCCTTTTGGATGTGGAAAGCTATGAAGGAAAGGTGCATCTCGACTGGATAACGCTGCTTGCATATGCGGCGGTGAGGGGCGGCGGGGAGTTTGACGCTAAATCAACGGATTACATTACGGAGGCGGCGTCAAAGCTTGAAAGCGGTGAGGCGACAAAGGAAAGCCTTGCGGAGGATTATCAATATTTTTCATATTATTATGAAGCTTACAGTGCGGCGCTCGGCGGCATGGTAGGCGAGTATGAGCTGGAAAACAGTAACGGAGAGATGGAGAAAAAGTACGGACTGAAAGCATTTTCGCCTATTGCGAAGGGGTTTGCGTATCAGGATTATGATGATTTCGGAGTGGAAAGAACCTTCGGATATAAACGGCAGCATTTAGGACATGACATGATGGGGCTTATCGGCACGCCCATCATCGCGTGCGAGTCGGGATATGTGGAGGCGCTTGGCTGGAACCGATACGGCGGGTGGAGAATCGGAATACGCAGCGCGGACAAAAAGCGATATTACTATTACGCGCATCTGCGCCAGAACAGCCCTTATGCGGAGGGTCTGCAGGAGGGGGACTACGTGTCTGCTGGAGATGTAATCGGATATATGGGGCACACGGGGTACAGTGACACGGAAAACGTAAACAATATTACTACCGTGCATCTGCATGTAGGACTGGAGCTGATATTCGATGAGGAGCGTCGGGAAAACGGCAATGAAATATGGATTGACTTTTATCAGATTGCGCAATTTTTGAGCGCAAATCAAAGCGAGGTAGAGCGCGACGATGCCACTAAGGAGTGGCGCCGGAAATATTCATTTAGGGATTGATTTTTTTTTAACAACGTGATAGAATACAGACAATGATTGTGATAAAAATAACAAGCACAGTCAAGATTTTTGCGTATAAACAGCTTATAAATGGAGGAAAACACAATGGCAAAGAAAATTGTTTTAGCAGGCGCATGCCGTACGGCAATCGGTACTATGGGCGGTTCTTTAAGCACCACGCCGGCAGCAGAGCTTGGTTCCATCGTTATTAAGGAGGCTTTAAGCAGGGCGGGGGTCGCGCCTGAGAAGGTAGACCACGTATATATGGGCTGTGTCATTCAGGCAGGACTGGGACAGAATGTTGCGCGTCAGGCGGCTGTCAATGCAGGACTTCCGATTGAAACGCCTGCTGTCACTGTAAACGTAGTGTGCGGTTCAGGTCTGAACTGTGTCAATATGGCGGCACAGATGATTTTGGCGGGCGATGCGGATATCGTTGTGGCAGGCGGCATGGAGAATATGTCAATGGCTCCGTTCGCACTTCCCAACGCACGTTTCGGATACAGAATGAACAATGGTACATTGGTAGATACGATGATAAAGGACGCGCTTTGGGATGCATTCAACGATTATCATATGATTCAGACGGCAGATAATATCTGTGATGAGTGGAAGATTACAAGACAGGAGCTTGACGAGTTTGCCTTAAAGAGCCAGCAGAAGGCTGAGGCAGCGCAGAAGTCGGGTGCGTTTGACAAGGAAATAGTGCCTGTCACGGTTAAGAAAAAGAAGGAAACCATTGAGTTTAAGGTGGACGAGGGTCCGCGCCACGGCTCTACAATGGAGGGTCTTGCAAAGCTTCGTCCCATAAATAAGGATAAGTATGTTACGGCAGGAAACGCGTCGGGAATTAATGACGGTGCGGCGGCAATCGTGGTCATGAGCGAGGAGAAGGCAAAGGAGTTAGGCGTAACTCCCATGGCTGAATGGGTTGCGGGCGCGCTTGCAGGCGTAAGGCCTGAGGTAATGGGTATCGGTCCCGTGGCTTCCACGAAGAAGGTCATGGCAAAGACAGGAATGAAGATTGAGGATTTTGACATTATCGAGGCGAACGAGGCATTTGCGGCACAGTCTGTTGCGGTAGGCAGAGATTTGGGAATTGATGTGGATAAACAGTTGAACCCTAACGGCGGCGCCATTGCTTTGGGACATCCGGTGGGTGCGTCAGGCTGCCGTATTTTGGTAACGCTTCTTCATGAGATGGAGGCAAAGGGTGCAAAGACAGGTCTTGCCACACTTTGCATCGGCGGCGGTATGGGCTGTTCGACAATTGTTAAAAAATATGAATAGTTCGGACTGCCGGGCTTAAGGGAGAAATGAGGAAAACGATGGAATTTGTATTATATGAGGTAAACGGTGCAGCTGCAAAAATTACAATCAACCGGGAAAAGGCTTTAAACGCATTAAATTCGCAGGTGCTTGATGAGCTTGGCGCTACGCTTGATGCGGTGAATACCGATGAAATCCGCTGCCTGATTTTGACAGGCGCGGGTGCTAAGTCCTTTGTTGCGGGCGCGGATATCGGCGAGATGAGCACGCTTACAAAGGCTGAGGGCGAGGCGTTTGGCAGGAAGGGAAATGATGTGTTCAGAAAGCTTGAGACATTTCCCGTTCCGGTGATTGCGGCGGTAAACGGTTTCGCGCTTGGCGGCGGCTGCGAGCTTGCCATGAGCTGTGATATCCGCATCTGTTCGGAGAATGCCGTATTCGGACAACCTGAGGTCGGGCTGGGCATCACCCCGGGCTTTGGCGGAACTCAAAGGCTTGCGCGCCTTGTGGGCGCAGGCATGGCAAAGCAGATGATATACACGGCAAGAAACATTAAGGCTGACGAGGCTTTAAGAATCGGCCTTGTGAATGCGGTTTATCCGGCAGAAGAGCTTATGGCGCAGGCGGAGAAGATGGCGGCAGGCATTGCGAAAAACGCGCCGATTGCCGTGAGAAACTGCAAGAAAGCCATTAACGAAGGGCTTGACGCCGACATGGACGAGGCAATCGTTATTGAAGAAAAGCTTTTTGGCGATTGCTTTGAAACAGAGGATCAGAGATACGGAATGGCGTTTTTCCTTGATAAGAATAAGGAAAAGGTAAAGGAACCGTTCAGGAATAAATAATTGGCAGGTTTGTGACTTCGCGCTGCATGCACAAACATTGCTTTATGCGTAAAAAACACCAGCGGACTAAGGTTCGCAGAAATGAGGTAAAAATGAAAGTAGGTATTATCGGTGCGGGAACAATGGGTTCCGGAATTGCGCAGGCGTTTGCGATGACGGATGGTTATGAGGTTTGCCTGTGTGACATTAAGCAGGAGTTTGCAGACGGAGGAAAGGCTAAAATTTTAAAGAATTTGAATTTCCTCGTGGGAAAAGAAAAGATTACGCAGGAGAAAGCGGACGCAATCGCGGCTAAGGTTGTCACAGGCTTAAAGGAAATCTGCACGGATTGTGACCTGGTCATTGAGGTGGCTCCCGAGAAAATGGAGCTTAAGAAAACGACCTTTAAGGAGCTGCAGGAAATTGTAAAGCCTGAGTGTATTTTTGCTACCAATACATCATCGCTTTCCATCACGGAGATGGGCGCGGGACTTGACCGCCCTCTGGTAGGGATGCATTTCTTCAACCCGGCAGACAGAATGAAGCTTGTGGAGGTTATTGCGGGCGCGAACACACCGGCCGATCTGGTTGAGAAGATTAAGAAAATTGCCGCAGAGATAGGTAAAACACCCGTGGAGGTCAATGAGGCAGCGGGCTTTGTGGTGAACAGAATACTGATTCCGATGATTAACGAGGCGATTAATGTATATGCGGCGGGCGTTGCAAGCGTGGAGGACATTGACGTGGCGATGCAGCTTGGCGCAAATCACCCGATGGGACCTTTGGCGCTGGGAGATTATATCGGACTTGACATCGTGCTTGCCATCATGGAGGTTATATACGCGGAAACGGGCGATTCAAAGTATGCGCCGTCTCCGCTTCTCAGAAAGATGGTGCGCGCAGGAAAGCTTGGAAAGAAAACGGGCGCAGGCTTCTACGATTATTCAAAGAAATAACGGCGGGCTTGTGCTTTTGTGCTGACCGAAGGGTCAGGCTCATGAATTAAAGATAAATGGAAGAAAGAACCGATTTTGCCGGTTCTGTAAATATGGTGTTCATGCCCAAATCTGCGGGCTTGAGCAGGAATGGAGGATTAACATGGATTTTACATTAAGTAAAGAGCATGAAATGGCGCGTTCGCTTTTCAGGGAGTTTGCGGAAAAAGAGGTTAAGCCGCTTGCAATTGAGGTGGACGAAACGGAGGAATTTCCGAGGGAAACCGTCGCTAAAATGGCAAAGGCGGGCTTCATGGGTATTCCTGTTCCAAAGGAGTACGGAGGACAGGGCTGCGATGTTTTAACATATGCGATGTGTGTTGAGGAGCTGGCAAAGGTCTGCGGCACGACTGCGGTTATCGTATCGGCGCATACATCGCTCTGCTGCGACCCTATTCTTACCTATGGCACGGAGGAGCAGAAGAAGAAGTATCTGCCGGACCTTGCGAGCGGAAGGAAAATCGGCGCGTTTGGTCTTACCGAGCCGGGCGCGGGTACTGACGCACAGGGGCAGCAGACAAAGGCTGTGTTGGACGGCGACGAGTGGGTAATCAACGGTTCGAAGATTTTCATTACGAACGGTAAAGAGGCTGATGTATATGTGATTTTTGCGATTACGGGAATGGTTGAGAAGCGCGGTAAAATGACTAAGGAAATCTCCGCATTTATCGTGGAGAAGGGAACTCCGGGATTTACCTTTGGCACAAAGGAAAAGAAAATGGGTATCCGCGGTTCATCGACCTATGAGCTTATTTTCACGGACTGCCGTATTCCGAAGGAGAACATGTTAGGGCAGCAGGGCAAGGGCTTTGGAATTGCAATGCATACTCTCGACGGCGGCCGTATCGGTATCGCCGCACAGGCGCTTGGCATCGGCGAGGGCGCACTTGAGAGGACAGTCGCGTATGTAAAGGAAAGAAAGCAGTTCGGACGTGCCATTGGCGCATTCCAGAATACGCAGTTCCAGCTTGCGGATATGGCTACAAAGGCACAGGCTGCACAGTACATGGTATATAGAGCTGCCTGCACCAAGGATCAGTACACAAAGGATCACAAGACCGCCTACAATGTAGAGGCTGCTATGGCAAAGCTTTACGCGGCAGAGATGGCTATGGAGGTAACGACAAAGGCGGTTCAGCTTCACGGCGGTTACGGCTACACGAGAGAGTATGAGGTTGAGCGTATGATGAGAGATGCCAAGATTACGGAAATCTATGAGGGAACCAGCGAGGTGCAAAGAATGGTAATCTCCGCGAACCTGTTAAAGTAAGCCGCAGGCTTTCGAGTGCGGACGGCATAAGCGGTATAAACAAACATTGCTTTATGTGAAAAAAAATCAGCGGACTAAAGTTCGCAGAAATGAGGTAAGACATGAAAGTTGTAGTATGTGTAAAACAGGTACCTGATACAAAGGGCGGCGTAAAGTTCAATCCTGACGGTACACTTGATAGAGCGGCGATGCTGACAATCATGAACCCTGACGACAAGGCAGGTCTTGAGGCGGCATTGAGATTAAAGGACAAGTATGGTGCGGAGGTGACGGTAGTCACCATGGGACTTCCAAAGGCGGAGGAGGTTTTGCGTGAGGCGCTTGCAATGGGCGCGGATAAGGGTATCCTTGTGACGGACAGAGTGCTGGGCGGCGCTGACACATGGGCTACCTCGCAGACGCTTGCGGGAGCAATCAGGAACCTTGATTATGACCTTATCATCACAGGGCGTCAGGCCATTGATGGCGACACGGCTCAGGTTGGTCCTCAGATTTCGGAGCATTTGGGCATTCCCGTAATTTCATACGCACAGAACATTGAAATAGAAGGGGACAGCGTTGTGGTTGAGCGTCAGTATGACGACAGATATCATGTATTAAAGGCAAAGATGCCTTGCCTGATCACTGCGCTTGCAGAGCTGAATGAGCCTCGTTACATGACTCCCGGCGGAATTTTCGATGCTTATAAGGCGGAGATTACGACATGGGGAAGAGCTGACTTAAAGGATGTGGACGACTCCAACCTTGGCTTGAAGGGTTCGCCGACACAGATAGCAAGAGCGTCTGACAAGGTTAGAAAGGGACAGGGCGAGAAGGTTTCATTGGATGCCTCAGAGTCAGTCGAATACATCATGAACAAGTTAAAGGAAAAGCATGTGATATAAGGATGGAGGGTAGTTATGAATTTAGAAGAATATAAAGGCGTGTTCGTCTTTGCACAGCAGGTGGATAACAAGGTGAGCGGTATCGCCCTTGAGTTGATTGGCGAGGGTAAAAGACTTGCGGAAAAATTATCAACACAGGTAACTGCAATCCTGGTTGGAAGCGACGTAAAGGGCTTGGCGGACGAGCTGGCAGCTTACGGCGCGGACAGGGTTATCGTGGTGGATGACCCGGAATTAAAGGAATACAGGACGGAGCCTTATGCTCACGCATTGGCGTCGGTTATTAATAAATATAAGCCTGAGATTTTGCTCGTAGGCGCTACTGCTATCGGACGCGATTTGGGACCGAGAGTTTCGGCAAGAGTCCACACAGGTCTGACTGCGGACTGTACATCTCTTGAGATAGGCGATTTCCCGATTAATCCCATTCCCGGCAGGGAGCAGAAGCACAATCAGCTTCTCATGACAAGACCTGCATTTGGCGGAAACACAATCGCCACGATTGCATGTCCGGAGTTCCGCCCTCAGATGGCAACGGTGCGACCGGGTGTTATGCAGAAGCTTGAGAAGAAGGAAGGCGCAAAAGCGGTTATTGAGGAGTTCAATCCGGGCTTTACGCCGGACAACAAGTATGTGGAAATCGTAAAGGTCGTTAAGAATATAACGGACACGGTTGACATTATGGACGCTAAGATTTTGGTATCAGGCGGACGCGGCGTGGGAAGCGCTGAGAACTTCAAGCTTCTTGACAATCTTGCAGAGGCAATCGGCGGTACGGTGAGCTGCTCGCGTGCAGTAGTCGATGCGGGCTGGAAGAGTAAGGATTTGCAGGTGGGACAGACCGGAAAGACCGTTCGTCCCAATGTATACTTTGCGATAGGCATTTCCGGCGCGATTCAGCATTTGGCAGGTATGGAGGAGTCGGATATCATTATTGCCATCAACAAGGATGAAACAGCTCCGATTTTTGATGTTGCCGACTATGGCATTGTGGGCGACTTAAATAAGATAGTGCCGATGCTTACAGAGCAGATTAAGGCTGCAGTCGCAGGCAAATAAAAAATTCAGGAATAAATATATTAAAAAAGCGGCAGATGTGATGAAACCAAAATCACATCTGCCGCTTGCTTTTTCTGAAGATATTTTATTTACCATTCTTATATAAAAGCGCTGCCTCGACCAGCCCTTTAAACAGCGGGTGCGGTCTGTTGGGGCGGCTTTTCAGCTCGGGGTGAGCCTGAGTCGCAAGGAAGAAAGGATGAGAGGGTATCTCAATCATTTCCACGATGCGCCCGTCAGGCGAAAGCCCTGAGAGAAGCATTCCCTTGTCGGAGAGAACGGACCTGTAATCGTTGTTGACCTCGTAGCGGTGTCTGTGACGCTCGTGAATGACAGCGCTGCCATAGAGCCTGTACGCTTTTGATGCGGTATCAAGATGGCACTCATATGAGCCGAGGCGGAGCGTTCCGCCGATATCCTCTACGCCGTTTTGGTCAGGCATCAGCGCAATGACCGGATGTGTCGTGTTGGGGTTAAGCTCGATGCTGTGCGCGTCGCTGTAACCTACGACATCTCTTACATATTCAACAATTGAAAGCTGCATTCCAAGGCACAGCCCCAAAAATGGAATATTATTTTCCCTTGCGTGCCTGATGGCGTCAATCATGCCCTCAATTCCTCTGTAACCAAAGCCGCCCGGGACAAGCACGCCGTCAACGCCCTTTAAGATATCGGAAACATTTTCGGCGTTTACCTTCTCGGAGTCAACCCAGCGGATATTCACTGTGGCATGCTGCGGAATACCGCCGTGCTTTAGCGCCTCAACCACGCTTATGTACGCATCGTGAAGCTGTGTGTATTTTCCGACAAGAGCGATTGTTACCTCCTGTGTGGGAGTCTTTAAATCGTCTACCATCTTTGTCCAGTCGCGCAAATCCGGCTCGGGGCAGTCCAAATGCAGACATTCGCATGCGACCTCGGCAAGATGCTCTTTTTCCATCGTAAGCGGAGCTTCGTAGAGATATTTCACATCCAGATTCTGTAAAACGTGGGAGGTGGGGACATTGCAGAACAGGGCGATTTTGTCCTTTATTCCCTGGTCAAGCGGGTGCTCGCTCCGGCATACGATAATATCGGGCTGGATTCCCATTCCCTGAAGCTCCTTTACGCTTGCCTGTGTGGGCTTTGTTTTCATTTCCTGCGAGGCGCTCAGGTACGGGATTAAGGTTACGTGTATCAAAATCGCGTTTTCGTGTCCGACCTCATGCTGGAACTGCCTTATGGACTCCAAAAACGGCTGGCTTTCGATATCGCCGACCGTGCCGCCGACCTCGATAATGGCTATGCGCATTTCAGGGTCGGTAAAGTTCCTGTAAAAGCGGCTCTTTATTTCGTTTGTGATGTGCGGGATAACCTGCACGGTGCATCCTCCGTAATCGCCGCGCCGCTCCTTTTGCAGCACGCTCCAATACACCTTTCCGGTGGTCACGTTTGAATTTTTGTCGAGGCTTTCATCAATAAAACGCTCATAATGTCCCAAATCGAGGTCTGTTTCCGCGCCGTCGTCAGTGACAAACACTTCTCCGTGCTGTATCGGGTTCATGGTGCCGGGGTCGATATTAATATAAGGGTCGAATTTTTGCATTGTGACTTTATAGCCTCTTGCCTTTAATAGCCGCCCGAGTGAAGCGGCGGTAATTCCCTTTCCGAGTCCTGAAACCACGCCGCCTGTTACAAATACATACTTAACTGGCATAACTGTTTTATCCTTTCAATATTATTTTAGTTTTATTTCATGAAGAAAATATTGATTTATAAATGGTTTATCTTTATAATTATATTAGATTTGTTAAAAATATTCAATATAATTTTACGGTTGATGTGACTGTATCAGTTCGGCATAAAAAGCATTGCGTAACAGTGCGGCATGTTTGTAACGAAAGGATTTTTAAATATGCTATGGATAATAATCAATTGAATAACTATGAGAACAACGGAGGCAATGGCAACGGTCACGGCAATGGCAATGGTCACGGCAATGGCAATGGCGGCGGAAACGGAAACGGCGGCAAAAATCCGAAGAAGCAGAGCATTGTGATCATGATCGTGGCGGCGGTGCTCTCACTGCTGTGTATCAGTTGGGTGACGAAGGCGCTGACGGGCGCGTCAAGCAGGGAAATTACCTACAATGAATTTATTGAAATGGTTGACGCGGGATTGGTTGAGAGCGTGCAGATTGAGTCGAGCCAGCTTGTGATTACCCCGAAGGTGAAGGAATCGAGTGACACGCTTATTTCCTACTATCAGCCGACCATCACCTATGTGACCGGAAAAATTGAGGATGATGACACGCTCACGCAGCGCCTTTTGGATGCGGGAGTGGAGGTCAAGGGCACGCTGCAGGATAATTCGGGCTTCATTCTTACGCTGGTGTATTATGCGGTTCTGGCGCTGATCATGTGGGGCTTTTTGAGCATGCTTTTGCGGAGGATGTCAGGAGGCTCGGGTCCTTTCGGTATAGGAAAGAGCAACGCCAAGGTGTATGTTCAGAAGGAAACAGGGATTACCTTTAGGGATGTGGCAGGTGAGGACGAGGCGAAGGAGTCGCTTCAGGAGGTAGTTGATTTTCTGCACAATCCCGGGAAATATGCCAAAATCGGCGCAAAGCTCCCCAAGGGCGCGCTTCTTGTGGGACCGCCCGGAACAGGTAAGACAATGCTTGCGAAGGCAGTGGCGGGCGAAGCGAATGTGCCGTTTTTCTCGCTGGCAGGCTCGGATTTTATAGAGCTTTACGTGGGCGTGGGCGCATCGAGGGTGCGCGATCTCTTTAAGGAGGCTGAAAAGAACGCGCCGTGTATTATTTTTATTGATGAGATTGACGCAATCGGAAGAAGCCGCGACTCAAAATACGGCGGCGGAAACGAGGAGCGTGAGCAGACCTTAAACCAATTGCTGTCGGAGATGGATGGCTTTGACGGCAAAAAGGGAATTATTATATTGGCGGCGACGAACCGCCCTGAAATCCTTGACAAGGCGCTGCTGCGCCCGGGGCGCTTTGACAGGCGCATTATCGTAGATAAGCCTGATTTAAAGGGACGCGTAAATATCCTGAAGGTACACGCAAAGGATGTGCTCATGGATGAAACCGTGGATTTGGACGCAATTGCGCTTGCCACGAGCGGAGCGGTGGGCGCCGACCTTGCGAATATGATTAATGAGGCGGCAATAAACGCCGTGAAGAACGGCAGGGAATTTGTGAGCCAAAAGGATTTGTTTGATGCGGTTGAGGTTGTGCTTGTAGGCAAGGAGAAAAAGGACCGCATTATGAGCAAGGAGGAGCGCAGGATTGTTTCCTACCACGAGGTAGGGCATGCTCTTATCAGCGCGCTCCAAAAAAATTCGGAGCCTGTGCAGAAAATCACGATTGTGCCCCGCACGATGGGCGCCTTGGGATATGTGATGCAGGTGCCCGAGGATGAAAAATACCTTAATTCAAAGGCGGAGCTGCACGATATGATAGTCGGGCTTTTGGGCGGCCGCGCGGCGGAGGAGATTTTTTTCGATACGGTTACGACAGGAGCGGCGAACGATATCGAGAGGGCGACAAATATTGCCCGCTCGATGGTGACAAGATACGGCATGAGCGAGCGGTTCGGGCTGATGGGGCTTGCCACGGTTGAAAGTCAATATCTGGATAGCACGACCTCGCTGAACTGCGCGCAGAACACGGCTGCGGACATTGACGCAGAGGTTATGAAAATGCTTAAGGAGGCCTACGAGGAAGCGCTTGAAATGCTGCGCGAAAACAGGGATGTGATGGACAAGATTGCCGCGTATTTAATTGAGCAGGAAACGATTACGGGCAAGGAGTTCATGAAAATTTTCCGCGAAGCAAAGGGGCTGCCGGAGCCGGAGGAAAGTGAAACGAAGGAGCAGGATGCGCAGGACTCTGAAGAAGCGGAGAGTAAAGACGGGGCAGATGCGCCGGAGGCGGATGAGCCTTGCGAAGGTGAACCGCAGCAGTCGGAAGACGACAGCGCCGGAAGAAAGGAACAGCCTGATGCGGACAGGACAAACGGCGAAACCTCAAGATTTGGTTCGGTGTGGGACAGGAATGTGAACGGGTAAAGGGCAGATGGATTTCGACGTAAAGGAAGAACTAAAAAAGCTCCCCAAAAAGCCGGGGGTTTATATCATGCACAATGCCGACGACGCGATACTCTATGTGGGGAAGGCAAAAAATCTCCACAACAGGGTGCGCTCGTATTTTAAGGAAAACATCGGCAGAGGGCCGCAGATTGATAAGATGGTGGCGCAGATTGACCGCTTTGAATACATTGTCACGGATTCGGAGCTTGAGGCGCTTGTGCTTGAGAATAATCTCATCAAGGAAAACTGCCCGAAGTACAACACCCTTTTGAAGGACGACAAGACCTATCCTTATATTAAGGTAACGCTTGACGAGGAGTACCCGCGCGTGATGATGGTGCGCAGGATGAAAAAGGACAGGGCGAAGTATTTCGGGCCGTTCACGAATGGCGGCGTTAAGCAGAGCATTGATTTGATTAACAGGCTATATCAATTAAAAACGTGCAACAGGCGGCTCCCGCGTGACATAGGGAAGGAGCGTCCGTGCCTCAATTACCATATCGGGCAGTGCAGCGCGCCGTGTCAGGGCTATATCTCAAAGGAGGATTACGCTAAGCGGGTTGAGCAGGCGATTGACTTTTTAAACGGTAAGCACAAGCCTGTCATAAACGAGCTGAAAGAAAAAATGCAGCAGGCGTCCGAGCGCATGGAATTTGAGGAGGCAATCAAATACCGCGATTTAATCGAGAGCGTGGAGAAGATAAGCGAAACGCAGAAAATGTCGGACAATATCGGTGAGGATAAGGATGTAATCGCACTTGCAGTTGACGGGAATGAAACAGTCGTGCAGGTGTTTTTCTTGCGCAACGGCAAGCTGATAGGCAGGGAGCATTTCTATATGACGCAGGTGGAGGAGCCTATGCCCGGCAAAATATTGTCAAGCTTTGTCAAGCAGTTCTACGCGGGAACGCCCTTTATCCCGCGCGAGATTATGCTTGCGCAGGAAATAGAGGACATGGAGCTTGTGGAGCAGTGGCTCTCGCAGAAGAAGGGCGCGAGGGTGCGCTTTATAGTGCCTCAGCGTGGCGACAAGGAAAAGCTTGTGGAGCTTGCGGCAAGGAACGCGCAGCTCATACTAAGCCAGGACAGGGAGCGCATAAAGCGCGAGGAAGGCAGGACAATAGGCGCGGTTAAGGAGCTGGAGGAGCTTTTGGGAATTAAGCCGCTTACAAGGATTGAGGCGTTTGACATTTCCAACACGAGCGGCTTTGCGAATGTCGGCTCGATGGTGGTTTATGAAAAGGGCAAGCCAAAGCGCAGCGATTACAGAAAATTCCGCATGAAAACCGTGGCAGGCCCCGACGATTACGCGTGTATGCGCGAGGTGCTGACAAGGCGCTTTCGGCACGGTCTTGACGAGCGCGAGGAAATAAAGCGGGAAAAAGGCGACGAGAGCTTTGGGAGCTTTACGAAATTCCCTGATTTACTGCTGATGGACGGCGGGCGCGGACAGGTAAACATTGCCCTGCAGGTGCTTGAGGAGCTTGACGTGAATATTCCCGTATGCGGCATGGTAAAGGACGATAACCACCGCACGAGGGGGCTGTATTTTCATAACGTGGAGCTTCCGATTGACAAAAACAGCGAGGGCTTTAAGCTGGTTACGCGCATACAGGACGAGGCGCACCGTTTCGCGATAACCTATCACCGCTCGCTTAGGAGCAAGGCGCAGGTACATTCGGTGCTTGACGAGATACCGGGCGTGGGGCCAAGCCGCAGAAAAGCGCTTATGAAATATTTTAAGTCTATCGAGGAGCTAAGGAGCGCCTCCGCGCAGCAGCTTTGTGAGGTGCCGGGGATAACGGCAAACGTGGCGCAGGAAATTTACCGGTTTTTCAGGAAGGAGGAAGCCTGATGGAGGGCACTGACAGGAGAGAAAAAATCATTGAGCTGCTGAAAAATTCGGCGGAGCCTCTTTCGGGAGCCGCGCTTGCGAAAAGGCTTAAGGTCAGCAGACAGGTGATTGTGCAGGATATCGCGCTTTTGCGGGCATACGACAGGAATATTTTAAGCACGAACAAGGGCTATATCCTGTTTCAGTCCGCAGAGGGCGGCGTAAGCTGCAAAAGAACCGTGGCGGTCAACCATACGGACGAGCAGATGCGGGACGAGCTTTATACTATTGTGGACTGCGGGGCGCGCGTGCTTGACGTTGTGGTGGAACATGAGGTGTACGGGCAGATTACGGTGGATTTGTTTTTGCAGAGCCGGCAGGACGTGGACGAGTTTATCACAAAAATCGCAAGCAGCAATGCCCAGCCGCTGAAATCATTGACGAACGGGGCGCATTTTCACACGCTGGAGGCGGACAGTGATGAGATATTGGAGCGGACGGAGCGCGCACTTCGGGAAAAAGGATTTTGAAATTCCTGTTGAAATATGGGGAGCCGTGTGTTATACTGTTGCAAGCTGACAAGACAGGTGTCTTGTCAATGGCAAACATAACACATGCTCAGTGAAGCAGGAATGGAGATTCATATGGAAAGGTTTAAGGAATTTTTAAAACGTAAGGACATTGTTATATCGGGAAAACGATACGGCATTGAGGCGCTCGGGGCGATGGCGCAGGGCTTGTTTGCGTCGCTGCTCATAGGTACGATTATCGCCACGCTCGGGGAGCAGCTTGGCATTGAGCTTCTTGTGACGATAGGCGGCTATGCGAAGTCTGTTACCGGAGAATGTATGGCGGTGGCAATCGGGTATTCCCTGCACTGTCCTCCGCTTGTGCTGTTTTCGCTCGCGTCAGTGGGGTATGCCGCAAATTCGCTCGGCGGCGCCGGCGGCCCGCTGGCGGTGCTGATTATCGCGATTATTGCGGGAGAGCTTGGAAAGGCTGTTTCAAAGGAAACAAAGCTTGACATTATCGTGACGCCGCTTGTGACGATAGGCGCCGGCTCACTGCTTGCGATGCTGTGCGCGCCTGCAATCGGAAGCGCGGCAAGCGCAGTCGGCAAAGCCATTATGTGGGCTACGGAGCTGCAGCCGTTTTTGATGGGAATTATTATTTCCGTGATTGTGGGCATAGCCCTTACGCTTCCCATCAGCAGCGCGGCAATATGCGCGGCGCTGAGCCTGACCGGGCTTGCGGGAGGAGCGGCGCTTGCGGGCTGCTGCACTCAGATGGTCGGCTTTGCGGTGATGAGCTTTAAGGAAAACGGCTGGGGCGGATTTTTTGCTCAGGGAATAGGCACTTCGATGCTTCAAATGGGAAATATAGTGAAAAAGCCGCGCATCTGGCTTCCGCCGATTTTGG
Organism: Lachnospiraceae bacterium; assembly: GCA_021202335.1. Classification (GTDB taxonomy): domain Bacteria; phylum Bacillota; class Clostridia; order Lachnospirales; family Lachnospiraceae; genus COE1. Next base: position 66,878 of record JAJQDE010000055.1, read on the forward strand.
CTTCGGCGATTGTGGGACCGATAGCGACCTGCGTTTTCGAACTGAAAATGAACGGGGCGGCAGTGGCGTCCGGCATGGGGACATGTGGTCTGGTAGGACAGATAGGCGTCTATACGGGCTGGATTAATGATATCGCGGAGGGAACCAAAGCGGCAGTCACGGCGGGCGACTGGATTGGACTTATCTGCGTCAGCTTTGTGCTGCCGGCGGTATTGACATGGCTGATCGGAACGGGCTTTCGCAAAATCGGATGGATCCAGGAGAACGACTTAAAGCTTGATTTATAATGAACAAACAAAAGAGCAACCTTTTCAGGTTGCTCTTTTGTTTGGCAGGGCGGTTATTTAATCGGCTTTGCACCAGCCTTTTCCTGCATTTTTGAAACCCAGGTCTTGAATTTGCCCTTTTTCTTTTCGGGTGCGGCAAGCGGTCCGCGGATGCCCTTTACGGATGTAATGTAGATGCCGCTGACAGTTGCTTTTACCTCTTTTTTGACCGGAACGCTGTCGAAGATTTCCGAGTCACATATGAGCGACATAATCTGCGGACCGATTTTAGCCTTTACGATGGGAAGCTTTGCGCGGCGCATGTATTTGGGCGCCTGCTCGAGCACTGCGGCGGGAAGTCCTGCCTCGCTCAGCTTCATTTTCTTTTTGTCGATGACCAGCATGGACACATTCTGTTTGGCGGCCTCAATCTGAGCCTGCTGCTCTTCCTGCTTTTTCTGCATTTTCCTGCCGAGGAAATAAAGCGCTGCAATCAGCACTGCCAAAACAACAAGAATAATTAAAAGAATTTTTACAACCATTTCTTTTGTCTGCCTTTCTTTTTAATATTAATCATTCAATGAGCGAACTTATAAAAAGTGTACCATTAAAAAATGGAAAGTGCAAGAAACTCTTTTATTTTGGACGTTTTTTTGTTATACTTGTCAAAAGGGAGCAAAAAGATAACGTGACATGAGGTGAAAAAATGAAAAATAAGATTATAATTATAGCGCTTACGGGCGCATTGGCGTTTTCCGCAAGCGCATGTGGAAACGGGAATACGGCAGACGACGGTCAGGAGGAAACCCGGACTGCCGCGGAAACAGAGGATGAGAGCTCAATTACTGATGAGGAGGCTTCTTCGGCATCTGACGGGGAGGGCACGGCTTCTTCCATACTTGACGCGGAGCGGGTAAGCGAGCGTGAGGATTATGTAGGGCTTCAGGATTTGGATATAGACGAGTATGTCACTTTAAATGACTATAAAAACATGAAGGTTACTTTGTCGGTGGAGGAGGCGGACGATGAGAGCATAGAATCGTATATCAACAGCGAACTGCTCACTCGAAACGTCACCGACCGCGCGGTGGAGAACGGGGACGTTGTGAATATTGATTACGTGGGAAAGCTGGACGGTGAGGCGTTTGATAACGGCTCCGACAGCGGATATGAGCTTACAATCGGCTCCGGCACGTTCATCGACGGCTTTGAGGAAGGGCTTATCGGCGTGATGCCCGGCGAAACGGTCGATTTGGAGCTTACCTTCCCGGAGGATTATGGCGCCGAAGCGCTTGCGGGGAAGGATACGGTTTTTACCGTCACCGTAAACGGTATTGTTGAAGCATTGGAATATGCGGACATTACCGATGACGATGTAAAGGCGCTGGGGCTTTCGTACAGCACAAGGGACGAGCTTTGGGCGGCTGCAAAGGCAGCGGTTGAGGAGGAAGCCTTTGAGTCAGGCAAGTCGTCGGCAATCCTGAATCAGATTTTAACCGAGAGCACAATTCATTCCATACCGGAGTATCTTGTGGAGGAGCAGATACAAAGCTATGAAATTTATCTGGAGTCCGTATGCCAAATGAATCTTGGCATGGATTTTGAAAGCTATTTGCAGGAAACGCAGGGAATGACGCTTGAGGAATTTGAGGACGATATTTATGAGGACTGTGAAACCACGGTTAAGCAGTACCTGCTCATGGAGGCGCTTGCAAGGGCAGAGGGGATTGATGTGACTGACGAGCTTGTCCGCGAGTATGCAGCGCAGGATATCGCAGGCTATGACGGGTATACCGTCGATACCTATTTGGAAGAAATCGGCTATACCACGTACAGGATGTTTGTTTTGCAGGAGCAGCTTGTGGAGCGTTTGCTTGAGATTATAGAGGTGGAGCCTGCCTAGGAGCAGCAGGTTTTGACTCTGCGGCAGGAGCGGTTGAATAGGGGAATGCATATGAAGAAGGGGTTTGGGCGCCTTGCGGCTGCAGCGCTGTGTGCGGCGGTGCTGGCGGATTTTGCCGGGAACGGCGCCGTCTGCCGCAGACTGCAGGTCGAGGCGGCAAAGAAGGACGAGCTTAAGCAGCAAAATGAGGAGGACGAAAAAAGCTTAGGCGATATTGAGGATGTGGTGGACGAGCTTACGGGCGAGCAGGAGGGAATTGACAGCGAGATAGAGTCCCTGAGCAGTGAGATAGCGGAGATTATGGCGAGCATCAGCCTCTTGGAGGAAGAGATTGACGCGAAGAATGAGGAAATAGAACAGGCAAGGATTGACCTTGAGGAGGCTAAGGAGGTAGAGCAGAGCCAGTATGAAGCCATGAAGCTGCGCATCAAGGAAATGTATGAGAGCGGGGACGAGAGCTGGCTTGACATTCTTTTTGGCGCGACGTCGATGGAGAGCCTGTTGAACAAGGCGGAGTACATAGAGAAAATCCATGAGTACGACAGGAACATGTTCACCAATTATCAGATTGCAAGGGAAAATGTTGAGAAGCTCAAGGAAGAGCTTGAGATAGAGGAGTCCGAGCTTGAAGCCGCACAGGAGGGGCTTCAGGAGGAAATGGACAGTATGGAAGAGGCGCGGGCGGAGCTTGAGGAAATAAGCGAAGATTACGCGATGCAGATAAGCAAGGCAAAGCAGCAGGCGGAGGTCTACAAGACGCAGATTAAGCAGCGCAACGCGCAGATTCAGGAAATAGAGGAGGCTGAAAAAAAGGCGGCGGAGGAGGCTGCCAGGAAAGCGGCGGAGGAAGCTGCCAAAAAGAGTCAGTCAAGCAGCAGTAGCAGCAGTAGCAGTAGCAGCAGCTCGACAACGGCTGCCGGGACGGCGACGGTAGATACGGCGGCAATCATGGCTGCAAACGGCAGCGCAAAGGGAAAGGAAATCGCGATATACGCGTGCAGCTTTGTCGGAAATCCTTATGTGGCGGGCGGCACAAGCCTCACGAACGGAGCGGACTGCTCGGGCTTTACGCAGTCGGTTTACAAGGCGTTTGGCTACAGCATACCCAGAAATTCCACGTCGCAAAGAACAGCGGGAACGGAGGTAAGCTATTCCGACGCGCAGCCGGGGGATATCATCTGCTATCCCGGTCATGTTGCAATCTATATAGGGAACGGACTGATCGTACATGCCAGCTCGGCAAAGACAGGCATTAAAATCAGCAATGCACTGTATCGCGATATATTGTGCGTGAGAAGGATTGTTTCGTAACAGGAAAAAAGGAGATAGGGAATGGAAAAGGTTAATATTACTGAGTATAAGGCTATGCCCGGCGAATATGTTGCTTATTACGGAAGGGCAACGATTAAAGATAATTATGAGTTTATGAACGGGGACGAGTCGTTCTATCATTTTATTGGGAAGAACTCGGTTTATTCACTGATTCCCCTGCTGCACCCTGATGACAGGGAGAATTTTAAGGCTGTGGCGGCGCAGCTTGATAACGGGCGGCAGTGTACGCTTGTGCGGATGCGTGACGGGAATGACCGTTACAGGCTTTTATATTGCGAGCTTGAGCTGAACGGAAGAGGCTATGGGGATTTTAAGTCCTTTGAGCTTGAATTTTCAAATTTTATGGAGCTTAAGGACCGCTATGTGAAATATATCGAGCTGGTAAAAAAGTACCGTGCGTTTTTGGGGCTTTCCGAGAACATGTTTTTTGAGTATAATGCCAATGACGACCAATTGAATATATATCAGTACGCCGGCGTGAAAAGCGTGCCCGTATTTAAAAGGAGCCTTGAGGAGATAAGAAAAGCAGCCGGCGGCGCGGGTGAGTTTGAAATGTTTTACAGCTTTTTGAAAAGAGGAGCGGAGCGCTTTAACGTATCGCTTGACGCGGAGCTTTTGGTGGAAAATACGCAGGGGCGTTTTTTGGTCAGGGCAGGCACGCTGTATGACAACGGCACGCGCAAAATGACGGTGGGAATTATCAGCGGTACGGGTGAAAAGAGCGAGAAAAAAAGCTATTATCTCACGGACAGCGCTTTGGATGCCGGCACGGGGCTTTATAATAAGCGGGCTATCCAAGAGTATGCCGTGGAGAAAATCCGGGAAGGCAAGGAGCTGTATCTTGCCATGATGGACGTGGACGACTTTAAGAAGGTGAACGACAGCTACGGGCACATGTTCGGCGATGAGGTGCTGTCAAAGGTTTCGGAGATTATGCGCAGCGTGATTGACTCGCGCGGAATGGTGGGACGCTTTGGCGGCGATGAGTTTATGCTGGTACTCGACGGCGTTTCAGACGAGGAGGAGCTGCGGCGTATTCTCAAGACGATATCAAAAAATATGCAGTGGCAGTATCAGGATATTAAGGATACGCTTGCAATCACGACCTCCTGCGGTGTGGCGCAGTTCCCAACTGATGCGGCAAGCTATGAGGACTTGTTTAAAAAGGCGGACCAAGCGCTTTATGTGGCAAAGGCGAAGGGTAAAAACCGTTACATTATCTACGACGAGGCAAAGCACGGCAAGGTTGAGGTAGCGGCGGTGTCGGAGCGCAGCATCGGAATAAAAGCGGTTGTGAGCGATGAGAAGAAGGCTGCCGTTATTTCCGATTTGGTGGTGCTGCTGAACCAAAAGGGAAGCGACGCCTTTGAGGAGGTCATGGAAAAGCTCAGAAATTATCTGGATATTGACGGAATAGCGGTCTATGCGGGCAAGGAGCTTCGCAGGGTAAGCATTTCGGGAATATACATAAATCCGATAGAAAAGCTTGAATGTATCAGGAGCGAGAGCTATCGGGCGTGCTTTGACGAGCGCGGGGTATACATAGAGAAGAAGTTTGAAAAATTCAAGGACATTCATCCGGATGTTCACAGGCTTTATGAGCTTCAGGAGAATAAAGAATTTGTACAGTGCATCGCAGAGCGGGACGGTCAGATATGCGGAGTGGTTTCGTTTGACTACTTTAACAGGGCGCCTAAAATAGGAGCGGTTGATTTAGGCTTTATCACGATTGTCGGCAGGCTGATGGCTGAAACAGCAAGCGGTTTAGAGTAATCTAAACCGCTTCGTGCGTTTATCCCCGGTGCAGGTATTTTTCGCGGGTAGCAAGTCCCCCTCTGATGTGACGCTCAGACTTATTCACGTCAAGCACGGCGCGCGCCTGCTTTGCAAGGGTAGGATTAATCTGCATAAGGCGGGAGGTTACATCCTTATGCACTGTAGATTTAGATACGCCGAAGGCTTTTGCAGTCTGCCTCACGGTGGTATTATTCTCAATAATATACATAGCAATATTGATGGCTCGTTCCTCAATATAATCCTTCATAGTCCGAAAAAGGTTCTCCTTTTTGATGCTTTGTACATTCTATGACAGGGTAAAAGGAATTATGAAAGGAACAGGCATAGTTTTAAAGGGGCTGCCCCGCGGTCTATATTTCCTTGCGCATTTCCATGATTTTTTCGTATACATCCGGGCGGCGTTCCTTCAAATGCGCGTCCAACAGCTCGCGGCGTTCCATAAAGCGCTTTGCGAGGGAAGGATGCTCATGTGCCATTTTTTCTGCAAGCCGGAGCCGGCGGCGTTCAAATTCATGGGCAATCTGATGCTCATCCTTGCCTGAAATGCGGGCGATTTCCGTAAGATGCGCATCAAGATGCTCAAGCCATTCGTCCTCGTCCATCGCGTCAAGCCGGTTCCAACTGCCGTGAATCAGGGTGTTAAAGTCGCCTGTTTTCTTCAGCTCTTCAATCTGCTTTTGGATTTGTCTTTCCACCTCTTTTTCAAAATCAGAGCCGTATGCCCACAAAAATTCGTGGACGACATTTTCGGCATGCTTTCTTGCCAGCGAGTGATTGTCTGCATGCACGCCCTCGATAGGATAAGGCTTTTGCAGACCGATGTCGGCAAGAGCCGTTTCGATTGTGCAGCGGACGGCGCCCTTTTGGATAAGGCTGCCGATGCCGAGCGCGCGGAGCTGGTCGTTCAGCGCCGCCATGTGCTCCGTGAGGTAAAAGGCAATTCCGCGTTTGCTTAGAGAGTCGTACAGCAGCATAAGGCGCTCGGCTGCGGTGATGTCAATGCTGCCGATGCCCGACGCGTCCACGATGACGGCGCGTGTGTCCTCTGAAATGCCGTTTTCGATATCCTCCTGGAAAATCGACGCATTTGCAAAAAACAGGTCGCTCGTGAAGCGGTATAGAACGACATGCTCTATGGGATAGATATGCTTGAACTGCGACATGCTGAAAAAGTCGTCATGCCCGGGCAGCACGCCCAAAAAGCATCTGGGAGGGTTGGAGGCGCGCAGGATTACAGCCGTAAAGGACAGGATTATTCCCACAAGCACTCCGTTGATGGTTCCCAAAATCAGCACGGCAAAAAACGCGCTCATAAAGATGTAAAATTCCGGTTTGCTAACCTTTTTCAATTTTGCCGCAAGCTTAAATTCAAGCGCGCCGATAAGTGCGGACATGACGACGGCGGTGAGAACGGGCACCGGGAGATAGCCGATGAAGCCCGTGCAGAAGAGGAGCACGAAAATCATGGTAATTCCCGCGATTATTCCCGTAAGCTGGGTTTTGCCGTCGTACTGGTCGTTCATTGCCGTGCGCGGAACGGAGCCGTTCACGGGACAGCAGCCCGTAAGCGATGCGGCGAGGTTTCCGAGCGAAAAAGCAAGCAGCTCCTGATTGTCGTTAAGCTTATAGCCCCGTTTGAGCGCAAAATTGTTTTCGGCAAGCAGGGTCTGCGCCATGATAACGACAGCGACGGAAAGGCTTGCGCCTATTGCGTCGGTAAAGCGGACTGCAAGGAGGTTTGGAAAGGCAAAACGGGGAAGCCCCGGGCTTACAGAGGAAAGGCAGGCGATGCCCATGCTTTCCACCGGAGCAAAATACGCAAACAGCGCGCCGAGCATGATCATGACAATCGCCATGGGAAATTTAGGGCAGATGCGTTTTGCAGCCAGTATGATAAAAAGCGTCCCAACGCCAATAAGGAAGGAGGGCAGATTAAACAGGGGGAGCGATTCAATGATATGCTCCAAAAGCTCAAAAAGCTCGCCCGTTCCGGCGCTGCCCCCATAAAGCTTCGGCACCTGCATCAGTATGACCGTGCAGCAGACGCCGGATATGAAGCCGCCCATGACAGGCTTCGATATGAAATTGACAAGCTTGCCCGCGCCGAGCATAAAAAACAGCAAGAGCCATACCGCCACGTAAAAGGTGAGCACGGGAACGACCGTTAGCGCCTGCTCCGACTGCGCCCCGACCTCGAGCGAGAGGAGCGCGCCTCCGATTAGCGCCGCGGGCGCGGCGTCCACGCCGACAATAAACTGTGGCGAGGTAGAAAAAAGCGCGAATATAATAATCGGAAAAACAGAGCCGTACAGGCCGTAGACAGCAGGAAGCCCCGCAATCTGCGCGTATCCCATCGCGATGGGAATGGAAACGGCAGCTATGATTATTCCCGACAGTATATCCTTTGGAAGATTTTTTCTTTCGTAGCCTCTAAGCGTGTGTGCAAAAGAAATTTTCATGTTTTCCTCCCGGTATATTTTTTTTGAGTCAGAATTAACAGTAACATAATGAACGCAAGGACGGTATTCATTACTATAATATCAGATAAATGTGCCGTTGTGAACCGCCGTCATTCTTTATTTATTTCATTTTTGGGAAAGTGCATGGCATATGGCTTGCCTGCGGCAGGGTATGGGTGTATAATAAACAAAAAATGAACGGAAGGGCGAGACAGGTGCAGATAAGCGAAATACTGACTAAAACAGAGGAAAACATTTCAAAGGTGATAATCGGCAAGCGCGAGGCGACGCGCCTGATACTGGCGTCGCTTGCCGCCGGCGGGCATGTGCTTTTGGAGGATGTGCCGGGGACCGGGAAAACGGTGCTTGCAAAGGCTCTTGCAAAATCTATCGGCTGCGGCTTCGAGCGTGTGCAGTTCACGCCGGATCTGCTCCCGAGCGATGTGACAGGGCTGTCATTTTTTAATCAGGAGAAGGGCGCGTTTACATTTAAGGAGGGTCCGGTGTTTACCAATATTCTCCTTGCGGACGAAATCAACAGGGCGACGCCGCGCACGCAGTCAAGCCTGCTTGAGTGCATGGCGGAATGTCAGGTGACGGTGGACGGAGTGACAAGGGAGCTTGAGCAGCCGTTTTTTGTGATAGCCACCCAAAATCCCGTGGAAACAATAGGCTGCTTTCCGCTTCCCGAGGCGCAGCTTGACCGCTTTATCATGAAAATCAGTATGGGCGGCATGAGCGCACGGCAGGAGCGGCAGATGATTGACCGCTTTATCAACGCGGAGCCTCTTTCACAGCTTAAGGAGGTGTGCACGGCGGAGGATATCAGGCAGCTGCAGCGGGCGTGCAGGGAGGTCTATGTACACGACGATTTGCGGGATTATATCGTGTCGCTTGTGCAGGCGACGCGAAAGCACGGGGCGGGAGCTTTTGCCGCGGCGCAGGGAGTGAGTCCGAGAGGGACGCTTGCCCTTGTGCGGGCGGCGCAGGGCTATGCGCTTGTCGAGGGACGCGATTATGTGGCGCCCGAGGACATTAAGACGGTCGCGGTGCCGGTGCTTGCCCACAGGCTCATAGGCGAGCTTGAGGAGGCGCAGAGGACGAGCCTTATAAACGGGCTGCTTGGCAGCGTGGAGCTGCCTACGGAGAATTGGAAAAGGTAAAATCAAACGGAGGCTGTGCATGTTATTGTTTTTGTTCATTGGAATTGCCGCGGTCAGCGTGCTTTGGGAGATATACTATAAACGCGTCTGGCTAAGGGGCGTGGACGTGAAGCTGTGGTTTGACGCGGACACGCTTTACGAAGGGAGCAGGACAAGGCTCTATGAGGTGATTGAGAACAGGAAACGGCTGCCCCTGCCTGTTTTGGAGGTGGGCTTTCACACGAAAAAGGAGCTGGATTTTGCCGATACGGAGAACACGAGCGTCAGCGATTATATTTATAAAAGAGATGTTTTTTCCGTGCTTGGCAGACAGCGGATTACGCGTGAAATCGGCGTAAGCTGCAAAAAGCGCGGTCATTATAAGGTCAGCGATGCGGATATCACGACGCACACGCTTCTGTACAGAAAAAGCTACGGTGTGGGAATTGAAACGGACGCGGCAATTTACGTCTATGCGCGTATGACGGACGTGTCGGAAATCATGACGCTCTGCGAGCATATGCTCGGCACGCTTCAATGTGCTAAAAGGCTGTATGAGGATCCGTTTGCGTTCCGCACAATCCGCAGCTATACCACGGACGACCCGATGAAGGCGATTAACTGGAAGGCGAGCGCAAAGACGGGAGGGCTTATGGTCAACACCTTTGACTCGGTGCAGTCGCAGAAGGCGATGATTTTTCTTGATGTTTCGGACACGGGCATCTTAAAGCAGGAGGCTTTGGTGGAGGAGAGCATCGCGATTGCGGCGACCTTGGCAAGAAAGCTTTTGAAGCAGGGCATGGAAACGGGCTTTGCGTTTAACGGCGCTGACGGAGCATATATGCTGCCGTCCAATAAGCGGAGCATGCTGACGGTGCTGGAGCGTAGGCTTGCCGATTTTGATGCCGGCGCGGGGACAGGCTCCTTTGCGGAGCTTATTTCGGACGAGCGGCAGGAGGCAGGTATGCTTTCGGACGATACGCTCATGATTTATATTACCAAAAACCCTGACGAAGCGTTTTTTGACACGCTTGGCAAAGGCGCGCGTAAACATATGGCGCTTGCCGTGTGCCCTGTCCTTAGAGGAGATGAGCAGACCGCAAAGCTTTGCGGGAGCGTAAACGGCGGAGCTTTTGGCAGCCGTGTGCGTGTGCTTGTCAAAGAGGTGGCGGGCTGACGCTGCGGTCCTTCGGCTCAAAAATGGGAGTCATTTTTTTGTCGAGCGCGATATGGTATTTGTCAAAAAGCTTCATGTATTTTTCGGAGAGCGACGCGTCCTTGCCGAAAAAGTGAAGGTGCTGCAGGAGGTAGTAATTGATGTATTCCTCATTGGAAATGGCGTCCGGGCTGCTTAAGGAGTAGCTTACAATTGAGGGCTTTATGGAAGAAATACTGATTCCGGCAAGCCTTGCAAAGTTTTCCCCGGCGCCTCCGCGTGAATACTGTTCAAAGGTACGGATGATATAGTTTATGACGCGCTGATATATATACGGCTCGTGCGATATCTCCACAAAAAATTTGCCGAAATTGGGATATTCCAGGCACAGATAAAGCTCGAGCGCGCTGGAAAACAGAAACACATCGACATCATCAAAGGACGGCTCGTATTCTGCAATCAGGCTGTCAAAGGCGCTGCGCATGGTATGATAGACCGTGGCGCCAATCTCGATTTTTCCGTTAAAATAGTAATTGAATAATCCAAGGTTTGTGTTGGCGCGCTTGGAAATCAGGCGTATCGTTGTGTCATAATATCCGTATTCCCAAAAAAGCTCGCTGCTGCATTCGAGAAGCTTCTGCTTTGTTTCAATTCCCCTTATCTGCTTTGGCACAGGCATGGACAATCCTCCCCCAATCATTTTATCTGAAATACAGTATAGAGGAATGGCGCGAAAAATAAAAGCCTTACAAGGGCTTGTTTGGGCAAAATATCTGTTTTTTTGCGAAAATCAGGGCTAAAAACGGCAAATATAAACAAAATATAAATAAAGTGTGAAAAATTTGTTGACAACAAAATTATAAGCTGTATAATTATTGCATAACCAAATAACGGAAACGGAAAACAAAGGCGTTTACCCATTGACAGTGTGGGGGAACGCCGTTTTGTTTTGCCGGAGGGTTCATCTTTATGCGCAAAGAATAGCGCAGAAATGGAGGAAATTATGAAAAAAAGAGAGTGGTACAAAAAGCTGTGTGTGATGGGATTGGCAGGAACGGTTATTTTGAACATGGCGGGATGCTCAAGCTCAAGCTCGGGTACAGGCAGCTCTTCCGCAAGCGCTTCGACAGAGGACACGGCGTCAGACGCTGCGGCGTCAGACGCTGCAGCGACAGGCGATACGGTGGCGGAAACAGCTCAGGCTGCCGGCGAGGAGTACACGGGTGAGGTCAGGAAGGTTGTGGTCGGCACCGGAAACGACGCGGCGCCGTTCTGCTATTTGGATGAGGACGGTAATTCCATAGGCTATGATATCGATGTGCTTAAGGAGCTTGACGCGCGGCTGCCGCAGTATGAGTTCGACATTCAGGCGATGGACTTTTCAACTTTGGTCGTATCGATTGACTCCGGCTCCGTGGATATGCTTGCACATGAGCTTGTGCAGTCCGACGAGAGAAAGGAAAAATATCTCTTCCCCGAGCAGTATTACTGCCTGTCGCCGATGAGCCTTGCGGTGACTGCGGAGAGCGGCATTACCTCAATGGCGGATATGGCGGGAAAGACAATGGAGCTTAATCCGAGCCAGTATGAATATCAGATGGTCATGGCATGGAACGAGGCGCATCCCGGACAGGAGGTAGACCTGATAGGCGTAACAGACCAGTCAACGGCTGATAATTACCTGAAGGTTTCGAGCGGAAAGGTGGATGCTTCCTTAACATATAAGGCAACCTTTGACAGCGTTATTCCCGACATAGGCGTGGATAACCTGCAGCTTACGGACGAGGTTATGTGCGAGGACACATATCTGATGTTCCCGCAGACGGAGCAGCAGCTTTGCGATGATGTGAACGCGGTGCTCAAGGAGATGCTTGAGGACGGCACGCTTTCCGAAATATCGCTTGAATGGTACGGAGAGGACGTATTCACACTTTACTCGGATATGATTCAGATTGTAGCGGATTAATCCATTAATAAAATAAATTATATCTTTTCAAGACAAAGACCGGTCTTATGCTCCAATGGGGGGAGCAAAAGCCGGTCTTTTGCTGAAACAAAAAGAGGAGTGTGATACTTATGGGACACACATATGATTTTGCATCTGTTCCGGGCTACATACCAAAAATAATGAAGGCTTTTCCCGTGACAATGGAAATCCTTTTGCTGTCGCTGCTGTTCGGACTGCTTATCGGCGCGGTCGTCACGGTCGGCTCGCTCAGCAAAAGGAAGGCGGTAAATGCGCTTGCAAAGGGTTACATTTCTTTTATGAGAGGTATTCCGACTTTGCAGCTGATTTTCCTTTTGTATTTGGGGCTTCCGCAGGTTATGCAGGGCATTGGGGTGGACATGAGCGGCGTGAGCAAGGTTGCTTACATTATCGCATGTCTTTCACTCAGCACCTCGGCAAACATGGCGGAGATGATGCGGGCGTCTTACCTTGCGATAGACAAAGGGCAGCGCGAGGCGGCGTACAGCGTCGGAATGAAGGGCTTTACCGCTTTCCGCAGGATTATCTTTCCGCAGGCGTTCGGCGTGGCTATCCCCTCTTTGGGGAACAACATTATCATGCTGTTTAAGGAAACCTCGCTTGCATTTACGGTCGGCGTGATTGACATTTTGGGAAAGGCGAGGGCAATCAGCGCGGCAAGCTACGGCACCAACAAGCTTGAGGTCTATATAGCGACAGGACTGATTTTCTGGGTTATCTGCTTTATTTTGGAGAACCTCAGCAGGGCGTTTGAAAGGGCATATACCAAAGGAAGAAAGAAGGCTGCAAGCTGAGCGGTTTAGGAAAAATGGAATGGGGTGAATGAGAATGATCAACGTGGAATTTATTATGGAGTCAATACCGTCCCTTATCGGCGCAATTCCGGTAACGCTCCTGATGGCGTTTGCGGCAGCAGCGGCAGGCTGGATTTTGGGGCTTGCGATCGCGCTGGTGCGCAAAAGCAGAGTGCCTGTGATATCTCAGGTATGCGCGGTGTTTGTGTCGTTTATGAGAGGCGTGCCCCTGATTATCCTTTTGTATATTGCATATTATGCGCTGCCTATTACCATCAGCGGCTACTTTGCAAGCATCGGAAGGGAGATTGACATTAACGCGGTTCCGGCGGTGGCGTATGCGATTATGGCGCTGGTGCTTGACCAGGCGGCGTATTCCTCCGAGATATTCCGGGCGGCTCTGATGGCAGTCGACGAGGGGCAGATGGAAGCCTGTTACAGTGTCGGCATGACAAAGAGCCAGGCGCTTATACGGATTGTGCTGCCGCAGGCGATGGCAATAGCGCTGCCAAACCTTGGCGGATTGTTCCTGGGGCTTGTGAAGGGAACGAGCCTTGCATACTATGTCGGCGTCTATGAGATTACGGCGACCGCAAACCTTCTTGCGATGCCGGCTCTGAACTTTATTGAAGCGTATGTCATGACGACGGTTATCTATGAGATTATCAGCTTTATCTTCAATAAGCTGTTCAGAGGCTGTGAGAACAGACTCAAGCGCTTCCGGGAGGGAGCTTCGGCGGCATAAAAGGGCTGTAAATATAAGGAAAGGAAGTTAGAGCATATGGCAAATATGGTTGAATTAAAAAATATACATAAATCCTTCGGGGACAATCACATTTTGAAGGGTGTCGATATGAATATCAAAAAAGGCGAGGTGGTTGTCATTTTAGGTCCCAGCGGTTCGGGAAAAACAACCTTGCTGCGCACCATTAATTTCCTTGACTCGGCGGACGACGGAAGCGTCACCGTGCACGACTTTACGGTGGACTGCAAAAAGCACACCAAATCGCAGGTAATCGAGCTTCGCAGAAAGACAGCCATGGTATTTCAGAATTATAACCTGTTTCAGAACAAGACCATTCTCGAGAATGTGATGGAGGGTCTGGTCACGGTCAAAAAATTCAAGAAATCCGACGCGGAGAAGGTAAGCCGCGAAATTCTTGAAAAGGTAGGCTTGTCCGAGAGATGCGACTTTTACCCTTCGCAGCTTTCAGGCGGGCAGCAGCAGAGGGCGGGGATTGCAAGAGCGCTGATTTTGGATCCGGACGTCATTCTGTTTGATGAGCCTACCTCGGCGCTTGACCCGGAGCTTGTGGGAGAGGTTTTAAACACCATTAAGGCTGTGGCGCAGACGGGAATTACGATGATTGTCGTGACTCATGAAATTGCGTTTGCAAAGGAAGTGGCTTCGAGAGTGGTATTCATGGAGGGCGGAGTCGTCGTGGAGGAGGGACGTCCGGAGGAGATTTTGGTCAATCCCAAGGAGCCCAGGACGCAGCAGTTCTTAAAGAGGATTACTAATCCGAATGTGGCAAATGAAAGCGCATAGGCAGGCATCAATTCAAAAAAAAGATATGGAAAAGAGGTAATGGCTATGTCAGCAGTAAATACAATATGGGTATTGTTCGGTGCGGCGCTGGTATTCTTTATGCAGGCAGGCTTTGCCATGGTAGAGGCGGGCTTCACCAGAGCAAAAAACTCAGGAAACATTATCATGAAAAATCTTTTGGATTTGTCCATCGGAAGCGTTGTCTATTGGTTTGTCGGCTTTGGCATCATGTTTGGCACGGGCACGTTTGCGGGCACCATTGATTTCTTCATTCAGGGAAATTATGATGCGGCGCTTCCGAGCGGTGTTTCCATATGGACTTTTGTGATTTTTCAGACCGTGTTCTGCGCCACCAGCGCAACGATTGTTTCGGGCGCGATGGCGGAGCGGACAAAATTCTCCGCGTACTGCATTTACAGCGCGGTGATTTCACTTTTGATCTACCCGATTTCAGGGCACTGGATCTGGGGCGGCGGCTGGCTTTCGCAGCTTGGCTTCCATGACTTTGCAGGCTCAACCGCGGTGCATCTGGTAGGTGGCGTGGCGGCGGTCTGCGGCGCGAAGATGTTAGGACCAAGGCTTGGGAAGTACGACAAGAACGGTCAGTCAAAGGCTATTCCGGGGCACAATATCGTAATCGGCGCGCTGGGCGTGTTTATTCTTTGGTTCTGCTGGTTTGGCTTTAACGGCGGGTCGACGGTGAGCATGGAGGGAGATGCGATAGAGAACGCGGGGCTGATTTTCATGAACACCAATCTTGCGGCAGCAGTTGCATCCGTCACAACTATGATTTTTACATGGATTAAATATAAAAAGCCTGATGTTTCCATGACGCTTAACGGCGCGCTTGCGGGACTGGTCGGGATTACGGCGGGCTGCGATCTGGTAACTCCCGCGGGAGCAGCGCTGATTGGTCTGGTATGCGGAGTCGCAGTTGTGCTGGTGATTGAAACGGTCGACAGGAAATTCAGGATAGACGACCCTGTGGGCGCAATCGGCGTGCATGGCGCATGCGGCGCAATCGGAACGCTCATGACGGGGCTTCTTGCGACGCAGGACGGATTATTCTACGGCGGCGGATTCAGATTTTTGGGCGTACAGTGCCTTGGCGTGCTCGCGGTGATTGTGTGGGTTGCCGTGACAGCGACAATAACCTTCAAGGTGACGGATTTGGCAGTGGGGCTGCGCGTCAGCAAACGCGAGGAGATTGAGGGGCTTGACACTAATGAGCACGGACTTGGAAACGCGTATGCGGACGTCCTTCCCGCCGTACCCTCTGACAGTCTTTTGACGGGAGTTGACAGCGTGCTTGGCGTGAAGAAGCCTGTTCAGGACGTGCCCGTCGAGGAGGCAATCCCCATCAGGCATACGAGCGGATATGCGGCGCCGGGCGAGCTTGGAGTGCTGACTAAGGTGGATATTATCGCAAGGCAGTCTAAGTTTGAGGAGCTTAAGGCGGCGATGAATGAAATCGGCGTGACGGGAATGACCGTGACGCAGGTGCTTGGCTGCGGAATACAGAAGGGAGCGACGGATTATTACCGCGGCGTTCCCGTGGATGTGCAGCTTCTTCCGAAGGTGCGGGTTGAGATTGTGGTGGCTAAGGTGCCTGTGGAGGAGGTTGTGGAAGCCGCAAGAAAGGTACTTTACACAGGGCATATCGGCGACGGCAAAATCTTTGTCTATGATGTGCGCGACGCCGTGAAGGTCCGTACGGGAGAAACAGGCTACGACGCGATGCAGGGCATCAATGAGGTTTAAACGGAGATTAATATTAGGAAAGGCAGGTCTTTTACATGAAGGTAGTGGTATGTCAGGGTGAGGCAATCGGCGGAGAGCCGCCAAGAGAGGAGCTTCTCGCCCTTTGGAGAGAGGAGCTTGCCAAAATTCCGCAGATTGACGAGGTGGTATTCAGAGATAATTTTAATTATGAGCAGGTGGAGGAGATAGCGGGCGACTGTGACGCGCTGGTGGGAGTGTGGATTAAGGACAATGCGTATGACGACGCGTTTTTCGAGAGGCATCCTAAGCTTAAATACATCGCGACCACGGCGCACGGCTTTGGAAAAATCGACAGGGAGGCTGCAGCCCGCCATGGCGTCACCTTTACAAACACGGTCTATGGCGATATGACAATCGCGCAGTTTGCGATGGCGCTGCTTTTGGATATCTGCCATGGTATAAGGGTAAACGACGCCTGTTACAGAGAAGCGCTGGGTCAGCATAAATCCGTGCATATGGGTCGCGGTATGCGCGTTAAAACACGCCAGATTGAGCTGTATGAAAAGACGATGGGTATTATAGGTCTTGGCAGCATCGGGATTTGGACGGCGAAAATGGCGGCGGGCTTCGGCATGAAGGTCATTTCGTACAGCAGGCATAAAAAGGAGGGCGAACAGTACGGCTTCATTGAGCAGGTTTCGTTAGATGAGCTTTTTGCCCGCTCGGACGTTATCTCAATTCATTGCCCGTCTACGGACGAAACAAGAGGGATGATAGACCGGAACGCGTTTTCAAGGATGAAGGACGGCGTGATAATCATAAATACGGCGAGGGGGGATATCATTGTAGAGCCGGATTTGGTAGACGCCCTAAATTCCGAAAAGGTGTACGCGGCGGGGCTTGACGTTATGTGCAACGAGCCGCTCCATGAGAATACGCCGCTGACGCAGTGCAAAAACGCGATTATCACACCGCATATCGCGTGGGCGCCGTCGGAGGCAAGGCGCAGGAGCATCAGCATTGCGGCGCAGAACCTTAAAAACTGGGCGGACGGTAATCCGACAAGCGTAATTAATTAAAGTGTTAAAGAAGTTGGTGTAAAATGGCGGTTAATGAAAAAACATTAAAAATGGGAACTGCCCCGATTTTTCCTATGCTGGTGTCAATGGCAATCCCGGGACTTTTGGGAACGCTTACGACATATCTTTATCGGACAGTGGACCAGATTTTCGTAGGGAATTTTGTGGGACGCAACGCACTTGGCGGAATTTCCGTGCTTGCCCCCTTCAACAACGTGATTATAGCGCTTTCGCTGTTTATTACCGTGGGCGGCGCTTCGCTGCTGTCCCTTTCCATGGGGCGCGGTGATTATGAGCGCGCAAACAGGCTGTTTACAAATATTGTCATTCAGGCGATTGCGATGGCGGCGGTTGTTTCCGTATTGTTCTTTGCTTTTGCGGAGCCGTTCGTGGGTATGTGCGGCGCGAAGGAGGGAACGGAAACCTACAATTACGCCGTTTCCTATTTAAAAATTGTCACGCTGGGGCAGGTATTCAATATGCTGAATCAAGGGCTGGCGGCAATTATCAGGACAGAGGGCGCTGCGAAATATTCCATGTTCGCGAATGTTATCGGCGCAATCTGCAATGTCATTTTGGACGCGCTTCTTATCGTGTGCTTTAGTATGGGAATTGAGGGCGCGGCGATTGCAACAGTCACAAGCCAGCTTGTGGGAGCCGCATTCAGCGCCGCATTTTTCTTCACGGGAAGGAGCAGTCTGAAATGGGCGGGCTTTAGGGTCGTGGATATCGGTCAGATGGTCTATATCGCGAAAATGGGGATAGCGCCATCCATATTTCAGATGCTTTCCTTTGTGACAAATATTATTTTAAACAAATCGCTGCAATATTACGGGGATTTGGATCCGGTGTATTCGCTTATCGGCGGCGGTGAGCTGTGTATTTCCGCAGTCGCAATCGTAAATACGGTGGATAACTTCATCGTATCGACGACATCGGGCATCAATCAGGCAGTGTCGCCGCTTATAAGCTACAATTACGGAGCCATGAAATATGAGAGAGTGCGCAGGGCGTCGCTTCTGTCACAGGTGATGGCGGGAGTGATTGCAATTGCGATATGGGCGTTTATGATGATTGCGCCGCGCTTTGTGGTCAATCTGTTCAGCTCCGGCGATGAGGCGCTGATTGAGTACGGCGCGATGGCAATGCGGGCGTGTAAGATGTTTGCGCTGTTTGGCGGCTTCCAAATGCTTGTCAGCATGTATTTCAGCGCAATCGGTAAGCCGCAGATTGCAACGTTTGTGTCCTTCTCAAGGCATGGCATCTTTTTGATACCGGCGCTCTACATCCTGCCGAGGTTTATGGGGTTAAAGGGCGTTTTATACGCAAACTCCGTATCGGACGGCTGTTCACTGATAGTCGTCACGGTGATGTACATATGTGAGATGCGCAGGCTCCGCCGGCTGGAGCATGGAAGCGGCGGGACTGTGCCGGGAGAAACCGTAAATGGGGTTTGATGTGCTGCGAACAAATTCGCGGGTTTTAACAGAATGGAGGTTTATTATGAATTTAAATACATTGTTAAGTGAAGCAGTATTACGGAAAGAGGAATCAAAGAGAGCGAGCATGACTTCGGGGACGGATTTTTCAAAGCTCATCAGAATGGGCTTTAACGAGCACCCCTATGGCATGTCGCCAAAGGCGCTTAAGGTGATATTGGAGGAGAGCGCAAAGTCAAATTTTTACGGAGATTTCAGAAAAACGGCATTGAAGCAGGCGATTGCCGATTTCTACGGAATGGATTTTGAAAATGTGTATGCGAGCGCAGGCTCAAGCCCCCTGATAGAAACCATCGGATGCGCGTTTTTAAACCCGGGCGACGAGGTGCTGATGTGCCCGACCTTTGCGGCATTCCTTGATATGGCAGGCATCCGCATGGCAAAGCCGGTGGTGGTGCCCCTAAACGATGATATGACCTATGACCTTGACGGAATTTATGAGGCGATTACGGATAAGACTAAGATTATTGTGGTCTGCAACCCCAACAATCCCACGGGAACCTATGTGGGAAAGGAAAAGCTTCTTGACTTCATACGAAAAGTGCCCGATAATATTCTTATATTGATGGACGAGGCATATTTGGAGTTTGCCACCGCGCCCGACTGCGTGAGCATGTATCCGCTTGTGAAGGAAATGCCGGATAAGCCGATTATCGTGCTTAAGACCTTTTCAAAGTATTATGGAATGGCGGGTGTGCGTGTCGGCTATGCGCTGGCTTCACCGGAGATTATCCGGGCGCTTGACAAGTGCCCCGGCAGTATGATAAGCCGCGCAGGTCAGGCAGGCGCGATTGCCGCGCTTTCGGATCAGGAATATTATCAGGAAGCAAAGAAGAAGGTGGTCGAGGGGATCAATTACCTTGAGCGCGAGCTTGAGGCGCTCGGCTGCAAGGTTTACCATACGCAGACCAACTTTATCCTCATCGACCCGCATATGAATGCGCAGGAGGTACAGGCGAAGGTAATCGAGGCGGGGATTATGATAAGCGCTCCGAGCGTATGCCGCGTATCGGTTGGAACGCGCGAGGAAAACGAGATGTTCATTAAGGTAATGAAGGACATATTATGAAAATAAATTTTATTCCTTTTGAGGATTAGAGAAGAGTTGGGGATTGGCATGAAAATACTTGTAATCGGAAAAGAAGGCAGACTGATGCAGTACGCTCCGGAATGGGCGCAAGCGGAAAACTACGACATTTGTTATGTCCCGATGGGCGCTTCCGATGAGGAAATCCTGGCAGCGGGACGGGATGCGGATTTTATGCTTGCGGATGCAATGGCGCGCATATCGGAGGATGTGATAAACGGTATGCCGCAGCTTAAATTAATCCATTCCGAGGGAGTCGGCTTTAACTTTTTCGATATCGAGTCTGCCAAAAGGAAGAAGGTGTATGTCTGTAACTGCAAGGCGGCAAACGCTGACGCGGTTGCGGAGCATGCCCTGCTGCTGATGCTTGCACTTTTGAGGGATATGGTAAACGGCGACAGTCTGTTCCGGCACGGAGAGCAGATTAACACAAAGGAAGCGTATATGCTGTCGGGCAGCCTGAGAGAGCTTGGCGAATGCAGCGTGGGTCTTTTGGGCTTTGGCGATATCGCGCAGTCAACCGCAAGGCTGCTGAAGGCTTTCGGCGCGCGCGTATTATACCATAACAGGACCAGAAAACCGGAGCTTGAGGAGAGCTTGGGCGTGGAATATGTTTCCCGCAAGGAGCTTCTTGCAGAGAGCGATATTATCAGCGTGCATTTAAATTCCAACAGGGAAACCTATCACACGGTCGATGAGGATTTCCTTTCAAAAATGAAAAAGGGCGCGTATGTGGTGAACACGGCAAGAGGAGAGCTGGTGGACTCCGCCGCTCTCATTTCGGCGATAAGGAGCGGACATATTGCGGGCGCGGGGCTTGACACCGTGGAGGGAGAACCTGTCGGGACGGATAATGTGCTTTTGCAGGCGCCTGCGGACGTTGCGGACAAAATGATTTTCAGTTGTCATATCGGCGGCATTACGGGAGGCGCGTTTCGCCGCGGCCACCAAATGTTTTGGAAAAACTTAAAAACGGTGGAACAGGGAGGCGTTCCCCGGAATATAGTAAATCCGTGGTAATCTGAAATAAATAACGGTTTGTGAAAACGGGCGTTGCATGATACGGCAAGGCTCGTTTTCACGGTTATTGGTAAGATTTTATAATAATTTGACAAAAACCGACATTTTATCTATAAAATTTTTTGCCTTTTCGAATGAAATAAATTGTGCTAAAATAACGCGTAGGACGAAAGGAGGGGGTTCTGTGCGTGTTGGCAGGCTTAGAACGCCGAGTCTTTTTTAGTTGTGCTTTTGTTGGCTCAAATCATGTCCCTTATGCAGCCGTGCCGGTTTAAGGCTTACGACGTTTCGTCATGCACAGCCGATATACCGGGCAGCTATGACTGTGCGGAAATGCAGAAGGAAAATCAGCATGGTGAGGACAGGGTTCCTCTTAATGCGGTTTTTTCGGATATTTTTTCCGTACCTAAAGAAGAGTCGGCGTTTGCTTTCGATGTCGTGCAGTCTTTTTATCGAAAGCCGGATGGGCTTGTCAGGAACTATATTCATCGGTCGGACGGAAAGAAACGGGCTTAAGCTTTCGTCGCACCATTTTGAGGCGGAGTTTTAAAAGCAAAGCTTAGGAAAGAACCAACTTTGTTGGCGCTGCAAATATTGTGCTCATGCAGAATGAGCAGGAATGGGGGATTTATATGTTATCGCAGGTTTTTGCAGTAATTATTTTTATTGCAATGTTTGTTTTTATTGTAACGGAAATTGTCGAAAGACAGGTTGTTTCGCTGGTATGTGCGCTGCTTACAATAATTTTCGTGTTCGGCATAGGTATGCACAGCATGGACGCGCTGATTGAAACAATCAATCTGGGAAGTATTGTCAAGCCTGAATTTTGGTATACCGCGGGCGAAGCGTCGGGCAGCAGCGCGGGCATTAATTGGGAAACAATCGTCTTTATTTTCGGTATGATGGTGATGGTAGAGGGAATGGCGAGGGTCGGCTTTTTCCGCTGGCTGTGCATGCGGATTGCAAAGCTTGTCAGGTATCAGATCATACCGCTGTTTTTAACGTTTATGATTTTATCAACCGTGCTGGCAATGTTCATAGACAGCATTACGGTTATTTTGTTTTTGGCGGCAGTGACAATCGAGCTGTCGCAGCTTTTGAAGTTCAATCCGGTTCCAATGATTTTGTCAGAGATTTTCTGCGCTAATCTGGGCGGAGCGGCGACTATGTGCGGCGACCCGCCTAACATTATTATAGGAACCTCGCTTGGCTATTCCTTTATGGATTTTGTGATGAATACCGGGCTGATTGTCGCTGTTTCCCTGGTAGCGGTGCTGATTTATTTCTTCCTTGTATTCAAAAAGGAACTGCTTGCGGGCGCGGAGGGCAACGTGGATTACAGCAGTCTCCCCAGCCCTGAATCGACGATAACGGATAAGAGAGGATTTGCCGTGAGCAGCGTTATTTTTGGGGCTGCGGTCATTCTGCTTGTCACTCATGCGCAGACAGGCCTTACGGTTTCCGCAATCGGTGTTTTTATTGCGATTGTTACATTGATTACATCGGGCAAATATGCTATGATGCTGTTAAAGAAGATTGATTATAAAACGCTTTTGTTTTTTATCGGGCTGTTTGTCGTCATCGGAGGGCTTGAGCAGACGGGCATACTGGAAATTCTGGCAGGCTTCATCGGAGAAATCAGCGGCGGGAACATTATGGTCATGATTGCGATTATCATATGGATTTCAGCAATTGCAAGCGCGTTTGTTGATAACATACCGTTTGCGACGACCATGATACCGATTATCAGAAGCCTGTCCGCATCCTGCGGCGTCGACCTGTCCGTGCTTGCGTGGACGCTGGCGATGGGAACGGATATCGGAGGAAGCGCAACGCCTATCGGCGCGTCGGCGAATGTCGTGGGAATTGCCACGGCGGCAAGGGAAGGTCATGTGATCAAGTGGGGGCGCTATTGTAAAAAAATGGCACCTGCAACCGTGATGGTTGTGCTGATATCAATGCTCGTTATTTATATTAGGTATTTATAGGATTAAAAACAGGCAGAGCGCGTTGGAATTTCGCAGGAATGGGGGATGAAGAACATATGGAAAAACAATTGATTATCTCTGTGGGAAGGGAATTTGGCAGCGGCGGGCATGAGATTGCGGAAAGGCTTTCAGGTCATTATAAAATCCGTCTGCTTGACCACAACCTTTTGGATGAAATAGCTGCAGAGCGGAGCGTGGATTTGGAGAATCTCAAGGATTTGGATGAAAAGCACAAAAAGCGCCTGTCCTCAAGAACAGTGCGCGGCTTCAGCAGTTCGCCTGAGGAAAACCTGTATCTGATGCAGTTTGACTTTCTCAAAAAGAAAGCGGCAGGAGGAGATTCCTTTGTAATCGTGGGCAGATGCAGCGAGGATATATTAAAGGAATGTGAGGGGCTTGTGTCAATATTTGTCCATGCGGACAAGGAAAAACGCATCGAGCGCATCATGGAGAAGTACAGGCTGACATCGGCTCAGGCTGAAAAGCTGATACGCGAAAAGGATATGAAGCGCAAACGCTATCATGACGGCTTCTGCAAGGAAAAATGGGGCGCTTCCCGGAGTTATGATATTTCCATAAACAGCGGTAAGCTTGGCATTGCGGGCACGGTGGACATGCTGATTGACTATATCGACAAAAGATATCAGATATAAGCGTAACGTCAGGGGAATGCCCGGGGCAGATTTCTGCAACAGATAAATTATACGCGGAGGGTCATAATGAATCAGGAAAAGGTAATCGTCATCGACTTTGGAGGTCAATACAACCAGCTTGTCGCGCGGCGCGTCAGGGAATGTAATGTCTATTGCGAAATATATTCATATAAGACGGATTTGGAGCAGATAAAGGCAATGAACCCGAAGGGAATTATCCTCACGGGTGGTCCAAACAGCTGCTATGAGGAAGGCGCGCCGACCTGCGGGCGCGAGCTTTTTGAGCTTGGCGTACCTGTTTTGGGGCTTTGCTACGGCGCGCAGCTCATGATGCATGTGCTGGGCGGCAGAGTGGAGAAGGCGCCTGTGCGCGAATACGGAAAAACAGAGGTGACGGTGGACAAAGGCTCGCCGTTATTCTCGGATGTGGCGGAAAAGACGATATGCTGGATGAGCCATTTTGACTATATATCTAAGCCTGCTCCTGATTTCAAGGTGACGGCGCACACGCAGGACTGCCCCGTGGCGGCGGCGGAAAATCCCGAAAAGAAGCTGTACGCGATTCAGTTTCATCCGGAGGTGCTGCACACGGTTGAGGGAAGCAAAATGCTTTACAATTTCGTGCGCGGTGTGTGCGGCTGTGCGGGTACGTGGCGCATGGATTCCTTTGTCGAGCAGTCTATAAAGGAGATACGCGAAAAGGTGGGCGTCGGCAAGGTGCTTCTTGCGCTGTCGGGCGGCGTTGATTCCTCCGTTGCGGCAGGGCTTCTCTCAAGGGCAATCGGCAAGCAGCTTACCTGCGTTTTTGTAGACCAGGGTCTTTTGCGCAAGGACGAGGGCGATGAGGTTGAAGCGGTATTCGGCAAGGACGGAGCCTTTGATTTAAACTTTATTCGGGTGAATGCGCAGGAGCGCTACTATGCGAAGCTTTCCGGCGTCACCGAGCCGGAGCGGAAACGCAAAATTATCGGCGAGGAATTTATCCGCGTATTTGAGGAGGAAGCAAAGAAAATCGGCGCGGTGGACTTTCTCGCGCAGGGAACAATCTACCCCGACGTGGTGGAGAGCGGCTTGGGCGGCGAGTCGGCGGTCATAAAGTCCCACCACAACGTGGGCGGGCTTCCCGACTATGTTGATTTTAAGGAAATCATCGAACCGCTCCGCAATCTTTTCAAGGACGAGGTGCGAAAGGCGGGCTTAGAGCTTGGCATCCCCGAGAATTTAGTGTACCGTCAGCCGTTCCCGGGTCCGGGGCTTGGCATCCGCATTATCGGCGAGGTTACAGCTGAAAAGGTACATATCGTGCAGGACGCGGACGCAATCTACCGCGAGGAGATTGCAAAGGCGGGCTTGGATAAGACAATCGGACAGTATTTCGCGGCGCTTACCAATATGCGCTCCGTTGGCGTGATGGGCGATGAGAGAACCTATGATTACGCGGTGGCGCTGCGCGCGGTGAACACGATTGATTTTATGACGGCGGAGAGCGCGGAAATTCCGTTTGCGGTGCTGCAAAGGGTTATGGGCAGGATTATCAATGAGGTGAAAGGGGTGAACCGCGTGGTTTATGATTTGACCAGTAAGCCGCCGGGGACGATAGAGTTTGAATGATGATGTGAGATTGAAAAAGCCTTATTTTATGCGGGTTGCAAGCAAATTTGCTTAGCGTCTGGCAACAGATTGGCAACACTTTTACATCATTCACTGAATAAAATACTTCAATAACATAAAAGCCTTACTGATTTTCAGAAATCAAAATCTGAAAGTCGGTAAGGCTTTTTTGCGTTTACTGGCAGCGGGGAGATGATGGATGAGATTGCTTCCTTCTGAACATGAAAGACAGGCGCGTGTCACGCACCTGTGTTAAGGCAGACAGAGAGACTCATTCATTTGGCTGATCTTCTTTCATCTTTGATACGAGGTAATCGCTGAGTTCCTGTGAAGGAACAACTTTCTTCCAGTGACCGGATGTATCAAACTCCGGGTATTTATACCGCCACTGGTCGTATTCCTCTTTGGTGATCTCGCTGCGCTCCAGTTTGGCAGCCTGCTCCTGCCATGCGTGAAACATATTAGACATGGAAATATATTCTGGGTTAGAGAATTTCTCCAGACGCAGACAAACCTCCCCGTCAATCTCTCCGATTTTCAGGCCATACATATCTTCCAGGGCAAAGAGCGTATGCATCAGGCCAACGTAGGTGTCTATGTCGGGGACGGTGATTGCGCGGGGGCTGACGTCTAGGATATGCGCCATCTCTTTGACGAGATCACTTTTGGGGATGCGTGATTCCGATTCATACTGCGCCATGCGTACATCCGAGGTTTTGCCGAGAAAGCCAAGGATTTCGCCTAACTGTTTTTGGGTCATGCCTTTCCGGTTGCGGAAGAATTTGATTCGTTTGCCGATTGCCATAATGGAAGCCTCCAATATTAAACTTTTTAATTAAAGTCAGTATAACATGGCGCAACTGGAATAGCAACAGAAACTTAAATAAAAAACGTTAATATTTTTCTGCAAGCCAATTGACTTAACGGAATTTATTTAGTATCATAACGGCAGAGCCTAAACAAAAAGAGTTAAGAAAAACTGAATAGGTGGCTGCATGAAAGGCCAGATGCGATGACCTCATCTTTTATCTTTCAGCGCCGGAGAGCAAGGATGGGCGAGCACCACCGGGAACGTGGCTGGCACAGATCCGAAAAGGGAATACCTGTCAGAGCCGATCATGGGGGTTTACCGCAAAATCTTGAGAAAGGAGAAAAAGCTTTATGAGTGAAAAATCATTTATGACAGTGGATGAAGTAGCCGCGGAGCTGCGGATCTCAAAGTCAAAGGCTTATGAGATTGTCCGTGAATTAAACGCGGAGATGGAAAAGCAGGGTTACCTGACCATCAGAGGCCGGGTGAACACAGCGTTTTTCCACAAAAAAGTTTGTTACAGCGATTGAGAAAGGGGATGATGGAATGGCTGTATACAAGGATAATGCCACGGGAACGTGGCGGGTGATTTACCGTTTCACGAACTACAAAGGGGAACGGAAGCAGACACAGAAGCGGGGTTTTGCAACGAAGCGTGAAGCCCTGGCATGGGAGCATGAAGTCATGCTGAAACAGGGCGCGAAGCTGGATATGACGTTTGCCAGTTTCTTTGAAGTCTATGAGGCCGACAAGAAGCAGCGGGTCAAGGAAAGCACATGGGAATCCAAAAGCCATGTGATACGCACGAAGATTCTTCCTTATTTCGGCAACCGTAAGATTGCGGAGATTGAGGCAAGGGATGTGATCGCATGGCAGAATGATCTGATGGCTTACCGGAATGAGAAGGGTGAGCCGTATTCGTCGGATTATCTCCGCACGATACACGCGCAGCTGACGGCGATCTTCAACCATGCGGTCAATTATTATAATCTGCCGTTTAACCCGGCGAGGAGGGCAGGAACGATGGGAAATGAGATTCCGAAGGAAATGGATTTCTGGACAAAGGAAGAATATCTGAAATTTTCAGAGGCGATGATGGACAAGCCGCGTTCCTTTTATGCATTTGAAATGCTTTACTGGTGCGGCATCCGTTCAGGGGAGCTGCTGGCGCTTACTTCGGCTGACTTCGATTTTGACAAACAGACCGTCACAATCAGCAAGACATTTCACCGCTCGAAGGGCAGGGATGTGATCACAAGCCCGAAGACCAAAAAGAGCAACCGAACAATCATGATGCCGCCTTTCCTCTGTGAAGAAATGCAGGATTATATCCGGATGCTTTATGACATCAAGCCGGATGACCGGCTGTTTACGGTTACCAAATCGTATCTTAACCATGAGATGGAGCGCGGCGCGAAGCAGGCAGGCGTTAAGAAGATCAGGGTTCATGATCTCCGCCACAGTGCGGTGTCGCTGTTGATCAATATGGGATTTTCCGCACTGGCGATCGGTGACCGGATGGGTCATGAGGCGGAAAAGATCACTTACCGTTATGCGCATCTGTTTCCATCAGTGCAGACGGAGATGGCTGAGAAACTGGAATTAGAAATGAGACGTAAGGAGGACACAGACGACAATGGAAAAACTGCTTGATTACAAAGGAAGATGGCGCAATCACACGGTTGCATTCTGGGTATCGGATGAGGAGGCAAAACTGATCAATGATCTGGTAGCCCTGTCCGGACTGACGAAACAGGAATATATTACCAGACGGCTGCAATGCCGGGATGTGGTCGTGCAGGGGAACCCGAAAGTGTATAAGGCTCTGAAAAACCAGATGGATGCGATTTATGAGGAGTTGAAGCGTTTAGAAACGTACAGCGCGGATAATGATGAACTGCTTTATACGATTCAGGTAATCGCAATCACGCTGGACGGATTGAAAGGAGAAAATGAGTGAACGAAGAAAGGAAAACGGCTGCTCCCGTTTCACCCATTGCCGTGGGTGGGGCGCAGCCATATGTAGAAAAATCCAATGAAATTATATCAAATGCGGATGGGCAATGCAATCTGCAAGCCGCTGAAAAATCGCCGGAAGGTCAACTTTCCGGCGAGGCGGAGGCATTGCGCGAGGCGAAGGTTCGGCGGGGTGATCTTGCTGTTGTGTCAATGACAGAATTATATGAGACGGTTTATCCTCCGAGGACGCCGATTGTGGATGACCTGCTTTATGCAGGAACGTATCTGTTTGTGGGCGCACCTAAAGTCGGGAAATCTTTCTTTATGGGGCAGCTTGCCTATCATGTGGCAATGGGGATTCCGCTTTGGGATTATCCCGTCCATAAGGGCACGGTCCTGTATCTTGCATTGGAGGATGATTACGCGAGGTTACAGCGGCGTCTTTCCGGGATGTTCGGAGTGGAGAGCGCGGATAACCTGTTCTTCGCAACGCAGGCAAAAACTGTGAATGAGGGGCTGGACCGTCAGTTGGAGAACTTTGTGCAGGAGCATACAGACGCGCGGCTGATTATCATTGACACACTCCAGAAAGTGAGGGAAGTAGGCGGCGAGCGGTACAGCTATGCCAGTGATTACGAGATTGTGACACGGCTCAAGGCATTTGGCGATAAGCATGGAATCTGTCTGCTGATCGTCCATCATACACGAAAGATGGAGGCGGAGGACAGCTTTGATATGATCTCCGGTACAAACGGGCTTCTTGGAGCGGCAGACGGCGCATTCATCATGTGCAAGAAAAAGCGCACGGAAAATACAGCTGTTATGGACATCGTCGGACGTGACCAGCCGGATCAGGAACTGACACTGGAGTTTGACCGGGAACGATGTATCTGGAACTTCCAGAGCGCAGAGACAGAACTTTGGAAAAAGCCGCCTGACCCGCTTCTGGAGGCAGTGAATGCGTTCCTGTCGGAAGACAGGACAGAGTGGCAGGGAACGGCTACAGAACTGTTGAGCCTGCTTCCGGATATGGGATTGCAGCCGAATGTCTTATCCAGAAAACTGAATGTGGCGAACAGCAATCTGCTCAATGATTACGGTATTTTGTATGAGAAAGGCAGAGGGCATGAGCGGAGTATTACGTTAAGACGATTGGAAAAAGAAAACTGATGTGCGACGATATGCGTCGGTTGCGACGGTATTTTACACAGCAGGCTGGTATAGAAAATATCGACGCTATCGACGCAAACCGACGCAGAAAGGATACGCGATGAAAAATATACAGATACCAAATGATCTTTTTCTGGCACTGATCCGGTATCACTTACTTGATATAGAAGACTATGGGGATGAGATACGGAAAGGACTGGAAAAGAAACTGGATGCGATGGTGCTGCGGGAGTTGTATTCCAAATCAAAAGAAGCACTAATGCCGGAGGAACGCGAGAATGCCAGGCAGGAATATCTGGACAGGCGAGGCGTGCCGGATAGCTTTCGATGGGGAGCATCCTTTGATGGAAGATAACAGGGGCGTGGCACGCTCCTGTAGATTTCGACCAGAAAAGGAGGGAACAGCGGAAGCAATTCGGCTGGAACAGCCGTCCCGTCCGGAGGCACCGCAGAGGTGACATAGGCGGGATAATCTGGCGACAGCCGGAAGAAGCCCCTCCGGCGAGGAGCGCAAAGGCAGCTTTTGATGGACGGAACGGCTGTCGAAAGTGCTTTTGCGTTACTTTTGGAAAAAGTAACAAAACTTGTGCCGTATCCGGCACTTATTACCCGAGAGGGAGAAAGGAAAACGATTGAAAAGAACGATCAGTGTAATGGTGGGGAAAGGTTCCCTGAACCATAACAGCAGGCAATTTCACGCAGAGAATACTGACCCGGCGCGGAGCTATCTGAATAAAGAATATTGTAACGAGAAAATCAAAGATGTTTATCACGAATTATTTGATGAAGCCGTCGTCCGTTATAATGCAAAGCAGAAACGGAGTGACCGCCGCATTGATGATTATTATGAAAAGATACGATCTGGAAAGCAGGAGAAGTTATTTCATGAGTTCATCTTACAGATCGGTAATAAAGATGATATGGGAGCAATGACGGAGGACGGCGCACTGGCCGCGGCGGTGCTGGATGAGTATATGCAAGAATTCCAAAAGCGAAACCCTACTCTCCGTGTTTTTTCTGCACACCTTCACAGGGACGAGGCAACACCACATCTGCACATTGATTTCGTCCCGTATATTACAGGAAGCAGCCGGGGTGTAGATACCAGAGTATCATTGAAACAGGCTTTGGCGGCACTTGGTTTTAAGGGCGGAACCCGACGGGAGACAGAGTGGAATCAATGGGCGAACGCGGAGAAAGAACAGCTTGCGAAAGTGATGGCGCGGCATGACATTGAGTGGGAACACCTTGGGATGCATGAGGAGCATCTGTCGGTGCTGGAATACAAGAAACAGGAGCGCGTGAAAGAGGTTGCTGCCTTAGAAGAACAGCGGTCTTCTCTCGAACAGGAAAATGCGAAAGCGGTTCAGACCAACGAGGCGCTGAAAGAACAGATTGCGGATGCCGGAATTGAACTGGAGGCCGTAGGGCGGGAAATAGAAGATGCCGAAGCTAAGATCGAAGCAAACAAGAAGAAAGCAGAAGTCGCTCAGAAGAAATTGTCTGCTTTGACTGCGGATGTGAAGCGGGCAGAAAGTTATGCAGCGGAATATACGCATTCTCCGGAGGAGTGGCTGCCAGAACCTGCGACGATGGAAAGCGCAAAATCATATCGGAAGAGGATAATGCCGCTTGTCAGAAAAGTAGTAGACATCATCCAACCGCTATATGCTTCCTATCTGGAGATGAAACGGAATTACAGCCAGCTTAAAACTCGCGTTACAGATTTAAATGGACGTATTGAACGAATGCGTGATCGGTTGTCTGGTACAGAGGCAGAAAATAGTCAACTGAAAAATGAATTAAAAGATTTTGACCGGGCGAAGGCGGTGCTTGGTGAAGCCGTAATTAACAATGCAGTTCAGACAGCAAAACAGCAGGAGCAGATGCAAACGGCTCAAAAAAGAAAGAGTCAAAAGCATAGTAGGGATGCAAGGTAAGGGAAATGGTAAATTCATTCGCCAATCGGCAAAATGGGCGAAAAAGCGATTTTCAGAGTTTCCAGACAGGCAGTTGCTCATTGCGGACTGTTTCAACGGAAAAATCGTCGAAAACGCCGATTGGCGAATCGGGAAAAAACTTGGGAAAATGGCACCTGTAGGAAAATATGTGAATTTGGAGGAAAACAGGATGGAGAGACTTACGAAGCAGGAAAAGGACACGGAAATATTTTATGATCAGAGCGACGCACCTATGCAGATACGTACTCACGATTTGAACCTGATCCGACGATTGACAGCGTTGAGCGCGGAATATCCGGATGTGTGTCAATTGGTTGAGACAGACCCGATCAGCGGTTCGTTTTTTGAAGTGTTGGATAAGAACAGAGTAAGTATTCATGTGACGAAGCCTTATTCGGCAGAACGGCGGCGAAAGCAGAGTGAGTGGGCCAAAGAGCATGGGATGAAAGGCAACTGTACCGCAAAAGGACAAAATGTCCATTTGCGGTAAAAGAGACTACGAGTAGCCGGAAGATAAAAGACGCCCGGCAGGAAGGAGACATGATGAAGTCATTATTTGAGGAAATGGGAGGCACTTATGTACTTGGAGAGGACGGAATGTATTATCCGGAACTGTTTCTCCCTACGGAAGAAGCGGCGCACTATGGGAAGTATGGTATGCTTCGGAAGGCTTATCTGAAGGAGTGGAGAAGCAGTCTGTATATCACACTGATGCAAGAGGGAAAGCTGAACGAGCATCTAAATGAGGTTGACGACACTGCTCATGAACAGCTGGAGCGCATAATGCGGCGGATGATGGACAACCAGGGTGTGGATGAAGCATTCAAGGCCAGAGATCAGCTTGGTTGGGTTGGCGCTGTTAATAATATCAGGAACGCAGCGGAGGAGATAATATTTTCGACACTGATTTATGCATAGTTCGATGCAGATGCGGAGCGGGTGTCTGCTCCGCATTTTGTAAGAGTATTCAGGAAAATATGATTGTGTTGTGAGCAAGGGTTTGATACAATGATGTTCGATCAATAAAAGAGATACGACATCCCATTAAATGAGCGTGACAAATCGGAATTTGTTACGATATGAGCTATTCGTCACAAATCAAACGAATAAAAAATATTGTAA
>JAJQDE010000065.1 GCA_021202335.1 Lachnospiraceae bacterium
AGAGCAGCTGATTTGTAATCAGCAGGTTATCGGTTCGAGTCCGATCATCGGCTTTATGGGTGGATTCCCGAGTGGCCAAAGGGGACAGACTGTAAATCTGCTGCTTTATGCTTCGGTGGTTCGAATCCACCTCCACCCATTTACTATAAAAGTTTCAGGCGGCAATGACGAGAGTTCAAAGAGTGGAGTCGTCAACTTTTATAGCAGGTAATTATCGCGGGGTG
Organism: Lachnospiraceae bacterium; assembly: GCA_021202335.1. GTDB lineage: Bacteria > Bacillota > Clostridia > Lachnospirales > Lachnospiraceae > COE1. Next base: position 225 of record JAJQDE010000065.1, read on the forward strand.
GAGCAGTCTGGAAGCTCGTCGGGCTCATAACCCGAAGGTCATAGGTTCAAATCCTGTCCCCGCTACTTCTTTTAAAGAGTATTTTGACATGCCCAGATAGCTCAGTCGGTAGAGCAGAGGACTGAAAATCCTCGTGTCACTGGTTCGATTCCGGTTCTGGGCATTGATTTCCAAAAAACACGGTAAATACCGTGTTTTTTTATTTAATATATGTTACAATGTATAATGACATATATTGTAATTATTAAGACGGGAGATTTAATAAACGGATGTATCGTCATATATTGGTAAAATATGGAAAAGACATTTTAAATTCGGAAAATTTTAAAGGTACGGGTATGCATATACAGCATGGAAATATGTCCGTGCGTGAGCATTGCATTAATGTGGCTCAGGTCAGTTTGGCTATTTCAATAAAACTTGGGATAAAATGTAACACAGAGGATTTAGTCAGAGGAGCGTTGCTTCATGATTATTTTCTTTATGATTGGCATAATAAGGATATGATAAAGCCGCATAGGCTGCATGGTTTTTTTCATCCCGGAAGAGCCTTGAGAAATGCAAAGAGAGAATATCATTTGACGAAAAGGCAGGAGGATATCATAAGGAAGCATATGTGGCCGCTTACGGTTGTACCGCCTATGTGCAGGGAAGCATGGATTGTGACGGCTGCGGATAAATATTGCTCATTAATGGAAACACTATATATACATGAGGGGAAAATAAACAGCAGAAGGAAAAAAGGGAGAAAGACGCGGATAGCGCAATAGTTATATTGTAGTGTTTAGTAAAATTCAGAAAGGGACTGTTTTAAATGAGAAAAACTAAAATTGTCTGTACGATTGGACCTGCATCTGAGAATGAGGAGAAGCTTCGTGAATTAATGCTTGCGGGAATGAATGTGGCAAGATTTAATTTTTCACATGGCGACCATGAGGAGCATAGGAAAAAGCTTGAGCGTGCAAGGAAGGTGGCAAATGAATTAAATATGCCGCTTGCAACCATGCAGGACACGAAAGGGCCTGAGATAAGACTGAGAGATTTTGAGGGCGGAAAGGTTTTTCTTGAAACGGGGAGCATGTTCAGGCTTACTACGGATGAAGTGGAGGGAACCTCGAATAGGGCGACGATTACCTATAAGAACTTAAAAAATGACATTAGTGTCGGAAATGTAATATTAATTGACGATGGCTTGATAGAAATGAAGGTGACAGCCATAGAGGGGACTGACATAGTGTGCCGGGTGATAAACGGCGGTTATGTGTCGAACCATAAGGGGATTAATGTGCCGGGGGCAATTTTGTCCATGCCGTATATCAGCGAGGTTGACAGAGAGGATATTTTATTTGGAGTCAGAATGGGATATGATTATATTGCGGCGTCTTTTGTGCGATGCGCAGACGATGTATTGGCTGTCAGAAAAATTATAGAAGAAAATGGCGGCAGAATGAAGATTATCTCAAAAATTGAAAATATGCAGGGAATTGACAATCTGGATGAAATTTGGGAAGCCTCGGATGGTATCATGGTTGCGCGCGGCGATATGGGAGTGGAAATTCCTATGGAGGAAGTGCCGGCTCTGCAAAAAAAGATGATTAAAAAAGCCCTCAGACTCGGGAAAATAGTAATCACTGCGACACAGATGCTTGAGTCGATGATAAAAAATCCGCGGCCTACAAGGGCTGAAGCGACGGATGTTGCAAATGCTATTTATGATGGAACCTCTGCCATTATGCTTAGCGGCGAGAGTGCGGCGGGGGCATACCCGGTTGAAGCGGTGCGCACGATGCATAGGATAGCGATGCGCACGGAGGAGGATATCTGCTATGATGAGCGGCTTAAGAAGCAGAGTAACCATTGGGAAAACAATGGTGAGGTGACGACCGCCATATGCCATGCGTGCTGTACGACTGCGGTCGATTTAAACGCCGCGGCGATTATTACCGTTACGATGTCGGGCTTTACGGCGGGAATGATTTCCAAATATCAGCCGGGCTGTATGGTAATCGGCTGCACGGTTGATGAAACGGTGTATCGGCAGTTGTCGATGTATTTTGGCGTGTGCCCGCTGCTGATTGAGCGCAAGGACAGTATGGAAGCGCTTTTTGACGCCGCGGTTAAGGCAAGCGCTGATGCGCATTTTATTAAAAAGGGCGATAAGGTGGTGCTGACAGCGGGAGTGCCGCTTGGCGTTGCGGGCAATACAAATATGATACGTGTTGTCGAGGTGTAAGACCGGGTAAATCCGGGGTCGAGACATGAGGTGAAGAATGGGTAGGATTTTTTGCATTATCGGGAAAAGCTCATCGGGTAAGGACACGATTTATAAAAGGCTTTTGCAAAGCGATATTCTTGGATTAAAAAAAATTGTACCGTATACGACACGCCCTATCCGTGCAGGTGAGCAGGAGGGCGTGGAGTATCATTTTACGACGGTTGAGCAGATGGAGCGCTTGCAGGCGCAGGACAGGATTATTGAGTGCCGGGCATATGATACGGTCTATGGAAAATGGTATTATTTTTTGGCAAAGGACAGTCAAATTCACCTGGAGCGGCATGATTATCTGGTAATCGGGACGCTTGAATCGTATACGAAAACAAGGGATTATTTTGGGGCGGACAAGGTGCTGCCGATATATATTGAGCTGGAGGACAGCGAGAGGCTTGCAAGGGCATTGCAGCGCGAAAAAAGGCAGAAGGCTCCTAAGTATGAGGAAATGTGCAGACGCTTTTTGGCAGACGCGAGGGATTTTTCAGAGGAAAACCTTGCTAAGGCAGGTGTGTCAAGGGCTTTTGACAATCATAATCTTACGATTTGCCTGGAGGAAATTGCCGATTACATCAGGTCTTTCCGGCAGGATAATAATTGAGCGGTTTAGGGGGTACATAGATGGATTTTAAGGTAAATGAAATTCAGCAGACATCTCAGGTGCAGCCGACGCAGACGGCACAGCAGGCGGACGATACGTTTAATTTCATGCTGGCAAGCAGCATCGAGGAGGAGGGGCTTGCCGAGCGGCTGAGCCTTATGATGCAGGAGATTACCATGCAGGGCAACAAGCTTGTAAAGCATATGGACGTGACGGATATGCGCAGATACCGTACTCTGATTAAGGAGTTTTTGAATGAAATCGTGAATCGTTCGCACAAATTTTCACGGGAAAATTTTTTGGACAGGCGCGGCAGGCACAGGGTTTATGGAATTATCCGTCTTGTGGACGAAAAGCTGGACGAGCTTGCGCAGGAGCTGGTCAAGGACGAGAGCGATAAGATTTCCATATTGGCAAAGGTGGATGAGATACGCGGGCTTTTGCTGGATATTTTTACGTAAATGCCGTGTTAATATTAGAGAGGTCGGTCGGATGGCGGAAACAAACTGGAATGACGTGGCAGGGCAGCGGCAGTTGACGGATGATCTGCGCAATGCCCTGAAATTTAATAAAATATCGCACGCATATCTGATACAGGGTGAGAAGCTGTCGGGTAAGAGAATGGTTGCGGATATTTTTGCCCGCGCCCTGCAGTGTGAGGCTGAAGGGGAGGAAAGACCGTGCAACAAATGCCGCGCATGCAGGCAGGCATTGAACGGAAACCATCCCGATATTATTTACGTGGAGCATGAAAAGCCGAATGTGATTTCGGTGGAAAATATCAGACAGCAGATTAACGGTGATATTATGATTAAGCCGTACAGCGGCGAGCGCAAGGTTTATGTTGTCGATGAGGCGGAAAAAATGAATGTGCAGGCGCAGAACGCTCTTTTAAAGACCTTGGAGGAGCCTCCCGATTATGCGGTAATTCTGCTTTTGTGCGTGAACGCGGAGGTAATGCTGCCGACTATTTTGAGCAGGTGCGTCATGCTGAGCACAAGACCGGTGCATGAGGCGCTGATTAAGGATTATCTCATGCGGCGGGCGCAGGTGCCTGATTACAGGGCGTCGGTCTGCGCATCGTTTGCGAGGGGAAACGTGGGGCGTGCGGCGCAGCTTGCCTCAAACGAGGAGTTTGACCGTATGAAGTCGTCAGTAATCGGCGCGATGAAAACGATTACTGACATGGAGATTAATCAAATGGCGGCTGAGGCAAAGCGTATGACAGAGGAAAAATTTGACTCGGGCGATTATCTGGATTTGTGTTTCATATGGTACAGAGATGTGTTATTATATAAAGCGTGCGGTGCAAAAAGCCCGATTATTTTTAAGGAGGAAACGGCGGATATTGCACAGGCGGCAAAGCGGTACAGCTTTGAAGGGCTTGAGCGGATTGTCCACGCGATTGAGCGTGCAAAAAGCAGGCTTAAGGCGAATGTCAATTTTGATTTGACTATGGAGATTTTGTTTATGGAAATGAAATCGGCGCAGTAAATAAGATAAAGTGAGGTATATAGATATGGTAAAGATTATTGGTGTAAGGTTTCGGACGGCAGGAAAAATATATTTTTTCGACCCGGCAAATTTTGAGGTGAAGCGCGGGGACCATGTGATTGTGGAAACAGCGCGCGGCATTGAGTACGGAACGGTGGTCGGCGAGCCTAGAGAGGTTGAGGATAATAAGGTGGTGCAGCCCTTGAAGTCTGTGCTGCGTGTGGCAAATAAGCGCGATATGGAGCAGGAGGCGGCAAATAAGGAGAAGGAGAAGGCTGCCTTTAAGATTTGCCTTGAGAAGATTAAGAAGCATAATCTGGATATGAAGCTGATTGACGCGGAATATACCTTTGATAATAATAAAGTGCTGTTTTATTTCACGGCGGATGGCAGAATTGATTTTCGTGAGCTTGTGAAGGATTTGGCTTCGGTATTTAAGACAAGGATTGAGCTTAGGCAGATTGGCGTGCGCGATGAAACTAAGATACTTGGCGGCATAGGAATCTGCGGCAGACCGCTTTGCTGCCATACGTATCTGTCGGAGTTTATCCCTGTGTCGATTAAGATGGCGAAGGAGCAAAATCTGTCGTTAAATCCGACAAAAATTTCCGGAGTCTGCGGAAGGCTGATGTGCTGTTTAAAGCATGAGGAGGATACATATGAGTATCTCAATAAAAAGCTGCCGAGCGTGGGCGATTACGTGACGACGGACGACGGGCTTAAGGGCGAGGTTCACAGCGTAAATGTGCTCCGCCAGCTTGTGAAGGTGGTTGTGACGGTTGATGATGAGAAGGAAATCCACGAGTACAAGGCGGACAGCCTTAAGTTCAGGAAACGCCATAAGAGGGACAGGAACGGCTCGATGAGCAATGAGGAGCTTAAGGAGCTTAAGGAGCTTGAAAAGCTGGAAAAAAAGGAAAATCAGGAGGGCGGGTCGAAGCTGGATGATAATTAAGCTTAAGGAGAATGAGCGGATTGACGACCTGCAAAGAAACGGTTATCAGATTATCCAAAATCCTGACAAGTTTTGTTTTGGAATGGACGCGGTGCTTCTGTCCGGATTTGCGAGGGTAAAGCCAAACGGTGATGTGCTGGACTTGGGGACCGGGACGGGGATTATTCCTATTTTGCTGGAGGCTAAGACCAAGGCGCGCCACCTGACGGGACTGGAAATACAGGAGGAAAGCGCGGATATGGCAAGGCGCAGCGTCCTTTTAAACAGGCTGGAGCATAAAATAGATATCCTGACAGGCGATGTAAAAGAAGCAGACATACTTTTCAAAGCTGCTTCTTTTGATGTTATAACGTGCAATCCGCCTTATATGCCGGACCGGCACGGCATTGCCAATCCGGATGAGCCAAAGGCGATTGCGCGCCATGAAATTTTGTGTACGCTTGAGGATGTCGTAAGAAATGCAGCCGTGCTGTTAAAGCCGGGCGGCAATTTTTTCATGGTACACAGACCGTTTCGGCTGGCGGAGATTATCACGGTGATGGCAAAATATAAATTGGAGCCGAAAAGGATGCGGCTGGTTTACCCTTATGCGGACAGGGAGCCGAATATGGTGCTGATAGAGGGCTGCCGGGGCGGCAGACCGCGTATGACGGTGGAAAAGCCGCTGATCATATATAAGGCGCGCAATCAATATACGGACGAAATTTATGATACATACGGATATTAAATGTAAAGAGAGTATGATTGCCTTACGCGCAAAAGGCAGCGCGGGAATGAGGAAGCTATGGAGATAAAAACGGCAGGAAAATTGTTTTTGTGCGCGACGCCAATCGGAAATTTAAAGGATATGACGCCGCGCGTGGTGGAAACACTTCAGGCGGCGGATTTAATCGCGGCGGAGGACACGCGCAACAGTATAAAGCTTTTGAACCGGTTTGATATTCATACGCCGATGACAAGCTATCACGAATACAATAAGGTTGAAAAGGCAAAATTCCTGATTGAACAGATGAATATGGGTAAGGACGTCGCGCTGATTACGGATGCGGGCACGCCCGCCATCTCCGACCCGGGAGAGGTTCTGGTGCGGATGTGCCATGAAGCGGGTATCACAGTGACCTCGCTTCCGGGAGCGTCGGCATGCATCACGGCGCTGACCCTTTCGGGTCTTAGCACCGGACGGTTTTGCTTTGAGGGCTTTTTGCCGGCGGATAAAAAGGAAAAAAGAGAAATTCTCGAGGACTTGCAGAAGGAGTCGCGTACCATTATTTTATATGAGGCTCCGCATCGCCTGACGCGCACGCTGGACGAGCTTTATGAGGCATTGGGCGACAGGAAGCTGACGCTTTGCAGAGAGCTTACCAAGAAATTTGAGGAGGTTGTGCCGACGACCCTTGCCGAGGCATGCGCCATTTTCCGGGACAGAGAGCCGAGGGGCGAGTATGTGCTTGTGATTGAAGGAAAGAGCCTTGCCGATTTTAAGCATGAGAAGGAGCGGGACTGGCAGAGCGTTTCCATTGGGGAGCACATGGCGATTTACGAGGAGCAGGGCATCGGACACAAGGAAGCGATGAAGCAGGTCGCAAAGGACAGGGGAATTTCCAAACGGGAGGTTTATCAGTATTTATTGAAATAGGCAAAACAGCTTGTATGCGTCAATAATTCATGCTACAATGTATGCAATGGCAATGTCCGGGGCATGAAGGGATTTTATGGATTATATAGTTTTGGATTTGGAATGGAATCAGGCTGATGATTTAAAGACAAAGCGTGAGAGCAGGCTGACCTTTGAAATAATTGAGATTGGCGCCGTGAAGCTAAACAGCGATATGGCGCAGACCGGAAGCTTCCATGAGCTGATAAAGCCTCAGGTATTTAACCGCATGAATCAGGTTACGCAGGAGCTTATCCATATCAGCATGGATGAGCTTGAAAACTGCCGTTTCTTTAGGGAGGCTGCGGAGGATTTTTTGCGCTGGTGCGGCGATGATTATATTTTCTGCACATGGGGAAATCTGGATTTGTTTGAGCTTCAGGCGAATATGGATTTTTACGGTATGCCGTGCCTGTCCCAAAATTCATTAAAATATTATGACGTGCAGAAGCTTTTCAGCATATGCTTTGAGGATAAAAAGAAGCGCAGCGCGCTGCAATATGCGGTTGAGCTTTTGGGAATAGAGGACGGGGAGCCGTTTCACCGTGCGGATACTGACGCGTTCTATGCGGCGGAGGTGCTCAAAAAGATAAAAAAATCCGCGTTCAGTAATTATTCGTTTGACACATACCGTCTGCCGGCAAGCAAGGCGGAGGAAATAAATATTGTGTTTGACGATTACGCAAAATATATATCGCGCGAGTTTTCGAGCAAGGTTTCAGCCATGAACGATAGGGACGTTGTTTCCACAAAATGCTTTATCTGCGGCTCAAGGACGAGAAAGAGAGTGCCGTGGTTTTCAAAAAACGGAAAGAATTATTATGCCATAATGATTTGCCCGAGGCACGGGTATATTAAGGGAAAAATCAGAATGAAAAAGTCCGTGAACGACAGGATTTACGTTGTTAAAAACATGAAGCAGGTGGGGATGGACACGGTTGACGATATTATAAGGAAAAAAAATCATATCAGGGATGACAGGAAAGAAAGACGACATAGGGAGCAGTAGCGGCTCCCTATCTTTTTTTGTATTCCTTTTTTCTTTTGCGTTCCAGCCTTTTTTGTATTATACGATTTTTGCGCGCCTCGCGTTTCAGCGCGCGCGTTTCCTGCTTTCGCTTTCTCCTGCGCCTGTTGCTTTGCCCCTTAGGTGAAAAGCTGTAGCTGTTTATCACGGAAATGATAAATAAAATGATAAGCGCAAGCGCCGCCAGGGCAAGGATTCCGATAATTACATTTTGGATATTGATAAAAATTACATTGCCTGTATCGTCGGAGCGTTCTGTGCCGTCCTCATCAGGATTATCCGTTCCCGTGGTTATTTCTGCGATTCCCGGGATAGGGTCGTTGAACGAAAAGTCGAGGCTTGCGCGGTCGACGGCTGAAAATATTATATTGCAGCTTCCCACAGGAGTGTCCTGATAGGTGTAGCTTATTGTGGCAATCACGTTTCCGGCGGTTTCGTCATTTTGGCTTTCATAAGTGAGCGTTGAAGCGGTGTCTGAGAAGCTTGCCGTGTTTGGAAGAATTATATAGCTGTCATCCTCCATCGCAACCAGGGGGGTTGAATCGCCGGTATATACCTTAGAAGCCGTTTCATTATCGTTGACTGAAACTCTTTGGAAATTTTCAAAGCCGTACTGAAACAATGTGACGGTATCCTCAAACTGATAGGGGCTTTCCTCGCAAAATATCACGCAGACCAGCTTCATGCCGTTTTTTTCGGCGGCGGAAACAAGGGTCTGTCTTGACTGCGAAACGTAGCCTGTTTTACTTCCGAGCAGATATTCGTATTCGTAAGCCTTTCCCTTATATAGCTGATTTTTGGAGGATATCCATTTATCCTCGTCATCGTCGGGGTTCAGCCTGAAATGGTAGCTTGACGTGGACGACATTTTGCACAGAAGCTCGTTATTAAAAAATTCGCAGCCGATCAGGGCAAGGTCATATGCCGTGGTATAGTGGTCGTCGTCGTAAAGCCCGTTTGCGTTTGCAAAATGAGAGCCTGTGCAGCCAAGCTCCGCCGCTTTTTCGTTCATAAGCTCCGTAAAGGCGTCTATGGGCTTTTGCCCGTCCTGCGTTAAGCCGAGCTTTTCGGCGACATGCTCGCCGACCGCGCTTGCAACCTCGTTTGCGGACTGCACAAGTATGCAGTAGAGCGCCTGCTCCATGGTCATGGTGTCCCCTTCGTCAACCTCGCCGAATTTTGAACCGTCCGCAGGCACGTCATAAATGGCGTCGTGTGAGAAGGTGACGGTTTCGTCCATGGCGCAGTTCTGCATCGCGAGCAGGCAGGTAAGTATTTTTGTGGTGCTGGCGGGATAGCTCTTTTCATTGATATTTTTGGCGTACAAAATCGTGTGTGTGTTCATCTCCATAAGGATAGCGGATTGTGCGCCGATGGCGGGTCCTTCCGGCCAGCCCTCTGTTTCGTTTGTCTGTATGGGAAGCGTTTTCCGCTCCTCACGCTCTGCGGCGTAATCGCGCTCTGCGCAGGCGGTTGTGCCTATGCCGGCTGCAAGCAGGCAGACGGTGGCGGCTGCGGATATCAGCTTGTAAATTAATTTCGTAAAATTCATGCATTCACCTCATGTCACGACCTTTGTCATTCACTATAAGTAGATTGTACACTATTTTTAAAAAAATGTAACCATTTATATAATGTATATAATGATATGAGCGGCAAAAAGCGGGCAGGCGTCAATTTTTTTAATGACAAACAAAAATAATCGTAGTACAATAAGGAATGGCAAAACAGGAATTGAGAGCGGAGATTAGAGGATATGCGACTTAGGAATGTGACAGGCTCACGGGAAATGATTGCGGACAGCCGTTTTGTGGTACACGAGCCGTTTGAGCTGAAGGGAAAGTGGCAGGAGGAGTTCGGAAATGAAAATCCCATACATATTGAAATCGGTATGGGGAAGGGGCGCTTCATCATGGATTTGGCGGCGTCAAATCCGGGTGTCAATTATATCGGAATAGAGAAATATTCGACCGTGCTTTTGCGCGCGGTGCAGAAGCTTGAGCAAAATGAGCTTTTTAACCTGCGCCTGATAAGAATGGACGCGGAGGATATCTGCGAGGCGTTTGACACGGCGGAGGTGCAGAGGATTTATCTGAATTTTTCCGACCCGTGGCCAAAGGACAGGCATGCGAAACGGCGCCTGCCGTCAAGGCAGTTTTTGGAGAGATATGGCAAAATTCTTGATAAGGACGGAAAAATCGAGTTTAAAACGGACAACGAGGCGCTGTTTGACTTTTCGCTGGGAGAGCTTGAGCCTGCCGGGTGGAGGCTTGAGGCGGTGACGCGGGATTTGCACCACGATGAGAAAATGCTTGAGGGGAATATCATGACGGAGTATGAGGAGCGGTTTTCGTCCATGGGAAACCCTATATATAAAAGCATTATCGTGAGATAAAGATAAGGGACTGATTTTGGCATGTATATCATATTTTTTCTTTTGTGGATAATTTTTAACGGCAGGATTACCGCGGAGATTGTCATATTCGGGCTTGTGATAGCGGCGGCGGTATATTGGTTTGTCTGCCGGTTTATGGATTTCGGACCTGAAAAAGACCTTGCTTATGCAAAAAAGCTCGGTCTGCTGATACAGTATTTCGGCGTGCTGGCAAAGGAGATTGCGCTTGCCAATTTTGCGACGCTGCGCCTTGTGTGCTCATCGAGCCGTGAGATTGAGCCGGTGCTGGTGCAGTTTGACACGGATTTTAAGAGCGATACGTCAAAATTTCTGATGGCAAACTCGATTACGCTGACGCCCGGGACAATCACGGTGTCGGTGGAGGACAACCGCTTTACGGTGCATTGTCTTGACAAGTCCTTTGCCGAGGGAATCGAGTCATCGGTGTTTGTGAAGCTTCTTCGGAAAATGGAGGGATGAGATAATGTATTACGCGGATGAAACGCTTAGCATGGCGTATCAGCTTGTGCTTACGGCGTTTCCGATAATTCTTGCGCTGATGGCGCTGCTGTGCCTGATACGCGCGGTAAAGGGACCAAAAACCGCGGACAGGATTGTCGCGATTAATATGATGGGTACGATTACAATGGTAATCATTGCCATTCTTGCGGTAAAAATGAACGAGGGCTACCTTGTGGACGTCTGCATTATTTACGCCATGATTTCCTTCCTTGCAGTGACGCTTTTGGCAAAGGTATATATGGGAATTTATATGGAGCATACCATAAGGCGTGGCGATGGGCAGACAGACGTAAGCCCTGACGAAGGAGAGGGGGAGCAGATAAATGACGGCTCTGCAATGGATTAGATTTATTTTGGGGACCGCATTTTTAAGCTGCGGCATCATTATATTCGGAATAGAGCTTTACGGCGTGTTTAAGTTTAAATACGTGCTCAACAGGATGCACGCGGCGGCGCTCGGCGATACGTTAGGGATTGCGCTTTCCATGGCAGGGCTTATTATCATGTGCGGCTTTAATTTTACATCGCTTAAGATGCTGCTGGTAGTGGTGTTTTTGTGGCTTGCATCGCCGGCATCCTCGCACATGCTTGCCCGCTTTGAGGTCGCGACAAACGAAAACCCCGGGGACTGTTATGAGGAAAAAAAGAAGGGGAGCTTGTGATGGAGATTTTTCAGATTGTTCTTTTTGTATTTTTGATTGTGTGCGCAATTTCGGTTTCCTTTTCAAAAAATCTGCTCAATTCCATTATTATTTTTATGTCATACAGCCTGATCATGTCGATTATATGGATTCTTTTGGAGTCGCCTGACCTTGCGATTACGGAGGCGGCAGTCGGAGCGGGGATTACGAGTATTCTTTTCTTTGTGACGCTCAAAAAGATACATGCGATGGTTGAGCCGGGGGACGACGACGGGGAAAACGGACAATAGGAGGTAAAAATGAGCCGGTTATTATCAGAGCAGGAATACCGAAAAACAAAGGCGTTTAAAATCAAGCGCTGGTACCGCGGGGAGCGCGACCCTTATGTGGGAAATGTGGAAATAAAGCCGCAGACGCCGGTTAAGGAGAGTGCGGAGGCAAAGCGCCAAAGGCTTCACGACGAGGCAATTGTTAAAAGGAATATATATGACATTGAGCGCAATAAGAAGCTGCGGCTTTTTGTAAAGCTCTATAAGGCGGTGTCAGTGATTTTTGTGTTTGCGCTTATCGCCGTTCTGCTGTATATCGTGTCGTATCTGCCGCCTACGGGCAACGCGGCAAACCCTGATAACAATGAGGTTGCAGCGAAATATATCGAGGACGGGCTGACGGACACGGGCGCGGTCAATATTGTCACGGGTATGATTTTGGACTACCGCGCCTTTGACACGCTGGGCGAGTCTAACGTGCTGTTTGTCGCCACATGCACCGTGTTTATCCTGCTGCGGCTTGACTCAAGGTCAAAAAAGAAGCAGGAGGAGGAGAACGACCGCATTTATGAGCCGAAAAACGATATTATTCTGCAAAGGGTGGCGTTTTTTCTGGTACCGATGATTGTCATATTCGGGATTTACGTTATTTTAAACGGGCATCTTTCTCCGGGCGGCGGCTTTTCGGGCGGCGCGATTATCGGTTCAGGCCTGATTTTGTATGTCAATGCCTTTGGCTTTAAGAAAATCGAGCGTTTTTTCACGCAAAAGACCTATACCCGGATATGCTTTGCGGCGCTTTTGTTTTACTGTCTTGCAAAGACATATTCATTCTACTGCGGAGCGCATCATCTTGAAACGGGTATTCCGCTCGGCACGCCGGGGGCAATCCTGAGCGCCGGGCTGATTCTTCCGCTCAATATCTGCGTAGGGCTTGTGGTGGCGTGTACGATGTATGGGTTTTATGCGATGTTCAGAAAAGGAGGCTTCTAATACGGGATGGGCGGAAACTTGCTTGCAAATTACGGTGAGGCGGTTGCCATGCTTTTGTTTGGTATCGGCTTTTCCAATCTGCTCCTGCAGAAAAAGCTGATTAAGAAAATCATAGGGCTGAACATCATGGACACGGCTACATATCTGTTTTTGGCGGAAAAGGGATATATTGCGGGAAGGGCGGCGCCGATTATTGCGGATAATGTGACGAGCGCGGACGCGTACATTAATCCCGTCCCCGGAGGGCTTGTGCTTACCGGCATCGTTGTGTCCGTGTCGACGACAGCGCTGATGCTTTCGCTTACGGTCAGGCTTTACAGGCGTTACCACACGCTTGATATGGACGAAATTTCAACTATGCTGAAAAAGGATGAAATTTAGAAAGCTTGGGGAGAAATGGAGGAAGAGTGATGGATTTTGTACAGAATTTTCCTTTTTTCAGTATTTTACTGTCGCTTGGCTCGGGAGTGCTGACCTCTGTTATGAACAAAAGGGCGGCGCGTATCTGGAATACTTTTGTACTGACGGCAGTCAGCGCGATGTCGGCGGCGCTCTTTGTGTATATGCTAAGGGTAAAAGAGCCGTTCACGTTTATGATGGGGCATTTTCCCGCTCCCTGGGGCAATGAAATACGCGCCGGGATTTTAGAGGCGGGCATGGCGCTGTTTTTCAGCATTATCATGATTCTGTCCATTAAGGGAGGCGAAAGGCACATTGACTCGGAGGTCGAGGAGTCGAAGGTTAATCTCTTTTACATTATGATTAATCTGCTGTTAAGCTCGCTTTTGGCGCTGATTTACACAAATGATCTGTTTACAGCATATGTGTTCGTGGAAATCAACACCATCAGCGCGTGCGGGCTGATTATGATAACGCAGCATGGGCGTGCGATTGAGGCGGCGATGCGCTATATGATCATGAGTTCGCTCGGTTCAGGCCTTTTGCTGATGGGGCTTTGTATTTTGTACGATATCACGGGGCACCTGCTGATGAGCAATATTAAGGAAAAGGTTGCGCTTGTCTATGCGCAGGGCACATATAATGTGCCGCTTGTCGCGTCAATCGGCATGATATGCGTGGGGCTTGCGATTAAGAGCGCGCTTTACCCGTTTCACACATGGCTGCCCGACGCTTACGGGTATTCCACGGTGTCGAGTGCGGCGATTTTGTCAAGCCTTGTGTCAAAGGGATATATATTTTTGCTGATTAAAATATTTTACCGGGTGGTCGGCTTTGATATTATTGTCGACTCAAGGATTATGAATATCTTCTTTGTGTTCGGACTGGCGGGCATGATAATGGGCTCCGTAAACGCGATTTTGGAGAATGATATCAGGCGCATGGTTGCTTTTTCCTCGGTGGCGCAGATAGGATATATCTATATGGGCTTCGGGCTTGGCACTGCCTTTGGAATGGTGGCGGCAGTCTTTCATATTCTTTCTCACGCGTCGACAAAGTCGCGGCTGTTTATGGCAAGCGCGGGGCTAAGCGATGTGTCGGGCAAGAGCAAGCGCTTTGAGGATTTGACGGGAAGCGGCTACCGCAACCCGATTGCGGGTATCGCTTTTATGGCGGGGGCGTGCTCCATGGTCGGTATTCCGCTGTTTTCGGGCTTTATCAGCAAGCTGCTCTTTGCGCAGGCGGCGGTGCAGAACAGCATATTAAAGCTTTTGCCCGCGCTGCTTTGCCTTGCGGTCAGCACGGTGCTCAACGCGATTTATTTCATGAGAACGGTTATCCGCATCTACACGCCGATTGACGCAGGGACGGTGGGCAGGAAAAACCTTAAAATGGCGCTTGGCATGGATATCAGAATATGCCCTGTCTATACGGTTGTGCTGCTGTTAATGATGCGGCTGAATATGCTGCTGGGCTGCTGCTCACAGCCGATTGTGAATTGGATTGAAAGCGGTCTTGGGATGTTCGGATAAAATAGAATGGAGATGTATATGAGCAACATGATTTTACTGCCGGTTGTCTTTCCGATTATGTTGGGATTTCTGCTGCTGCTTGTGACGGAGAGGGTATTTTCAAACAGAAAAATACTGATATATATGACAGGAGTGTCATTTATTTTGTGCGCGCTTCTTTCCTGCCTTGCCATAAGCGGCGCGGCGGGAGAGAGGCTTGTTTTGTTCAGGCTTCCGGACAATATTTTTGTCTGCCTTGCCATGGACGGCTTAGGCAGGCTTTTTGCGGGGCTTGTCACGCTGATTTTTGTCCTTGTGGGATTTTATTCGCTTTCCTATATGCGCCATGAGCGGAATGAGAAACGCTTTTACGGCTTTTATCTTATTACCTTTGGAGTGCTGATGGGGCTTTGCTTTGCGGGAAATATGGTGACGCTGTATATGTTTTATGAGCTGATGACGCTTGCGACGGTGCCGCTTGTGCTTCATGAGGGCACAAAAGAGGCTGTCATGGCAGGCTTAAAGTATCTGTTTTACTCCTTTGGCGGCGCGTATATGGCGCTCTTTGGGATTTATGTGCTGTATCGCTTTGCGGGAGCGTCCGATTTTAAGGCGGGCGGATTTTTGGACGCTTCGCAGTCCGGGGATACGGGGCTGCTGCTTGTGTCGGCGTTTTTGATGATACTTGGCTTTGGCGTGAAGGCGGGCTGCTTTCCGCTGCATGCATGGCTTCCGACGGCGCATCCTGCCGCGCCCGCGCCTGAGTCGGCATTTTTGTCGGGCATTATCGTAAAGGGCGGCGTGCTTGCGATTGTGCGGACGGTTTTCTATTGCTTTGGAGCGGAAACGCTGCGCGGCACATGGGTGCAGACAGCGTGGGCGGTTTTGGCGATTATCACGGTGCTTATGGGCTCGTCGCTTGCGTTTAAGGAAAAGGTGCTGAAGAAGCGGCTTGCCTATTCCACGGTGTCAAACCTTTCGTATATTCTGCTTGGACTGTCGATGATGAACACGACCGCGTTTGTGGGAAGCATGCTGCATGTGGTATTCCATGCTGTGATAAAAAGCGCGCTCTTTATGTTTGCGGGCGCACTGATTTTTAACACGGGCAGGACGCGCGTGAATGATTACATCGGGCTTGCGGGGAGAATGCCTGTGCTTTTCGGGTGCTATACAATTGTTTCACTGGGGCTTATCGGAATACCGCCCATGAGCGGGCTGGTGAGCAAGTGGTATCTTGCGGCGGGCTGCCTTGAGAGCGGCATAAGCGTCATTTCATGGCTTGGGGCCGCGGCGCTTTTGCTTTCCGCACTTCTGACGGCGGCGTATCTGCTGCCTGTAAGCGTCAAGGGCTTTTTGTACGCGCCCGTGGACTCCTCGCTGATAGAGCAGTACCGCGAGCCCGGACCGCTGATGCTTGTGCCGATTATGATACTTGCCGCAATCACGATACTGATTGGCATTTATCCCGTTTGGCTGATTGATTTCATTCGCGGCGTCGGCGCTGCTTTGATGTGAGAAAGGGGGCGGCTGACACAATGATTTTTGCCTTAATGATTGCAGTGATACTTATTCCGTTTATCGGAGGAATAATGCTCCAGGTGATGCGCTTCCCGGACAGAAGGTATAAGCAGTGCTTTATTTTCGGATATGTGCGGCTCAACACGCTATTGACCTATGTGCTGCTTTCGCAGGGTCCGACTGATGTGATAGAGGTCATCAATTTCGCGGGAGCTAAGCTTAATTTTTCGCTGAAGCTTGACGGCATGGGAATGGTGTTTGCGGGGCTTGTGGCAACGCTTTGGCCTCTTGCCGTGCTCTATTCGTTTCCTTATATGGAGCATGAGCGCAACGGGCGCCTCCATGAGAACCTGTTTTATCTGTTTTACACGACAACCTACGGCGTAACGCTTGGCATTGCCCTCTCGGGAAATATGCTGACAATGTATTGCTTTTATGAGCTTTTGACGCTTGTGACGGTGCCGCTTGTGATGCATACTTTGACGGACGAGGCGGTGCGTGCAAGCCGCAGATACTTTTATTATTCACTTGGCGGCGCGGCGTTTGCGTTTATCGGCATGATATTTTTGGTGGTGTATGGCGACAGCCTTGCGTTTAGCTTTGGCGGTGTGCTGAATTTGGACGCGGCAGCAGGCAAAGAGGATTTGCTTTTGATTGTTTATGTGCTTTCGTTTATGGGCTTTGGCGTAAAGGCGGCAGTATGCCCGTTTAACGCGTGGCTTCCGCGGGCGGGTGTAGCCCCGACTCCCGTGACTGCGCTGCTGCATGCGGTAGCGGTTGTCAAGTCGGGTGCGTTTGCAATCATGCGCCTTACGTATTATGGCTTTGGAACTGACTTCCTGCGCGGGACATGGGCGCAGTATTTTCTGATGTGCGTGGTAATCTTTACAATTGTGTACGGCTGCAGCATGGCGGTCAGGGAAACGCATATTAAAAGGCGGCTTGCCTACTCGACCATCTCGAATCTGTCCTATATTCTTTTCGGCGTGCTTATTATGACTCCGCTTGGGCTGGCGGGAGCGTTCTGCCATATGGTTTTTCACGGCGTAATGAAAATCTGTGCCTTTTTCTGTGCGGGCGCGGTGATTACGCAGGCGGACGTGAATTATGTATATGAGCTTGACGGAATGGCGAAGAAAATGCCGAAGGTTTTTGCGGTATTCACAGTGTCGTCGCTTGCGCTTATGGGAGTGCCCGGGCTTTGCGGCTTTGTGTCAAAGTGGAAGCTGGCGGGAGCCGCGCTTGAAAGCGGGAATCCGCTTGCCGTCGCGGGAGTGGGCGCGCTTTTGCTCTCATCGCTTCTGACGGCTATTTACATGCTTACCATGGTAATCAGGGCGTATTTTCCCGGAAATGATTTTAACTATGACAGTATCCGGGATGTCAAAGATCCCGGCTGGCGGATGCTTTTGCCGCTTACCCTGTTTGCGGCGGCAATGCTTTTGTTCGGCGTATGCAGCACGCCGCTTGTGGAATTTTTTACGGCGGTTGCAAACGGATTGATATAAAGGAAACATGGAGGATAGTATGAAAAATAAGCTCGATAGCTTATTTTTCATACGGCTATTTGTGCAGGAGCGTCACAAATAGCTCTGATGGCAGATGAGAAATCACATTCGCGACTTTCTCATCGCCCCGTCGCGTAAAACGCTTCGGAATGGAGATGAAAATGAATACAATCATTTTTGCGGTAATATTTCCCTTTATCATGGCGTTTTTGGTTTGGCTGCTGTTTCGGAACAGGCGCTCCGACAGCGACAGAATGACGGTGGCGGCAGGCATGCCCGTAATCGGCGCGGTTGAGCTTGCGGCTGTGGGAAATCTGCTGTGGTGTGATTTGTCGGGCGCGGAGCTTTGCGGCGTAAGCCTTGGATATGGTGTGGGCGGTCTTGGGCTTCACTTTGCATATACCGGGTTCCGCGGCGTTTTCGGTCTGCTTACGGCAGCCGCGTGGCTGGTCACGTTCCTGTATGCGGTGCAGTTTATGAAAAATGACATGCGTGTCATAAGATATGATATTTTTAATCTGATGACGCTCGGGGCGACAATGGGAATCTTTTACGCGGCGGATTTTTTTACGTTTTTCTTCTTTTTTGAAATCATGTCGTTTACATCGTTTATGTGGGTGGCACACAGACAGACCTGTGCCTCGCAGTATGCCTCGGGGACATATCTTGGCATTGCGATTGCCGGAGGAATGGCGATATTGATGGGGCTTTTTATCGTGTATTATAAGCTTGGAACGCTTGAGTTCTCTGAGCTGTCCGCCATTGCCGCAAATCAGGGCGGCCTTGCGCCGGTATGGCTGTATGCGGCGGCAGGTTGTATGCTTGTGGGCTTTGGCGCAAAGGCGGGCGCGTTTCCCGTGCATGTGTGGCTGCCTGCCTCCTATACGGAGGCGCCCGCGCCGGCAACCGCGCTTTTGTCGGCAATTTTAAGCAAGACAGGCGTGTTTGGCATTTTGCTTGTGACGTTGACATTGCTGCCGTTTAGTGAGAGCTGGGGCATGTTTATCCTGCTTGTCGGTGTGGTTACGATGGCGCTTGGCGGAATAAAGGGTCTTATGAGCAGCAATTTAAAGACCACGCTTGCGTATTCCTCAATGTCGCAGATTGGCTTTATGCTCGTCGGCGTGGGGATGATGGGGCTTTTGGCGGGGCTTTTTGAGCCGGGCGCCGGCAGCGGGGAGCCTTCCGGAATATGGAGCGCTTATGGGATGGCGGCGTCGGGGACGCTGCTGCATATGCTTAATCATTCGCTTATCAAGCTTGTGCTGTTCATGCTTGCGGGGCTTGTCTTTTTGCGCACCGGCGGTTATGAGCTTAACCGGGTGCGCGGCTACGGGCACGGCAAGCCGTTTCTTTTGGTCACGTTTTTGGTAGCGGCGGCGGGAGTGGGCGGCGTTCCGCTTCTGAACGGATATGTCAGCAAGACGCTTCTGCATGAGAGTATCACTGAATATATCATGCTTGCGGGCGACGATGCTTTCAGGATTATTGAATATTTATTTTTATTTTCGGGCGGTCTGACGGTTGCGTATATGGCGAAGCTTTTTATTGCGCTTTTTGTGGAGGAAAACGAGGACGCCGCGCTGCAGGAGAGGTACGATGCGGACAAAAATTATGCGTCCCTGTGGAGCAAGCTTGCCATTGGTCTGTGCGCGCTTTTGATTTTGGCGCTGGGGGCGCTTCCCAATATTACGGCGGACGGGATTGCCGCATACGCCGGGGATTTTACGGACGGGGAGCTGCTTGCGGTAAATTACTTTTCCCTGAAAAATCTGTCGGGCGCGCTGATATCCGCAGTGTCCGGGGCGGCGCTCTATCTTTTGATTGTAAGGCTTTGGATGCTGCGCAAAAGGGGAGAGGGTTATCGTGAGCTTTTTCCCGCGTGGCTTGATATGGAAAGGTATGTGTATAGGGCGGTGTTTTATCGTTTTATCCCTTTCCTTTTGGGGATAATTTCCCGCGTTTTGGACAGTCTTGTGGATACGCTTGTGGTAATCCTCAGGAAAACCGTTTACCGTGACAGGCAGCTTCCATATGAGCTTCCTGAGGGGAACTGTGCGACGCATTTCCTTGGCAGATGCATGGAAGCCGCCGAAAGACTGCGCTGTGCGGTAAAGAAAAAGGAGTACCGCCCTCAAAACTACGAGCACAGGCTGGCGCTTATGAACATGGATATGTTTGAGAATGTGCGCATTATCGGGAGAAGCCTTTCCTTCGGGCTTTTCATGTTCTGCGTGGGGCTTGGGCTGACGCTGCTGTATCTGCTGGCGGCAAACGGCGGTTAAGCTTTTGGCTTGACTTTTTGGCGGGTTTGGTTATAATAGATTTGGTAATTTTAAACGGTCAGTTCGAGACCTTCCTGACCTAAAACAAAACTAAAGGAGAAAATTGAATATGAAAAACAAGAAAGTAACCCTGATCACGCAGGCTGGCGTAATCGCTGCCCTGTATGTGGTACTGACTCTGCTGGCAAACGCTTTGGGACTGGCAAATTACGCCATTCAGGTGAGATTTTCGGAGGCGCTCACAATCCTTCCGTTCTTCACTCCCGCAGCAATCCCCGGGCTGTTTATAGGTTGCCTTTTGAGCAACCTGCTTACGGGCTGTATGATGCTTGACGTAATCTTCGGCTCGCTTGCGACGCTCGCCGGTGCGATTGGTACATATGCGCTCCGCAAAAACAAATGGCTGGCGCCTATACCGCCGATTGTGGCAAATATCATCGTGGTGCCGTTGGTGCTGGCGTATGTCTATCAACTTGAGGGGGGGCTGCTCTACCTTGCCGTAACCGTCGGCATAGGGGAAATCATTTCCTGTGGAATACTCGGCATGATATGGCTTAACGCGCTGAATAAGCATGCCGCTCATATATTTAAAATTCAATAAAAACCATTGCCTGATAAAACAGCCCTTTGCGGGCTGTTTTTATCGTAGGGGAAAGTGCGCGAGAATGTACCGACGGCACATTGAAGCTGAGCATGCCGGAATTAATGTTTCAAGAGTTCTTCAGGAAGCGTTAATGAATGTGTTAAACGTAAATAGGGAATTAAGATAGAGGCAATAATCGCCTATTATTACTTTCGCGTAAATTTGCGGAATCTTGCTTGACATTAGTAAAAATATTTACTAAGATAAAAAGAGATTAAAAAAATTTTTGATGCGGGAAACGGGAAAACAGGGGTTGACAAAAATGAGGAACGGAAGCATAATCAGACAGACAGACAGACAGACAGACAGACAGACAGACAGACAGACAGACAGACAGACAG
>JAJQDE010000027.1 GCA_021202335.1 Lachnospiraceae bacterium
ACTTGACTGTTTTCATTCCGCCGTAGTTATTGATGCCGCGGACGGTCACGCTTGCAGTTCCTTTCTTTACGTTATTTGTGTAGGAAACAATCTCAAAATCATTTTCCGTCAGCGATGTACCGCCGAGTGTGAAGGTCGTAAAGTCGCCGTTTTCGAGTGTCACCGCGCTTCCCGTGTACTCTTTCGCGGCAATCGTTATCTTTGCCTTTGCAATATCCGCGCTCTTTTCAATAATGCGGTACATTGCATCGGCATCGCCGGTGTACGCGCCCTTTCCGCTCACGGTCACTGTTATCCCGTCGCCAACGGACGGCTTTGACGTACTGTCAAGCGTCGCGCCACCGCTTGTATAAACGATGGTCTTTTCATAATCCGTACCCGCCTTGAGCGTCTTTCCGTCAGTGTCCACAAGCACAAGCTTACTCTGATATTTGTTTGCTTTGTCGGAGTACACGACATCCGGCGCAAGCAGCGTCACTTCATTTAGAGCCTTTGCTTCCACTTTAAATGTGCCATCTATGCTGCCGGTGAAGTTGCCCTTGCCCTTTATCACAAGCGTCGCCGTTTCTCCTACGGTCTTATTTTTCTTGCAGCTTACGGTATAATCCGTGCCCTCGACAAGCGTCTTTCCTCCGAACGTGAGCGAGATGTCAGGCACCGCGCCGCCCTTAAGGTACTTAGCCGCAGCGCTTATGTCTGCCGTAACCTTAGAATCGCTTACCGCGACCGCGTTAATCTTAAAGGTTTTCTTAACGGTTCCGCTGTAACCGCCCATTCCGATGATTGTAAGCGTCGCCTTTCCTGCATTGGTGTTATTGCTGTATGCGACGGTGTAATCCGTGCCGTTAGTCAGCGTCGTTCCTCCGTCCTTGAGCACAGGCTCCGGCGTCTGCGCCGAGCCTGTGTAGGAAACCTCATTCACGCCGCTTATTGTCACGCTCTTTATCTGCGTGCCGTTAATCTTGAAGCTCACGCGCTTAGAGCCGTAAAAATCCGTTTTTCCCGTGCCGGTAATGACCGCATAGCCCGTGCCGGCGTCAGTGTTGTTGCTGTATGTGACGGTGTAGTCCTTGTCCTCGCCTTCAGTAAGCGTTTCACCCTTGTATGTAACCGTTACTGCGGGTTCAATGGCGCTGCCCGTGTAGGTCTGCGCCTCGATTTTACTCACGCTTGCTTTGCTTATAAGCTTAGCCGTCACCTTGTCGGCAATCGTGAAGTTGAACGTGCGCGTGCCGGTAAAGTTGCCAATTCCGGTAAGCGTGACTTCATATGTCTTGGTTTCTGACGCGCTTTCAAGCGACATCGTATAATCCGTGCCCTTTTTGAGCTTCTTGCCGTTGAACGTCACCGTCGGCGATATTTTCTGCGTCTTGCCGTTTGAAAGCACCGCGATGTCGTCGGCTGCAACAGCGTCGCTGCCTAAGTCAACGGATGAAATAGTGAAGTTTACCGACCGCGTGCCCGCGTAATTTCCTTTACACTTTACCGTGGCTGTCGCCTCCGTGCCCGCGTTTATATTATTCTTATACGAAACCGTGTAGTCGGTTTTTTCCGTCAGGAGCGTATCTCCGTCGTACACATACACCGTAGGGGTAAGCTTGCTGCCCGTATAGGTCTGCGCCTCGATTGCGGCAACCCAAAGACCTGTTTTGCCCGTGCTCTCCGTGTCGCCGGTGCTGCCGGTATCTTCGGTGTTGCCGGTATCGCCAGTGTTGCCGGTGTCACCGGTGTTGCCGGTATCGCCAGTGTTGCCGGTGTCACTGGTATCTCCAGTGCTTCCTGTGTCACCCGTATTTCCCGTATCTTCGTCACCCGTGTTGCCTGTTTCTCCTGTATCGCCCGTGTTTCCCGTATCGCCGTCGTCAGTATCTCCCGTACTTCCTGTATCTCCGTCACCTGTGGTTTCATCGCCGCCTGTGGTTTCATCGCCGCCTGTATTTTTATCATCTCCGTGAGGACGCTTTCATCGGTATACAGGCACACGGTTGCGGTAAGCCCTGTCGGGAGATATGTAACCGTACTGCCATCCTCATTACTGTACCATGTCCTTGTTGACGGCAGAGAAATATCGGAAAGTGTCAAATTCAGCGGCGCGTATATCTTAGTCAACAGCGTCGCGCCATTCAGCATGTACGAAGCTGACGTCACACTGCTCATATCAAAGTTGCTTAAATCAAGGGTTTTCAGTGACGCGCAATTCCAGAACATATAGCTCATACTCAGCGCGCTGCTCGTTTTGACGTTACTCAAATCTATGCTTGACAGCTTGTAACAATCCCTAAACATACCGGACATATTTATTACGCCGCTCATGTCGGCACCGCTTAAATTTACGCTCGTAAGCTTATAGCAGCTGCTAAACATAACTGCCATACCCGTCACTTTGCTCATGTCAGCGCCGCTCATATCTATGCTTTCCAAGCTGCTGCAGCCGTAAAACATCTGCCCCATGCCGCCGGAACTTGAAGAAGAATTAGCACTATCCGAACCGCCTGCCACACTGCTTGTATCGAAATTGCTGACATCCAAGCTTGTAAGGCTGCTGCAGCTGCTAAACATACCAAACATGTTCGTAACGCTGCTTGTGTCGAAGCCGCTTAAATCCAAGCTTGTAAGGCTGCTGCAGCTCTGAAACATACTTACCATATCCGTTACGCTGCCTGTATCAAAGCCGCTTAAATCCAAGCTCTTCAAACTGCTGCAGCCGTTAAACATACATCCCATATCCGTTACGCTGCTTGTGTCAATGCTGCTGCCAAATGTCACGTTTTCCAAGCTGCTGCATGATTGAAACATTCTATTCATATCTGTCACTTTGCTTGTATCAAAGCTGCTCAGATCCACGCTTGTAAGACTACTGCAGCTCACAAACATTTGCAGCATATCCGTAACTTTGCTTGTGTCAAAGCCGCTCAAATCCACGCTTGTAAGGCTACTGCAGCTCTGAAACATACATCTCATATCCGTTACGCTGCTTGTATCAATACTTGTAAATGTCACTGTTTCCAAGTTGGTGCAGCCGTAAAACATATAACTCAGGGACGTTGCTCCCGTAAGGCTCACTTCCGCGCTTGTGATGTAATCACAATAGCTGTTCCATGCAGGTTGGGTGCTGCTCCAATCTCCCGTTCCGCTGATTGTCAGCTTTCCGTCGCTGTCTATGCTCCATGTAACGTTTCCGTCTGTCGTTTCAGCCACAGGAAGAGTAACCTCATCGCTATCGCTTGTTGTGACAGTACGTGTAAGGGTTATACTGCTCGCCAAGCCCGTAGGCAGGTAGCTATAATATGTACCAGTTTCCTCACAGTAAAACTGACCCCCAAAATTAATGAAAATATCCAAGCTTAGATTTTTTTGGGTTTTAAGTTCCTCAAGCTTGCTTGTTCCCGACAGCATATTTGTCGCTTCTGTCACGCTGCCCATATCAAAGCTGCTTAAATCCAAGCTTGTAAGGCTGCTGCAATAATAGAACATAGATTTCATGTCCGTTACACTGCTTGTATCAAAGCCACTCAAGTCTATGCTCGTAAGACTGCCGCACTGGTTGAACATATATCTCATGCTCGTTACGCTGCTTGTATCAAAGCCACTCAAGTCTATGCTCGTAAGGCTGCTGCAGCTGCTGAACATACTTCCCATGTTCGTTACGCTGCTCGTGTCAAAGCCACTCAAGTCTATGCTCGTAAGGCTGCTGCAGCCGCTGAACATATAGCCCATGTCCGTTACGCTGCTTGTATCAAAGCTGCTCAAGTCTATGCTCGTAAGGCTGCTGCAGCCGCTGAACATATAGCCCATGTCCGTTACGCTGCTTGTATCAAAGCTGCTCAAGTCTATGCTCGTAAGGCTGCTGCAGCCGCTGAACATATAGCCCATGTCCGTTACGCTGCTTGTATCAAAGCTGCTCAAGTCTATGCTCGTAAGGCTGCTGCAGTAATGGAACATATAGCCCATGTTCGTTACGTTGCTTGTATCAAAGCTGCTGCCAAATGTTACACTCGTAAGACCGCCGCACTGGCAGAACATTTCATTCATACTTGTGACATTGCTTGTATCAAAGCCACTCAAGTCTATGCTCGTAAGGCTGCTGCAGTTCATGAACATATATCTCATGCTCGTTACGCTGCTTGTATCAAAGCCACTCAAGTCTATGCTCGTAAGGCTGCTGCAGCCGTAAAACATATAGCTCATATCCGTAACACTGCTTGTATCAAGATTAGTCAAATCCACGCTTTCAAGCATTGCGCAGCCGTAAAACATATAAGACAGGTTCGTAACTCCCGACAGCTTCACTTCCGCGCTTTCAATAAGCACCCTGTAATCATACCATGGTATACTTGCATAATACGTCCCGCTCCCAAACTCTCCTGTTCCTTCCACGGTCAGCTTTCCGTCCTTGTCGATAGTCCAGTCAACACTTTCATAGCTGCCGGACGCGATGTCGTCGTCCGATGAACGCAAAACAGAAACCGTTTCCTCGGACTCCTCTTCCTCATCCGTTGAAACCGTTTCCTCTTCCGATTCCGTATATTCCGTTTCAGCCGCTTCGGTCGCTTCCTCTGCGGATGCTTCCGTTTCGGTTGCTTCCTCCGGCTCCTGCGTCTGTGCTTCCTCCGTTGAAGCCTCCGCTACAGCTGTTTCCTCTGCAGCTGTTTCCACTGTGGTCTGCGTTTCCGCTTCGATTGTTTCCGCTTCGGTCTGCGTCTGCGTTTCCGCTTCGGTTACTTCCTCCGCGTCCGCAGTCTGCGGCTGCTCCGTTGCTTCCACAGACTCCTGCGTCTGTGCTCCCTCTGTTTCTTCCTGCTCCCGCGCGGACGCCTCGTCCGCTTCCTCTGTTTCCTCCTGCTCCTGCCGGGCATCCGCTGATACTGCTTCGGAAGCACGGACAGTTATAGTACCGTACCCCCCCCAGGTATCATCACGGCTGCAAGCAGGACTGCGAGAGTTTTCTTCCAATATGTTTTCTTTCGCATCTCACATCTCCTCCTTGTTAAGCTCATTCTCCGCAGCCTGATTTTATTGTGCGCTGCGGTTCTATATGGTCTGCGTTTCCAGTATATCCGTATCCATAAGATTTTTCAAGGCAATTCCTGATTTTTGCATGAATTTTTTCGCCCGAAACAGAAATTGCGGAATGCATAATTGCACTCCGCAAAAATTTCCGGTAAACTTTATTTATGGTGTTGTCGTAACGGCAGGCGGTTGTCCCTCCACACGGAGGGTTATGCCCTCCGTTCTGTAAAGAAAGGGGGGATAGCCAATGGTTACATATGCTGATTTATTTCAGTTCTGTTTACTAATTGTTGCTATTGTAAGTCTTGTTTACAAGATTTCACATAAAAAATAACCGCCCAGTCTCCAGCTTCGCGGTTATTTTTTAACTGACAAATCGGGACAGCCGTCTATCGGCAACACCTCTTTATATACTCATAATATACCCGTCAGCCCTTTATGTCAAGGATTCCGGTAAACAAGATTTTTTCATTCACTCACCTCCCCCTCTTATCCCGCATATTTTAAAGCAGAATAGTCCGGGAGGATTTTCGGCTATGTGTGGTATAGCAGGCTTTTGCAGCTTTAACGTAAACTTTCGTGAGGAACCCGCAAGATGGTATGGCGTACTTCAGAAAATGAACCGGTGTCAGAAGCACAGAGGCCCTGACGGCGACGGGCTTTTCCTCGAGCGAAGCTGCGGGCTTGCCCACACCCGGCTGTCTGTTTTGGATATCGGGCTTGGCGCTCAGCCCATGACAAGGCAGCTTGGCAGCCGGAAAGCTGCCATTGTCTATAACGGGGAAATATATAATATGCCGGCGCTGCGCCGGGAGCTTGAGCAGGAAGGCATGCTGTTCGAAACGAGGTGCGACACGGAGGTTATTCTGATCGGCTGGCTCCTGCACGGCACGGATTATGTAAAGAAATTAAACGGCATTTTTTCTTTTGCCATATGGGACGAAACAGTGCGCAGGCTTTATCTGTTTCGTGACAGGCTTGGGGT
Source organism: Lachnospiraceae bacterium (assembly GCA_021202335.1). Classification (GTDB taxonomy): domain Bacteria; phylum Bacillota; class Clostridia; order Lachnospirales; family Lachnospiraceae; genus COE1. Next base: position 5,996 of record JAJQDE010000027.1, read on the forward strand.
GAAGCCGCTGTTTTTCACCCAAAAAGGCAGCACCCTTATCTTTTCCTCCGAGCCAAAGGGTATTCTTGCCTTTCCTGACGTTAAGGCAAGGGTTGACCGCGAGGGCTTGTGCGAGGTGTTTGGCCTTGGGCCTGCAAGGACCTGCGGAAAGGGTGTTTTTAAGGATATATCAGAGCTGCTGCCGGGACATTATCTTGAATACTATGGCTCGGATTTTCACATCCGCCCGTACTGGAGGCTGGAAAGCCGCCCGCACACGGACTCGTGGGAGCAGACCGTCGAAAGGACGCGCAGCCTTGTGACGGATGCCATCAGGCTGCAAATGCTCTCCGACGTGCCAATCTGCACCTTTTTGTCGGGCGGCATCGACAGCAGCCTTGTGACGGCGGTGTGCAGCAGCGAGCTGCAAAAGCAGGGTAAGCGGCTCGACACCTACTCCTTTGATTTCAAGGACAACGACAGGAATTTCCGCGCCAACGCATTTCAGCCCTCGCAGGACAGACCGTGGGTGGATTTAATGATCGCGCACTGCCGCACCTGCCATCAATACCTTGAATGCGGCAGCGCAGAGCTTTTCGATTATCTTTTCGAGGCTGTTGACGCAAGGGATTTGCCGTGCATGGCTGACGTGGAGGCGTCAATGCTCTACTTCTGCAAACGGGTTGCCGCAAACCATAAGGTAGCGCTGACCGGCGAATGTGCCGATGAGATATTCGGCGGATACCCGTGGTTTCACAAAAAGGAATGTCTTGAAGCCGACTGCTTTCCGTGGTCTATGGATTTTGCGCCGCGCACCATGCTCCTAAAGGACAGCGTAAAGGCGCTGCTGCCCTTGGAGGACTACGCCCGCGCCGCTTATGAAAAAACGATTGACGAAACGCCGCGCCTGTATGGCGAAAACGCCACGGAGCGCCGCAGGCGTGAAATTTCTTATCTGAATATAAAGTGGTTCATGCAGACGCTGCTTGACCGCATGGACCGCGCAGGCATGCACGCCGGACTTGAGGCGCGCGTCCCGTTTGCGGACCATCGGATTGTGGAATATTTATGGAACGTACCTTGGGAAATGAAATGTAAGGACGGCGTTGTGAAGGGGCTTCTGCGCGCCGCCGCCGAGGGGCTTTTGCCGGCAAAAACGCTCCGCCGCAAAAAAAGCCCCTATCCGAAAACCTATGACCCTGCCTATGAAAATCTCCTCCGCACCGCACTGATAGAAACGCTCTCAGATACACGCTCGCCGCTTCGTGAGCTTATCAGCCTTGACAAGACTCTTGAGCTGATGCAGCGCCCCTCAGACTACGGCAGACCCTTCTACGGTCAGCTCATGGCAGGCCCGCAGCTTTTCGCGTACCTGCTGCAGGTAAATTACTGGCTGAAAAAATATGATGTCGAGCTGCTGCTGTAAAAGGCGGCAGCTTCCCATACGCTTAATCTGCCGCCAGCTCTTCCTCCCACTCGGCGATAATCTCCTCGCAGGCATCCACGTCAATCTCGTCCACCCCGTTTCTAAGGCGGACAAAAAGCTCCTTCTGCCTATCGTCGTAGCGGTACTCGTCCAGCCTGCCTATCGCCGCCTCCATGCCGTCAATGTCGAGCGCGTCCATAGCCTCGCGCATTTGTGCAAAAAGCCCGCTCAAAATCTGCCTGGAAGCCTCCTGCCTGTCGGCGTCATCCCTTTCCGACTGCTCGAAAAACGGCGCAAGCACGGGAATGTATGCGCGGTACTGCTCGAGCATCGCGTCCGTATCGCGGTAAATGATGTTGGATTCACGCGCGTTGCCCGCCTCTTCCATGGCGGCTGCCTTTTCGGACAGCGACATTGCCCCTATCTGCTTAGAGGAGCTTTTCAGCGCGTGAACCTCTATGGTATAGCCCGCCCAATCTCTTTTTTCCAGCTTTTCCTGAATGAGCGCGGATTTTTTCTCAATCACCTTATAATAATCCTTCAGCACGGACCAAAACAGCTTTTCGCTTCCGAGCATACCGATTGCCGCCCTTGTGTCCAGATCGCCGACCACAATATCCGCAGCAGGCTCCTGCTTTTTCTCCACATTGTAAAAGCCCTTTATATGCCTGATTTTTTCTACCGGAAGCCACTGCTTTACCTTCGATATCAGCGCCCTGAACTCAATCGGCTTCGCGATAAAATCATTCATTCCCTCCTTAAGGAATAATTCCTTTACACCGTCCACCGCGTTTGCGGTCAGAGCGATAATCGGCACATCATTGTATTCCCTGTGGAAGCGCCTGATAATATGCATCGTTTCAATGCCGTCAAGCTCCGGCATCATGTGGTCCATAAAAACGATATCATAGTGATGCTCGGATATTTTCCCGATTGCCTCCTTGCCGCTAAGCGCCGTTTCGATTTTCATTTTCAGCGGCTCCAAAAGTCCCTCAGCCACGGTCAGGTTGATTGCGTTGTCGTCGACAATCAGCACCTCCGCGTCAGGCGCCGTGAAATTAATGTCGGCATCGTCGGCGGCTTCTTCATAATAGTGCAGGCTTTCCCTGTTAAAAATCATCGCAAGGTTCAGCGTGTAGAGCGGCTTCTTCACAAACAGCACATTAGAGAACGCAAGCTCGGAGGCGTCGTTCCAATCCATGATGAGCACAGTCGTAATCAGAGGGTGCGCGCTGATATAGTCCTCAAGCTCGGCGGTGTAGATGCTTTTCTCCACAAACATAAATATCTGCCTGTCGTCCGAGGCGTCCGGAAGCTGCGTGTCAAACTGAAACTCATGATAATCCACGCCCAATGCAGCGCAGTCCCTTTCAAGCTGCTGCCCGACAATCATGCCGGAGGTCAGCGCATAGACCGTAATCCGGTCCGCATCCCGCACCTGAATACATTTTTCATGCTCCACAACCCTTTGCGGCAGGCTGAAGGAAAAGGTGCTCCCCTTTCCGTACTCGCTCTCCACGGACAGCTGCCCGCCCATCAGCGACACAAGCTGCTTTGAAATGGCAAGTCCCAGCCCGGTTCCCTCAATGTTTCTGTTGCGCTTGCTGTCAAGCTGCTGGAAGGACTTAAACAGCTTTCCCAAATCCTCCTTCTTAATACCGATGCCTGTGTCCTCCACGGACATGCACAGCTCGATTTCACTGCCTGACAGCTCCCTGTGGTACATATGTATGGCAACCTTGCCCTGCCCGGTGAATTTCACCGCGTTGTTTGCGATGTTCAAAAGAACCTGCTTGATGCGGATATTGTCGCCAAACAGCTTATGGGGAATATCGGGCGAGATGTCCAAAATAAGCTCCACATCCTTATCCTGCAGGCGCGTCACCAAAATATTGCTCACATCGTTCACGATGGACATCGGCTCATACTCCACGGGAATGATATCCATTTTGCCCGATTCGATTTTGGAAAAGTCCAGTATATCGTTAATAATCGTCAGAAGCGCCCTGCCCGATGCCTTAATCTGATTGACGTAATCCCTCGCCGCAGGCGGCAGCTCCTCGCGCAGCGCCATCTCAGCCATGCCGATTACCGCATTCATGGGGGTGCGGATTTCATGGCTCATATTTGCAAGGAAGTCCGATTTCATGTTGGCGGCCTTCTCAAGCTCCTTATTTGCCTGCAGCACAAGATATTTTCCGTATGCCATATCGGACAGCACATTGGAGATGGTGAACAAAAACTGCGCCGCGTGCTCGATGTTATCCTTGCTGAGGATATGCACCTTCTTTGCCGCATCAAAAAGGACGTCGGGGTCTACACCGATTTCCTCCGCCGTTTTTTTCATCTGCTCGTACTTCGGCTCCCTGTCGAGCGCCTGACCGCCGATAAAGCAGCCAACACGCTCTCCGCCCGCAAGAATGGGCGCGGCATAGTCAATCAGCCCCGCATGGCAGTAATACAGCGCGGGCTTTCCGTTTTCAAGCGTTTCATGCGCGCCGAATTTGTCACACTGCTCGCAGCGGACACAGCCGACAGGCGATTTTCGCGTATATTCCATGCAAAATTCCGTAAAATTCGAGCCTTGCGTCACGGGTCTGCCGTCGGCGTCCGTCGTAAGCGCAGCCATGCCGGTCATCGCCGCAAACGCGTCCTGAATACGCTGCAGCACCTCCACATCCAGCAAATCCGTTAAATATAATTCCTTTTCTTCCATATCCGCCCGGCTCCTTTTTATCCGATGAGCTTATTTATGGTTTCAAGCAGCTTATCGCGCGAAATGGGTTTGAGCAGATATCCCTGCGGCTTCTGCACGAGCGCCTGCGTGATTTTATCCCGCTGTGTAATACCTGTCAGGAATACAACGGGTATGTCCTTCGTCGCCCGGTTTGCGTGAAGCTTCTCCAAAACCTCGGGACCGTTCTCCTGCGGCATCTCATAGTCAAGCAAAATCAAATCCGTCGTGCGCTTCTCGAGGAATTTAAGCGCCGTCTTTCCGCTCGTCGCCGTCGCCACGTCATATGTATCGCGCAGATGCTCCTTAATCATTTTGAGCATCAGCGCGTCGTCGTCCACCACAAGAATATGCTTTCTGGCGGGCATGGCTTCATCCAAAAGCGCCTGCGTTATTTCCGATATCGAGGGCTGCACGATGCCTGTCTGAGTCTGATGCGGGGGGGGGGTATTCTTAGCCTTTGCGTTCTCATTCATAAAGTCCGTAATTTTGCGGACAATGACGCTTACCGAAGCGGGCTTTCTCACAATCAAATCCGCAACGTTAACCGCATACCGCGAAAATTCCCGGCAGTCCTCCTCCGAAGCTATCAGCGCCACGGGAATACGGTTCTCCTCCTGGCGCCGCACCAGGAAAATGATGGACTCCATATCGCTGTTTGTCACGCCGTTCGGGCAATACACAAAAAGCTCCGGCTTAAAATATTTCATGTGGTTCCAAATGTCCTCGTATCGGCACGATGTCGTCATACATTCAAATTCGGAGCTCATATGCGCAAAAAAATCATTAATCACCGAATCGCTTTTCCCTGCCAGCAGTACCTTGTATTTCATAAACAATCCCCCACTTCCATTTAATCAGCGCGAAGCCTTTTCCCTCTCAATGTCGAGCAAGTCCTGCAGCGTCATGTTGTCTATTACGGAATTTACCGCGTCATAGATGCGCTTATACACCTCTACGGTCGCACATCTGCCGTTGCGCTCGCACGGCAGCGCGTTCTCCGCCACACAGTCCACAGGCGCAAGCGACCCCTCCGTAAGCCGCAAAATCATACCCACCGTATACTCCGCGGGCGTCCTCACAAGCCGGTACCCGCCCTGCGCGCCTCTTGTGCTGCGCACATAGCCCGCCTTGTTGAGCACCGCTATAATCTGTTCCATATATTTCTCTGAAATCTGCTGTCTTGCCGCAATATCCTTAAGCTTAACCGTTTCCTCCATGCGCGCCCCCAAATCCAGCATAATCCGCAAGGCGTAACGGCCCTTCGTAGATATGGTCATAGAAACCTCCATTTAACCTGATACTTCTAAATTAATATATAGCATTTATTCTCCTTAATGTCAATGTGAATTGTATGTATTCCAAAGCAGCGCAGCCCCTGCCGCCGCGGCGGCAAGCATCGGCAAGAGCACCGTGAGCAGCAAAACCGCCGCCCTGCCCTTTTTGCGGAAGCTCCCTTTCCTGCAATCCGCCAGCGCAGTCAAAAGCCCCTGCGCTCCGCACAGGATAACCGCCGCAATAACCACCGCTTCCACGGGATAGGTCTGTTTCTCCTCCGCGGCCTCAACCGCGGCGCTTCCCTCTCCAAGCGTCACAAATTCAAGCCCAAAGGTTCTGCCGGACGCAAGCTGCCCGGTAAGAGTCCCCTGCACAAGCTTAGCGTCCCCGCAAAGGCGCGACATATAATCCGTATACCAATCCGACGACGCCTTGCAAAAGACAATGCCAAAAACGACCTCGTTCACAAGCGGCACGCACACGCTATCGACAGGCTTATACACTGTAACGCTGCGGCTTGCGCGCATTGCGGCGACATTCTCCGGCAAATCGCCGGGCAGAACATAGGCGCACTCCGCCTCGCCCCGCAGCACAAGCTCCTTCGCCTCCTCCTCGCTTTTGCAGGGACAAAAGCTCACAAGCCCTTCATGTGCCAAAAGAAGCTCTCCGTACTCGCCGCTTTCGTCAAACACTGCCGCCGTAAAAGCCGTGTCGGACTGCCGCTCAAGCCGGACAATCAGCAGGGACGCCGCAGCCATAAGCACAAGCGTTGCCAATATCCCCTTTTTAAAAAGCATGCGCCGCAAAACCACGCCCGCCCGTGACGGCAGACGCACCCTTCCCGGCATAAAAGCGGCTTCCTGCCCGTGAAAGCCTTTTTCTCCCCAGCCCGCGCTCCTCCAAAAGGCAGCCGCCCAATTCAGCAAAAGCAGCAAAAGCCCCCATGCAAAAAGCCCCGCTGCTGCCGTCCTAAGCCGCCTCTCATCGCCCGAAAGCATGAACGTAAACGCCTGCTTTATATACGAAGCGGGAAGATATTTCCCCACGCTATAAACCAAATCCGGCAAAAGCGCGGACGGCACAAAACACCCCGACAGCCAGCCCTGTATAAGAGCCAAAACGCCGATTGCCGCATGCGCCTTGCGCTTTTCCCCAAAAAGCCCGTATATCAGCATAAAGTACAACGTGCCGACCGCCGCAGCCAAAAGCGCGGGCGCCAATACACGCCAATCCGCGCAGAGCCAAAAAGACTGCCCGCACACGTTCAGCCTGCTGACCGCAAATATCAGCAAAAGCGGCAAAAGCTCCATCGCCGCCACAAGCCAAAGCCCCGCCAAAAATCCGCACGGCACCTGTATGCGCCATGATACGCCAAGCCGCTTCTCAAGCACGGCGCGCCACTGCTGCCTGTGGCAGAAAAATCCGCCCAAAAACACTCCCGCCGCAAGCAGATACAACGTCAGCAGCGCGCTCCCGTAATAAGTGACATACGTGTCATTTTCTGTCGCAGATACGCTCTTTTCCTTAAAAAGGCTTTCCCTGACTGACACCAAATTCAGGTTAAAGCGGTTAATATCATTATAAACGCCGCTTAAAAGCTCCTCATCGGAGGCGGAAACGCCCATCAGATACTCCGCCGCGTAAATCTCTGCCTGCGCAGCTTGGAGCATCCCGACCGCCGCGTCCGCAAGCTCCCTGAAAACAAGCTGCCCGACGCCCCCCGGCGCGCTGTCCGCAGTCGTATATACCGTCACCGGAGCATTGCTTCCGGAGATGATTTCCTCCACAATATCCTCAGGCAGAACCAAAAGCATGTCAAGCCCGCCCTCACGCAAAAGCCTGAAAGCGTCCTCCTCTTCCACGCGCTCAATGCTGCAAAACCGCTTCACCGACTCCATATCCTGCACGTAGGAAACAAGCATATCCGTAAGCGCATCATTTGGAGCCACGCAGCCAATCCGCACGCGCTCTGCCGCATCGTCCGACAGGCATTTAGCGCAAAGGGCAATCCCTCCCGCCGCCGCAGCGCAGACAAAAAGCAGCAGCGCGGCACGCCCGATAATCCCCGGCAGAAACGCTGCCGCCCTCTTAAATTCTGTTTTTAGCCATTCTCTATTCATAATTCATTCGGATTGAGCCGATCGCTTCATAAAGCAGCATGTAAATCCCATTCTCATCAAGCCCGAGCAGATTGACGGCATTTTCGGGAAGCTCCGGACTTTCCCCGGAAGGCTCGAGCGCAACCGACGCGCTCAGATAGCACAGCTCATCGCCGTCTTTGCTGACGCTCGCATTATCCACCCTGAAAGTAAATCCCTCTCCCTTCACGACATCCGAAAGCTCCCCTCGCGCCGCAAGGCAAAGCTCCCGGCTGTCCGTCTGAAGCAGAATGTTAATGTCCTCGCCGTAAACCTCATCAGACAAATCTGCCGTCCGGCAAAGCCCCAGCCTGACAAGCTCATCGCCGGTCTTTATATAAATGCTTCCTTCAATCACGTCAAGCGCGCGCTCCTCACCCAAAAAGCCAAAATCCGCCGAATAGGCGCTGCCGTCCGACAGCTCCACGTCATTTGGGGTTTCCAGATATACGATGCGCCCCTTTTTGTCAAAATAAAAATCAAGCACAACGTCGGTCGTGTGTGTGACCGTTTTCAGCCCCGCAATCACTGCAGCCGCGTCCTCACCTGCTTTGGTATTGCCGGCAAGCTCCTCATAAAGGCTGCTTTCGCCGATATCCTCCGCCAGGCTGCCCATGCACTTGTTTACGGCATCCTTATCGATTGTAAGCCTCACTCCCGCATATCCGTCCTTCTTTTCCTTTATCCTCTCACAGGTAATATTTTCCAATATGATTTCACAGTCGCCGCGAAGCTGTTCGATAAGCCCGTCCAAAGCGTCCCCGTCCGTTTCCTCCCTGAAAAGCTCAATGGAACAATCATCGGGAAGCTTTGTGTCAAAAATGTCAGCCCATGCCGAGCTGTTAAATTCCCTGCCAAGGTCGGACAGCCCCACACTGTATGTGTCGTCGAAAATCAACGGCAGGCTCACATAAATCGTGTCGGACGAAGCCGCAAGCTTCGCGACGGAAACGTCAAAGCCGTACATTCCCGCGCTGATATCGTACTCTGCAGCCCTTTCGCTCCGGTTGGTCAGCGCATCGATGCCAAAGCTGAAATTGCTTATTTTTCCGTCGGGGATTGTCACCGACACATCCGTGTTGGTATGGATTGCCCCGTCGTCCGCCGCTGCCTTTAGCGCTTCAAAATCCGTTTTCTCCGAAAGCATGCTTCCATATTGCGAAAGCTCCTGCGCCATATTTGCAAGCCCAAGCTTTACCCTCATCTCAGGCGCAGCGCCAATCAGCCGCCATGCCGCAAACGCCGCCGCTCCGAGCAAAATCACAAGCGCCGCGGCTGCGATTATCACGCCGGGCTTCCATCTTTTCTTCATATCCTTTTCTCCTTCACCACGATAAATTTTTTACCAGCTCCTCACCGCGCAGCAGACGGTCTATCTCTCTGCTCTTTCCGCCGCACAGGGCATAAAGCTTATCGCACAGCTCCAAATCGCCCTCCTCGTGAGTCGCAATCAAAATCGTGCCGCCATGCCCCTTGTATCCGGCAAGGTAACGCCTAAGCTGCGCCTTTCCCGTCAGGTCGAGCGCCGCTCCCGGCTCGTCTAAAATTAAAATTGGCGGATTTCCCGCCAATGCGCAGCCTATGCTGACGCGTTTTTTCATACCGCCCGAAAGCTTTCCCACCCGCGTGCGGCATATCCCGGCGGCTCCAAGCCCGCCCGGAAAGTCCTGTTCCAGCAAACGCCTAAGCTCCGCCCTGTCACGGTACCAAAGGCGCAGATTGTCAAGCACGCTAAGCTCATCAAGCAGACAGCTCTCCTGCGGCACATAACCCACGCACTCCGCCGGGGATTTCCCCGTATCAAGCCAAAGCTCCCCGCCGTCCGCTTTTTTTAAGCCCGCAAGAATGTCAAAAAGTGTGGACTTTCCGCATCCGTTCCGACCGACAATGCCAACGCACTGCCCCGCGCCCGCAGAAATATCCACACCCTTCAGCACCTGCAGCCTTCCATAAGAGCTTACAATATTTTTCGCTGCTATCCGCTCCATTATTCTCTCCAAAATCCATCAGTTAGCCAATATCTGCTCCTCAATATCCGCCATGTTGACCTGTCTGTAACTGCTCAGCTCCTCATTTTTCCAGCCCGGGCCCGCCCGTCTGCTGCTAAACACCGTCGGCTCATTGTAGCCGTTTTTGAGAATGGTCAGCGCATACCCGACCTTATTCTCAACCGATGGCTGATTCAGCGTGCGCGTAAGCACCTCTATAAGCTGCTCATGCGTGCGGTTGTTTGCATTCGCCGTGCGGAGAATATCCTTTGCCTCCTTTAACGAGCAGCCGAACAGATTGATAACCTCCTGCTCCTCGTCCGTGGCTATTATCACGCCGCCGCTCTTTTCCGCGTTTTCGACAATCTCCACCACGGTACGGTTTTTCCTGACCCGCTTTATCTTAAACCGGACAGCTCCAAGCCCCATCTGACCGCTCGGAAGCTTTTCCTGTATCAGCTCATACTCAAAGGAAATGTCCGTGTTCCCGTTGATTTCCTCGTGCGGCTTCTCCAAAATTTCGCGCTTGACATTTCCGTTTGCATAAGATTCGGGAATTTTCATCATTTTGCGCAGCTCCTCAAACGTGACCTGATATACGCCGTTATTGAAGGTTTCATGCTCCTTGAGGAGATAATAGAGTCTTTTGGAATACTTCTTCGTCAGGTTTAACGGGTACTCAATCCGATAGTACGCGCCCTGCTTTGCCTCCATGATCATCTGCTTCACCTCGGGATGCAGGTCAAGCACAATCTTGCTTTTTCCCTCATCGCCGCGCTTTTTCTGATATTTAATTTTGCTGAACCACGGGTAATAAATGTCCGTGCCCTCGTCCTCCTTAAGGCGGAAGCCCAAGCCCTCGAACTTTTTTACCGCCTTTTGCAGATATGAATATGCGTTCGACTCATCCTGCAAATTATAAAGGTGCTTCACATCGGCAATGTTGATTTCATACCGGGTGTTCTCCTCCGTGTCGTTCCCCTCGCCCACAATTCCAAGCAGAATGTCCAAAATATCGTTCTGCCTTCTGTCTAAGTCATACCGCGCTTCAATAATTGTTTTGGGTCGGAAGGCTACCTCCGAGCCACCCTTTTTCGGTTTGCGATTCATGAAAAAACCTCCCTGTCATACGCTCCAAAAAGCTATGAAAAAACATATGCCCTTATCATATCTATAATAAAGCAAATCGCAGGTTTACGCAAGCACAAATTCGTGATTTGTGAATTTATTCATGAATTTATTCCGCACATTTTCCATATCGCACGTTCTCATATTGAACATGCAGCGCTTCCATTGCCGCGTCGCCGGAAAGTCCCGCGTTTTCCTCAAGCTCCGCCGGGGATTCGTATGGCGCAGGAGCTTCCTTCCTGTGTCTGCGTATCGTTTTTTTGTATAACCGCCTGACGCGCGCCGCTTCGCTGCCTTCTCTCCGCCGACGTTTTTGCCCCAGCCCTTCCGTTTTATCCTCAGGCCCGCCGTCAATCTCCTCCACCCTGTCGCCGTTCTCATCGAAGCTGCTCCTGAAATCCCTGAAGAACTGCCTGAGCACGTAAAACCCGGCATAGGCGCCCGCACCGGCAATCGCCGCGACCAGCGCACGCCAAAAATATTCCCAAAATTTGGAAGGCTCGGACACAGGCTCGCCGTCATTCATCACCTCAAGCCAATTTGTCCCGACGGCTTCGCCGTCCGTCTGCACGTCATACGCCGCTGCATACGGCGCAGGCTCCACCTCATCAAACCATGTCCTGATATCCGTGTACCTGCGCTGCCCTGCCAAAAAGACCGACGGAAGCATCGCAATCAGCACAAGCCCCGCAAACGCGCCCGTCATAGCCGCTCCGACCGCATAAAGGCGCTTTCCCGGAATGTTTTTCGTCCGGCTGTTCAAATCAAAATACTGCTTTGTGGAAGCCAAAAAGCCATGCGCTAACGCCACAAAAAAATACACGCCGGCGTTAAAAAACGCAATGTCGCAAAGCGCCGCCGAATTAAAGGCAATTCCCAGCAGATACATCACCGCAAAATACCACATAAAGGCAAACGACGGCTTGTTTATCATGCTTATTTCGGGCGCGGCATAAATGTCGTTTTCCTTCTCCTGCGCCGCAAGCCTCATTCGCTCGCGCAGTCTGATAAGCACAATCAAAACGCTTTCCGCCGGCATCACGCAGGTATAGCAAGCGCCGCTTTCCCCAAAAAACAGCTCCATTATCCCATAAAGCGCCGCAGTCGCAGCCGCGCCCGCAAGCAGATAAAGCCCGAGCCGCCTGATTTTGCGCACCGCAAGCTCCGTTACGGCAACCGGAATGATAATAATAAAGCATTTGATATAGAGCATCAACGCGCCGCCCGCGTCCTCAAGCTCCGCCAGCGCGTACAGCAACGGTATGACAAGCATCGCAATCAGCGTGGCATGTAAATATTCACAAGCTTTCATAAGCAGCCTCCCCGCCCTGCACCAGCCTTATCGCCTCTACCAGCCGCACATTGTCCTCATGCTTTCGCACGGCAATGCGCCGGTAGCCGGTTTTTAGTCCGCGAAAGTTGCCGCAGTCCCGAATTAAAAAGCCCTTTTTTGCAAGCTCCTCATTAAAATCACAGCAGGAGTCTTCAAGATAAAAGAGAATAAAGTTTGCCTTTCCCTCAAATACCCTTGCGCCAAGCAGGCGAAGCTCACGTTCAAGATACGCCCGCTCCCTTTGCAGATATTCCCGTGAGGATTTTGCAAACGCGCTCTGTCCCAGCGCGGCAATTCCTGCTCTCTGCGCAAGCGTTGACACCGCCCACGGCTGTCTTTGGCTGTATATTTTTTCAAAAAGCTCATGGTCTGCCGAAACGGCATAACCGAGCCTGAGTCCCGCAAGCGCAAACATTTTTGTAAACGACCTGATTATCACAAGCCGGCGTCTGCCCGCTATCCGGTCAAGCATCGAATACTCCTCCGGCTTGTCCAAAAAATCATTAAAGCACTCGTCGAGGACAAGCAGAATATCATTCTTTCCGCAGATATCCGCAATTTTTTCAAGGCGGGCTTTCTCAATGACCATTCCTGTCGGATTGTTCGGCACGCACAGAAAGACGATGTCCAAGTCACCGTTTAGCCGGGCTTCAAAATCATCCGTCAGCGCAAAGCCGTTATCTGCCGACAGCTCATGATATACAAGCTGCGCCCCTGCCGCCCTCAGCGCCGCCTCGTATTCCGTAAAGCAGGGGGACAGCAGCAGCGCCTTTTTGGGGCGGCGCGCATATACAATGGAATAAATCAGCTCCGCCGCGCCGTTTCCGCACAATATATCCTCTTCGGTGCAGCCGACCGCACGGGCAAGCCTCTTGCGAAGCTCACGGCAATAACAGTCGGGATATGCCGCAAGCCCGGAAATGCCCGCCGCCACCGCATCGGCAATTTCCTGCGGCATGGGAAACGGATTAATGTTTGCGGAAAAATCCGTTATGTCCGTTCCGGGCAGATGCGTATAGGCGTATATGTCGCCTCCGTGTCCGTTATTCATGGGCAGCCTCCGTTTCAAGCTTTATCAGCATCACCGGGTTTTGCGCCAGCATCAGCCGGCTCTTGCCCGCCTTTTTTGCCTTTGACACGCTAAGCTGCACAACCTCAGGCTCAATGCCGTATTCCTCCGCAAGCGTAAGCGTCTCCGACAGCGTTTCCAGCGTAATCATGCTGATCAGCACTACCGTGCGCGGATTTTTCTCCCACAGCCGCCGCAGAATTTCCCGCATCCTCCCTCCGCTTCCGCCGATAAACGCGTGTGTTGGCGCAGGAATGTCCAAAAACGCCTCGGGCGCTTTTCCCGCAACAATCGTCACATTGTCAGCCCTGAACTTCCTTTTGTTTTCCTCAATCAGCCTCAGCGCTTCCTCCTTGCACTCAATCGCATACACGCTGCTCTCCGGATAGCACAGCGCCGCCTGCACTGCCACCGAGCCTGTGCCCGCGCCGATATCATACAGCACGGAGCTTTTGGAAAGTCCGAGCTTTTGTATTGCGACGCAGCGCACCTCCGCCTTTGTCATCGGCACGTCTGAGCGTATCAGCTCCTCATCGGCAAGCTCAGGGAAAACGCGCTCCCTCGGCGTCGGATTTTCTATCACTGCCGCCACGGGACCGGCGCAGTCAAACGCTGCCGCCTCCTTTAGACGCATGTGATAAATTTTTTCATCGGAATATCCTATGCGCCCGCCGATATGCAAAATCACATTGTCAAACGCATAATACAAAAGCCTGTCCGCAAGCTTTCTTACTCCCCCGGCTCCGTCCAGGAGGCAGAAGGTATATCGGGAGCAATCCGCAATGCCGACTGCGTTCATCTGCCTGCCATGCAGGCTTACCACGGAAACCTCGTCCCATGAAAGCCCCAGCGCCGCACAGAACGCCGATACGGTGGAAATGCCCGGCACAAGCTCCGGCTGATACTCCTCAAGCGCTGTCATAAGCTTTTTGGCGCCGCTGTAAAAGCCCACATCCCCGGAGAGGAGGACGCCTGCTTTTTCCCACTCACTGTCTTTAAGGAAATCCGATATCTCATCAGGCTTGTAGGTGTTTATTTTTTTCCCCGGATACTGCGCAGCCGCTTCAAGCATTCTGTCCGCGCCAAACAGCAAATCGCAGGAGCTTATTATGCCTGATGCCTTTCCGGTAAGTCCCTCGTGCGTGCCCGTTCCGATTCCGATTAAATATACTTTTTTCATCCCGTTTCCTTTATTGTCTTATTGCATGCGGCTGCAAACGCAGCAAAAATCTTCCTCGCGGCTTCATCCTTTTCATAGGAAAATTCCGGGTGCCACTGCACTGCCCACACAAAGCGTTTATCCGGCATATAGACGGCCTCCGCCAGCCCGTCCTCCGAAATCGCCATCACGCTCAGGCGCGAAGCGGGCTTTCGGACTGCCTGATGGTGATAGCTGTTCACCGCAAGCTCTTTTGTCCGCAAAAGCTCAAACAGCGGCGTATTCTCCAAAATGCTGACGCGGTGCACGGGAACATCGTAAGGCGCGCACTGATGATGCTCCGTTTCCGACGGGTGCATTGAGGGCAAATCCTGATACAGCGTACCGCCCAGCGCCGCGTTGATAAACTGTATTCCTCTGCATATTCCCAAAATCGGCTTATCAAGCTTAAGCGCCTCCGATAAAAGAAGCTGCTCCATCATATCCCTTTCCCGGCAGGGAGCGCCGCACTCCGGTATTGCAGCCTCCCCGTATATTTCCGGCGAAACATCCTGACCGCCCGTAAACAAAAATCCGTCCATGGTACGGGCAAGCTGCCCGAGCGCATCCCCGTCCACTGTCAGCGGCAGCATGACAGGGATTGCCCCCGCCTGCTCAAGCGCCTTCATGTAGCCCGGCAGCATCCAGTAGCTTTCCCGCTCCTCGTCCACAAGCGGAATAACTCCAATCATCGGTCTTTTTATTTCCATATCGGTTTTGCCTTCCTTCCATGCTCTCCAATTATCTTTTTCATGTTAAATCCGCCATTCATACATGCTCGCACCGGCAGGGCGTTACATCCCTCCCAAGCCTTTCCAGCATTTGTTTATCGCTTTTGATGGTCGCGCACGCTGCTGTCGTAAGCATATTTCCCGTGATGGTCGCCGAAGCCCCGGAGGAAAAGGCGCGCTCGCCGTCGTTTGCCATAAGCGCCCTGCCCGCCGCAAGCCGTATGTCCGCCTTAGGATTAATATATCTGAACATCGCAATCGTCCTTAAAATTTCATCCTCCGACAACTGCTCCAAATGCTCAAGCGGCGTTCCCTTAATCGGCATCAGAGCGTTAATTGGAATGGAATCGACCTCAAGCTCGGAAAGGTCAAGCGCCATATCCAGCCTGTCCTCCCATGTTTCTCCCATTCCTATAATGCCGCCGGAGCACACCCACATTCCTTCCGCCTTTACCATTTTCAAGGTTTCGATTTTTTGGTCGTAGGTGTGAGTTGTGCAGATATTAGGAAAATTGCGCCTTGAGGTTTCGATATTATGATGATAGCTGCTCACCCCCGCCTCATGCAGTCTGTGAAGCTGCTCACCGTCCAAAAATCCCATCGACGCGCACAGGTCGATTTTACATTCCCTGTGCATAGTTTCATATGCGTGAACCGCCTTCTCAAATTCCTCTCCCGTAAGCGCCCTTCCCGCCGTTACAATGGAAAAGCGGTCGACGCCCTGCCCCTCGTTCAGTCTGCACGCGCCGACAATGTCCTCCTCGGGCAAAAAATCATATATCTCACAGTCCGTATGGTTGTACGCCGACTGCGCACAATATTTGCAGTCCTCGGGGCATTTCCCGCTCCTGCAGTTGATTATGGAGCATAAATCCACCTTGTCACCGACAAAATGCGCCCTGATTTTGTCCGCGCCCTCGCAAAGCTCCGTCAGGCTGCAATCAAAGAAAAACGAAAGCTCGTTCTCCCTTCCAAGTCTTCTTCCCTCTATAATCTGTTGTGCAAGCGCTAAAATATCTGTCATCAAACTTCACCTCTATGTTTCTTCCGTTTTTCGCGGTGTGCCTGCCAAATCGTACCCGTCCAAAAAGTGGTGCCGCACCCCGTCCTTTTTATATCCGATTACCGTATCAAGCATTACATTCTCCACACTTTTAAAAATATTCCCCTCCACAAACGGATTGGTTTTCTTAAGCTGCGCAATCAGCTCCTTAACCTCTAATCTCTTTGAATTGCTCTGTCCGTCGTCCCGGCATGAGGAACAGTTATCCGTAAATCTGCACGCGCATTGCAGAAACTGCAGTCCGTTGAAATCCCGCCATTCCTTGATATTGTGCTCCCGGATAAGGTACATCGGGCGGATAATCTCCATCCCTTCAAAATTCGTGCCGTGAAGCTTCGGCATCATCGTCTGAATCTGCGCGCCATAGAGCATTCCCATCAGAATGGTTTCAATCACATCGTCGTAGTGGTGACCGAGCGCAATCTTGTTGCAGCCAAGCTCCTGCGCCTTTTGATACAGGTACCCCCGGCGCATCCTTGCGCACAGATAGCACGGCGATTTTTCTATTTGGTACACAGCGCCAAAAATATCCGATTCAAACACCGTAATCGGAATTTCAAGCCTTTTTGCGTTATTTTCAATCATCCGCAGGTTCTCCGGGCTGTAACCGGGGTTCATCACCAAAAACACAAGCTCAAAGTCAAATTTGTTGTGCCTTTTTAATTCCTGAAAGAGCTTTGCCATCAGCATGGAATCCTTGCCGCCCGATATGCATACCGCGATTTTATCTCCCTCATGCACCAGATCATACTCCCGGATTGCCCTTGTAAAGCGCGACCATATTTTCTTGCGGAACCGCTTGCGGATACTCTGCTCCACATCCGCGCAGAAGGTATTGCCGCCCGGCTCCCGCACCGGTATATCCTTTAAGCCCTCCATAATCAGTCCTTTCCTCCCACAACATATATCACGTTTCCATTGCCCGATTATAGTAAACGGCAAATATTTTCATCGTTCACTATAGATTATAATAATATTGCCGTAATTGTCAATTCTTCTATTCAAATTGCGCGTTGTACAGCTTACAGTAAAACCCGCCCTTTTTCATCAGGCTCTCATGCGTTCCCTGCTCCACCACATCCCCGTGGTCAACCACCAAAATTTGGTCGGCATTTTGAATGGTGGAAAGCCGATGGGCAATCACAAAGCATGTTTTATCCTTCATCAACCGCCGCATGGCGGTCTGTATCTCCCTCTCGGTGCCGGTGTCCACATTGGAGGTCGCCTCATCCAAAATCAGCATTTTGCAGTCAAACAGCATGGCGCGTGCAATGGTAAGAAGCTGCTTTTGCCCCTTTGAGATATTGCCGCCGTCCTCGCTGATGACCGTTTGGTAGCCCTCCGGCAGACGCATGATAAACGGATGTATATGCGCCGCCTTAGCCGCCGCCTCGACTTCCTCCTCAGTAGCGTTCTCTTTCCCATAGGCAATGTTGTCAAAAATAGTCCCGTGAAACACCCACGTATCCTGAAGCACCATGGCGTAGGCGCCGCGAAGCCCTGAACGGGTGTAATCGCGAATATCCCCTCCGTCCACGGTAATAGAGCCGCTGTCCACATCATAAAAGCGCATCAGCAGATTTATTACAGTCGTTTTTCCCGCGCCCGTCGGACCCACAATCGCAATCAGCCTCCCGGCGTCCGCCCGCAAATTCAAGTCATGCAGAATGGTTTTTCCCGGCTCATAGCCGAAGCTTACATGCTCAAGCGTCACATTGCCCTTCACGTCGGTCAGCTGCCGCGCGCCCGGTCTGTCGGCAAGCTCCTCGGCTTCATCCAGCAGCCTGAACACCCTCTCTGCGGCAGCCAAAGCTGAAAACAGCTCGTTGATTATGTTTGCGATCTCGTTTATGGGACCTGAGAACTTACGCGAATAAAGCACAAAGGACGAAATCTGCCCCAGCGACACTATGCCGGTCATGTACAGGCACGACCCCAGCATGGCAATCAGCGCCAGCGACATATTGTTGATGGAGCCCATGGTCGGCCCTATGGTGACTCCGTAATAATCCGCCTGATAATAGGCATCGGCGGCGTCCTCGTTTACCCTTGCAAACTGCTCCCCCACCTGACTCTCATATGCGTATGCCTGAATCGTTTTCTGTCCCGTGAGCATTTCCTCTACGAAGCCGTTCATCCTGCCATAGCTTGCGGACCTGCGGCTGTAACGGGGCTGCGTCTTGTTTCTCATATACACCGTATACGCCACCGACACGGGAATGGTAACGATTACCACAAGCGACAAAACCGGCGATATATACAGCATCATGGCAAGCGAGCCGACGACTGTCACCATGGAGGTCAGTATCGAAACCACATCCGTGGAAATGCAGGTACACACCACGTCGGTATCGTAACTTACGCGGCTTATAATGTCGCCTGCCTGATTGCGGTCAAAATACCCGACGGGCAGGCGCATCAGCTTATCGAAAATATCCTTGCGCATCTTTCCCGCAATCCATTTGCTGACATACATCATCACCACATTGATGGCTATGGTCAGCAGCGAGGATATAACATAGCATATCAGCATCCGCTGCGCATAGTAAAAGACTCTTTGGAAGTTCACCTTCCCTGCTCCTGCCGCAGCCTCGTTGATGGCTGCGCCCGCAAGGCTCGGTCCCAAAAGTGACAGGACATTTGACGTAAGGCACAAAATCAGCACTGTCAGCAAAATCCATTTGTACTCTGCAAGATATTTTATCAGGCGTCGGAGCGTCCCGCCCGTGTCCTTTGGTTTTTTCATCACTGTAATATTAACCGGCATTGCTTACTCCCTCCCCCATCTGCGTATGGTAAATTTCCCGGTACTGCGGACAGGCTGCCATCAGCTCCTCATGCGTGCCGTGTCCGATTACAGCCCCCTCCTCAAGCATAATGATATCGTCCAAATTCATGATCGAGCTTATCCGCTGCGCCACCACGATTGTAGTCGTGTCCCGGTATTCATTCCGGATAACGCTGCGCAGCGCGGCGTCCGTCTTATAGTCAAGGGCGCTTGAAGCGTCGTCCAGCACCAAAATCTCCGGGCGGGCGGCAAGCGCGCGCGCCACCAAAACCCTCTGACGCTGACCTCCGGACAGATTTGCCCCGTGAATGGCTGCCTGATGCTGATATGTGTCGTCGTAGGCTTCTATGAAATCTCGGGCGCGGGCATTATCCGCCGCCGTACGTATTCCCTGCTCGTCCACCCCCCTGCCAAAGTCTATGTTCTCCGCCAGCGACTCCGCAAAAATCACGTCGTTTTGGAACACTGTCCCGAATTTCCGCCGCAGGCTGTCCTTATCATAGGTGCGCACGTCACGTCCGTCCACAAAGACATTGCCGTCCGTCGCGTCATAAAAGCGCATCAGCAGATTGATGATTGTCGTCTTTCCGCAGCCCGTTGCGCCGATGATACCCAATGAACCGCCCTTTTTTATCTCAAAGCATATGTCCTGCAGCGACATCTGCACGCCTTCCCGGACATTTGGCTGCTCCCCATATCTAAACGATACATGGTCAAAAATAATATATCCGTCGCGGTCTGTACGGGCTGCCTGTTCCTCCGGAATCGGCTCAAGACCCTCAGGCTGCGAAATCACGGCTGCAATACGGTTGGCTGACGCGTTTGCCTTCGACATCATCATAAACAGACGATTCAGGCTCATAACGCCCATAAGTATCATATTAAAATATGTAAGGAACGCCAAAATCACCCCGGGCTTGGTAAGGCCGTTGTTTACCCGGACAGCGCCAATGATTACCACAAGCGTCAGCCCGATATTCAACGCCAGCGTCATCAAAGGTCCCGGCAGCGCCATGACCACCCCCGCTTTGCGGTCACGGCGTGTCATCGTTTCGTTGGCTGCGCCAAAGCGCCGGCGCTCATAGCTCTCCTTGGACAGCGCCTTGATCACGCGGATGCCCGTGATATTTTCCCGCATGATGCGGACAATCTCATCCACGCTCTGCTGTACCTTGTCATACAGCGGAATCCCCTTTAACGACACGGAAACCACCACAATCAGCATGATGGGCGCCATGACGCACAAAACGGCTGCAAGCCCCACATCCATCGTCAGCGTAATGACAATGCCGCCGATAAGCATAATCGGGGCGCGGATGCCCATTGCCTGCCCGGACTGAAGAAAGCTTTGGACATTGTATGAGTCCGAGGTCATCCGGCTTGTCAGCGAGGGCAGCCCGAACGCATCCGTCTGATTGCCCGAAAGGTTCAGCGAATGCCAAAACAAATCCCTGCGTATTTCATAGGTCGCGCATTTTGCGCTTTTGACGCTCATGCGGTTTGCGGAAACATTCACGAAGCGCACGAGCGCCGCCAGCGCCAGCATGGCAAAGCCCCAAAGGATTACACGGTACGGATTTTTCAACGGAGCGACCTCGTCAATCATATACTCCAGCACATATGGTATCAGAAGCTCAAGTATGGTTCCCGACATTTTCAAAAATACACATACGGCTACCTGATATTTGTAGCGTTTTAGATAGGAAAGCATAAATTTCATTCAAATCCCCCTTACAAGCTTTCTCAAATCATTTTCCCAATCCGTGCGCTGTGAGTAGTGCACCGCACCCAAAATTCCCGGAATTTTTAATTCCACGGAGGAGCATACCACAATCGGAATGGCGCAGTTCATTTCCTTTACCTTCTCTATCAGCAGCATACCTGCCCGGGCTTCGCTTCCTCCCGGCGACAGCGGATAATACATATCCGTGACAATCAGGTCATATGGCTTTTCCTGACTGACAGACCGGCCAAGCATCCCAAGACCCTCCTCCAAATTTCCTGCCCTGTCAATCTGTTTTACCCCGCAGCTTTCCAGCACCTTACATATATCGCGGTGCTTCCACGCATCGTCCTCCACATTTAATACATACATTTCACACCCGCCCCTCTTCTGCGCCAAAGCGCCGTATTGCTAAACGCCGCGGTTTGGCAAGTCCCGCGTTTCCATCACTGCCTTATAATATGTCGCAATCGGGATAAATCACTGCCCGAAATTTTTAGGGCTTCCGCTTCCTGCCACGACCGCATCTCCATAAACTGCCTTTTTGCCGAGCGCACCCCCGGACTGCTCCCGTATCGCACGCTTAAAGGTCTGCTCTCCATAGCTTAAATACGCCGCATCGCCCGTAAGCTCATATGCGATGGTAAGCGATTCCAGCAAAAGCGTGTTGATGCCCGAGCGCGCAAGGCTTGGCAGCTCCTTATAATAAAACAGCCCCGTGCGTTCCATATAACAGCTTCTGATTAAATCGTCAACGGCATTCAGCATCATCTCCTTCAGCTCATCGCTCGGGAACACGCGGTAATAGCGCATCAGGCTTCCCACCGCCACCGAAATCATGAAGCCCACGCGGATTACCGTGTTATCCGTGTACGGCGCAAGCCAGTTTCCGCCGTAGCGGTCGCCCCACACCTTAAAATCACGGATGATATTGTCCGCCTTTGCAAGCCATTTTTTATCATTGGTTTCCACATAGAGCGCCGTCAGTGAACGCAGCTCCCACCCCGTTTCGCGCGCGTTTACCTCGCCAGGGTCAGCGTACATGGGGGTGTCCAAAAGCCGCAGCACATTTTCTCCGATTCCGACAGCCGTTTCCAACCCGCGCGCATCTCCCGTGAAATGATAGTAGTCCAAAAGCCCCTCCACCCACTGATGCGAGCCGACCATAAGCTTTTTTCTCTCTATGACGTTCCCCCGGCAGTGACCGTTCGTATGCTCCCACTGACCGCCCAAAAACAGCGGGTCGTTGCTGAAATGGCACACGTCCACGTCCATCCAATGGCTTACCGCCGCAATATTGTAATCGAGAAAGCGCCGCGTGGCATTCCTCACATACAGGAGCGCGCACGCATGCGGGTAATCATATTCATTATTGCACCACACCAAATCTCCGCCGCCTCTGCCCTGCGTCGTATAATTCATGTCCGGCGCGTCGCCGAAATTGAGCATTCCGTATGCGCGCGCATGTCCGTCCGCCTTCGCAATCAGCGCCTGCTCCACCTCCACATCATATTTATCGGTGAAAACATCCAAATAACAGCCGGAAGCCCTGTGAACCTCGGGCTGCACATAAGGTCTGTCAGGCATCTGATAAATAAGGCTCCTGTTGTTAAGCTCCTCAAGCGTTTCGTCAGCCCCGTGGAAATGAAGCAAAATCCTCTGCTCACGCGACATGCCGGACTCCATCACAACCTTATCCGCTCCCTCGGGGACAAGCATCACGCAAACGCCCTCACTGTCCGCCCTCACTGCCTTAGGGTAATTTTGCTGCGCCTGAAAAACCGTCGCGCACACTCCGCCGCTCTCGTCCGTGCTGTCAGCAAAAAACGTGCCGTAAAATACCTCGGCAAAGTGCTCGTTCGATTCATACACAAGGCTTTTTGCGTCCACACACTTCGAAACCGGCTCGCCGTTTTCCCCAATCGAAAAGTCAGTCTGATAATTCGACGATGCCGCGCAGGTTCTTATTTGTGACATTGGTGTCATATTTTTACCAAACTTAATGTCAAACACAAGCAACGCCACATGAAGCTGCCTTAAGGTGGTATTGATGATGCGGTAGGACAGCTCCACCCATGGCTTGCCCGCATATGCCGTAAGCTTAAGCTCAAAGTCAACGCTGTCCGTTCCCTCGCACACGTTAGAGCCTTGCGCCTTTAATATCACGCAGACCTCGCCGCTTTCCACAATGCTCCAGCTTCCGGTTTTTATCCGGTAGCTGTTTCCTTCTCCGTCGCAAAGCACGGGGCCCAAAAGCTGCTCCTTTCCGTAGCGTCTGCCCTGCGCCTCGACAAATTCAAAAACGCTGTCGCTGTTGTCCGAAACCGCAAACGAAACCGCGCCCGTATCGACGCTTATCCCTTTGGCGTCCCGCACAACCCTTATGCCGTCGGCTTCCCGCGCCAAATCCTCCGGAGCGTTAGTGTCGCACTGTAAAACCACGCCCTGATTTGCCGGTAAATCGGCAAGCAAACGCAGAAACATGAATTTCACGCTTCCATCATCATGCCTTGCCGTTACCCGTTTTTGAATCGGGAGCCTTCTGCCGTCCTGCGTAAGCGCTGTCCTGTCAAGCTTGTAAAGCTCCCCCTTCTTCACCGGAATACCGATAAAGCACGGCTCCGCCTTTCTCTCATAGCGGTACAGCTTATCAATATAAATGTCAATCATACTAATCCACCTTCTCTTTCCCCAATTCTTTTTCAAACTCTCTTTCCAAAAAATCCACGCGCCTTTGCATGAAATCCTTTAAATCATCGAGCTTCTGCGCATAACATTCAAGCTTATCGTCAAGCGCGCTGTACCCCGAAAAGGTATTCCATCTGACCATATCGCAGGTGTTCGACGCCTCGATATGGCTGCTGTATTTGTCCACCATGCCGTCAAAGCTCTGCCTGATAAACGGCGCAAGCTCATCCAAAAATATCTGCGCGGCAAGCTCCCTGAAATCCTCATGGCTGTACAGCGCATACCAGATATCTGAGTCCTTTTTCTGCACATTGGCGTAAAAGCCCTCCGCATCGTGCAGATTTATACCGGTATCGGTGACTCCGGACGCCGCAATCGATTTGTCGTAATCCCACGCGGGACCCGCAAAAAGCTTAGTGCTTACCGCATCGGCAGGCTTATAAATATACTGGCTGGTATAGGACGCGTCCAGATTTTTCACAAGCTCCTCAAGCAGGTACTTCCTTGCAAAGGACTGCATGTCGATATAGCTGCCGTAATATTCGCCCGTATAGGGGCTGTAACCGTCCTCGGAAAACACGGCGTCCTCAAAATCCTGATACAGCGCCGCGACGTAGGACACCTGATCATATGAGGCATACTTAGGGCTTGCAAACACCACCGGCTGCATCCTCGACGTCAGAAAGCCGCTCTCCTCAAGCCCGTACCTGTCGCTTGTTTCCAGCTCCAAAAGATAGCCGCCCGAGATATCCTCCGGCTCATTCTCAATCATATATCCCTTAGTGCTGAAAAGCCTGCCCTGCTGCTCCATGAAAAACGCGTAATCCGCCAGCTGCGCGGGAGCGTTCATTTCCCTTACGCTCTTTTCCAAATCCGTAATGTTCACACGGCTTTTGCCGATTTCAACCTTTTCCGAAAGAAGATAATTGCCCACGTAATCGCCGTTGACATACACGTCCGTATACTGAACCTCCGGAGTGTATGAAAGCTTCAGGCTCCTTGCTATGTCAAAGGCAAGGACGTTGCGAAGAAGCGTGTCGTCAAACGCGTTTGCAGTCAATATCCAGTCCTCGGCTTCTCCCATTCCAAATAAATCGCAGTCGTCCGCAAGCGATATCAGATAGGATTTTTTATCCGTTTCATCATAGGAGGAATTTCCCCGGCAGTGAATGTCGTCGATTCGCCCGGCATAGCACGGTCGTCCCTTCTCGTCCAAAAAAAGGTAGCTGCCGCCCTCAAAGTTATCCTTTGATTCGTGGATATAAGAGAGCGACCCCGAGTCGGTTTCCAAAAACAGGGCAGTAATCGGAGAGGTATAATAAATGTCAAGCGTGCAGTGCTTTTCTTCGCCATCCTCGCAATACACAAGCTCATGCTGACCGCCTTCGCACGCAAACACATCTCCGCTTTTGATTTCCACATCGTCAAGGAGCATTTTGCTTTGACTTCCGAGAAGCCAATACAGTCTGCGGCCGCGCATGCCTTCAGGCACAAACAGCACGTAGCTGCTGTCCTTTTTCCGGCACCACCAGTTAATGCATATTTTATAATTCCCGACAGACTCGTCAGTCACGCCGTTCCAAAGGGAGATTGTGAATGCTTCCCCATCGTTTTCATAGGCTTCTATAAAATTAATGCTTTTGACGAAATTCGCCACACTTTCCCTTTCCAGCATAAAAACCGTAAATGCCGTAATCAAAAGTATGCCCGCTATATTCCGAAGCTTCCTGTTGTAGATTCTCAAGCCTTCAATACGCCTCCCCTGACGCGCAAACAATCCATGTCTGCCCCAAATGATGTCTTTACCTTCATAATTATAAAGCTACGGAAAATATTTCTCAACTGTTTTTCGTGTTCCGAAACTGTCCTTTAAAAAAATGTTAAAATTGTATATTTTTTTTAATGACATTTGTGTATTATAGTTATATGAAGTTCAGCCATGGCAATGAATTTATTATCAAATAACGAAAGGCAGCATGAGGACAATGAAAAAAATTGCGCTGGTCAACGACCTTTCAGGCTTTGGAAAATGCTCGCTCACTGCGGCGATTTCCGTAGTGTCCGTCATGGGCATACAGGCGGTGCCGCTGCCCACGGCTGTTTTGTCGGCGCAAACAGGCTTTCCGAGCTTTTATTGCGACGACTTTACGGACAGAATGGACTTTTTTACCGACGAATGGGAAAAAATGAACGAGCATTTTGACGGAATACATTCCGGCTACCTTGCAGGACCCAAACAAATCCAAAAGGTTTTCCATCTGCTTGACACGTTCCAAACGGAAAATACCGTCTGCCTCGCAGACCCCGTGATGGGCGACAACGGCAGATATATCAAGGTATTCAGCGACGAGCTTTTGGACGGAATGAGGCAGCTTTGCACACGCGCAAGCATCACCACGCCAAATCTCACGGAGCTTTGTCTTTTGACGGGCGACGACTATGGAACGCTTACCGCCCTATCCGGAAGCGGCAGCTACCTTGACTGCATTGAGGCTGTGGCGCAAAAGCTTTTATACCGGATGCCCAAAAACGCCTGCGTCCTTGTGACCGGCATTGTCCGAAGGACTGCTTCCGGCTCCTATATGGGAAATATGGCGGTCACGTCCCAAAGCCGCTTTTATCATGAAACGCCCTGCGCACCGCGCAGCTTTTCCGGAACCGGCGATCTCTTTGCGGCAGTGATATGCGCTTCACTCGTAAACGGGCTTTCCGTTGAGGAGGCGATAAAAAAGGCGGCAGGATTTTTGCAGCCTGCCATCGAGGAGGCGGCAGCTCTGAATATTGAAAGCAATCACGGCGTGTGCTTTGAAAAGTATTTAGGGAGATTGATTGAAGGAATGGAGGAGAATTGAAAAATATGACAACAAAAACAACGGCAAAAACAAAAGTAAACCGGTCGGCAAAAATGAAATACATCTCGCTCACGGGACTCATGGCGGCGATGATTGCAATTATGACAGCGTATATCTGCCATATTCCGACGGGCGTAAACGGAGGCTATATCCACTTTGGCGACTCGCTGATCTACATAGCGGCTGCCATTCTTCCCACACCCTACGCGCTTGCGGCGGCTGCCATCGGCGGCGGGCTTGCGGATTTAATGACAGCTCCCATGTGGGCGCCCGCAACCATCATCATAAAAATGCTGATTACCATTCCTTTCACGAACAGGCCGGCAAAAATCATCACGCCGCGCAACGTGATTGCGACCGTGATTGCATATCTTATTTCCGGTGTGAGTTATTTCTTTGCGGAATACATTATTTTCGGCTCCTTTGGCAGCGCGTTCCTCGCTTCAATGTCGGGAAGCCTGATTCAATCGGGCGGCAGCGCCGTATTCTTTATCATATTCGGGCTTGCGCTTGATAAGGTACACATTAAGAGCATATTAAACAGTCAGCTTTAAGCATCAGCGCTACAGCAGCGCAGAAATGAGAGGAGAAATATGGCGGATATTTTATATACATACAAAAATCAGGTTTACGCAAACATTACAAACAAGTGCGACTGCAGCTGCACCTTCTGCATACGCTCGCTCAAGGACTCCGTGGGGGACGCCCAAACGCTTTGGCACCAAAAGGATCCTTCTCTTTCACAGATTAAGGCTGCCATGGACAGCTTCGACTTTACGGGCTATGACGAGCTTGTGTTCTGCGGCTACGGCGAGCCGACCTGCGCGCTCGATATCCTGCTTGAGAGCGCCAAATACGCGAAGGAAAAATACGGCGTGAAAATCCGCCTCAACACCAACGGGCTTGGCAATCTGTACCATAAGCGCAACATTGTTCCCGAGCTTGCGTCGGTAATCGACAGCGTTTCCATCAGCTTAAACGCTCCCACGAGCGAGAAATATGACGCCGTGACAAGACCTCAGTTTGAGAACGCCTTTGAGGGACTGCTGGAATTTGCATCGC
This sequence comes from Lachnospiraceae bacterium, assembly GCA_021202335.1. Lineage (GTDB taxonomy): Bacteria > Bacillota > Clostridia > Lachnospirales > Lachnospiraceae > COE1. The sequence continues at coordinate 33,174 of JAJQDE010000027.1, forward strand.
TTTCTCAGACGGCATTTGCGCACACTCAGCTTTCAATCGTGGATGTCCTGCCGGAGGATGAAATCGCCCAATGCCGGCGCATCGCCGACGAACGCGGGATATACCTTAAGATAAGGAAGTATGCGTAGCGTTGGCACATTCTCGTCCTATACGACAAAAAAACGGCCGCCTCACAGGCGACCGTTTTTTATGTCTGTATTTATTTGATTACAAATGTCTTTGTCACTGTTCCGGAATAGCTGCCGATTCCCGTAATTACAGCGGTCGCCGTTCCGCGCAGGTCGTTATTGGTATATACCACCGTATAATCTTTGTTGAGCTTCAGGCTCCTGCCGTTCACCTTAACTGTCAGCTTCGGCGTCAGCGCCTTGCCCTTATAGGTCTGCACCTTAATGTCCGCCACGCATGAAGCGTCAAGCTTCGCTTGCGTAATGCAGAAGGTCTTTGTGACCGTCGCTTTCGATGTGCCATCGGCATAGCCAAGCCCCGTCGCCGTAATTTCAGCCGTTGGAACTGCTGCCGAATTTTCATTCGCGACATTCTTTGCGTTGGTATATTTCACCTTGTATGCCGTGCCCTGCTTAAGCGTAAGCTCCTTGCCTGTTGCCTTAAGCGTAAATGTGACAGTGGGCTTAAGATTGCTTCCCGTATAAGCCGCGTTTTCAACCTTCACCGCAAAATCGCTAAGCGAGGTCGGATGTATTTCAAACGTCGTTTCGTATTTGCCGGTATAGTTGCCCTTGCCCTTGATTACTGCCGTGGCAAGCCAGGTTCCGTCTGAGGACTGCTTACCCTTCACATTATCCTTGAAGCTTACCGTATAATCCTTGCCGCTTACAAGGCTGATTAAGTTTGAAGCATCCGCCTGCACACCGTTATTCTTTGCCGCAACCGTCGCGTTTACGGTAAAGTCAGGCTTAAGCGCATATCCGGTATAATAGAGCACCGTTTCTTCATTGTTCGTCTTTGCAAGATATACCGTCGAAGCCGATAATCCGCAGTTTTCAATATCCGCCTTTGTAATCTTGAAGTAAACAATCTTTTCTCCCGCGTAATCTCCGTCGCCGGTAATTATCAGCTTCGCTCTGCTGCCTACATTTATGTTGTCCTCATACTCAAGCTCATAGCTTCCCGAGCTTGAAGTCAGCGGCTCCGTCGCCCCATAAGGAGTGATTGTCAATCCGCACGGCGTGCCGGCGTCTGTATATTCGGTCAGCTCCACCTTACTGCCCGTAAACTGCGCCGCCTCCGTCTTGACCTTAGCGTAAGAAAGATTGTGCGCCTTGTCAGTCACCTTAAGAGTAACCGTCGTCGTTCCGCCGTAGTTGCCTATGCCCGTAAGCAGCAGAGAGTAGGTGCCCATATCCGTGGCGAATTTCTCCTTGCTGTTTGCAAGCGCCGTATAACCGATATCCTTTTCGGAAGACTCCGACGATGTAAAGGTATATCCCGTAATCTCAAAATCGCGTCCGAGCGTTAATGTCCCCGAGGTATCGGAGGTTATTGTAACCGTCGCCTTCTGCGCCTTTCCCGTATATACGAGCGCCTTCGCCTTCGCCTCAATCTGCGTGCCGCTTATCTTCTGCGTTGATATTGAAAAGGTTTTCGTAACAGTTCCCGCAAAGCCGCCCTTTCCTTTAATTATCATTGTCGCAGGTTGTTCGGTTCCGGTGGCTTTTTTGTTATTCTTATAGCTTACGGTGTAATCCGTGCCCTTCTTTAATGTATAAGAGCCGTATTTAAGCGTAACATTCGGCTTGATTGCCTTGCCCGTGTAAGAGCCGCCCGCAATCGAGGATACCGTAATATCGCCCGCCTCCTCAAGCTCGTTAATATCCGCCTTTACAACCTTAAAAGTTTTAGTCACCGAGCCGGTATAGTACGCGTTGCTCTCCTCAGCCACCACATGCACCTTCGCCGTGCCGACCTTAATATTCTTTTCGTACTCTACGGTGTAATCCGTGCCCTCCGTAAGGTATGTTTCGCCATTATCAAAGGTTACGGCTACCGTACCGTATTCAACCTCCTCGCCGCCAAGGTAAGCAAGGTCGCCGGGCACCGCGCTGCCGTCATACGTAATCACCGCGTCCGCAAGCGATTTCGCTTTCACTATCGCAAAGCTAAGCGTCGCCGTTCCCGTAAAGGCGCCTGTTCCCGTTATGGTCGCCGCGGCTACGCTCGCATCGGTCGTGCATTCGGTATTATTGCTGTATTCCACGGTATAATCCTTACCCTCCGAAAGCGTATATCCGAGGTAGGTTCCCGTAATCTCAGGCTCAATCGCCGACCCCGTGTAAATCTGATTTCTAATCGATGCGAAGGTTACATCGCCAATGCTCACAGCACCGTCCGCAAGCTCACTTGCCGCCTTTATATCAGCCGACACCCTGACAGGGTACTTCGGCATCAGAAACCATGCGTTTCCGGCACTGTCAATGTTTTCTTTGATGCTTATTTTCGCGCTCTCCGCTTCTTCGTCCGTAAGCGTTGTGTTGTACAAATAAATATCATTTACAAAATATCCGTCGTCCGGTGTTACCGCGACCGTTACCTTCTCGCCTGACTGCGCATAGGCTTCGCTCACGCTGATGTCTGCATGGTCGTTCGTATCGGCAGTCACCGCGAAGGTTCCGTACAGATATGTATCGTCGATGCTTCCCCATGAGCCTGTCGCCGTGCTGTTGATTTCAAAGCCGACCGTCACCGCATCGCCGTCCTCCACAGTAAAGCCTGACACCTCGGGCTGCGCCCAGTTGAGCCATCCCGAAAATTCAAATTCGGTTTTCATCGTATATGATGAGGTGTTACCGTCGTCGTCCGTCGACGTTATCGTGACATAAGCATATGAAATATTGTCCGCGCCGAACGAGCCGCCCTGCGCATATCCGCCAAAGGTGTATGTTCCTGCCGGAAGCCCCGTCACCGCCTGCGATATCGTCATGTCAAAGCCCGCATCGTCGCGCCAAAAATTCATTCCATAGCTGCCTGAACGGGGATTTTCCGTTGTCGGAGCCACCGCGTAATGCTCGGAATCCGGAGTCGACGTATCCACGCTTCCGTCTGAGCTGTAATTAGTTACTACCCACGGATCCTGACCATCCTCAAAGCCCGGGTTATCCAGCAGATTATACTCGTCGCCCGTCACGACCTTTATTGTCAGATACACATCGTATTTTTCCACGACGTTCTTCTCGCCGTTGTTATATGAGCACGTAACAACGCCGTCAACAGTATATTCGCCCTCCTTGTCCGTGGAAACAAGCTTCTGCTGATCCTCGTCCCACTTTACGGGGAACTCCTGCGTGCTCTTGTCGTTGAATTTTGCCGTAACCGTGGACGGCCATTCAATCTCATCGCCGATACCGACCTCAAGCTCCGTGTTCTTCGTCATATATGAAATGCTTGTCGTCGCCGACGACGCGCCCGTCCTTATATAGCTGTATGAGTTCAGCGACTCAAGCGCAATTCCTTCAAAATCAAACCACGACTGATTGTCGACCGCGCTGCCGCCGTACCAAAGCCCGGCATCCTCAGGGTCATACTCCGCGGAGTAGCTTGAAGCCCAGCCCGAGCCATACTTTTCCCAAAGAGCCTTGTTTTGGCTGTACTGTGAGCTGTTGATCGTACCGTCGTCATTATATGCGTAAGCTACGGGAATCCACGCCGGCTCCCAATAGAACACGCCTATTCCGTTCGTGACTCCGTTCACTGCCGCAACAACCGCGCGCAGCTCGTCAACCTGCCCCTGCACGGAAATATCGTACTGCAAATTCTGTCCGCTGGTCTTTGGCGCGGAATTATCGTGTCCATCGCCGTCGTCCCATGACCACGCCCATGAGGTTTCCGCTACCATAACCTGTTTGCCGTAGGTAGACGCGACATACTCAAGCGCGCTTGTAAGCGATGATGTGTCCGACTCTGTCGTTGATGTTTCATGCCAGTACGGATAGTATGAGGTCGCGAATACATCATAATCCACCCCATAGGTATCCAGCCTTGCCGCAATGCTGCTAAAGCCGTCCTCCGGGTCCGTATAGTGCAGCGCAACCTTTACCGCTGTCTTATCACCCAAATATTTCTCACTGTACTCTCTTACCGCCTTGCTGCCCGCATTGAAAAGGGCTGCCACATTTGCTGCCGCCGTTTCACCCGCAACACCGGTGTTTGTTTCGTTTCCTACCTGGACCATGCCTACGTCAACGCCGTTTTTATAGAGCGTTTCAAGGCTGCTGTATGTAAAGTCATAAAGCGCCTCGACCTTCTCATCAACACTCATGCTCTCCCATGCCTTCGGCGCAGTGTATTTAGACGGATCCGCCCAAAAGTCCGAATAGTGGAAGTCAATCAGCACCCGAAGCCCCGCCGCTGTCGCAAGCTTACCGAGCTTCACGGCTGTTTCAAGGTCGTTATGCCCGCCGCCGTAGCTGTTTCCGCTTGAATCATACGGATTGTTCCAAACACGGATGCGCACCCAGTTCGTGCCGCCATTTTTCAAAGCCTCAAAAAATTCAGCGTCGCTTAAAGCGTTTCCGTCCGCGTCCTTAAATACCGCGCCGCTCTCAATAATCGAGATGTACGACGACACGTCCGCGCCTGTGATGAAGTCGTCCGAGAGCGCAACCTTTTCTACGTTTACGGAGGCCTCTGTAGCATACTTTAACGCCTCGATTGCCGCCGTAAGCGCTTCAATGGCTCCGTCAATCTCTTCGTCTGTCGTTTCTTCGTTTTCCGCGACCTCTTTTGCGGATTTCAGCGCCGACTCAAGCGCTTCCCATGTCGCCACCGTATAGTCCGCTTCCACAAGGCTCTCAGCCTCCGCAATCAGCGCCTGAAGCTGCGCCAGCTTGCTGATAGTGTCGGAAAGCACACCGTCCTTATAATATATATAACCCGAGAACACGGGCGTAATGTCCACGTTCCAATCATCAGCTGTCCCACCGTTGATGAAATTCATCTGCCATGTGTATGAACCGTCATTATCCGTATATAATTGGAATACCTGCTCTCCATCATCCGCATCCGGCACGGCAAAGGTCAGATAATACCAGTTTGACGCCGACTCATCGGCTGTCATATCGTAATAGAGATTGCCCCACTCGTCCGTACCATCCGCCGTCAGTGCCGCAGCCGTGCCCGTAGTGGAGTCAAGGGTTTTTATCTCCTCTCCGCTCATGATTGCGGGCGTTCCCGTATTGTCATACACATACAGTGTCACATTTCTGAGCGCTGCCGTCGCATCATCGCCGGCATAGGCTACGGAATCCTTAACCGCATACTGCTCTGCATCGCCTGAAACAAGCGCGGCATAAATCTCCGTATAATTCCACTGCTGAGAGCATGACCATATTGAACTGCCATCCACATAGTCGCCGTTCTCATCAACAGACGCGGTGTAAATTTCAAAGCCCTCGGATGTGTTGGCAGTATCTCCAAACTCCATATCAATACTGTACCAGCCCGAATATGCCGTTTCGTTCATGAGATAAAAGGTTGTTCCGCTCCACGGCGTCCAGCTTGCTGCTTCGGCATCGCCCCAAGTGATGGTTTTCTGCCATGAATACACGCCCACCGCATAATCCGTTTCGCCCACATAATAGTATAAGGTAATCGCGGCATTGCTGACCACCATCGCATCCACGGCTTCCTTGAGTGCCGTATACGCATCCGTGATGTCGTCGCCTGTCGTCGTTTCGGCATCGTCGTCGCTTACGTCCGCGTAGGTTCCGTCTATCAGCGTGTTTGCCGCCTCTAAAGCACTGCTGAATGTGCTCCACAGCTCCTCATCGTAGCTGGTCTCGCCGTTTTCCGTAATCGCCGTTACATCATCCGATGCGACAAGCTCCTTTAGCATTGCAAGCGTGATGCCCTCCGCAAGCTCAATTGATGAATAGAAGGTTCCGCCCTTATAATATACATCTCCGTCAAATACGGGGGAGATGTCAGTATTGTAATCATCAGCCGTTCCGCCGTTGATAAAATTTGTTACCCAGCCTGACGAATCCTCCGAATAGAGCTGGCATACTGTATCACCCTCGTCCCCCGCGGGAACAGAGAAGGTAAGATAATACCAGCTTTCCTCATCCTCAACTGCCGTCATGGAATAGAAATTTCCCCAGTCCTCAGTGTAGGATGCCGTAAGCGCCGTGACCGTTCCCTCATCCTCATCAACATATGAAAGCTCTGTGTCGGAACCGACTTCAATCGCTGGCGTTCCCGCGGCATCGTACACATACAATGTCACGTTTCTCATCAGTGCCGTTATATTGTCGCTTCCCGTGTAAAGCACGGAATTTTTTACCGCATAGTCAGTATCATCGCCGGAAATCAATGCGGCGTAGACGTCTGTATTGTTCCATTGCGGGTCGCATTGATATACCATGCTGACTGTATAATTTCCATCCGTATCGCTTGAAGCCGTATAAACATTAAATCCCGTACTTGTGTCCGTCACATCTTCAAATGTAAGCTCAATGCTGTACCAGCCCGTATAATCATTCTCCGTCATCAAACGGCAATCCGCACTTTCCCAGTCCGACGGTGTCCAATCCGCCTCTTCTGCGCTGTCAGCCGTTATAGATGTATCCCAAGCGGCAATTCCTACCTCATAATCCGTTTCACCAACGTAATAGTAGAATGTTACTTCAATTGCCTCAAGCTCCAGCCCTTCAGCCGCCGCTTCCAGCGCCTCATATGCTTCGGTAATCTCACTCGCGCTGTTGTCGTCAGTTTTGTCGCTGTCTTCCAAAATTGTCTTGGCATCGCTCAATGCCGTTGACATTGCCGACCATGAAGCCGATGTGTATTTTGACTCATCATAATCTTTATAAGTATCATACAGGGTCTGAAGCTGCTCTTTTGTATAATAGTCGGCAACAGCCTCAAGCACGATGTTATCTATATGAATATCCTCTCCATCGGTATTGCTTGTACCTGATGGATAAAGCGTGCCCGAAACCTTAACTGTCACACTCGAATTATTGTCACCTGTTATTTCAAAGCTGTCCGTTGTCAGCGTACTCCATGTTCCCCACGCCGATGAAGCCGAGCTTAAATCCATTGACGCAAGCGTGGTATCATCACCCGAAGTCACAGTCAGAGTAAAGCTGTCGGAGCTGTACACGCCGCCAACATCCACTGACGCCTTATACGTGCCCTCATCAACACTTTCCAGTGTCTGACTTGCAGATACTGATGTTTCAGAGTTTGCCCACTTATATAAATAAGTTGTAGTATTAGCGGTATTATATTCGTCTGTCGTATAAGTTAAATTTGTTATCTCCCACGATTCATCAGTCGAATCCTCAAAATCCCCGTTCGTCAGCAGATTGCCGTCCGTCGTTTCCTCGTCTGTTGTATCTTCATCCGAGTCCGACTCCTCTTCCAAAAGCTCCTCTTCTGAATCTGACTCCTCTTCCGAGTCCGACTCCTCTTCCGAATCCGACTCCTCTTCTGAGCCTGACTCCTCTTCCAAAAGCTCCTCTTCTGAGTCTGACTCCTCCTCCAAAAGCTCCTCCTCTGAGCCTGACTCCTCCTCTGAGTCTGATTCCTCCTCCAAAAGCTCCTCCTCCGAAGCTTTTACTTCTGTTTCCTCTGAAGCTTCTGCTTCTACTTCTGCTTCTTCAGTCTGTTCAGCCGCGCTGACCCCAAATCCCGGGACAGTGCTTCCCGTAAAGACCAGTGTCGCCGTAAGCAGCCAGCACAGGAATTTTTCTGTTACCTTTTTCATAAGTTCAACCTCTCCTTTCCACAAAACAAGCAATTTCTTTTTGTTAATTTTGAACAATTATAACACGTAAAAAAAAAAAAATTGTGGATTTTTACCAAGGTTGAACTATTTTGCGCCAAATAGCGTCGAAAATGGGCACAACTTTTCCCGCCATAAAATGGCATAAGTTCAACAGACCGTCAAACGCTTTATCCGGCGGATATACGCCTCAAGTCTGCCGAAGAAATTCCCCGGCTGTGACCAATGCACAATCCGGATTCTATCATCCCTTTGAATAAGCATATCTTCCATATGAAGTCCGAGCATTTGGCTCAAAATGAAAAGATTATCAATTGACGGCATGCTCTGACCCTTATACCAGCGGTAAATCGGCTGCGGGCACGAAAGCCCCAGCGCCTGCTGCACCTCGCCGACGGAATATCCGCCCTCCTGCACAAGGCGCTTAATCAGCCCGCCCGTCATCAGCATGTCAGTTGAAGTACATTTAGGTTTACTCATAGTTTTCCTCATTTCCACGAACATATTTTCACTTTTATTATAAATGAGAAGCTTCTGTGAGTAAATATTTTTTAAAATTTTCCATTGGACATTTAATCCAAATTGTTCCGAACCAAACAGAAAATTCCAATTTCCAAAGAACCTGACCTTCGAAAAAGAAATCACAGAGCTGTTATGAATTTTTAACAATTCAAGCATTAAAATTATTCCCCTTGACAATTTATTGCGTCAAATCCATAATAAGCATAAGGATGCGGAGCGTATGGGTAAGAATGTTACATTACAAGTGCGTATGGATGCTGATGTTAAAGAGAAAGCGGAGCTTTTATATAAACGTTTGGGAACATCCTTGGAAGAAGCAGTAAGAATGTTTGCTGTTCAGAGCTTGGAGGATAATACCCTGCCATTGGCGTTATATAAAAATAAAAGATGTGAAAGGATTTGAATCGCTGCCGGTGAAATTAATGTGCCTGATGAAATTGATTTTTGCAACGATGAGATAGAGAATTTATTTAATATGTGATAGAGGAATATAGCATGAAATGTATGTATAGTCTAAACACTTTGATATACGGCAATCAGATAAAACACACTTTTTTCACAAAATAAACTTGTTTTGGACACAATTGTCTTGTATCATAATAATTGTTAACAGAAACACCCTTTCCCTTTTTAGACCCCGGTTCCCCGCCGGGGCCTTTTTTATCGTATATGTGCCAACGGCACATTCTTTATCCCTATCCCTCCAGCGCCGCAATGTCGCGCAGATACCCGGGAACCTGCAAATGCTGCGGGCAGTTTTTCACGCATTTTCCGCAGGCAATGCAGTCTGACGCGCGCCCCTTGCCAAAGGTAATGCGCTCGTGATACATTTTTGAAAAGTTCCCGTTTATTTTATAATTGTTATAAAGCCCGAAAAGCCCCGGAATGGCAATATTTTTAGGGCATACCTCCATGCAGTAGCCGCACGAGGTGCAGGGAATTGACGTCCTTTGATTTATAAGCTCCACAATCTCCGCCAAAAGCTCCCTTTCCTTCCCGTCCAAGGGCTGCGGGTCGTCCATCGTCCTGATATTTTCCGCCACCTGCGCCGCGCTGCTCATTCCGCTCAGCACCATCATCACGTTGTCAAGCCCCGCCGCAAACCTAAGCGCATACGAAGCGGCGGACACGCCCGGTCCGTGCTGCTCCAAAAGCGCCTGTGCCGCCTCGGGAAGCGCCGCGAGGGTTCCGCCCTTTACAGGCTCCATGACAATCACCGGCTTTTTGTGCGCCGCCGCTGTTTCATAGCATTTTCGCGACTGTATAATCTCGTTTTCCCAGTCAAGATAATTAATCTGGAGCTGCACAAAATCCACCTCGGGGTGCGCAGTCAATATCCCGTCAAGCGTTTCGGCATCGTCGTGGAAGGAAAAGCCAAAGTTCCTGATTTTCCCCTCCTCCTTCTTTTTCATCGCAAATGTAAAGCCGTCAAGCTCCTTCGTCTTTTTGTATCTGTCCTTACCCATATTGTGCATGAGATAATAGTCGAAATATTCCACACCGGTGCGCTCAAGCTGCCTCTCAAAATACACCGGGTACTCGTCCGCCGACTTGACAATCACCGTCGGCATCTTATCCGCAAGGATATAGCTGTCCCTGTCGTATCTCTCCACGAGCGCCTTTTTAAGCGCGCCCTCCGAACATTCATTATGATACAGATACGCGGTGTCAAAATAGCAAAAGCCCGCCTGCATGAACAAATCCACCATTTTATTCAGTTCTTCATAATCAATCGATGTCTTATCCTCCGGATTGGTAAGCGGCAGACGCATCGCCCCAAAGCCCAGTTTTTTTATTTTTCCAGCCAAGCCACAACCTCCTCAAAATGCATCCCGTGCGATGCCTTAACAAGCACCGTGTCTTTTTCGTTTAAAATGCCTTCAAACCCGTCAAGCGCAGACTCCTTATCCTCGAAGTAATACACGCTCATGCCCTCATTTTTCGCGCTAAGCGCAGCCTCGTACATGCTTCTGCACAAATCCCCCACGCAGATAAGAACCTGTATTTCAAGCCCCGCCGCATAGCTTCCCACCTGAGCGTGGAGCTGACGCTCATTTTCCCCAAGCTCAAACATATCGCCCAAAACCGCCACCCGGCGCGGGCTTACTGCCAAATCCGACAGGTTGAGTAAATCCAGCGCCGCCTTCACCGACACCGGATTTGCGTTGTAGCAGTCGTCAATCACGGTAAATCGCTCCCCATGTATAATATTGCTCCTGCCTCCAACAGACTGCACAGCTTCAATTCCCCGCCTTATCTGCTCCGCATCCAGCCCGAGCAGCGCACCGACTGCTGCCGCCGCAAGCGCATTGTAAACCATATGCGCGCCCGGAATTGGAATTTCCGCCCGAAAATCACTTTTTAGCTGCGGCGTGTTGATATGTATTGCCACGCTGCTGCCGTCAAGCCCTCTATTTTCGTATCCATCCGCATAAACGGCGCACCTGCTGCCGTCAAGCCCGAAAAACAGCGGCTCCCCGCCGCGCACCTGCGTCACCGACGCAAGCCTGTCGTCGTCGCCGTTCAGGCAGACGCGCCCGTTTTCTTTCATAAAATCAAAAATTTCCGTCTTTGCCTTCAATATCCCGTCGCGCGTGCCCAATTTTTCAAGATGGCACTGACCGATATTGGTTATGACACAGATGTCAGGCTTTGCGATTTTGCTGAGCCTGTGCATCTCGCCGAAATCGCTTATCCCCATCTCAAGCACCGCCGCCTCGCAGTCCTGCGAAAGTCCCAGCACCGTAAGCGGAAGCCCTACCTCATTGTTGAAATTGCCTTCCGTTTTCTGCACCCGATAGCCCTGCGCAAGCACTGACGCCGTAAATTCCTTTGTGCCTGTCTTGCCGACGCTCCCCGTGATGCCGACCACCCTCGTGTCAAGTCCGCTCAGATAAAACTCCGCCATGTCCTTCAGCGCCTGAAAGCTGTCCTTCACAAGAATATACGCGCCCTTTGGATTTTCCGGAGCCTTTTCGCACACCACGCCAAGCGCTCCCTTCTCAAAAGCGCTGTCTATGAAGCTGTGCCCGTCCACGCGCGCACCCGGCGCGGCGATAAACACAAAGCCCTTTTGCACCTTCCTTGAATCAATCGTCACGCCGAGCGCTTCCGGCGCGTCGGATGCCGCGGCTTCCATATAGAGCGTGCCGCCCACAGCCTCCGCAATATTTTTAAGCGTCATGTTCTTCATAGCTGCTCCATTTCCGATGCCCTTTGCGCACCCTCATATTTTTTCATCGAAATATCAATAATCCTTTGGCAGAGCGCGGGGAAATCAATTCCTACGGCAGCCGCCTCCTGCGGCAGAAGCGACGTGGGCGTCATCCCGGGCAGTGTGTTTGCCTCAAGACAATAGAAATTTAAGCTTTTATCCATGCGGAAGTCCATGCGCGCGTAGGTTTTCAGGCGCAGCGCCCTGTAAACGGATTCCGCGCACGACTGCATCGCTCCCGCCACGTTTGCGTCCAACTGCGCGGGGCAGGTTTCCACGGTGGAGCCCGCCTGATATTTATTTTTGTAGTCATAAAAGCCGACCTTAGGCGCTATCTCTATAATCGGAAGCGCCTTGCCGTCCATCACGCCGATGGAAAATTCCCGCCCCTCTATGTACTGCTCGATAATCACCCTGTTTTCAAGCTCAAACGCCTTATCGAGCGCGGCTTCAAGCTCCTTCCTGTCATGCGCGATATACACGCCCACGCTGGAGCCGCCGCGGCTTACCTTCGCGATGCACGGATAAATGTTCCACATATCCGCCATGCCCCTTTCGCTTCGCGTAACGACAATTCCCTTCGGCGTGGGAATTTTAAATCTTTCAAACAGCTCCTTTGAAATTGCCTTATCCATGGCGAGCGCGCTCGAAAGATAATCCGTGCCCGTGTACTTAATATCGAGAAGGTCAAACATTGCCTGCACCTTTCCGTCCTCGCCGTTCTCGCCGTGGAGCGCCAAAAAGACGATGTCCGCCTGTCTGCATATTTCTATAACGTTCGGTCCGACCGCAACGTTCACCCCGAACGCGCACTCAGGATTTTCCCCTCGCATAGCCTTAACCGCGCTGATATCCGGATTGACTTCCGAAATGGCGCCAAAGCCCTCTCCCCAGTCGCGCTCCGTTTCAAATATATTGTCCGCTCTGCCCAGACAGCCCATGTACATATCCAAAAGCACAAGACGATGCCCTTTCCCCAAAAGCGCCTGATAAATCATTTTTCCCGTCACAAGGGAAACATCCCTCTCCGTGCTTATTCCGCCTGCCAATATCACAATATTCATAATAATCCTCATTTCTATTCATTCCTGCTCAAACCCGTGAATTCAGTATGAGCTGCTTTCCATATCAGTTAAGTTGTTGAGCTTGTCGCTCATTCCAAAAATCAAAATCGCGTTCCACTCAAGGCTTCTCTTTGACGTGTCCGGAAGCTCCGCCCATGCGCCGCTCCCGTCGATATAGCCTGTGCCGCTCTCGTTAAGCCCGCCCATATATTGTATGGTATTCTCAATCAGCTCCGTGTATTCCTTGCTCGGAGTGATATAATTTACAAAGCTTAAAAGCAGCAGCATATCCAAGCTGCCGGAAACGGTGCGCTCTCCGGTTCCGAAAAATACATCGTTTTTTGCTTCCCCGCAAAGCCCCTCGTCATAATCCGTCAAATCCTTCATAATATATGTACACAAATCCCTGTCCGCATTCCGCTCCGCGTTCAAATACGCAAGCACGCCGTAAAACACAAAACGGCTGTCGGAATAGCCGCCGGTTTTCCCCGTCAGAAATTCCTCCGCAAGCTGTTTATATTCCTCGCCTGACTCCGCCTTAAAAAGCTGCGCGGCAGCATAAAAGCGGGCGCAGCCTTTAGCGTCCGTGTCACATTCCTGACACTCGAGCCACTCCCACGCCCTGTAAGACGCCTCCCGGTATTCCTTCGCCACACTCTCCTCATACTTTCCAAAGGTGTCCCTGCTCATCATCATAATGCCGCAAAAGGCTGCCGTCGCCTCATAATCGCCGTAAAGGCTCCCGTCCTCGCCCTGCTGCGCCAAAAGCAGGCTTGCAAAATACAAAAGCTGCGTCACAAGCTGCTTATCGCCGTCGTCAAAATGCAGATACGCCTCCTCAAAAAGCGAGCCGCTGCACTGCATCGCATACATGAGCACATGCATACCAAAGCTCGTGCTGCATACCCACTCCGCGTCCTGCGCAATCGGCACCTCACCCACGTTTTTAAGCAGACCGATAAACATTTTCTCGTAGCCGTCCTGCAAAATCTCAAACGGATATGACTGCCCGATAATATCCGTTTCTATGTAATAAGTCCCCGGCTCCGTCAGCCTTGAAAAGTCGCCCTTGCTCAGATAATTTCCGCTTAACGCGTCGACGCTCCCCTTCTCAATCCTTCCCGTGTACACGATTTCCCCGTCCGATTGGCGGATTACATGAAATTCGCTCCCGATGCGCTCACCCAAAAACACCGCGCTCTTATCCCGGTCGGAAATATAACCTGCCCTGTTTACAAAAACCTTAGAATCGCTCACGGGCAATTCAACTCCCGCGCTCGTCAAAACAGCGCCAAAGGCTTCCTCGCGCCCTAAAAGCGACTGCCCGGCGTAAGTCTGCTCCTGCCGGGCAGCGCTCTGCGCGTTATCCTGTTCCGCCGCTTTGCTGCAGCCTTCAAGCGCCGTCACCAAAGCCATACACACAGCCATAAGCCTTATTTGATATCGTTTTTTCATCCCTGCCCCCGATTTTCAGCCGTAAAAATTTTCACTACTATTTTACACGCATTTCCCCGCCCTGTAAACCACTTTTCCGTCTATAATTGTCATAAGCGTTTTAGTAAAGGTTTCCATGGGGTTGCCGTCAAATATGGCGATATCCGCGTCCTTTCCCGGCTCAATCGTGCCGACCCTGTCCGCCGTGCCGCATATCTTTGCCGCATGTATGGTCATTGCCCGATATCCGTCCTCCAATGAAAGCCCCTGCTTTACCGACAGCCCGACGCACAGCGGCAGCGATTGAATGAGGGAAACGGGGTGGTCCGTCGTAATCGCCACCATAACGCCCGCATCCGCCAAAATCCCCGCTGTCTTAAACGCAACGTTCTGCACTTCGATTTTATTCCTTGTGGTAAGGTCAGGACCCACGACCGCAGGGTACCCTTCACGCGCCAGCTCCCTGGCAATCAGATGCCCCTCGCTGCAATGGTCAATCGTCATATTTAAATCAAATTCCCTGGCAATACGGATTGCCGTGAAAATATCATCGACGCGGTGCGCGTGTGCCTTTAATGGGATTTTTTTGTCAAAAACAGGCCGCCACGCCTCATAGTGCAGGCTGTACGCCGCCTTCCCCTGCTCATAATCCGAAAGGTACTGCCTTGCGCTCACAAGCTCGCTGCGGAGCATCCCCGCTATTGCCATGCGGGTCGCGGGAGAGGTGTTCATTCCCGCATAATTTGTTTTCGGATTTTCTCCAAAAGCCACCTTCATAGCGGAGGGCGACTTAACTATCAAATCGTCTATACGCCTCCCGCAGGTCTTTACCACGGCAAATTGGCCTCCGACAACATTAGAGCTGCCGGGACCGATATTTGCCGACGTAATACCTGCCCGCACCGCATCGGAAAATGCCGCGTCCATCGTGTTTATGGCGTCTATCGCGCGCAGCATCGGGGTGACGGGGCGCACTGTTTCGTTGCAGTCGTCGCCCTCCTTCCCCTTTTTTTCCTCCGTGATGCCCATATGGCAATGAGCCTCAATAAGTCCGGGCATCAGCAAATGCCGGTTTACATCTATTATTTCGCAATCCGCAGACTCGGGAAGCTTAATTTCTCTTGACACCTCTGCTATTTTACCGTCCCTTATAAGTACACAGCCCTCAAAGGTGCCCGCTTTAACCATGCTGCGGATTGTCGCATTTTTCAATAAAAGCATGTGACTGCTAATCCTCCTGTCCGACCGATAAAGGATTTATCGGCGTCCCGTCCTTTGTCAGCTTGAAGTAGACATTAGAGCCTTCCTCGGAATAGTAAACGGTAGGCGCAGCCACCTTTCCCACCATATCTCCCTCAGACACTCTGTCCCCTGTTTCAACCGCTATATCGGTAAGCTGCCCGTAGGTAAGCTCATAGCCGTTACCCAAATCAAATACAACAGTGTTTCCCGTCCGGGCATCATAGTAGACGTCCGTGACAATTCCTTCCGCCGCAGCCGTAATGACCGTTCCCTCCGCTGCCGCAAGGACAAGTGCCGGGCTGTATCGGTACTGCTGCATCGTTTCATAATATACAGCCTTGTCCATGCTGTAATCAATCAGCACCTCGCCGACTACGGGCAGCGTAAGCGCCTTATCTCCGCTAAACGACACCGGCTCCTCCCGGGCTTCCTCACTCATATACACCGCCGCCTTGTCGGTGCCCTCAAGCGTGGTATTTTCGGTCAGAACGCTTGTCACGTTTCCCGAATTAACCTCCTTAAAGCCCGGTTCAACGTCCATATCATTGTTATCGCTTAAATCATACATGTCCTCCTTTGTGTCCGAAGCATTCTCAAACCGCGAATCCGCAAGCGATGTACTGCCTGACGGCTGCTCTGATGTCGCTTTTCCCGACACAAACCGCGTATCATCCGTTTCCTCCTGCGTGTCACTGTCATTTTCCTGCTCAAGCTTGGCAAAATCTATTTTGTTATCCTCAGCTTTTGTGCCGTTCCCCGCCGACAGGTATACGCCTGTAAGCGTAAGCGCAGACAGCACAAACACGGATGCAGCAATAATACTTAACCTTTCCTTCTGCAGGGCAGGACGCTTTTTATTACGTCTGTTCATCCTCTACCTCCATTTCCGGCAAGCCGCGACTGCCTTTTCGGTCTGCCTGGAAATAGCATTGCCTCATTAGGAGGAGTTTATTCACCTAATATTTGCCTGAAAAATCTTCCTTGCGGCGTCACTCTGACGCGTTTCATATATCTCTATTGATATATCCGTGGATGTTTCAACATAAAAATATTTTAAAATTTCATAAAAATCCATGCCGTCCTTGGCCAAAAGGTATGCAAAATTAAGCGAAAATCCGACGCCCTCGCCTGCCTCACCTACAAACATGCTGCTCTGCGAGGAGGTAAAAAACGGAGCCGCGATTACCTTCTTCTCATTCGTAATCACAGCTCCATATGTATATTTTACGGCTTCCTCTATTTCGCTCTTTTTTGCGCTGTCCTCCTCCGCGTCAGTCAGATACCTGACTTGAAGCCCCGTATCGTCAAAATCAAGGCTTTCGGGGCAGCCCTCGGATTCCCACACATATACCAGATTGGTTCTGAGCACAATCGCCAGCGCCCTTAAATATTCCTGCCTGAAATCATGCGCCAAGCCGGACGAAGCCTCCGCAAGGGCGCCGCCCCCGATAAAATCAATCTCCTCCGGAAGCTGCGCCGCAGCCATAAGCTCCACAGCCTCCTCAGGTGAGTATCGGAAATCGCCTCTGCTCTCATGAACGATTACCGTAAATCCCCAATCCGGGATATCCTCGTCATTTTCCGCCCCACGGCGCCAAATATCGGTCGGCTTCACCAAAAGCGCCGCTGTTATCGGCAGGGCAAGCACGATAATAAACACCATTAAAAACCTTTTCATATATTATTATATGCGCCGGCTTTTTTATTCATGGCAATTTTTACGATTTTGTCAAAAATCGCATTGCACACAATAACCACGGTATTGTCAAACACAATCGCCATGCCAAGGCAGATTAAAAAGGTCAGCGCCACCGTCGCGGCAATCCCGCCAAATACGCCAAAGCGGAGCGCCGTGATGTGAAGGCGCCCCTCCACCACGACAAACAGCACATACCAATGTATCAGTATGATTGAATAGCTGTACTTTGCACACATCCTCACAATCAGCGACCATGCCGCGCCGATGCGCGAAGCACGCTTTGAAACAAATTTATCCTTGTATTTTAAAAATAATGCAAAAATCGCGCACGACATAAACATCATCGGCGGCGTGCTACCATACACATAGTTCATCTGCGAGGAATCCGCAAACACCACCGCCACGGCAGCAGCAAACGCAGCCGCGCCCACAGGCAGTATGTATTTTTTCCATTTAAAGATTTCATACTGCCGCGTCAGGATAAACCCCAGCAAAAACACGCCCTCCCAGCCTGCAAGAAACGTGGACGCGCCAAAGGTCATTCCAAATATCGGCAGATAATTGGTCAGCGCATTTAATACAAAAATGACCGCCGCAAGCGACAAGAGCATCCTATCGCTCAGGTGTGCCGCCATTACCCTGAAAAACGGCGTCGCAAGATAGAGCGCCGCAATCGTGTAGATCAGCCAAAGATGCGGCGCGGCGTCAGGCGCGCCCGACACAATCCGTTTCAGGGCGGAGCCGATATTGCGTGGCGGCAAAAAGCCCACCTCATCGTTTAACGACAGTAAAAGCAGGTAATAGGCTGCAAGCGGTATCACAACCCTCGACACCCTTCTTATATAAAAGGCAGCCGTGCTTTCCACGCTTTCATCCGGGCCCTTCGGTGTAAGAAGCAGTGCGCCCGAAAGCATCACATACAAAAGATTGCAGGTAAGCCCAAGAGTAAGGCCGCACACCATCACCAGCCGTTTCCAATCCGCGCCCCCCGTTTCCTCAAGCTCCGTCACCATAGGCGAACAGGCATGCGCGAGTATGACCAGCACGGCGGCAAGAATACGCATATAATCCCAATGCAATTTCCTGCCTGCCGCCGGCTTCACGCCAAAGAGTATCGCATCGCCCCTCTTTGCGCGCTGTCCGTGCGCCCAATAAATAAGCGGAAAGCCAATCAGCACGGCAGGAAAGCACCAAAGGCATCGGTTGAGTGTTTCATCGGAAATATAGAGCGTTTGGGACATTTCCTCCGTGCAGGCATAAAGCCCGCAAAGCTCAAACGCGCCGTCTATGTCAAGGCGCAGCACGGCATATTCCCCAAGCGGCAGAGGAATACGCAGGCGTTCCTCCTGCGCCGCAAGCTTGACCGTCACGGAGCGCCGCTCCGAAAATCCCTCTCCTGCCCCTGCGTAAAAGACCTGCGCCTTTATCTCTTCATTCGCATCCGATGCTCCCGAAATCACAAGCTCCAGCCCGCCTATCTGCCCAAGGCTCTCTGTATTCAGATACATCTGCGGGTCGCTGTCTGTCGGCTCAAAATACACGCCGCTGTCAAGCTCCGTCACCGCGTACCCCGACACTCCCCCGTAACATTCCGTAGGAACGCAGAGCACATCGCCCGAAAGCGCATACTCACAGGACAGATTGCGGTAAAAAATAATCGCAAGGGCAAGCACGACAGCCGCCGCAAGCACAAGCCTTTTATGCCCCGATATCTGCTTCAATATATATTTCATTCCTGCGTTTCCTCTGTGCGGCTCTCAATCAGCGCCGCGTAAATGCCGCCAAGCCCGCGCAGCCCCTCCGCGATAAAGCCCGCATACATCAGAGCGCCGTCGTATCTAAGATGCGTATTGTCCTTCTTCTCGCCAAAGAACATATACCATTTGCGGCTTTTCTCCTCACCTGCCCGCTCAAGCACGGCGCGGCTCTCTGAAAACAGGTCAACAAGCGGCACGTTATTTTTCTTAGCAGTCTGCTTCATGGCATCCACGTAATCCGTATGCGCGCTCTCAATCAACATTCCTTTTTCATCGAACAGCCTGCGTTCAATCGGCGTAATCAGCACCGGATATGCGCCATGCCTTCTTGCCGTGTCAATGTATGTTTCCAGATTTTTAACGTATGTGGAAAACGGCTCCGTGTAACGCGCCAGATCCTGCACCTTCTCATCATTATGCCCAAACTGAATGAATAAAAAATCGCCCTCGCCAAGCTCCCTGTCAATCGCATCAAGCCTGCCCTCATCCATAAAGCTTTTCGTGCTTCTGCCGTTTTTTGCGTAATTTAAAACAAACACGCCCTCTCTGACATACATGGGGAAAACCTGCCCTATTCCCGTCTGCGGGTATGTCGCCAGGGTGTTGTTCTGCACTGTTGAATCCCCTGCCCAAAATATTTTATTCATATGCTTTAATCTCCCAATATCAATTCCTGGAAAAAAGAAGCTGCCGCCCCACGATTTTTCAATCGTTAAAGCGACAGCCCCTCATTTTCACTATTCGTTTAACTCTGCAAGACACTGGTCGATGATTGAGCCTACAGATGCAACATATGTTTCCATAGCCGCATCCACATCGCCGCCCTCAACAACCACGCTTGTGATTACTGCAAGCTTCGCGTCGTAAATCGTACCTGACTCGTTCGTGTAGGTTTCCGATACGGGCGAAACAGGAGCATCCACGCAGTTCTCCGTGAAGAATGTGTTGCCTGAAGCCGCCAGCTCTGTCTGTGCCGCATAACCGTTTGTCAGCTCACATACCGAAAGAGCCGGGTCAATGAGGTTCTTCTTCCATACCGAGTTAGGGTCGTTAGGCGACTGCTTTAAGTGGAACTCACCGTCAGCATATTCATAGGTCTTTTCGCTGTCCTTACCCGCGTTTGTCGTGAAGGTTTCAGCCTCTGTTGACCAGTGAACACCCTCCGCGCCATATGTCCAAAGCGTCTGAACAACATCGCCGTCCATCATGGTTTCGATAAACGCATCAAACACTGCCTGATTGCGCGTATCGTCGCCTGAATCGATGATACACCATACAGGAGCTTCACGGTTAATATAACCGCCCACCGTGCTTGTAATCTCCTCAATGGGAGCAAGCTGTACAAGCTCCTCATCAACCTCATTCTTAATCAGATTGTCGGTCAATGTCTGATACCATGAGCCTGCCCAATATGTGAACACGCCTGACGAACCTGTCTGGTCGTTTGAGAACCACTTCTCACGCGCAATCTTTGTAGATGCCGTAAGTGTTTCAGGGTCGATGCAGCCGTCAACATATGCCTGCTGCAATCTCAAAAGAGCTGCCTTTGTTTCCTCTGTCTGGAAGCCGTCATACCATACGCCGTCGTCCCCCTGAAGGATTGCGGGGTATGAGTCCTGCCAGAACTCAGGCAGATAATTGATATAAGGAGCCTCGTTTCCTACAAAGCCCGAAGCCACAACGCCGTAGGTGTCGCCGTTTACGCCGTTTCCGTCAGGGTCTCCCTCATGGAAAGCAAGGAGCATGTTGTAGTAATCGTCATAGGTCTTAACATCATCCGCGTTAATTCCCACTGCGTCAAGCCATGCCTTCTTCACATAGGTAACGCAGCCGTTTCCGTATGTCGGTGCAAAGCCATATAAAGAACCGTCGTCCTCCTTCAAAGCCTCATTAATTCCGGGAAGCGTCATTCGCTCCTGGAAATCAGCGTTCTCATAAGCCTCTGACAAATCCCAAAGAAGACCTGTCGGAGCATACTGCTTGAACATATCCGCAGACATGATGATTACATCAGGGTAATCACCGCCGGCAAAAAGGCGTCCTACTGCGTCCGTATATCCCGAATGGTCAAGCTGCTGAATGTTCAGGGGAATACCCTACCGCTTCCTCCCATTGCTCCTTAAACTCAGCCTGTCCGTTATCTGTCGTCGCCGTGAGCGTACCGTTTACCACCATGGTAATTCCGGTATCGCCTAAAATGTCATGATAATCAACATCTTCTGTTGAAGCGTCCGCTGACGCACTGCTGTCCGCCGCATTGCTGTCTGATGTGCTGCTGTCCGTTGTGCTGCCCGAGTCAGACGAGCTGCTGCCGCATGCTGCAAGCGATACTGTCATCACAGATGCGAGAAGCAATGATAATGCTTTCTTTTTCATTTTTTTCTTTCCTCCCTATAAAATAAATCCTAATGCTTCAGATATGCGTCCCATTCAGACGCACACCTGTATAAATATTAACATTGCAAAGCCTCTAACGCAAGCATAAATTGTGACATTTGCAGAAAAATTTGTTATATACGCAAAAATAGAATGTGCCGAAAGCACATTCTCGCGCCGAAGCGCAGTCGCGTCAGCGACTGGTTTCCTAAGCGCGAAGTGCGCATCCTCGCGGAGCGTTTTGTCGTATAGGATGAACTTTCCTATACGACAAAAAGAGAATGTGCCGAAAGCTCATTCTCCTTGCTGATGAACGCAGGCACTGCGTTCATTATTTTTATTCCTTAACAGCTCCGATATTAACACCTGTCACGAAATACTTCTGCAGGAACGGATACAATAACATGAATGGCAGAATTGCCGCAATGATACCTGCGTTAAACAGCGTATTTTGGGACACATTATACGATGTCGTAGGCGTATCGCCGTCCATGATCATGTTTCTCAGCTTATACTGGAAGTTTACCTGGTTCGGGTCAGTTATGTAAATCTTAACCGTTGAGTAATCGTTCCATACCGTCACGGCAAACATCAGACCGATGGATGCCAGCGCCGCCTTTGAAAGCGGAAGCACAATCGTAAAGAAAATTCTCATGGGAGAGCATCCGTCAATTCTTGCCGCCTCATAAAGCGACTCAGGTATTCCCTCAAAGAAGTTCCTCATAAGCACCAAATTGTAAACATTGATACCATGCTTTACAACCAAAATCCACATGCTGTTTACAAGACCCAACTTCTTCATTACCAAATACTCAGGAATCATACCGCCCGAGAAAATCATGGTAAACAGTAAGAAATATGCGAAGAAGTTACGACCCGGCATATCAAACTGTATAAGCACATATCCGCCAAGTGTTGAAAGCAGCAGACCAAGCAATGTTCCGAGCACTGTCGTAATAATCGAATTTATGAATGGTCTGTACAACGCCTGTGTTTCAATAATGGTCTTATAACCTTCAATCGTAAACTTGCTGGGCCAAAGCTGGAACTGATAAACGCCTACTCTGTTTAACGAGTCCACAAGCACCTTCCAAATCGGTATCAGGATAATTAAACCTATGATAATAAACACAATGTAATTGACAATGTCGAACAATTGAAGCCTGTCTCCGGGCTTTTTTGTTTTCATTTCCTTTTCCTTTGCCATATCCGCACCCCCTATACAATTCCGCGTCCGCGGGTCTTTTTACTTGCCCAGTTACATGCAAGGACAAGAATACATCCTACGGCGGACTTAAAAAGACCGACTGCCGTCGAGTAACCGTAATTCGGCAACGCAATAGCGAATGTCTGACGATAGATGTATGTAGAAATAACGTCCGATACATCATAAACCGCATTGTTGTAAAGTACGAATACGGACTCAAACATGTTCATAACCTTAGCAAGGTTAAGGATAAGCACGGTAATAATGGTATTTGCAATCGCGGGAAGCGTTATGAAACGCATCTTCTGCATACGCGTCGCACCATCAATGTCCGCTGCCTCATACTGCTCCGGGTTAATTCCGGAAAGAGTGGCAAGGAATACAATTGTTCCGTAACCTGTTTCCTTCCAAATATTAATCACGTAGAAAAGCGGACGCCACCATGTCTTGCTCGCAAGGAAGTAAATGTACTTCGTTGTATCTCCGTTAAAGAGAATACCGTTCACCAAACCTGTTGATGAAGGTGAGAAGAGCAAACTGAAGATAGATGCAGTTACTGCCCAAGACATAAAGTGCGGCAAATATATAATTGTCTGCAAGGTTTTCTTTGCAAGCAGATTTTTCATTTCATTCAGGAAAAGCGATACCACAACAGATGCAAGTGTCGTGATTATCAGCTTTATGATACTCAGCTCAAGAGTATTTTTAAAGGCGGTCCAAAACGCCGTCGTTGAAAACATCTTAGAGAAGTTTTCAAATCCCACGAATTTCGGAGTTCCTACCGGCTTATATTCATAGAGCGACCAGCGCACACCGAGCATGGGCCAATAATAAATCAACAGCACAAAGATAAACACGGGGAGGAACATAATGTAATATCCCCTATTGTTCCATATACGAAGGCTAAGCGGCTTTTTGTGAACTTCCACGCCACCGGAAGTCATAACAGGTTGTTTTTTTGCCATACCGTTCTCATCCTTTCTTCCATTTCATCATACTGAAAATTTCCTCATATCACTATGCGGCCGGACGGAACGGCCACGCGTTAATAATATCGGTTGTTTTGGAATAAGCCCCCTCCCTTAACAGGGAGGGATGCTTTAATTCTTAAATTATGAAATTATGTCAATGACGCTTTTACTACTCGTTTAACTCTGCAAGGCACTGGTCGATGATTGAACCTACCGTTGCAACATATGTTTCCATAGCTGCGTCTACGTCGCCGCCCTCAACAACCACGCTCGTAACTGCCGCAAGCTTAGCATCGTAAATCGTACCTGACTCGTTTGTATATGTTTCTGATGAAGGTGATGTAGGAGCATCCACACAGTTCTCCGTGAAGAACTCGTTACCTGCTGCCTGAAGCTCTGTCTGTGATACATAGCCGTTTGTAAGCTCGCATACCATAAGAGCAGGGTCAATCAGGTTCTTTGACCATACAGTGTTAGAGTCCGTAGGAGACTGCTTTAAGTGGAACTCACCGTCAGCATACTCATATACCGTCTCGTTTTCCGTACCCGGGTTTGTCGTGAAGCTCTCTGCCTCTGTTGACCAGTGAACGCCCTCTGCGCCGTATACCCAAAGTGTCTGAACAACATCGCCGTCCATCATGGTCTCGATGAATGCGTCGAACACTGCCTGATTACGTGTTTCATCACCTGAATCAATGATAACCCAAACGGGAGCCTCACGGTTAAGGTAGCCGCCCCAAGAGCTTGTAATCTCTTCAATCGGAGCAAGCTGTACAAGGTCTGAATCAACCTCATTCTTTATAAGATTGTTTGTAAGCGTCTGATACCATGTACCTGCCCAGTATGTTAACACGCCTGACGAACCTGTCTGGTCGTTTGAGAACCACTTCTCACGCGCAATCTTTGTAGATGCAGTAAGTGTCTCAGGGTCGATGCAGCCGTCCTGATATGCCTGCTGCAATCTTAACAGGGCTGCCTTTGTTTCCTCCGTCTGGAAGCCGTCATACCATACGCCGTCTTCATCCTGAAGAATTGCGGGGTATGCATCCTGCCAAAACTCGGGCAGATAGTTGATGTAAGGAGCCTCGCTGCCTACAAAGCCTGCTGCCACAACGCCGTATGTATCGCCGTTTACGCCGTTTCCGTCAGGATCGCCCTCATGGAATGCAAGGAGCATGTTATAGTAGTCGTCATACGTCTTGATATCATCCGCATTGATGCCTACCGCGTCAAGCCAGCTCTGCTTTACATAGCTGACGCAGCCGTTGCCGTATGCAGGAGAGAAGCCGTAAAGCGCTCCGTCGTCCGTATAAAGGTTGGCATTGATTGCAGGAAGCGTCATTCTTGACTGGAAGTCAGCGTTCTCATATGCGTCTGACATGTCCCAAAGAAGACCTGTCTGCTCATACTGCTTGAACATATCCGCTGACATGATCATTACGTCAGGGTAATCTCCACTGGCAAACAGACGTCCCACTGCGTCAGCATAGCCTGAATGGTCAAGCTGCTGAATGTCAAGGGGAATACCTACTGCCGCCTCCCACTGCTCAACAAGCTCTGCCTGTCCGCTGTCAGTGGTTGCCGTAAGGGTACCATCTACTACCATCGTAATACCCGTATCGCCTAAAATGTCGTGATAATCAGCCTTTTCCGCTGACGTGTCTGCCGATGCGCTTTCTGACGCGCTGCTGTCCGAAGAGCTGCTGCTTGAATCGGAAGCGCTGCTGCTCGAATCTGAAGAGCTGCTGCTTGAATCAGAAGAGCTGCTGCCGCATGCTGCTAAGGAAACTACCATCGCAGATGCGAGAAGTAAAGATATTGCTTTCTTTTTCATTTTTCTTTCCTTTCCTCCCTAAAAATAAAAAATAAATAAAAGATTAACAGTTCAGGCAGGATGTTTTCCGATTGAAAATCATGCCATATGCCTACTTAAGATTTTACCATTGTAACAGCTTTCATGCAAGCAAGAATTTTTGTAAAGCGTTGCCAATTTGACGTAATTTCTCCAAAAAGTCCTTGATTTTTCAGCGTTTTGCGCACTTTGCGCTTTCTAAAATTTTTTTTTATTTTTTTTTATGCAGATTAAATTTTACTTAAATATTGCCGAATTTTTGCAAGCATTTTTGTGCAAATCGGATCATCCTAAATTCTCCGGGCAAAAATGCCATGTACATTCCGACAATAATTTAACACTTTTTTAATACAAATTGACATAATTTGCCTTGCCGCTGCCGGCTACCCCCGGTATACGATTTCACCGGACACAATTGTATATTTCACCACGCCCTGCAGCCTTTCTCCCGTAAACGGGGAGTTTGAAGCCTTTGACACATAATCCCCCGCAGTCATGCTTTCCTCGGGATTATAGATTACGATATCGGCAGGCGCTCCGGGCGCGAGCGTCCCCACATTCAAGCCGTACAATTTCGCCGGATTGACGCTCATGCACCTTATAAGCTGCTCATGTGTAATCCCCTCCTTGCAAACGAGCACGGTCACACCGAGCGCAAGAGCCGTTTCCAGCCCTATGATGCCGCTCGGCGCTTCCGTAAGCGGCTTTTCCTTCTCCTCTCTGCCCTGCGGGGCGTGGTCGGTGGCAATGATATCAATTGTGCCGTCGCGCAGCCCCTCCACGATTGCAAGCCTGTCTGCCTCCTCACGCAGCGGCGGATTCATCTTCGCAAGCGCTCCGTGCCGTATTGCGGCCTCCTCCGTAAGGGAAAAGTGATGCGGCGTCGCCTCGGCGTGGATATTCCCGCACCCGTTTTCTGCCGCACGCTTCTTCGCCTCACGCACGAGCGCCACGCCCTCTTTTGTACTGATGTGCTGAATATTTAAAATCGCACCCGTTTTTAATGCCAATTCCAAATCACGCGTTATTAATGAAATTTCCGCCTCGCGCGGGGAACCGCCTATCCCGAAATACTCAGACGCCTTTCCTTTGTTAATGCCGTTATTTATAATAAGGGTCGGATTTTCCTCATGCAGGCTTATGGGAACGCCAAGCTCCTTTGATTTCAGAAACGCCTTCTCCAAAAGCGTTTCGTCCATAATCGGAATGCCGTCGTCGGTAAATCCGACCGCGCCGCACCCAATAAGCGCATCCATGTCCGTAATTTCATGTCCCGCCATCGCTTTCGTGACAGTGGCGCCGGTATAAACGTTAAGCTTGGTTTTTTTTCCTTTTTGAATAACATACGATACGGTTTCGGCATTATCCACGGGAGGCTTCGTGTTTGCCATGAGCACCACGCTCGTAAAGCCCCCCTTGAGCGCCGCCCTTGCGCCGCTTTCAATGTCCTCCTTATAGGTGAAGCCCGGGTCTCTGAAATGCACATGCACATCCACCAGCCCCGGCGCGACAATACAGCCGGCCGCGTCAATAATGCGCCCGCCCTCGTCCTCCAAGTTTTTTTGTGTTTCGGGCGCAAGGCTCTCTGCAATTTTCTCTATTTTTCCGTCTTTTACAAAAACATTTGCTTTTTTATAAAAATTGCAGCCCGGATCAATCACCAGACCGTTTTTAATCAATAACATCAGTTATCCTCCTTTTGTGTTTTCTCTCCACATCAGTCTAGCATACTTTTGCAATTATTGAAACTCTATCGGCTTATCTTCAATATTTTCCGTCTTAACGACAATATACGGTGTCGTCGGCGTGTCCGTCACGTTTTCCGCCGTCCCTGGTCCGATCAGCGTCGTATCTATGACAAGCGTTTCCTCCGTTTCATAGAAAGCGTTCACGCTGATGCTGTAACCCGCGCTTTGCTGCTCGCCATATCCGATTGCAATATACAAATCCTCACCGATTGTATAGCTTATCTGAAACGGCTTTCCCGACTTCTCCGCGATGATTTCCTTAAGCGCATCGGGCTGCTCCTCCTCCCCGACCACCGTAAAATCCAAATCCCGCAGCTTATCCTCCGCAGTTTCCACAGTTTCACATCCCGTAAGGGCAACAGCAAGAGCCGTAAGCAGCACTGCCGACAAAAGCCTTAAACCGCGCATACGTTGTCTCCTTGCAAATCAATCTGTATTTTCTGTACTAAGCTATGCCTGCGCGGACAAAAATATTCGCAGGAGTTCGGCACAGGTTGACTTTTTGAAAAAAAATGTATAAGATAGCCTTATACATTTTACGAAAGGGTTGATATTTTTTATGCTAAGACTGATTCTTGTGGGGGGCTTTGTTATTCTTTTTCTGATATTTACCATTCCCGTGATGCTTGCGGAATATATAATCGGTAAATTCAATCCGCGCTTAAAAAGCACGTCGAGCCTTGCCATCGTCAATTGGGCTTTCCGCGTGATACGCGTTCTTGCCGGCGCGACGGTCGATTATGTCGGGCTTGAAAATGTCCCGTCGGACACCCCGGTACTATATGTCGGCAACCACAGAAGCTATTTTGATATTGTGCTTACATACCCCAAGGTAGCGCGCCCGACGGGATATATAGCAAAGAAAAACATGGCTAAGGTGCCTCTTTTGAGCACATGGATGCGCAATCTCCACTGTCTTTTCCTCGACCGAAATGACATCAAGGCAGGCATGAAAACCATTCTGAAGGCGATTGATTACGTGCAAAGCGGCATCTCCATCTGTATCTTTCCCGAGGGCACAAGGGGAAAGGCGGAAGGCGAGCTTCTGCCATTCCATGAGGCAAGCTTCAAAATTGCCGCAAAGTCGGGCTGTCCCATTGTCCCGATTACGATTGTCAACAGCGCGGGGATTTGGGAAAACCACCTTCCGTTTATAAAAAAAGCGCATGTCGTCATCGAATACGGAAAGCCCGTTTTCATAAACGAGCTTCCAAAGGAGCAGCAAAAGCAGCTTGCCCCGTATTTCCAAAGCCTCATTAAGCAGACTCACGCAAAAATTTCCATATAAAGCACGCAAAAACGGGCTGTATTCAGCCCGTTCTCTATGCTTGAGCGGCTCTTTTTGCCGCCTCAAGCCTTTCTTTCTCAGCCCCCAATGCTTTGAAGAATACCGCAGGCATTCTTCCCACATGAAGCTTTAGAGCTTCTTTGGCAGCGTTTTCTGCTGCCTTAGAAGCTCTCTTCATGTTGTTTATTCCACATCCGCCAATGCTGCCACGTTCTCTTCACCTGTACGAATCTTGACAACCTTGTCAACATTGTATACAAATATCTTGCCATCGCCAATATGCCCCGTGTAGAGCGCCTTCTTAGCAGTTTCAATAACCTTGTCAACCGGAATGGTTGAAACGACAACCTCAACCTTCACCTTAGGAAGCAGCGTCGCGTCAATTTCCGCTCCGCGGTACTTCTCGCCCGCGCCCTTCTGAATACCGCAGCCCATTACCTGAGTTACCGTCATGCCGGTCACGCCAAGGTCGTTCATAGCCTTTCTCAGCTTATCATAGCGGCTCAGCTTCGCGATAATAACAACCTTGTAAATACCTGAGGCTGATGCAAACGGCACCTGAGATACCTTGACCGCCGCATTCTTCTGCGCATCGGAAGCCTCTGCGTATTCTTCCGTGCCAAGCTGCGTATTCTCGTTCTCTTCCATAATCATGTTGTTTGATATATCCATCATTGCGAAGCCTGCATATGCGGAAGGAAGACCATGCTCCGTTGCGTCAAGACCGATAATCTCTTCCTCCTCCGTAACACGAAGCCCGAATATAGCCTTAATCACAAAGAAAGTAATTGTAATTGTCACAGCCGTCCATGCAATGACGCAGAGCATACCGCCAAGCTGAATGCCCAACAGCTTCAAGCCGCCGCCATAGAAAAGGCCTGTGCCGCAAATCTGATTTGCGCCGTAGCTCACGCCGTCACCATAGCCTCTCGCAAAAGCGGGCGCCGTATCCGTTGCAAAAAGTCCTACCGCAATCGTACCCCAAATACCGTTAAGGCAGTGTACCGCCACCGCGCCTACGGGGTCGTCAATATGTAATTTGTAATCCAAAAGCCATACGCCGAAGCATACCAAAAGCCCTGCCACCGCGCCGATAATAATCGCGCCGAACGCGTCCGTCACATCGCAGCCTGCAGTAATTGCCACAAGACCTGCCAATGAAGCGTTGAGCGACATTGAAACATCAGGCTTGCCGTACTTAACCCATGTGAAAATCATGCATACTACCGTCGCAATTGCGGGAGATATGGTTGTTGTCAAAAAGATTGAGCCAAGCTCCGATACGGATGTCGCTGCCGCGCCGTTGAAGCCGTACCAGCCAATCCAAAGGATGAACACACCTAACGCGCCAATAGTAAGATTGTGTCCCGGAAACGCATTGACCTTAACGATGTTTCCGCTCTTATCCTTCGTGAACTTACCGATACGGGGTCCTAAAATCTTCGCGCCAATCAGAGCGCTGATACCGCCTACCATATGGATTGCGCATGAACCCGCAAAATCGTGGAAGCCTATCTGAGCAAGCCAGCCGCCGCCCCAAATCCAGTGCGCCTCAATAGGATAGATAATGGCTGAAATAACTGCCGAATATACACAGTATGAAAGGAACTTAGTTCTCTCCGCCATTGCTCCCGAAACGATGGTCGCCGTCGTCGCGCAGAACACCAGGTTAAACACGAAATTCGACCAGTCGAAATCAGCATAGCTTGTGAAAATGTCAAAGCCGGGCTTTCCAATCAGCCCTACCAAATCCTCGCCAAGCAACAGGCTGAAACCGATCAAAATAAATGTACAAGTACCTATACAGAAATCCATCAGGTTTTTCATAATGATGTTTCCCGTGTTCTTTGCTCTCGTGAAGCCTGCCTCCACCATCGCAAAGCCTGCCTGCATCCAAAATACCAGTGCAGCGCCGATCAGAAACCATACGCCATAAACCTCTCCGGATATAGCGCTCAAAATTTCCTCTGTCATAACTTCTTCCTCCTCAGCTTTCTTTTTTAATATATACAGCTTTCCTTTTTTGTTCTTGCGCAGAACGTATTTTCTGTGTAAGGACAAAAAAACGCTTTGGGAATTTCTTCCCAAAGCGCCTTTGCTTTATGTGACATATATTACCACTGCTGTTTTTTATTGTCAAACAATTTTTAGTAAGTTTTTATTCTTTGTCTATTTTTGACTAATTTTTTGTCTAATCATGCACCATATTGTACATAATGACCATTCCCGTATCTGAGCATGTATTCATTTTAAAGCCCAACCGCTCGCAAAGCCGTATGGACGCTGTATTTTCACGATTGACAAGCGCATAAAAGCGCTCCGCTCCAAGCTCCCTGCCCGCATATGCAAGCACCGCCCCGCACGCCTCGCGGGCATAACCCAAATGCTGATACTGCACCCCCAGCATGAAGCCAAGCTCAAGACCGTCCATGCCTTCCTTAGACTCAAGTCCCACGCGCCCGATTACCTCGCCGCTCTCTTTCAGCACAATCACCCACATTCCGTATCCGTAAAACTCATAAACATTCTTAATATACGCCCGGGTATATTCCAGCTCCTTCTCCTGCTCGGGAAAAAGCGGCTCCATGTAGCGGGTGACGCTCTCATCAGCATATAGCTCATACAGACGCGGCACATCCCCGACCGTTATCTCTCTTATTTTAAGCCGCGCTGTTTCCGTGATATCCCAGGGAATTCCTTTAAAGCGCCGGTATACTCTGTCCAAATATACATCGTCAATATCCTTTGCATCCTCGACACAATAGGCGCCGCCCGGAAATGCCTTGTCCCTGTTCCAATCGTTCAAAATTACAATATACGGTATGTTCCTTTTTGCAAAATCAGCCGCCTCTTTTGGCGAGTCCGTTATCCTTACCTTCATTTTTATCTCCATTCCGGAGCGTCAGCTAAAGAAAATACTCAATCTTTTCCCTGTATTTTTCCTGCTCTTCCTTAAATAAGCGCACCAGCGGTTCTATTGAGTTCTTCTGCCTGTATTCCCCCAATGCATCAATGTAGCGTTTTCTGTTACTGTCTTCTATAATCAAGGGGACAATACGATTTACCAGACATTCACGGAAAATAATAATCCGTCCCGTCCTGCCGTTCCCATCCTGAAAGGGATGGACAGACTCATATTTTGCATGAAAGAGCGCTAATGCGGATAAATCCTTGTCCATACCTTCGTACCATTCAAGCAGCTCCCGCATTTTGGCGGCTACGGACTCCGGCTTCGCCGTTTCATACATACCTATAATATTAGCGCGCTTTTTGTAATCACCGACAGCATACCCATTTGCCCTGTCCTCAAAAACTCCGGCTTTCAGCTCATAATGCAGCTCCTTTATCAGCTTTTCGGACAACGGCTCCTCAAGTGTATTGACCATGTGACGAAACATCAGAAAGTGACCGTTCATCTCCTCAATATCTTTTGCCCTGTAATAATCATCGCTTTGCGGCACCATCCCTGTATCAAACAAAGAAGCGGTCTGTTCCTTTGTCAGGGTGCTGCCTTCAATTTTATTTGAATTGTAAGCAAGCTCCCGCTGCGTCACTGCATAAATTCCTGAGCGATCCTTCTTCCTCTGCTCTATTTTAAACCGCTCTATCAGCCTTTCAATCATTTCCCTCTGCACGGCAATCCCCTCTTCCTTACTCTGTCTTTCATAATTATAACGCAGTCAATGGTGAAAATCCATCATAAACCTTTACTATATTTCTTTTTTCATTTAAAATAAATAAGTAAAAAATAAAAAACCGGCGAACCATAGTTCGCAGAAATGAGGAAAATCATGGCACAAAATCCAATTGTTACTATTGAAATGGAAAACGGGGACATTATAAGGGCTGAGCTTTATCCCGAGATTGCCCCAAACACGGTAAACAACTTCATAAGTCTTGTGAACAAAGGCTATTACAACGGGCTGATTTTCCACAGGACAATCAACGGCTTTATGATCCAGGGCGGCTGTCCGGACGGCACGGGCATGGGCGGTCCCGGCTATTGCATTAAGGGCGAATTTTCTCAAAACGGCTTTGAAAATAATTTAAAGCACACGGAGGGAGTCCTCTCCATGGCAAGAAGCATGGCTCCCGACTCCGCAGGCAGCCAGTTCTTCATCATGCACAAGACAAGCCCGCATCTTGACGGCGCATACGCTTCATTCGGCAAGGTAATCGAAGGGCAGGAGGTTGTTGACAAAATAGCCTGCACAAAAACGGACTATTCCGACAGACCGCTCCAGGTACAAAAAATGAAATCCGTCACGGTAAATACCTTTGGAACAGACTATCCTGAGCCTGAAGTATGTTCATAAATCATTCATATTTTTTTGAAAATTTATTAAATAATTAAACACGGTTTAGACATTTTAATTGACTATACTGTAAGTACAGGTTGAGCAAGGCGATGCCTGATTGACAAACGATAATACTACTTAAAATAATAACTTTTTCATAAATGCCAAGTAATCCGATGATTACTTGGCATCCTCCCTTTTCAGGGATTTTTTCCCGCATATTCCCATTAAATTATGTATATATATTTTTTAACAGAACCAAACGGGGGATTTTTATGCCTGAAATCATGGCAAGGGTAAACGACGCCTTAAACAGCGTGGTGTGGGGGAGCCCCATGCTTGTGCTGATCGTCGGCACCGGGATTTTAATGACGGTCCGCACGGGATTTTTTCAGTTGACGCACGCGGGTCATATTTTCGCAAAAACAATCGGCGGCGTGTTCCAAAAGGGCAGCGGCGTTACCGACACCGGCGAAAAGACGTCCATTTCGCAGTTTCAGGCGCTCTGCACGGCGCTCGCCGCCACGATAGGCGTAGGCAACATAGCGGGCGTGGCTGCCGCCATCGCCGCGGGAGGCCCCGGAGCCATCTTTTGGATGTGGCTTTCAGCCTTCTTCGGAATGATGACAAACTACTCGGAAAACGTGCTCGGCATCTATTACAGAAGAAAAAACAGCCGCGGCGAATGGTGCGGCGGCGCAATGTATTATCTGCGTGACGGGCTGGGCGCAATAGAGGGCTGTGAAGCAATCGGCAGCATCCTTGCCGTGCTTTTTTCCCTTTTTTGCATACTCGCGTCATTCGGCATCGGCAACATGAGTCAGGTAAACACAATTGCAAACAATATCCGGGCAGTTTTCCCGATCGACGCGCTTGACCGCACGCTCATCATCGGCTCCGCGAGAGTCAGCCTGTACGCGCTCACCATCGGCATCGTTTTAATGCTGACTGCCGGACTTGTTATCGTGGGCGGAATCAGGCGAATCGCGCAGGTAACGGAAAAGCTTGTTCCATTTATGGCGTGCGCCTACATCCTCGGCACACTGATTGTATTGCTTGTGAATATCCAAAAGGCAGGAGCGGTATTTGGCGCCATCTTTTCCTTCGCATTCGGCTTTCATGCCGTCGGCGGCGCGGCAGTCGGCCTTGCCGTAAAGAACGCAGTGTCATGGGGCTTAAAACGCGGCGTGTTCTCAAACGAGGCAGGGCTTGGCTCCTCCGTGATGATCCACTGCGCGTCAAATGTCGTGGAGCCTGTAAGGCAGGGAATGTGGGGCATCTTCGAGGTATTTGCCGATACCATCGTAGTCTGCACGCTCACGGCATTCACCATTCTTTCAACCGGACTTGTTGATTTAAAAACCGGAGAAATGCTTTCCTCAAGGGAGCAGACCGCGCTCGTAAGCGAAGCGTTCGGCTCCGTATTCTGCTTTGGCGGCGTGAATTTCGGCGGTATGTTCATCGCCGTCGCCATTTTGCTCTTTGCGTTTTCCACTGTGCTCGGCTGGAGCTGGTACGGCGCTAAGGCATGGGAGTTCCTTTTCGGCACGGAAGCTGTAATCCTCTATAAAATCATGTTTGTAATATTTATTATGTTCGGCGCAGCCATGAGTCTTGACCTCGCATGGGATATCTCCGATACCTTCAACGGTCTGATGGCGATTCCCAACCTGACAGGCGTGCTGGCGCTTTCAGACACGGTGATTAAAATTACGGACAACTACACGGCGCGTATGTTTCATCATTCCGGGGAAAAGCCCATGCTTTCCGCGTTTGATGACATTCCGGGGGAGCAAAAATAAGCCTCTCACATCTCTTTGCCGACGCTTATCAGCCCCTGCCTGTATGCCAAAAGCAGCAGCTCAAGGTCGCTTATGGTGTCCAGTATTCCCTTGCCGCTGTCAGTATCCTTCACCATCACCCGCTCGCTCTCCGTTTCAAAGAAATTGGAGGTTGACTCAATATCCTTGTTCTCCTCAAGCACCTTTGCAATGCTCTCGAAGGGCTGGTGCGCCTTGAGCCTCATTCCATGGGAATTGTAAATCAGCGTGTAGCCCGCAATTCCCGTGGTTTTCTGATAAGCACGGCAGAAGCCTCCGTCAATGACAATCAGGCGGTTATTTGCCTTGAGCGGCGACTCTCCCTTTGCCACCTTTATTGGCGTATGCCCGTTTATGATGTGTGAGATAGAGCTGTCCAGCCCAAACTCATGCAGTATCTTGCGGCAGTATTTCTCCTGCTGGTAAAAGCTGTAATACGGATTTTTCGGCTCATCGTAGGTCGACGTGTCCACGACAAAGGCACGCTCAAAGGTTTTCATGTTTCTGCCGGAAAGCGGGGATTTCTTCCCACACCACAGATACCACATAAAATCGTTCGTGGACTGATTATAGCCGTCGAAAAACGCGCGTCTTGCCGTTTTGCAGGCATAATCCATATACTCCTTTCCCCGGTACATCGTATCGCCAATCTGCATTCCGTCAAAATCTCCGTTTTCATCCATGGGAATACAGCCGTGGAAAAGCAGATTGCCGTTATAGCACAGATAAATATTGCCTTTTTCATACAGAAAACGCACATGCTTTCGCAGCATATGGCTGTTCAGAAAGGCTGTGCGCAAATCGTCCATCACCTCCTGCTCCTCCGGCGCAAGCGCATACGCGTCATCGGGGTTTACGGTCGGAAAATACGTGTCGCCAAGCTCATAATCCTTATCGCCGATACGCACCACGCCGCGCTCCAAATCCATTTTGTCAAGCAGCAGCCTGTCCGACATGTCATATTCGGGATGGCGCAGGATAATCTGCCCCTCAAGCTTAAAAAGGATTACTGAAATCGCCTTAAGCGCCGCGTCCATCGGAGTCAGACCGGGATAGGTACGCTCCGCAAATATGGTGAGCGCGCGCAGGCTGATTGCATAGGAGCTTTCGAGAATTTCCATGTTATTATACTTTATGTTGTTTCTGAGCACGTTCGCAATGCACGCCTCGTTTCCGCACGCCGCGCCCATCCACAAAATATCATGGTTTCCCCACTCGATATCCACGGAATGATGGTCTATCAGAAGCTCCATGATTTTATCCGCCTTCGGACCTCTGTCGTAGATATCGCCGACAATATGGAGATGGTCCACGGCGAGCCTCTTTATCAGGCGGCAGAGCGCTTCAATAAAAGCGTCCGCACTGTCGATGTCAATAATGGTGTCAATAATCTTCTCATGGTACACAAGCTGGTTGTTGTCCTCGTCCGGCTGCGCGTGCAGCAGCTCGTCAATGATAAAGCTGAATTCCGCGGGGATTGCCTTTCTTACCTTCGAGCGGGTGTATTTCGAGGAGAGGAATTTTGCAAGCTCCGTAAGGTTTTTGAGATTTACCTTATACCAGTGGGGAGTCACCTCATTCTGCTTTTTGAGGAGCTTGATTTTTTCGGCGGGATAGTACACAAGCGTACAGATTTCCTGTCTGTCGCGCGCGGAAAGCCTGTCCGCAAAAATCAGATCGACCTTTTCCTTTATAACACCCGCGGCGTTGTTCAGGATATGGTAAAAGGCTTCATATTCACCGTGAATGTCGCTCATAAAGTGCTCCGTGCCCTTTGGCAGATTCAAAATCGCCTTAAGGTTGATAATCTCCCTGCACACTGACGGTATCGAGGGGTATTTTTCCGCCAGCAGCCTCAAATACCTTAATTTTTCATCCATCAGCCGGTTTAACAGTCTGTCCTGCTCCATTGCGCGCCCTCCTTTAAATTCATTTGTCCACAATATCTGATAAGGATATTTTACCACCAATCCGCACTGCCGGCAATCACCCAAGCTCACGCACTCTCTGCCGCACGCGGAGCACCATGGAAGGACTTACGGACAGCTCGTCATAGCCCATGCGCAGAAATTCCTCCGTAAGCGTCGTGTCCGCGCCAAGCTCGCCGCAGATGCCGACCCAGCAGCCGCCCGCATGTCCGTTATCGGCAACCATCTGAAGCATTTTTAAAATTGCGGGATGATGCGGGTCATAAATGCCGTCAAGCTTCGGGTTCTGTCGGTCGATTGCAAGCGTGTACTGAGTGAGGTCATTTGTGCCGACCGAAAAAAAGTCGACCTCGCGCGCAAGCTCCGCGCTTATCATCACGGCGGCGGGCGTTTCAATCATGACTCCAAGCTCCACATCCTTGTATGGAAGCGACTCCGCGTCAAGCTCCGCCTTTACCCCTGCAATTATTTCCTTAATCCTGCGCACCTCGTCCACGGATATTATCATCGGAAACATTATGGCAATCGTCCCGTAATAGCTTGCGCGGTATATCGCGCGAAGCTGTATCCTGAAAATGTCAACGCGGTCTAAACAGATGCGTATGGCGCGATAGCCCATCGCGGGATTATCCTCCCTGTCAAGCCCAAAATAATACGCCTGTTTATCCGCTCCGATGTCCAGCGTGCGGATAACGACCTTTTTGCCCGACATCATTTCCGCCGCCTTCCGGTACGCCGCAAACTGCTCCTCCTCCGACGGGTAATCCTCCGACTCAAGGTAGAGAAATTCACTGCGGAACAGCCCGACGCCGCCCGCGTCGTTTGCAAGCACCAGCGCCACATCCTCAACGCTTCCGATATTGGCGTATATGTCGATGCGCCTGCCGTCCCGCGTCACGTTTTCCTTGCCCTTAAGCTCCAGCAGCAGCCGTTTCTTTTCCTCATCCTCCTCCCTGCGAGCCCTGTATTCGTCGAGGGTTTCCTGCGGCGGGTCAATAAGAAGCAGCCCCTTATAGCCGTCCACAATGCCCGTTTTTCCCGCCGCATCGTCAGGGAAATCCACGCCTATCAGGGAGGGAATATTCATCGTGCGCGCCAAAATCGCCGTGTGGGAATTCGCAGAGCCGTGCCGCGTCACAAAGGAAAGCACCCGCGATTTGTCAAGCTGCACCGTTTCACTCGGAGCCAGATCATCCGCAAGCAAAATCACAGGCTCCGCCGCTGCAGGCGCTCCCGCGCTTTCGCCCTGCAAAACCGCAATCACGCGGTTGCTTATATCCTTCACTTCGGCGGCTCTTGCCTTCATATATTCATCGTCCATTCCCGCAAACATTGCGGAAAAATTGTCCCCCGTGGCTGCCACGGCATACTCCGCGTTTATTTCCTGCGTCGCAATCATGCTGTTGACCGACTCCGTATAGTCAGGGTCGTCGAGCATCATCCGGTGTACTTCAAAAATCGCCGCATTTACCTCGCCAACCTCCTTGAGCGCCTTTTCGTACAGTACTCTAAGCTGCGCCTTCGCTGTTTCCCTTGCCTGCTCAAAACGCTCAAGCTGCGCCGGGACATCCCTGATATGCTCGCGCTTTACCCGGCTTTCCGTCTTTTTGAAAATGGCAAGCTTTCCTATTGCAATGCCACGAAATACGCTTTTTCCCGAAATCTCCATACTTATAAATTTTCCTCCAAAAATTTAAGAAGCGCGGCTGCCGCCTCGTCCTCACGGTCGCCGTCCGTCCTCACGGTAAGCTCCGCGCCGCGCTTTGCGCCGAGGCTCATCACAGCCATAATGCGCTTTGCGTCCGCCTCGCGCCCGTTAAGCGCAAGCCTTATATCGCAGGGGAACGCGGACGCCGCCTTCACAAGCTCTCCTGCGGGGCGCGCGTGAATCCCCATCTCATCCTTAATAATATATTGAAATTCCTTCATAATCAACCCTGCCTTATCCTTCCAAATTCTTTTTAATAAATCCAAGCATCACCGCCGTTATCACGGAGCCTGCCACCCATGCCAAAATATACAGCAGAGGGCTTCCCACTGTCGCAAACACGAAAATTCCGCCGTGCGGAGCCATCAGCGTACACCCGAACAGCGCGGACAGCAGTCCTGCCACGCCCGCTCCCGCCATCGTGCATGGAATAACATGCAGCGGGTCTGCCGCCGCAAACGGAATCGCGCCCTCCGTGATAAAGGAACAGCCCATCACAAGATTGGACACCCACGAGGCGCGTTCCGCACGCGTGAATTTGCGGGGGAAAAAACGGCACGCAAGCGCAATCCCGACAGGCGGCACCATACCGCCGACCATAATGGACGCCATCGCGATATAGCACGCGCGCACTGCCGGGTCGGAGGCGTCCGCGCCGCCTGCCATAAGCTGGGAAGCGGTCGAGAGCATTCCCGTTCCAAACACATACGCCGCCTTGTTTATCGGACCTCCCATGTCAATTGCCATCATCGCGCCGAGCAAAAGCCCGAGCGCCGTAATCAGCCCCGCGTCCGCGATTGCCGTGAGCATATTGCTCAATCCCGTGTTTATCGCGCCAATCAAAGGGTTAAAGATAAAGCACATCAAAACACAGATAATAAAAATGCCAAGCAACGGGTAAATCAGGGTAGGCTTAATCCCGTCAAGCGAAGGGGGCAGCTTTGCAAATGCCTTTTTCAGGAGCAGTACGATATATCCTGCCAGAAAGCCTGCCAGAATACCTCCGAGGAAGCCCGACACCGTAGCGCCGCCGTCCGTGCGCCCAAACGCATAGTCCGCTATAAAGCCCTGAAAGCCTGACGCGCTGCCTGCCCACTCATAGCCCTCCGCAAGCGCGTTTCCGCTTGCCGCCAAAAGCCCGCCCGTAAAGCCGACCGCAAGACCCGGACGGTCAGCAATCGAATACGCAATATAGCCTGACAGCACGGGAACCATAAGCCCCATCGCAAGCCCGCCGCCATACTTAAAAAACGCCGAAAGCGGTGTGCATGAGCCAAACGAGCTGCCCCCGGTCGCCCCGTAGCCCAGCAGGGTGTCAATCAAAAACGCTATCGCGGTCATAATGCCGCCGCCGATTACAAACGGGAGCATGTGCGAAACGCCGTTCATCCGATGCGTTTAAATCATATGCCCCGTGCCGCTCTTTTCCTGCCCGTCCTGCTTATCAGCCCGCCCCGTTTCCTGCGCGCGGTAAATCGGAGCATCTCCCTGCAGGGCACGGTTAATCAGGCTTTCCGGCTTGCTTATTCCATCCGCGACCTTACATTCAAGCACCCGCTTGCCGTCAAAGCGCTCCATCGGAACCTTCGTATCCGCCGCCACGATAACCGCATCAGCCTGCGCAATTTCCGCATCCGTAAGCACATTTTTTGCGCCACCCGAGCCTCTGGTTTCCACCTTGAGCGCAACGCCAAGCTCCTGCGCCTTTTTCTCAAGCGCCTCCGCCGCCATATAGGTGTGCGCAATTCCCGTCGGACATGCCGTCACCGCCAAAATCCGTACCTGCGCCGCCCCGCGCTCCTTGCTCTCCTGCGCGTCCCTTTCGTGTTCCGCCTTATCGATAATTGCAAGAAAGCTCTCCACGGAGCCTGCGTTAATCAGACGCTGCGTAAAAGCTGTGTCCATCAGCAGCATCGAAAGCCTGCTTAGAACGTCCAAATGCACATTGTCCTCCGAATTGGGCGCGGCAATCAGAAACAATATTCTGACCGGCTCACCGTCCAACGCCTCAAACTCCACACCGTCAGGCACAACAAGCGCCGCAAGCCCCGGCGCTTTCACCGCGTCAGACTTGCAGTGCGGTATGGCAATCCCCTCGCCGATGCCTGTCGTTCCCTCCTCCTCTCTTGCAAAAACACCTCTGCGGTAAGCCTCCACATCGGTGATTTTTCCGCTTTTTGCCATAAGCTCCACCATTTTGTTCAGCACCTCCTCTTTATTTGCCGCTGAACCGTGCAGCCTGATGCTCTCAGGCGACAGTAAATCCCTAATCTTCATTTCTCACCTCCATGTCACGACCGCCGGTACATCTCTCCATCAGCTTCAAGACCTCCGCCTTTGTCGCAAGCTCCTCTGAAAACGCGCTTGCGCTTCCCGTACACACGCCGCAGCGGAATGCCTCCCGATAATCCCCCGTCGTCATATATCCATATAAAAATCCCGCGACCATAGAGTCGCCCGCGCCAACGGAATTGACCACCCTGCCTTTTGGCGCTTCCATGCGGTAATGCCCGCCGTCCTCAGACGCAAGCACCGCGCCTTCTCCTGCCATCGAAACAAGCACATTCCTTGCGCCCTGCTCCTGCAGCCGCCTTGCGTAATGCAGCGCCACATCCTTGTCGGAAATCGGCACGCCGAACAGCTCACCCAGCTCATGGTTGTTGGGTTTAATCAGAAACGGTCTGCATGAAAGCACATTGCTCAGCAAGGCTCCTGTCGCGTCCACCACTATATTGAGCTTTTTTTCCCGCAGATGCTCCATAATATCGCGGTACATGGACTTTGGCAGGGAGTCGGGAATACTGCCCGCCATCACAAGTATATCGCCCTGAGAAAGCCGGTCAAGCCGGTCATAAAGACGCCTGATATCCTGCG
The DNA here is from genome assembly GCA_021202335.1 of Lachnospiraceae bacterium. GTDB lineage: Bacteria > Bacillota > Clostridia > Lachnospirales > Lachnospiraceae > COE1. The sequence goes on from JAJQDE010000027.1 coordinate 73,920, forward strand.
GCGAGGGCTGCGGACCCTGACCGTTGATTTCGCTTTCCTCCTGCATGGCGCCGTTTCGGTTGCGAAGCTTCACATTGATGCGGCTCATGCCATGCTCCACTTGGATAAAGTCAGCCGCGATGCCGGTTTCGGCAAGAAGCCTGATAAGCTCCTGCCCCGTAAAGCCTGCCGCAAAGCCAAGCGCCGTGCTCTCACACCCCAAATTCTTAAGCACCCGGGAAACGTTGATTCCCTTACCGCCCGGAAGAATATGTTCCTCCACCGTGCGGTTGACCGCCCCCTGCTTAAAATCGTTGACGGTGACGATATAATCCAGCGAGGGATTAAAGGTTACGGTATCAATCATTGGTTTTACCTCCGAAAATTTTTTCAGCCCTTCACACATTATTTATTCCTGTTTTTTGAATAATTATGTGGTTTTATTATACCATATTTAATGCGCAATCGAGTAGGGTGAAATCGCCCCTGCGCATATTAAAAGGACGCACACCGCAATAATACAGTGTGCGCCCTCCATGCTTGTCAATCAGAAGCCGTTTTTATATCAGCGTCCAAACTGGCAGTCGTTATTTCCTGACTCTGTCGTCCACATCTCAAGCATATTGATAGGGTCGTTAAAGTCCGCAATCCAGCCTTCACGGGCAACGTCGTAATTGCCCTCCTTCCTCTCGTTGAGGAATACGTTCCAATCCACAGTCTTAATCGTCATGTTGATGCCGATATAAGCGAAGTCCTGCTGCAGAGCCTCAGCGATTGCGACATGGCTTGTAGCCTCGTTTGTAAGGTACTCAAATGAAATCGGCGTCGCGTCCGAAAGCATACCGTCGTCCGTGAACTCATAGCCCGCGTACTCAAGAAGCTCAATCGCCTCCTCCACGTTCTCATCAAGCGCATACGGATCGTAATAGCCTGTCGTCGCCTCATCTGGATAGGTGTAAGCGCTGTCGTTCTCCTTAAACACGCCGCCGTTGCCGTCAGCCATTCCCTCAGGAATGAATGAGTTCGCCGGCTGCTGACCTGTCTGACCTATGGTTTCAACGATGTAATCACGGTCAACCAAAAGCGCAAATGCACGGCGCATAGCGTTTGCCTGAGCCGCCGTCTTTCCGTCAAAGAGCGAGCTGTTTACGTTAAAGCCGACATAGTATGTGCCGAGCTGATCCACAATATAGAACTCAGGATTGTCAAGCAATGACTGTATTTCATCCGTAGGCACCGTGTCTGCAAAGTCAAGGTCGCCCGCGTTGTAAGCCGCGTAAATCGCCGTATCGTCCGCGCTGAGCATGAACTCAAGCCTCTCAACCGTCACCTCGTCAGCCCTGTGATAATACGGGTTCTTTACATAAACCATAGACTCATCATGCGTCCATGACTCAAGCGTATATGCGCCGTTTGTCACAAAGCCTGCCTCCTGGCACCATGCGCCGGGGTTCGTCTCCCAATCGGAAGCCGCCTCAACCTCGCTCTGCTTTACCGGATAGTAAGCCGGGAATGCGCAAAGGTCAAGGAAATACGCGCAGGGAGCGTCAAGCGTGACAGTAAGCGTCTGTGCGTCCTCGCTTGCCTCAACCGCAAGAGTTCCGTCCTCATTCCTTGCAATCACGGCAAACATATATGAATAGTCGGCGGCAGTCTTTTCATCAACTGCACGGTTCCACGCGTAAACAAAATCATTTGCGTTAAGCTCTGAACCGTCAGACCACTTTAAATCAGGAATAAGCGTAAATGTATAAACCGTTCCGTCATCGCTTACCGTATAGCTGTCAGCCAAATCAGCTACAACCTCGTTGCTGTCGTCATAAGCGAACAGACCGGCAAAGCTGTTTACCACAAGGCACGCGCCGTCAACCGAGCTGTTGAGGGCAGGGTCAAGCTTATCAGGCTCTGAAGCAAGATTTATTCTAAGCGTGTCGCCGTCAGTTTCCGCGAACATGAAATACTTGAAGCCGTACGAGTTTGAATAGATATTAGACACATACTCCTTCTGCATATAAATATCATTGTAATAGTAAATCGGCAAAATCGCGCCCGTTTCCATAAGGATGTCCTCAGCCTCGTGCATAAGGGCTTCTCTTGCCTCAAAGTCCGTAGTCGTCCTGATTTCGTCAATCAGCTCGTCGTAAAATGCCCAGTCATGCGGGTCAACCGCATCCTCATCGCTCTCAGCGTCTGCCGTTTCCGTCCCCGTCTGAGCCTCATCTGACGCTTCCGCCGTTTCCGTCGTAACCTCTGCAGGCGTATCCGTTGCAGATGTTTCCGATGATGAACCGCAGGCGGAAAGCGAGCCCATAGCCATAGCAAGCGCTAAGCTAAGTGCAATTACCTGTTTCTTTTTCATAATCAATCCTCCTTGTTTTTTTGTTTTTCTTTTTCCTCTCTATATCAACAAAGCCGCCGGCATATCCCGTGAAAATATCACTGCCCGCCCTTTGCCAATACCATTAACGATTATGGCATGCCGCCAAATGACCGCCGCCCTTGTCCGCAAGCACGGGAGCCGCCTCGGCGCACTTATCCGTCGCAAAACGGCATCTTGTGCGGAACGCGCAGCCCGTAGGCATATTCATGGGGCTTGGCACATCGCCCGAAAGCACAATCCGCTTGCTCTGCTTTGCAATCACCGGGTCGGGAATGGGCACCGCGCTCAAAAGCGACTCCGTATATGGATGCACCGGATGGTCGTACACCTCGTCCGCATCGCCGATTTCCACGATTTTCCCAAGATACATAACCGCAATCCTGTTTGAAATATGCCTGACCACCAGCAAATCATGGGCAATGAACAGATACGCCACGCCCAGCTTCTCCTGTAAATCCTCAAACATATTTATGACCTGCGCCTGAATGGAAACATCCAGCGCGCTCACCGCCTCGTCGCAGACGATGAACTGCGGATTGACCGCAAGCGCCCTCGCAATGCCGATACGCTGCCTCTGACCGCCCGAAAATTCGTGCGCATAGCGTGTGGCGTGCTCCGCGTTAAGCCCCACAAGCTCCATCAAATGCAAAATTTTCTCGCGCCGCTCGCTTTTGTTTGAATACATTTTATGCACATCCAGCGGCTCTCCGATAATATCCTCAACCGTCATACGCGGGTTCAGGGAAGAATACGGGTCTTGAAAAACCATCTGCATTTCCTTGCGGTGATCCTTCATGTTTTTAGCGGTAATCACCTCGCCGTTGAATTTAACGGTTCCCGCGGTAGGCTCGTAAAGCCGCAGAAGCGACCGCCCGACCGTAGTCTTGCCGCAGCCCGATTCGCCCACAAGCCCCAGAGTTTCACCCGGCTTGACCGCAAAGGAAACGCCGTCCACCGCTTTCAGGGGCGTGGTTTTAAAAAATCCCGTCTTGATGGGAAAATACTGCTTTAAATCCTCCACCTCAATCAGATATTCGCTGCTCATTGCCCCACCTCCTGATTTTGTGTATCAAACGCACCGTCCCTAAGCTTCTTTGCCGCAAGCCAGCATGACGCGAAATGCCCGTCAGGCATCTGCACCTGCGGCGGGACTTGGGTCAGGCAGATTTTCATTGCCTCGTCGCAGCGGGCGCAGAACGCGCAGCCCTTTGGCATATTTAAAAGGTTAATCGGCGTGCCCGCAATCGGCACAAGCCGCTCTCTGCTCGAGTCCGCCTTAGGCACGGAGCGCAAAAGCCCCTTTGTATATTCGTGCGCCGGACGGTAAAAAATGTCCTCCGCCGTGCCCCGCTCGCACACGCGCCCGCCGTACATAACGATAATCTCATCGCACATATCTGCGATAACGCCCAAGTCGTGCGTTACCACGATTATCGCCATTCCCATCTTTTTTTGAAGCTCCTGCATCAGCTCCAAAATCTGCGCCTGAATTGTTACGTCAAGCGCCGTGGTCGGCTCGTCCGCAATTAAAATATCCGGCTCGCACGCAAGCGCCATTGCTATCATCACGCGCTGGCGCATACCGCCCGACAGCTCATGGGGATACTGCTTAATGCGCTTTTGCGGCTCATTCACGCCCACAAGCTCCAGCATTTCAATGGCTCTTTCCTTCGCCTGCTTTTTGTCCTTGTCCGTGTGGAGCAGGATTGCCTCCATCAACTGATTTCCTATAGTAAACACAGGGTTAAGGCTTGTCATGGGATCCTGAAAGATAATGCTGCAGCATTTCCCTCGAAAGCCCCTCATCTGCTTTTTGTCAAATTTCGTGATATCCTGACCGCGATAGAGCACCTGACCGCTCACAATCCGCCCCGTAGAGGCAAGTATCTGCATGATTGAATATGCCGTAACGCTCTTTCCGGACCCAGACTCGCCCACGATGCCGAGTATCTTTCCGGGCGCCAAATTAAAATTCACGCCGTTTACCGCCTTTACCTCGCCCGAGTCAGTAAAAAATGATGTGTGCAAATCCTTAACCTGCAAAATATATTCTTCTCTCATATAAATCCTCCATTATTATATCAGCCTGATTTTCAACCTATTTTTTCAGCTTCGGGTCAAACGCGTCGCGAAGCCCGTCGCCCAAAAGGTTGAGCGAAAGCACTATAAGGCAAATCACCACTGCCGGAAAAATCAGCTTGTAGGGGTAGCTCTGCAAGCCCTCTCTTGCACTGTTTGCAAGGCTTCCCAACGAGGGCATCGGAGCCTGTACGCCAAGTCCGATAAAGCTCAAATAGCTCTCGGTAAAGATTGCGGACGGAATCTGCAGCGCCGTCGAAATAATGATAACGCTGATACAGTTCGGAATAATATGCCTGCGGATAATTCTTGCGCTCTTTGCACCCGTAGCCTTTGCCGCAAGCACGTATTCATTGTTCTTGATGGTCAAAATCTGACCGCGCACCAGCCTTGACATTCCCACCCAGTACAAAAGACCATACACGATAAACAGGGAAATCATATTTACGCCCAAGCTCTGCAGCGCCGTACCCTCAAGACTGGAGGTCAGCGTTTCGTTGAGCACCACCGACAGCAGGATAATGACCAGCATGTCGGGCAATGAATAAATAATATCCACAATCCGCTGCATGATCAGATCGACCTTGCCGCCCAAATAACCTGAAATGCTTCCATATAAAAGTCCGATAATCAGAACGAGGACGCTTGCAAACAAACCGACCACCAATGAAACCCTTGTACCATACACGACGCGGATAAAATAGTCGCGGCATTGCGCATCTGTTCCCATTATGTGAGGAAACACCGTGCCGCCCTCCTCTATGTACGCAAGCTCGTTTTCGGAATACTCAAACGGCTTTAGGTTCTTTGCGGTTTTGTCCCTCTTGCCATTCACGCTGATAATCTGCGAATAGCTGTAAGGCACCACATGCGGAGCCACGATAATCACTCCGATAATAAGCACCAGCACAATCATGCTCGCAACGGCAAGCGGATTTTTCATCAGCTTTTTCATACCGTCCTTAAAAAACGTCGTCGACTCGCTCATAACGTCCTGCTGGCGTTTCTCCTCCTCCGTGGCTTTCTCAAAATCCGAATCCTCGAAATTAAATTTAGATAAATCTATCTGCGCGCTGAGCGCGTTTCTTTTCAAAGTATTCTGCTCTTGCATTACAGTCCTCCATTTTTTTCATATTAATCCAGCTTTATCCTCGGGTCGACGATGCTGTATATGATATCCGTAATCAGGTTCAGTGTCACCATCAAAATCGCAAGGAACATCGTTGTCCCCATAATCATCGTATAATCGCGGTTTGTGATGCTTGACACGAACTTAGAGCCCAGCCCGCCGATTGTAAAGATATTTTCAACGACAAGACTTCCCGTAAGGATATACGCAAGCATCGGTCCTACGTAGGTGATAACAGGTATCACGGCGTTCCTGAGCGCATGCTTAAAAATTACCTTCCAGCCCGCCACGCCCTTCGCGTTTGCGGTGCGCACATAATCCTGCCCCAAAGCATCAAGCATACTCGTCTTGGTCAGTCTTGTAATGTATGCCATGGGATAAAGCGCAAGCGCAATCACCGGGAGCGCGTAGTGCGTTTCGGTCGCGCTGAACACCGGAACCCATTGCAGCACGATACAGAAAATATACAGAAGCAGTGTTGCAAGCACAAAGCTCGGCACTGCCGTAAAAAGCGTCGTGATAAACACGATAAGACGGTCTATGACGGTGTTTCGCTTGAGCGCCGCGATGCTTCCGAGAATCAGCCCGGCAATCGTTGCCACCAGCGCCGCCATTCCGCCGAGCTTTGCCGATATAGGGAATGACTCGCCGATAACGGTCGCAATGCTTCTGCCTGTCTTAAGGGAAACACCCAAATCTCCGTGAAGGAAATTATTTATGTAAATGATAAACTGCTCTCCCACCGGCTTATCGAGATTGTATCGCTCCTCCAAAGCCTTTTTTACCGCCTCGCTCGTCGCCTTCTCCGAGTTAAACGGTCCGCCGGGGATTGCGTTCATCGTAAAGAACGTAATCGCAGCAATAATAAAAATCGTGACTATCGCGAGAAGAACCCGCTTAATGATGTATCGAAGCATCCGACAACCTCCTCCTGATGTGTAAAAAGCTGATAAGGGCTTTACAAAAAAAAGACGATGATTCTCTCATTTTACGTTCACCATCGCCCGACTTCTACTATATATTACATTAATATTAAAAATTTGTCAATAATGCGCAGTTTAAAAGCATTGGAAAGTTTTGTCGGATTATATATTCTTTTTCAATTCCCATTCCATAGGCTGCTCTATGACCCATCTTTATGCTTTTTTTGATTTGTTCAAGTCCTGCCATGCCAATAATATGCTATTTATATAAGCGCATTGTCTATCGTAACAATATCCGGTTGGTCCCCTGTTGCTGTGGCGTCCTCCGGGTGGAGCGTTTTATACAGCTCCAACAGATAACCCTTTTTTACAATAAAAAATCCTATTATATTTCTTTCCCCCTCTTTTTTCCCATATTCTGCTGTCGACTCTTTGATGACAGTTACTTGAAAATTTTTAACATCAATCAAGCTCTCCCTCTTGCAATTTTGGCAGTAAAGAGGATATCCAATTTTGAACACTTTCTTTAGACACACCTGCTTCAAATCTCTGCCCATCCATCCACTCTGTAGATGCTGAACAAAGGGCATGAAGATCACTTGCACTGGAACCAATGCCACTGCTATGAGAAGTGCAGAACGGCACTATTGTCTTTCCTGAGAAATCGTAGCTTTCTAAAAAAGTGCTGATAATACGCGGAGCCTGACCATGCCAAATCGGATAGCCAAGAATTATGGTATCATATTCGTCCATATTTTCCACACCGCCGGAAATCTCAGGACGCGCGTTCGGATCAGCCTGCTCCTGATCGGCACGGCAATCTGTATAATACGCCAAATCCTCCTCTGTATATGGATCTTTTGGCACAATTTCGTAAATATCAGCCCCTAAAATCTCTGCCGCATATTCTGCCACAAGCTCTGTACTTCCTGTACACGAAAAATATACTACCAACGTTTTTTTATCCATATCTTCCTCTTGCTGTCCTGTGTCTGTCACATTTTTGGATATTTCAGACTCTTCTTCCGTTTCCTGTTGTTCTGTTTCTGCCACAGACTGAACTGTTTCAGACTCTTTTTCCATTTCCTGCACTTCTGTGTCTGTCATAGTCTGAACTGTCTCAGATTCTTCTGCTGTTCCCTGCGCTTCAGGCTCCGTTGCTGCCTGTTGTTCAATAACAGCAGAATTACCACATGCTGTCAGCATAACAATAATTGCAGAAAAAAACAACAAATTGACCATTCTTTTCATTGATTATTCCACCTTCCTTTCACTGCTTTCTATGAAACTTCAACATTCTTTAAAAATTTTGCAGGAACACCTCCCACTACCGTCATAGCAGGAACATTCCGTGTCACTACGGCGCCCGCCGCAACTACCGCCCAGTCTCCAATCGTCACCCCCGGCAATATGGTTGCGTTAGAGCCGATCCATACATGCGCGCCAATCTTTATTGGTGCATAATGATTTTTTCTGTTTTTCATCGGATTTTGGTCATGATTAATTGTAGCCAACACGACATTGTGGCCAATCATTGTACCTTCTCCAATTTCAATTCCACCCTGATCCTGAAAATGACAACCCGAGTTGATAAAAACATCTTTCCCGATCGTAATATTTTTCCCAAAATCAGTATAAAACGGGGGAAACAGTCGAAAGGTATCATCAATTTCTTTCCCCGTCAGCCGTCCCATAATCTCTCTAATTTTTTCCGGAGTATGATAATGGTTATTCAATTCCATACTAATCCGTATCGCTTCCTGACAGATCTCATCAAACAATTTCTTCCAATCAGGATTCTGTGCAGCATTTCCCTCCCCCTGAAATGCCCCCAAGATATCTTCTAAAGTCAAAGCAAACATTCCTTTCATTTTAATCCTTCGTTCCGGAGCGTATGCGACGGGGCGACGCAAATGTCAGATTTGCGTCTGCCATCAATCAAATTTGTGACACTCCGGCACAATATTTGTAAATCCTCTTTCAGAGGATTGTGAAAAATCAGTGCATCAGCATGATTTTTTCACACTAATCTCCATTCCTGAGCAACTTGTTTCGAAGCGGCGGCGAGAAATCCGCGAAGGCGGTTTCTCGTCTGCCATCAGGGCTATTTGCTTTCGCTCAGAAACAAATAGCCGTATGAAAAATCAGCACATCAGTGTGATTTTTCATACTATACTTAATGATTTTGATATTATTCCCTCAGAAAAAACGGCACAAATATCAGCAATACATAGGACGCCAGCCGAAACCATTTCAATACATACGGTATTTCCTTTCTCATTTTCGCAGAAAGCGCTCCTGTTACAACAACCAACAGCAAAACAGGGCTTACGATACTCGAAAGGCTAAACGCGATGCCGGTTGCTCCCGCCAAGGGAACCGGAAGCGTAAAGCAATAACCAATCATCAGTAAAAGCGGGGCGCAGGGTGTCATACCATAAGTGATGCCTGCCGCCAGCATTGGCGCCACGCCTGACCTTCCCGCTGTTTTTTTACACTCCTTACAACTGCCGCACCTCTTCTGCCTTTTCAGCTCCCAAAACCACTGAGCGGTCAAAACCAATCCGATTACACTCATAGCTGCTTGCGAAAACAATCGCAGATTAAAAGAGCCGATATATCCACTGTCGCTGATAAAACGGCTGCTGACCAGCGCGGAAATCACGCACAACGTAGAAACACTCAGCATTTTCCCTAAAAAGAAACTTATAAATGACAAAATGCCTTTCTTTACATCTCCCGCATGGGATATCACATACGTAGAAAGAAACGTGCTGATGACCGGACTGCCGCAAGTTCCACAGCCAAGACCAACTGAAACAGCAATTGTAAGCGCTGAAATAAGCAAAGAAACATTCCTATTCTACCTCTCATTCCGGAGCGTTTATGCGACGGGGCGACGCAAATATCAGATTTGCGTCAGCCATCAATCAAATTTGTGATGCTCCTGCACAATATTTCTAAATCCTCTTTCAGAGGATTGTGAAAAATCAGCACATCAGTGTGATTTTTCACACTTACCTCTCTCACTGGCAATCAAAGCTGCGCCAACCGCGCCGTTAAACTGCGGATACCTTGCAACATAGACATCTCTCATCAGCTCTTCTTCAAAAGCCCTGTGTATGCCCGTATTTAATGCCCCGCCGCCTGTCATCAGGATATCGCCGCCTTTTTCCGTTTTCTTCATCATCTTTATGATTCGCTTTGCCATCGACAAATGCATCCCCGCGAGAATGTCACGCCTGTCAAACTTTCTTGCCACAAGTGAAATCACTTCGGATTGTGCAAATACCACGCACGTACTGTTAATATCACACGGCGTGGTGCTTTCCAGAGAAAGCGGTCCAACCTGCTCAATCGTCGTTTCCAGGATCTGCGCGATTACCTCCATAAATTTTCCTGTACCTGCGGCACACTTATCATTCATAGTGAAATTCTTCACATTATAATTCCCATCCAGATAAATAATCTTACTGTCCTGCCCGCCAATATCAATTACCATGCCGGGGCGGTATCCTTTCGGCGCAGTCACACGCACTCCATAGGCATGCGCCGTAATTTCCGAAATATCATCATCGGCAACCTCCAGAATTTTACGGCTGTATCCGGTCGCCATAATATATCCTATGTCTGTCCGGCTGATATCGTATTTTTTACATAGGGCTGCCACCATTTTCTTTGCTACCCCATTATTGTCAATTCCCGTAGGGTACACAACCGTGCTGATTACTTTTTTATCCTTCATAAGAACAGCTTTCAGGTATGTGGAACCGCCATCCAGCCCAAGATAATATTTTCCCATAGGCGTCATGCCTCCTCTTTTCGTTCTTTCAGCTTAATCAACTCAATAAATGCTTCAATTCGGATACGGAGCTGTTCCACATCCTCCTCATTGTAATCACTCTCCACACGGATCATCGGAACGTCCATTTCCCCCATTGCTTCCTCTATAAGCTGGTATTCGTAATCATAGACCAGACAGCCGCGCAGCACATGATAAATGACACCTTGAATTTTACTTTCCTTTATCATCTGCTTCAACCGATAAATGCGCTGGCTGTTATCCACAAACACGGGGCAGGTACAGGGCTTTGTGTATCTGGAAGCCAAAGCGCGCATCATTCCGTCAAATCCAGCGTCAATCACTGATACCGGATCGGATAATCCACGCTCTCCCATGCAGGTTTCATCTGCGGCAAGAACCCCTCCCATTTCCTCAATCAAAAGCGGAAGCTTCAGATTGGGAAACGCAATGGGTGAGCCCGTCACGAGAATACGGGGCTGGTTTTTTCTGCTCACAAAATGCCCCTGCGCAAGCCGCAGCTTCATTTCAGCATTCAGCCTGTGCATCTGCTTTGCCCAAATATCGGCTGGCATATAGGCATACGCATTCATCACTGCCATAACCTGTGTCCCGCTCATCAATGCCGGAGCATGCCTGCGGTATTTCATAAATTCCGACATCTCATATTGTGCGTTTCCGACCAGATTAATCCCTTCCGCCAGGGATTTTGCCGTAATCTGTTTTCCCGTTTCTTTTTCCAAAATTGGTATCAGACGATACAATTCTTTCAAAAAAATCTCTGTGTCGGCATCCTCTTTTTTCATCGGCGGAATAGGAAGTGGGACTGTTTGCTTCACCGCGTCAATCACCCCTGCAAGCTTCTTTTTACAATCACAGGTCACGGGCGCAATCAACAAAGAGCAGTTATCAAATGCAGGCAATGCCTTCATCTTTCCAAATCCCATGACTGCCTTTACCAAAGGGCAGGCGTCACGGGGAATGTAATCGTCCCCGATGGAATAGGCTGTATAACTGCCAGAGCACAGGCGCACCGGCATAGCGCCCGCAGCATAAATTAACTCTGCCGGAACCATGACGCATAGGGTTCCAATGCTTTTCCTGTTTTCCGGTTTTGGGACATCCGACAGCTTAATGTATATGTTTTCCAGCACATCAAAGAAAGGTTTTGCCGCATCCGGTATTTCCGATAGCTCCTTTGCGCGTTTTAAATAAGACGCCGCCACCCTTGTGGACTTCCTTATAAATAATTCCCGCTGCCGCTCATTGATTCCGCTTGGCTCTGTCAATACTTTCCCCCTCCTCTTTCTCTGAGAATTTGGACATAAAAGCTTTCCGCGATGATTGATAAATGGTTTTTCCGCAAAAGGTCATGGATAATGCCTTGTCCTCCGGGCATTTATGGATACATTCGCCGCACATCATACAGTCAACCGTCTGCACATTTTCCTTGTCCCTTTCTGTATAAATGCTTTTTATCCGCATCGGGCAGGCATGATAACATGCTCCACATTCTGTGCAGGCAGTACAGTCCTTCTTGAGCTTAAACAAATTAAACCGCTTAAATAAACCCATCAGATAGCCCATCGGACAGATAATGCACCAAAACCGTTTGATAAAAAAGCTGCCCACCAATATCACGACTGCGAAAAAACCGCCAAGATATAAATTCGTCCAATAGCCGCCCTGTGCGGTTGTAAATATCTTTAAGGGGCAAATGTTACAGAAATCACCACCCGTAAAAGCAAACCCTAAAAACAACAATATCCAAACCCACTTAATCGGCTGCAGGAATCTGTTGATCCGATCCGTCACCACAATCGGGCGAATATGCAAAGCCTTACGAAGCTGATCCATCAAGTCCTGTAAAAGACCAGCCGGACAAAGAAAGCCGCATAAAATACGCCCTAAAAAAATGAAGCAGAATAACAGTGTCCCCAAAAAGGTAAGCGCATAGATAAGATTCAGCACAGGAAATCCTTTCCCATATCTGCTAAACAGATACGGAAGATGGGATAAATAATAGCATGGCACTTCCACCACCTGATCCAGATTAAACGGACAACTGAATACCGGTATGGCAATTTCATTCCATAGCTGCCCCTGATGAATCAGCTTTCCGGCATATGTCCACAGAAACATACCGGCAAACAGGCACAGCCACCGTATCAACAGAAATTTTGAAGTTGTTTTCTGATGCAGCGTACCCGGATAAATGCCGACACGCTCTCTGGAGTATATTTTGTAGCCAGGATTGTTCCTTTCCATACGGTTTCTTATAAAATGAACCGCCGCAATACCGATGCACGCCAACGCAAAAACGAACAGTAACGGCAGCTGCGCTTTCCAAAAATGTGCCGAAAAATACGAATAGTCTTCCAGCGCATATTGCATACGGTATACCGTTACCCCATCCGGCGAGTAGGCGGCGGTAAAGCCCTCCCGTATATCCCGAATGGCGAGCCCGTCAATCCAGCCATTTTCATTCGTTCGGTATGTTTGCGTCTCCCCGTCATAAGATGTTACAGTTATTTCCGCATCCGTAAGAATTTCGTTTTCGTAATATACCATAACGTACTTGCGCTCTGTAAATACAAGCTCAAACGGGATTTCCTCCGACAAAAAGCTTTGCGGCGCAGGGTTAAAAGAATTTGCCCCAAAGTCCGCGCGCGCATAGTCATAGACCTGCTCGCTCTCACCGTCGCCGTCTATGTCCATCTCTGCCATGGGCAGCGCCGCGATCAAGTGTCCCAACGAATCCTCCCTGATCGGATTTTCACTGCCATAGGTTACGGAAATTTCCCCCGACTGCGTAAGCGCATAAACAGTCAGGCTTTCCCCTGAAATTCCCTCGTCAATTCCGTAAAAAACTTCTTTCCCATCATCCCCATAAGAAAACCACACGGAAGTATCCGCAGACAGAGGCTTTTCCTCCTCTGATTTTACATATTGGTAATCCGAAACCTCCATATGATAATCATACAGGACAAAATTCGTTGCAAAAAAAGCTGACACAAGAAGAAACGCACAGACAGCGCAGACGATCGCTACCCCTATTTTTCTTCCCTTCATATTGCCACCGTTTCCTTTCTGTATCTGCGTTGATTTAGAATTTCCGAAAATGCCTCCAGCCGGATACGAAGCTGCTCAATATCCTGATAGTTGTAATCTGTTTCCAGTCGGAATAGCGGAATATCCAGCTTTTCAAACAATTCCTCAAAACGCCCTAATTCAAAGTCATACTCAATCTGCCCTTTCAGCACATGATAAACAACACCGTCTATCTTTTGTTCCATAAGCAGCTTTTCAATTCTCCTATAAAGCGCATCGTTTTTTACATAGGCTGGAGAAGTATCATTCTTATAAAAAACATCCGCCGCATTTTCTTCCCGCAGCCGTTCGGCACCAGAAAAGCCTTGTATGGAAAGCGTTGTATAATCCGCCTGTCCACATAAAGTAAGTCCGGCTTCCTCGATTACAAACGGAACCTTGTAATTCGGAAAATAAACCGGCGAGCCAAGCAGCAGAACCTTGCTCTTTTCCTCTGTCCTATTCCTTGGCTCCTTTTTCAGCCTTGCAGTCAGCTTTTGCAGATGGAAACGCCATTCCGCAAGATCTTTCGCGCAGTAGTAGCTTCCCAAAACAAACATTCTGCAAACGCCGCTCAGCCTGTCCCGCGATACGGTCATAAAATCCTGTATCTGCTTTTTTGTCATCAGAATCTGTTCCTGAGATTTTTGCAGAGCCCGCTTTGTCATCGGTTTTTTCAGATGCAGCGCAACTGCCTCCCTGCACCTCTCATACTGCCGCCTCCATTCCAAATACGTCTGCTTGTCCTTCACCGGCGGGAAATGGCAGGTCTGTACCTTGAAGCCCTTTGATTTCAGAATATAAGCCAGTTTCCTTGTACTGTCATTGACCAAAGGTATCAAAATCAATGCATTTGCGGCAAAGCCGGAAAGAACAGATCCAAGCCCTGACCTGCTGACCGGATCGGTATCCCGCGGCACAAGATTGTCTGACCACAGGATGCTTGCCCTGCTCCCGCCTAAGACCCAATAAGGCATTTTACCCGACACAAGGACTAATTCCTCCGGAATACCAGTGCCAAGCACTACAAGGTCAGACTGATTTTCTGCAAAATCCGCAAGATAGTGCTTGCTGACACATTTCACAAAAAAGCGCAGCTCCTCATATGCGGGCATCCCTTTTACAACCCTTTGCAGCATATCTTCCACTTCTTGTTTATATGGATTTAAATTTACCCCGCTTCTGCTGTCAAGCATGTCAATTCACCTCCGGTTACTCGCACGCACACCTTTACAGACACATTTTATAGATATTCACAACGTCATCCACATTCAATGAACGAAGCCCGATAATACCGCTTTCTCCGCAGACGTGTTCTGCCATTGCTTTGAAATGAGTTTCATCAATGCCAAGCTTAGAAAGGGACGGCTCCAGCCCCAGCGTATCAAAAGCAAAGCTACTGACAGCTTCGATTGCCGCCTTTGCCCCGTCCACAACATTGCCGCTCTTTTCAAGACCGAATACCGTCTCTCCCAAACGGCAGATTGCGGGCGCGGTTTCATCATTCAGTATGTAGGTCAGCCACCTCGGCGTTAAAATAGCAAGCCCATGTCCATGCGTGATGTCATAATATGCGGACAGCTCATGCTCCATACCATGACACGGACAGGCGTGTACCGTACCTGCATCCAGAATGGAATTAAGCGCCATCGAAGATGCCCACATCAGATTGGCGCGTGCCTCGTAATTTTCCGGCTCCTTTAAAGCAACCGGCGTCCATTTAACCACCGCGCGCATCACAGCCTCCTGCATTTCCAATACCATATCGAAGGTTGCCTCCCCTGCCAGATAATAATTGTCCAGTACATGATTGAAAATATCAAACGCGCCGCAGGCTGTCTGATAGGCAGGCAGGGTAAAACTAAATTCTGGATTTTCAAATGCCGCCTTTGGAATCAACGCATCTCCGCCAAGTCCTATCTTTTCGTTTGTATC
This sequence comes from Lachnospiraceae bacterium, assembly GCA_021202335.1. Taxonomy (GTDB): domain Bacteria; phylum Bacillota; class Clostridia; order Lachnospirales; family Lachnospiraceae; genus COE1. Next base: position 89,237 of record JAJQDE010000027.1, read on the forward strand.
CATATTGGAAATGACACACCACGCATCCATTTCGGAACCAGTAGCAGCATTCGTAAGGACAGCCACAACCGGCAGCGCCTCCGTTACCCAAACGCCGTTGGAAACAAGCGGCCAGACATCGCCGTCATCCGTAAGCGCTGCCGCCGCGATTCCTTTCGCACAGTCAATCGTAGAACCGCCGCCTACGGCAAGAATCACATCAATCTTTTCCTTCTTACAGATTGCCGCTCCTTTATTTGCCGTTGTGTGACGCGGATTTGGTTCCACACCGGACAACTCAAACAGCTCCATGCCATTGCCGCGAACCGCAGTAACTACTTTGTCATATAAACCATTGCGTTTAATTGAGCCGCCTCCATAAACCAATAATACCCTGCGCCCATAGTTTAAAAGCTCTCCGGGCAGATTTTTCATTTGATTTCGTCCAAAATACACCTTGTCAGGGTTGTGAAAAATAAAGTCGTTCATTGCATAATCCTCCTGTCTCATTTTAAATTTCTTCCCAATGTTTCTGCTTCCTGCAGTTTTTGTTTTGTGACGCCTCCCGCCACCGTAATGATTCCCATGTCCTGTAATCCGAGATAATCCAGGAAATCTCCCTCATAGGAAAACTCAGCTCCTTTATACATATCCGCATCACCGGATCATAGAATCATGGCGACTTTCTTCAGTTTTTCCGGTTTTGCCGGATATGCCGCCGAGTAAAAACGGTCAATCACACATTTCAGTTGTCCCGAAATACCGTGATAATAAATAGGAGAGGCAATAACCAGCATTTCCGCTTTTTTTTTAAGATCATAAATTTCCTGCATATCATCTTTCTGAATACACACTCCACCGCCTTTTGAATGGCAGTATTCACACGCAAGACAGCCGTTAATGTTTTTCTTACAGACATCCACCACATCAACATGATGCCCTGCCTGATTCGCCCCCGCTGTAAAAGCATCAACCATCTGCCTTGTATTACCTTTAGTGCGCGGGCTTCCATTGAGAACCAATATTTGCATTTTGTGTTCACCTCCATTAATACCAATCATGTTTTTCGTTTCTATCTAAAGCGTTCATCTGCGCCATCTCCTCGTCCGTCAGTTCAAAATCGAACAGTTCAAGATTTTCCCTGATATGCTCCGGATTGCTAGAGCCGGGAATAACCACAACTCCTTTTTGCAAATTCCAGCGCAAAATCACCTGAGCTGCGGAAACACCATGACTCTCTGCAATGGCGGTAATTGTTTCATCACCCAACAGCTCCGACGTATATCCGCGTCCGCCGAACGGATACCATCCCTGCACCACAATTCCAAGTGATTGGATATAGGGAATCACGTCATTTTCCTGATAATAAGGATGAATTTCGTTCTGTACAAGTGCGGGAGTTATATTTACCTGCGGCAGAAATTCCTCCAACTCCTCCACATACCAGTTTGAAAGACCAATGGAATGGACTTTACCGTCCGCGACAGCCTGCTCTAATGCCAGATATGCCTCCACATCGCCATCTCCCGGATGATGCAGGAGAATCATGTCGATATAATCCAATCCCATCTTTTTCAATGCCTCATCTATAGCTTCAGCAGCATTGTCATACTGTGTAGGATAAAGCTTTGTAATCACAAAAATTTCTTTCCGCGGCACGTCCGAATCCCTCACTGCCTGCCCGACAGCCGCTTCATTTCCATACATATACGCGGTATCAATCAACCTTCCTCCCGCTTCCAATAAAGCAGCAATGGAAACGGCACATTCCTCGTCCGTCAGACTGTAAGTGCCAAGTCCCATAATCGGCATTTCGTAGCCACTGTTCAACAGCACAGTCTTTGTTTCAAAATCAAATTCTCCCACAGCACGCTCCTCACTTTCCGTTAATTCCATGCTTTCTATATCACTGTCGGTATTTACATCATCGTAACTGCTTTCCGAATCAGGCACTGACTCTGCGCTTTTCAAACCGCAAGCGGTCAACACAGTAATCATGCAAACTGTAAATACGATTGTACCCAATCGTCTCATGGTATCCCTCCTTATCTATTTACATTGCCCATTTTTCTCCACTTGGCATACCAGATAATCCAGACAATCCAGCTTTTTCTGCTCCTCGTGGATATGTCTCAGCAAATCCTGCCGTCTGTTTTTCAATGCGATTAGCAATTCTTTCCTGCGCCCTTCTTTTTGCAATGTGACACAGTGGGAACTCATTTCCTCACCAAAACCAATGTCAATGAGATTTTGATAAAAGCACTGGGCTTCATTGTTGGCTTCCGGCATCACTGACCACCCCTTTCCTGATTTGCAGCTATTCACGACCCTCCACCCATCAGGCACAAATCTCGCTTGCAAGCAAGCTTCACCCGCCCGCTGCGCGTGCCGGATTTGTGCTATGGGTGGGGTGTCTGCTTCACAGACACCTAGTTACCCTGATTTATATATTAGATTGCAGACATATAAATTGCAAATACTTAGTTTCTATTTCTAGTTATTCTTGAAAAGAATATCTTTTTGTGTTACACTGAATGAAGCAAAAAAAAGAGGAACAGCTATGGAACTGAGGGTTTTACGCTATTTTATTGAAGTGGCAAGGGAAGGCAGCATTACGGGAGCAGCCAAAATGCTTCATATTTCACAACCCACTTTGTCAAAACAGCTCAAGGAACTGGAAGCCGAGCTTGGATGCAGGCTGTTCGTCCGGGGCAACTACAATATACGCCTGACTGAAGAGGGAATTTTGCTCCGAAAACGAGCAGAAGATATTTTAGATATGGCGGACAAGACCATAGGCGAATTTCAATCCCTAAATGATGTGACTGGCGGAGATGTGCGGATTGGTTGTGCTGAATCCCGGCTTATACACCACCTTGCAAATGCCATAAAGAATTTCCGCCTGCAATATCCCAGACTGCGCTTTCTCATCACCAGTGGTGATACCCGTGTAGTAGTCAGCGATCTTGAGCAAGGGCTTTCCGATTTCGCAGTCATTGTAGAACCGCCCGACCTCACAAAATATAATTACCTTGCCCTGCCGGGCGGTGACACTTGGGGACTCCTGATGCGAACGGACAATCCGTTATCACAGAAAACGGCGATATGTCCGAAGGATTTACAGGGGATTCCACTCATCACCTCGCCTCAATCCATCCGTGCCGACCTTCCGAGATGGTGCGGTGAAGCCGTTGATCAGCTTAACATCGTTGGCACTATCAACCTGTTTTATAATGGTTCTGTGTTTGTCAGGGAGGGGTTGGGATGTATGCTGGTATTTAACCAACTGGCTGATGTCAGTCCGGAAAGCGGACTTTGCTTTCGCCCCCTGTCTCCGAAATTGGAAACTAAAATGTATATTATTTGGAAAAAATATCAGGTTTTTACGCCGATAGCGGAAAGATTGATTGATTTTTTGAAAGAACAGTTTCCTGACTTTCTACAACCATAGGCAGTTTACATTTCCCTTGGGTTATTTTTTATATTTTCCTGCAACTCATGGTTCTTTCCATTTTTTTGTCTACCATAAAATAATCTCCCTCACAAAAATACCGCCTTGTATCTCTACAAAACGGTATCTGCCAACTAAAAAAGGTGCATGGTTTCTTGTTTTCCATACACCTTACTGCTATTCTATAAGTGTTTCTTGTTTGCATTTCAGACAAAATAACGGATAATTTGATTCACCTTTTCTCCATTTTCTTAAAACCTTCAGCACAATAATGACCAATAAAAATAAACAATCCCATCACGGCTGCATAATCCGGCACAAACAAAATCAACGGCTCCTCAAAATCAAAAAACACAAAATGGTATTGAAGCAGCATATAATTTCCAATATTCCGCTTCACAAAAGCATAAATTCCATACGTTGCTATCCCAAATGCAGCTCCGCGCAAAATCCATGTGCAGACTCTGTTTGACCGCAGATACCGTTTTGCAATTCCTACCATCATACTCCAATGAAAGCCCAAGTGCAGGCTCATTAAAACAAATCCCCAATATGCGCACAGCATATGAACCCGGCTTGCATAGGAATATAGGCTCCGAATCGGGAGAAATGGGAATGTATGCTCTGATAAAAGCAGCCCGCTTACCATTGAACCAAGCGTCACAAGCGCGACACCTGCATTCAGAATTGTCTGCGCTACTCTCAAAACAGAGTAACGTCCTTTCAGAAGGTTTCTGCTCCAGCCGCGATTTAGGATATGATGCAGAATAAACAAGGCACATATTCCCATGCCCAGCCACTCGTGGGCTGTTTCACCAACCCGTTCATATGCCATTAGAAGAAGCAGTAGCAGCGTCATACCTGCGTCTATCGCCATTTTTACTTTCAGCTTCGTTTTCACCCGCTCCACCTTCTGTCATGAATCCACATTTAAATAAGTTTCAAAGAACGGTACAATATAATCTAATGCCTGTGTAACATACGGCTCCAGATCATACATATCAAAATGTCCCGCATCCTCAATTATATAAAATTCCTTTTCAGATACTGTATTTTCATATAATTGCTCCGCCCCGGAACGTGACCACGCATTTTCACCGGTTATGATCAGATATGGTGCTTCCAGTTCTGAAATAAATTCTTCCGGATGAAAATCTACCCATTAAAGCTCACTCCATGAAACCGCGTGATTGTCCCAGTTATCGCGGTATCCGCGTTCTTCGTTATAATAGTAAGCTGCACCTTCCGTATATGCCCTCGGCATCAGATCAATATAGGTAGGTTCCGCTTCTCCCGCTTCATATGCTTTCTGATTCTCCTGTGCCTGTTCTACCGGCATCTGTATCATTGATGACATCGTTGTAGCGGGGACAACAGAAGTAACCGCTTTAATGCGCTCATCTAGTATGGCTGCATATGGCATATAACTGCCGGAACCACAAATCCCAAGACCACCGATATTTTCACCATCCACATAATCCAAAGATTGCAGATAAGATACAGCACTACTGATGTCACTTGCTTTAATGTCGGGTTCTTCTAACTGTCCGGGTTCCCCTTCGCTCTCTCCGAAATAGGAATAATCAAACACCAACGTAACAAAGCCATTCTCTGCCAGCCTTTGCGCATAAATGCTCTGCGCCTGCTCTTTCACAGAAAGCATCGGACCAGTCACAACAACAGCGGAATATTGACTACTTTCGTTAAAAACCTCCGGCAAAAACAAAATACCTGCCAGATTCAGTCCTGAATCTTCGTTTTCAAAACTTACAGAAATGCTTGTAACTCCGTTTTCTGAAATCGCTTCGTCTTCCATCGTTTCACGCTCTAATTCTTCAGTTTCTTCCAATTCAGGAGCTTCTGGATTTTCGGAAGCATTTATTTCTAAAACAGAAGCTGTGCCATTTTCTGCTGCGCATCCGGTCAACATCAATAGGAGAGCAAGCATCATCGCTGTGCTTCTTCCTGCTTTTTTCATTTTGCCATGTATGATTTTTATCGACATTTCCATCTACCACCTTTCCGAGAAGCAGCTATTTCTGTGCGTCCACCGGAAGCACCATCTTCACATATGCATCTAACATTTCCGGCGTACTGTTATAGTACCTTACATTCTTATTCAGTGACGCAATCTGTTCCATTTCCTCAGCAGTAAGATTAAAATCAAATATGTCAAAGTTTGCTTTGATATGATCCGGATTTTTGGAACCCGGAATCACAATGTTGCCAGCCTGAATATGCCAGCGCAGGATAATCTGCGCGCTGCTCTTTCCATATTTAGCTGCAAGGCTGTCAAATAAAGGTTCCTCTAGCAATGCCTTATCACCATGTCCTAACGGATACCACGCCTGAACTGCCATATTTTCCCTTGCCAAAAATTCTTTCAATTTCTTCTCCTGAAAATAAGGATGTACCTCTGTCTGCAGAACAGCCGGTTTTATCTCACAGATATTCAAGATTTCCTGCACCTGCGAGATCGTGAAATTAGAAAGACCAATTGCACGTACTTTACCTTCATTGTAAGCCTTCTCCATCATACGATAACCGGCAAGATAATTTCCGGCAGGCTGATGAATCAGCAACAGATCAATGTAATTTGTATCCAAACGCTCCAGCGTCCTATCTACTGCGTCAGGCTGCTCATAAAGGGACGGCCATATCTTTGTTTCGAGAAAGATTTCTTCCCTGACAAGCCCCGATTTTTTCATGCCACGACCAACAGCCTTTTCATTCAGGTAAGCATTGGCAGTGTCAATCAAGCGATAGCCGCCTTTTAAAGCAGAAATAACAGATTTCATTTTGATACTTTTATAATATCTCATCTTTTCCCGAATAAGAAGTTCCCTTTGGTTTTACAGTTATAAGTCAAAAGTATATGCTTAATCATTACCTGACGACGCTGTCAATGCAAGATATTCCTCATCGGAAATACGGTCGAACCACTCGTATCCGGAAAATTGTATATATCATCATTTGCAATCATGGAATTCATATAAACTGTTCCCGTAAAAGAATCAGAATTAACCTCCATTCCGAGAGGAAAATCTAAATTGCTGCTGTCTGTGACAACACCGGAAATTCTTGTACTAATTTGCTCCGATTCCTCTATACTGTTGTTTTCGTTTGTTTCTAAAACTGCCCGATCCAACTCTGCGGTTTCTCCACAAGCTGTCAGCATCAGACATAACAGAAGTATTACCGGTAAGGCAATCCTTTTCATATAAATCCTCATTTCTGAGCGATTTATCGCGAAGAGGCGAAGAGAACTTGCGTATGCAATTTTCTCTTCTGCCATCAAAGCTATTTGTTTTCGCTCTGAAAC